>JBBQUV010000010.1:0-23063 GCA_038212075.1 Minisyncoccia bacterium | reverse complement strand
GCGCTCTTTAATCCACAAAAGAATCCCGGCAGTAATGATTTGAAGGGTCCGGACAATGGATTTCTGCGTATCACCAGTGTCTATATATCATCGGACAACATTGATCAGTATCGTCCCGCTGACCCTGAACAGCAGAGGTTGCTTGCGGAGTTTGCGGGCTTTGTTGGCAATAAAGCATTTCCTGACGAACTCAAGGCAAACGTCGCTCGGGTTGTCGCGAAGAGCGACATGAAGTCGGCGGAACGTATCAGTGCCTTGTTGGATTCTGAAAAACAGACACCGCTCCTTACAGAATTTAGGGATTGGTTTCAGAGATTTGGTGATACCAAACGTCGACTTGAATTTGAGAATGCTTTTTATAAGGAACTTGATAAGAAACCGTCAATTGATAAAAGTATCGAACTTCTTGGTGCGTACGAGGAACGTGATGCGGTAGACAGGGCAATGGTTTCAAAACTGCTTGGAGTTGCCCAAAAGGAACGTCGGTTACGAGACGTCGTTGCTGGAACAGCACTTCTCGCGAACCAAAAACCTGATTATGATAAAGCAATAGGATTTTTAGATACGTTGAGCAAGTCGGCAATTCCTGCCGATCAAAACATTGGAAGAGTGCTTACTAAGGCCGCATACCGCGCCGAACTCGGTGGCTTTAAAGAAAAAATAATCTCGTCGCTTAAGTCAGATGCAAAGCCTGAAAAAGTTCGCGAATCACTGCGAGAGCTCACTTTGCGTCCGCCTATAGACGATATTGATTACGTGCAAGCATATACAAAACTTACTGAAGCAATAGAGCCACAGCTTACGGCTATCACCGCTTCCCAACGTCTAGAATCTGCAAACGCCATTCGTCAAAAGTTTGATAGTGGTCCAAGAATCGTACTAAAACTTATTGATGCATTTCCCGCTGAAACGCAAGAAGATCTTGAGGTAAAAACGGAGCTTTTTAATCTCTACCGCTCTACGATGGCGGCAAAAAATCCTGAAGCATTTGATACCGAGTTTGGTGCAGATTTGATTAAACGCATTGAGACAAACTTGAAGGCAGATTTTGTGAGTCCCGAACTTGGAAAAAATAAACAGGCGTTTAATTACGTGCGCACAAATTTCGTATCCACAATATATCCGCTTATTGAAACGTTGCGTGCTGACCCAGAGACAAAAAAGACGGTTGCCGGATTCCTTGGGGATGGCAAAAAGAAGAGTACCTACGAGCAACGTATTGCGAAGCTTTCTGAACAGCGACCACTCACCGATGTGGAGCGTTCGTATCTTGAATCGGTGGAACTTCTTTCAGTATTTAATCCATACCTTGTTGCCGCCGCTACTGCAGACTACGGCGCAACAAACGTATTTTTACGTCACCACTTTGATTCGCTTTCCGAACGCACACTCGCAGAACTGAAGGATGGTGACTACGTACCACTTATACAGATAGGTACAGGGCCAAACGGCGTGGCGGCGCTTGGTGAGATCGTGCGTAACAATGCGAATCTCGCAAAATCAATGCTTGTGGTTGACGCTGGCGGACAGCCGGGTGGTCCGTTTGCTATTCCAGAGGGCGCGGCGTGGGATTTGAATAGTGCAAACAAGCGCGGTACCGACTCTATGGTGCTCCCTGGGGCACCACTACCAGGAGAAGAACTTAAAACGGTGCGTGCATACGGAAGTCCTATGCGGTGGTATCCGGGCGAGCGTGACCCAAATTCTGATGTGCGTGCTGGCAGTATCAACATGACTGTGGATTATCTTCCGTCTCCAGATAATCTTTCTATTGCGCGGTATCCAACAAACGAACAACTGCAAACCATAATGGCACTTCAGACATCGCTTCTTACTGACCGGCTTGCACTTAATACTCGGGTGATGAGTGTGCGACCAAATAGTGAAGAAGATACGCAAGGAGATAAAATTGTGGTGCTTCGCATTACTGAAAACGATGGTAGAACGCGAGATATAAAATTACGTACCGATGCTGTGTTTGTTGCTACCGGTCTTGGAGAGCCAAGCTACGGGTTTAAATTTGAAGGTAGTCGCGCGCAACGAATTGCTGAGGAAGCAAATGAAGAAGGAAAGTTTCCAAAGATTTCAACTACGCTTGAAGCATTTAAGGCACTTACTAATCGTACCAACGAATATCTTTCACCGGGAAAGAGTATTGCTATATGGGGACGAGGGAACTCGGCAGATACGCTTATAGAAAATATCGGTACTCTCTTTCAAGGTGACAATCCACGAGTGCGCGATGTTGAGAAGGTGTATTTGATAGCTGATGGTGACTTGAGTGCGCGTCCTCGATACGCATCTCTTAATGACTTGAAGCCTCGTAACGGAAAGGGAAATCTTATTGAATTTGTGCGTGCTCGTGTGACCGATATTGACTACGCGTCCAAAAATGGAGAACCATCTGAACGCCGCGTCGTGCTTCTGGATGAAAAAGGTGCAGACATTCTTTCAAAATCAGGATTGCCTATTCAAGTAGATGCCGCTATCGCTGCGACAGGATTTAAACCTGCAGGCGATACGGTATTTGATGCCTATCTTGATCGAGGTGAAAGCTTGGTGGAAAAAGACAAACGATCGAGCGTTGTAAATCCCTTAGAACTCCCAACCAACAAAGAAGTGTCAGTCGCTGAAACCCTTAAGAAGGATTCTAATATTATGTTTCTTGGTACCGCCTCCGATCCACGGTTTAACGCGGCCGAAAAACTTGGACAACTTCCTGTGGATGCTCGCAAAGCGCTTCAGCGAAACGGTGCAGAAAACGCCGTGGCAATCGGTTTCCGCGCGCCCGACACACAAGCGGCAGTGAACATTTGGCTTAATACAAAAGAAATAAATGTAGAGCCTCGTGTGGAGCGAGTACGTAAAATTGTGCAACTCAGTGGGAAGCCTGCGGCGGGTGGGGATGTGCCTGTCACTATTGTGGTTGATCGTGAAAATCTGATGATTCCAAATAACGTTGATGACAATCGTCTTGTGCTTGGTCCCATCTTTAGCTATGAACTCGGCAATGCGATTGAAGTAGAAGAGACAACAACAGGTAAACCTTTTACGGGAGAGATTAGTTATAGGCTCACGTTAAATGGAACACCGAATGCGTTCGACCTTTCATTTGTTGGTGGCAAAACGAAAAAACTTTCTGCTGAACTTCAGGAAGAAATAGTAAAAGTGTGTTCGGGCAAAGATTTTCAACGTTATGCACTCAACGCGCTTCAAACCAAGCGTCGCAATCGCGACCTTGAGATAGTCATCGCCTTTAAAAACGGTAAACTCGATCCAACAGAAACGTTTGTGCAGGATTAAACTTATACGGCAAACAGTTTTGCTTCAGTGCGAGCACGACGAGAAAGGGCTTCACGCCGTAGGGGTTCAGCAAGAAGGGTACTGAGGTGACGAGCAAATTTGCCGGTGTCTTGAAAATCAACGCGGACGATAGTGTTTGTCATACAGGCGCTTGGGGATGTGTTGGAAATTACTATCGGAACACCTACGTGCATTGCTTCCAACACCGTATGGCTTTGGTCTGGTACAGACGGAATCACAAAAAGATCAGCCGACTCATAGATGCTTCTTAGTGTGTCGGGTAATGACTTAATAAAACATACCTTGTTTCCAAGACTCAGCTCGCGAGCGTGTTCAGCCATTGTGTTTGCCGTATCACCGACACCGGTAACAACAAATACTGTGCGCGGGCGTTCAGCGGCAACGACTTGCGCGCTATGCAAAAAGGAGTCAGCGTCGGCCGGTGAGGTAGCTGTGCCGGAAAAGAGCACCACGTCGTAGCCCAAGTTTTTAAATCGACGCAATTGGGACGCGTCACTTCTACGGAAATGGAAGGTTTTTTGAATTTTTTGTTGCAACACGCGGAATTCAGGATGGTGCGGGCTACCCCAAATGCCGTGAAAGAGCGTAAGAGCCACAAGAAGGGTCACGGCAAGGGCAAACAAATAGATAAGGAGAAGAGCCACGATAGTGTAAGTATAGCCCGCCCCCACGTGCTGTTTTTTGGCCAGATAGTGCATAACTTTCCCGTTTTTTGTGGGCAGTTCTATATGTGTGGCGGGATGGGTGGAATGTAAAAGACGGTACGGTATTAAAAAACAGCCCCATCTTTCGGTGGGGCTGTTTTTTAGCAATTACATTGCTGGAGCGTCGGTACCTTCAGGAGCGGGCATGCTCTCTTCAGGCATATCTGCTGGAGCGGCTGCTGGCATATCGCCATCGGTACCGTCCTGCTTCATGTCGTCGTTCATGGTGAGTTTCTATGAGTAATGTAAGTACAAGTGTACGTGGTACACTTGGCGCGCGCAACCCCCACCTATGGAAAACGTTCACAACACTCTGTACGACCACCGCCGCAAGGCCGATTTTACGCAGGAAGAACTTGCGATTAAGGCGGGTGTGACGCGGCAGACCATCATCGCTATTGAGAAGGGAAACTACGCTCCCTCGGTCGCACTTGCCTTGAAACTTGCTAAACTTCTTCATACAACCGTTGAAACACTTTTTCGTCTCGTATGAATTCACTTTTTGAATATCTTGTTGCCGCATCGCTGATTGTTATTCTTGCACTCCTCGCGAATCCATTTATGTTTTGGATGCCGTCCACCATGCTCGTTACGGCACTCGCACTCGCGGCAGTGCTGGTTGCGATATACGCGGGTTTTGTACTAAAAGAACAGGCGGGAGATGAGCGTGAATTATTTCATCGTATGTTTGCCGGCCGCGTCGCTTTTCTTGCCTCAGTAGCGGTGCTTACACTCGCCCTGCTTGTTGAAGGCTTGCACCATAGTATTGATCCGTGGATTCCTGCGGCGCTCGCCGTTACGGTTCTTGCGAAGATACTCACACGCATATGGGCGAACCGAAACCGTTAGTTTTTAGGTAGGGTGTGTAAAACTAACTTTACATTCGTGAGGCCAGTGCGTATCATACCTCTATGACTATTTTCTTAATTTCACTTCTTGCTGGGGTTCTTACCGTCCTTTCTCCGTGCGTGCTTCCGCTTTTGCCGGTTATTGTGGGTGGCTCGCTCACGGGCGGCAGTAGTTTTCGTCGTGCGCTCGTTGTTACCACTTCACTCGGTATTTCCGTTTTTATTTTTACCATTCTCCTGAAAGTTTCTACGCTTTTCATAACGATTTCACCTGAATTTTGGAATTGGGTATCGGGGGGATTAATTGTCATCGTGGGCTTGGTGACCCTTTTCCCAACACTGTGGGATCGCATTTCTTTCCTTGCAAAGGCAAGTCAAAGTTCAAACAAACTGATGTCCGCCGGTTTTATGAAGCAGAGTTTCTGGGGCGATGTGTTGGTTGGCGCGGCTCTCGGTCCCGTATTTTCCACTTGCAGTCCAACGTATTTCATTGTGCTTGCGAGCGTGTTGCCAGTGAGTCTTGCCCTTGGGCTTGCCGATATTATTGCCTACATCGTTGGTCTTTGTTTCTCACTGCTTGTTATTTCGTTTGTAGGACAGCGTGTTATGGACACCCTGGGTGTCGTTGCTGACCCGAAGGGTTGGTTCAAGCGCATACTTGGCATTCTTTTTATTCTTGTTGGCATCGCTATTATCACCGGCTTGGACAAGAAAATTGAAGCTCCGCTCTACAAGATTTTTGACGAAACAACCATTGAGCAAGGACTACTGCTTCACAGCGACCCATCACAGAATTCGCCAACAGAAACAATCACACCATCGGACACGGCAACTACTACAACCACTGCAAGTACTAAAACTGAAACGACCTCAACCACGGTCACGGCACCACTACCGAGCGCTACCCTTGCTGAAAAAATGGCGAAGTACCACCTTGCACCGGAGCTTGCTGGTATTGATTCCTACTTAAACACTGATGGAAAACCAATAACGCTTGCACAGTATCGCGGTAAAAATGTGGTGCTCGTTGATTTCTGGACATACTCTTGTATCAATTGTCAGCGCACGCTTCCGTACCTTACGAGTTGGTATGCAAAGTACAAAGACAAGGGGTTGGTGATTGTCGGCGTGCATACTCCTGAGTTTTCTTTTGAACACGTTGCGGCAAACGTGAGTGATGCGCTGAAAAAATTCGGCATTACGTACCCTGTTGTGCTGGATAACAATTACAAAACATGGAATGGGTTTGCAAACCAGTATTGGCCGCGCGAGTATTTGATTGATATTGATGGGTTCGTGGTTCACGACCATATTGGCGAAGGCGAATATGACGTTACTGAGAAGGCAATTCAAGCGGCGCTCATGGAACGTGCCGAGCGAATGAACGCATCGACCACCGCTATTACAACCGCAGTTGTTCCGAACATTCCTTCGTCAAATGCGCAGATTGTCGGCAGTCCAGAAACATACTTTGGCTATGCGCGTAACGAATATTTGGGAAATGGCACGGCAGGAAAAGGTGGTACGCAAACATTCACGCTCCCCGTAACGCCAAGCATAAACAAACTTTATCTTGGTGGTTCGTGGAATATGCAGTCTGAATATGCGAGCGCCGAGGATGGTGACACTGTGGTCTACAACTACAATGCAGGAGACGTGTATTTTGTCGCTTCCGGTGATACCGCTGTCACGGTTGACGTGCTTCGCGACGGTGTGCCTGTTGGAACGTTTGCTGGTAGCGATGTAGACCCAAAAACCTCTACGGTAACTATTCATGAAGAACGGCTGTACCGTCTGATTCATGGTTCACTTGGAACACACACACTAGAGCTTAAAATCCACGGTAGCGGCCTTAAGGCATACACCTTCACCTTTGGTTAGGTTATCCACTGGGCACGCTAAAAGCCCAAAAGTGTATACTCTAGGAACCTAATTCATTTCGCTATGCAAACATCACTCTATTCTGTGACCGTACCCACCCTTAGGAAGGGTCTTTTGGCTCTTTCAGCCCTCCTAGACAAGGCCGAGGCACATATCAAAGAAACCGGTGGTGATGAGAAAATCCTTCTTGAAAAGCGTTTTGCGCCCGATATGTTCACGCTTATGAAGCAAGTACAGATTACGTGTGATCAGGCAAAAAGCTTTCCGTTTCGCATAAGGGGCGAACAGCCGCCAGCCATTGCCGACACTGAAACAACGATTGCAGAATTGAAGGCTCGCATTGTAAAAACGCTTGAAATTGTGGACGCCGTGAAGGCGGAGGATATTGATGGTAGGGAAGATGCACAGGTCACCCTTCCGTATTTTGCGGATAAACATCTCACGGGTTTTCACTATGCGTTTGAGTACATTCTTCCAAACTTTTTCTTCCACCTTACAACCGCTTACGATTTGCTCCGTGCCGAAGGTCTCACTATAGGAAAGGCAGATTATATGGGAGGGCTTTCGCTCCGTGATAATGCGTAATATGGACGCTCCTGCAATAAAAATAGAAAACCTGCACAAGGTGTACGCAACAGGAACCGAAGCGCTGAAGGGCGTTTCGCTCACGGTACCGCGCGGAGAGTTTTTTGCGCTTCTTGGCGCAAACGGTGCAGGGAAGACCACCATGATTGGCATCACGGCAGGGCTTACGCTTAAAACAAGCGGTACGGTGGAAGTCTGCGGGTTTTCGACGGACACCGACCCTGACAAAGCAAAAACGTTTATCGGGCTTGTGCCGCAGGAGTTTAACTTCAATATATTTGAAAAGGTTATGGATATTGTGGTGAATCAGGCGGGGTACTACGGCATCACGCGTACAGCCGCTCTTCCGAAAGCAGAAGAAATTCTGAAACAGCTTGGCCTTTGGGAAAAACGCGATAGTCCTGCACAGACTCTTTCGGGCGGAATGAAACGCCGCCTTATGATTGCTCGTGCCCTCATTCACGAACCACAGGTGCTTTTGCTTGATGAACCGACCGCTGGTGTGGACGTGGAGCTTCGTCGTGGCATGTGGGATTTTTTGAAAAAATTGAACGCAGAAGGTGTCACCATTGTCCTTACCACTCACTACATTGAAGAAGCCGAACAACTCTCACGCCAAGTCGCGATTATCAGTAAGGGTGAAATTATCGCGAATGAATCCACACAGGGATTGATTAAAAAGCATGGCAACAAAAAACTGGAAGATATTTTTCTTGAACTTATTGGTGACACTTCGGACACAACACTATGATTAAAACTCAAAACCCTGCGCTCATTGGTTACTACACCATGGTGCGCAAAGAAGTGATTCGCATCATTCGCATTTGGTCGCAAACACTTCTGCCGCCCGTGGTTACTACCACGCTCTATTTCATCGTGTTCGGTACATTCATTGGCTCACAGCTTGCTTCAGTGCACGGGCATTCCTATATGCAGTTTATTGTGCCCGGACTGGTGATGATGTCGCTTATCACAAGCGCGTACATGAACACGGTGTCTACGTTTTACTTCGCGAAGTGGCAACGCACTATCGACGAAATGCTCGTGTCGCCTATGCCAAGCTGGGTGGTAATGATGGGGTTTGTTTCGGGTGGGGTGATTCGTGCCGGACTTGTGGGAGTGCTTGTTGTTGGCGTATCGGTTTTCTTCACGCACCTTGTGGTACACAGTGCGCTGGTGATTTTTGTTGCCGCCTTTCTGACTTCGATTCTGTTTGCGTTTGCCGGGTTAGTGAACGGATTTTTCGCAAAGTCGTTTGACGCAATTTCTATCGTGCCAACCTTCGTGCTTACGCCACTTACGTACCTCGGGGGAGTGTTCTATTCCATTGACCAATTACCTCCATTTTTCCGCACCCTCTCACTTGGAAATCCTATCCTCTATATGGTGAATCTTTTCCGCTATGGATTTCTTGGCGTATCAGACGTTGATCCGTGGCTCGCGTTTTTCGTCCTTATTGGGTTTACGCTCGGTTTTCTTGTTCTCACGACCTGGCTTTTCAAGCGAGGGAAAGGCCTAAAGAGTTAGAGAGCACGTGATGCTTTTTGGCACGATCGGTTTATACTTACCATATCGCCATGAATGACCCTTTGTTCTTTTCTATTGTGGTTCCTACGCACAATGAGGAAAAATATATTGCAGACACACTCCACTATCTTGCAGAGCTTGAGTACCCGAAAGATAAGTACGAAGTGCTGGTGATAGAAAACGGCTCTACGGACAAAACGCTTGAACAAGCGACGCCCTTTGAAGACAGTCACATTCATATCATTTCCTACGCGCAGAAGGGTGTTTCGTTTGCGCGCAATCGCGGTGCCGAGCGTTCACGTGCAGACGGCGACTGGGTGATTTTTATGGATGCAGACACTCGTCTTGCTCCGCCGTTTTTGAAAGAAATGAACGCATTTTTAACCGCAAAGGACATGAGCACGTACACTGCAGGAGTGTTTCGTATTTTGCCACTCTCTTCAAAACTGTTTACCCGCATGCTCTATCCGCTTGGAAACTTTACTCGCTGGCTTACGCATTCTATGCCGTATACCACCTTCGCCATACGACGCGATGTGTTGAACGTCGTGCGCTCGGATGAAAAACGCCAAGTGGCAGAAGATCTTGCCTTTCTTGCGGCGGCAAAAAAATACGGTAAATGTTTTTATATGAAAACCAGTTCTATTGCCACTTCAACCCGTCGTTTTGACGCAGTCGGCTGGCTCCATATGATTTTATACTGGGCCATGATCATTCCACTCCCACCTTTTCTTCAGCGCAAGTTTATCTATCCCATCATTCGTTAGCTACCAGTCTTTTTTTGAAAGACGTTTTATTGCGGCGCGTGAAATAAGTACAACTACGACAAGACCAATAAGAGCAAACCAAATTCTAAATGATGGTGGGAGTAGCTCGCTCACGTTGCCAAAATAAAATCCAATACCGATAGGAATGAGCGCCCACACCAGTTCACCGGAAATGTTTACCACCATATAGCGCCAGAAGGGAACGCGCATCATTCCGGCAACAGCAAGAACACCAATGGCTACACCAAGCCCCATAGTGAGCTTTGAAATAATGAGAATACGTTCGTGGTGATGGTTGAATCGATTTTCTAGCTTATCAACGAGTTCCGGCGTGATGCCAAGCCGATGTCCAAAACGTGCAAGAAAAGGACGTGCGCCAATGCGGCCAACCCAATACCACACGACATCTCCGACGACATCTGCCGCTACAATAGTGCCGTAGGCCGCCCAAAACTCTAGTTGCCCAATATGTACAAGGTAGCCGGCGGCAATCATCACCACTGGGCTTCCGAGTAGGGTGGAAATAAAGAGAAGACCGTAGCGCGACGCTTCAATAAATGCCACGAGTCCGGACAAAAACAGATACATAGGCTAGGTCAAAAAGAAGGTGAAGAAGACTACGGCGATGATAACGCGGTAGATACCAAACGCAGTGAAGCTATGTTTTCGAATATAAGAAAGAAGGAATCGTATGGCATAGAGCGCAACGACAAACGATACGATAAATCCAACGGCGAGCGAGGTTAAATCTGCGCTCGCAAAGGATGATGCGTTTTTCACTATATCAAGACCGGTTGCGGCCGCCATGGTAGGAACGGCAAGCAAAAATGAAAACTCTACAATCGCAGTGCGACGAATACCAAGCATAAGACCGCCAACGATGGTGGCTCCTGAGCGCGAGATGCCGGGAATGATCGCAATGCTTTGGAAAAGACCAATAAAGAAAGATTGCTTATAGGTAATGTCTTCCGTGTGCGCAACTGCCGTTTCTTGTTCTTTGTGGAAGTATTCAAAGACGATAAGCACAACGCCTCCAAGGAAAAGCGAGCCAAGAACGACGAGCAAATTTCCAAGCAGATATGTTTTCAGTGTGTGATAGAGCAGAAGCCCGATAACAGCGGTTGGTAAAAATGCCACGAACAGTTTTTTCAAAAGAGGCACGGAAAGAAATGAGCGCCAGTAGAGCACGACAACCGCAAGAATGGCACCAAGCTGAATGCAGATTTCAAAACTCTTTACGAATGCCGTGGAAGGAAGTCCAAGAAGCTGAGTGGCAAGGATAAGGTGACCGGTGGAAGAAATGGGAAGAAACTCAGTGAATCCTTCCACAATACCTAAAATGCCCGCGTCAAAGATGTTCATAGGGGATAATTATACTGCAAAAAGAAAAAAGCGCGCAGTGGTGTTCCGCGCGCCTTTCCCCCAGAAGGGAGTTTAGTTGTTTTCAGCGATGTCGGTTCGATAGCCGGGTTTTGCGCCGCCGAACCGGATTTGATCCACGCCTGCGTAAGCAAGACTTCTTGCCGCTTCAAGCGTGGCACCTGTGCCAACCACCGACAAGATTCTGTCGGCGCGATTGGTTACGGGTCCCGAAGCACCATTTCCCGTACCGCCGTGGAAGACGAGCGCACCCAGTTTTTGTGCCGCGTTGATACCCGTAATCGGCGTATCAGGCGGAAGCACCGCTGTGTCCGGGTACGCCGGATCGACAAGATTAACGCACACTGCTTCGCGCAATTTTTCCGGCGTCAGAAATGGAACGGGGATGTTTGCCGCCATAACAACGCAATACTGAGCAAAGCTCATACCGGTAGACGCGAGAATGGCCTGCATTTCCGGGTCGCCGCCGCGGCAGTTCATCTCAAGTACCATCGGGCCCGTCTTCGTTAGCATGAAGCCGATGAAGATAAGTCCGCGGTACTCAATGCCACGATTTGTGAGTGTACGGAAAATGTCGGCAACCATAACGCGTGCCGCTTCTTCAATTGCGATAGGCAACTGCCGCGTGTATGCACCCATGCCACCCGTGTTTGAACCCTTGTCGCTGTCGTTGCGGCGCTTGTAGTCTTGTACGGTGGGAAGGAAACAGAGACCGCGACCGTTCGCCATTGCGATCATCGAGAACTCGGAACCATACAGTCGATCTTCAACGAGAAAGCGATTTGCCGCTTCACCGAAGTCAGCGTGCAGTTTCTCGCATGTCGGCACCACTTCCGCAAGGGTATCTGGAAGGAACACACCCTTGCCGCCGCAAAGCCCATCGGCCTTCACAACGATATTGCCCGGACCCTGCTGGTGGATGTAGCCCACGTCGCAGGCGTGTTGCATTTGGTCGCGAGTGTAGGCGGCAAACTTTGCCGTCGGCACTCCCGCTTCCGCGAGCAGATACTTGAACCAAATTTTGCTGGCTTCCGTCTGCGCGGCCTGTTGGCTTGGTCCGCACAAAAGAAGGCCGTGTTTGGCGAAGTAGTCTTGAATGCCACCGACAAGCGGCGCTTCAGGACCAACAATGGCAAGTTCGCAACCTGAACTTTTGAAAGCAGTTGCAAGTTTCGCGAAGTCCATTGGCTTTATGCCGGGGAGTGCATTGTGCATTCCGGCATTGCCCGGGGCACACCATACAGTGTGTCCGTGAGCCTGCAGGTTCCAAGCATAGGCGCTTTCACGCCCGCCGGAACCGATAAGGAGTATGTTCACTGTGTCCTCACTTGGTTTGGGTCAAAAAACAAAAGCAAAAGTGGCTCTATGGCCACTCCGCGCGTACTCTACCACAAGCTCGAAGGGGTGGGAAAAGCGTTATTCTTCCGCTCCGCGACGAATTTTTTCAAGGTCTACCGCTTCTTCCATTCTATGGATTTCTTTTACGTCTTCCAAGCGAACACCTACGTGTCTATGAAGTTTTTCTAAGAGCTGAACAATCTTAGTGATTTCTTGCTCAGAAACGACATCGATTTCAAAGTCCATTTTTTGGCGGATGTCGGCAATTTTCCCTGCACGATTTTGACTCATCAGCACAATGATGGCGAGGAAGATTGCTTCAAGTGATACGACCATGGTGAGTAAATTGAATGGCGGCGGGTCAAACGGTGCTATGCCGGCAATCATATTGAAGTTAGCGCTGAACCAAAAAAGAAAGAAAAGGATGTTGAGCAAAAGGAAGGCAACCGTACCAAATGCTTCAGTGAAAAAATCCGCAATGCGGTCAGTAACACTCTTAGAAAACTCCATTCTTGAATGTAGTCCTTCAGAAAGGTGTTCGGGCGTCAGAGGCCTGCCTTCGTGGCGGATAGGGTGTTTTTTAAGTTCGCTCATACCGCTACTATACCGCACCGTCGCTTCACGGGTGTGTGAGGTGGGGATTAAAACAAATCAATCAAATACGTGTTTATTTCGCGTTGATCGAGGTCATAGAAATACTGCTTATCGTCATGCAGGCGTGTTGCAAGCTTTACGCCAACGTAGCGCCAGTGCCACGGCTCAAATACATAGAAGGTATTGCCAGAAGGATAGGATAGAACAAAGCCGTACTGATAGGCGTGCCTCGTAAGCCACGTGTATGCACTGGTCTTATCAAAGCCATCAAGGGTGTTGTGAAGCGCTGGTGTTGTGAAGTCTGCGGCGGTGCCTAGCTGGTGCTCCGAATATCCTTGGTCTGCGGAAAAGGCATTTGCCCCGCTACCGTAGGTAATTTTGTAGTTCGTTTTAAGTGCGGCCTGTTCGTAGAAGGAACGATAGGAAGAAAGCACGAGAAGGTCGATACCGTCACGTTTTGCATCCCCAATCATGTTCTCAAGGTAGGGAAACGCCTCTTTCAAAAATTGATGTTTTTTTGCGTCTGAAGTTTCTTCGGAGGGAATATCTGAGAGGGAGGCTGGTGCGTAATTTTCATTCAAGAAATAGATTTTTGAATACTTTGCAAGGAGTTGAGGGTCAGTTTTGGATAGCTTATCTAGCGTGCCTACGGTCCCTGTAATATGGCTTATCTGATTTTGAAAATCATCGTTGCGCGCTTTTTCTTGCGTATAGGCGTCGTTCAATTGCGCAATAGTGCTCGATGCCGCACTCAAATTGGTTGAAAGTTCTGCCACTTGGGCGACATAGGAATGTGCGGCAAGGTTGAGTACATAGTATTCATACCCCCCAAAACCAAGGGCTAGAAGCAGGAGCAGGCTAAGCGCAGGTATCGCAAGAGGGTGTTTGAATTCAAAGGTTTTGAGGTTCATGGGGTCTATTGTGCCCGAACGGAGGGCGAAGCACAAATCGCCCTTGTTGCCGCGCTTAGACTGGTACACTTACCCCATGTTTGATCTCACGAAAGAAGAAGAGAACACTCTTCGGAAACTTTCAACACCTATCAAAATTCAGGATTTTTTGGATGCCATACCGATGAATCATGAGAAAAAAGGTGAGACGCATTTTTCGCCACGGCGTGTGCTTCGTGAAAAGAAAGCGCATTGTATAGAGGGCGCACTTCTTGCCGCCACGGCGCTGTGGCTTCATGGAGAAGAACCACTCGTTATGGATTTAGTGGGGAAGCCGCATGACTATGACCACGTGGTGGCACTTTATAAACGAAATGGCTATTGGGGCGCGATATCAAAAACGAACCACGCGACCATTCGTTTCCGCGACCCAGTATACAAAACACTTCGCGAGCTCGCACTCTCCTATTTTCACGAATGGTTTATGAACACGAATGGCGAAAAAACACTCGTGAGTTTTTCAAAGCCGTTGAATCTAAAGAAACTTGGCACAGACTGGATAACAGCCGAGGAAGATTTCTTTGAGATTGATGATGCCCTTGACGCTCTTCCGCACTTTCCGCTTGTGCCGAAAGGAAATGAACGGTTTATTCGAAAAGCTGACCCAATGGAACTCGAGGCTGGGCGACTTATTGAATGGAAAGAGAGTGATAGGCGGACATAAAAAGAAACCGCCGCGTCAAGTGAAGCGGCGGCTCCTTTTGACACGGTCAGTTCAAACGATATTCGACTCCGACCAGTCTAAGTTCTGCGGGCGCAATCACACCGCGCACGGCAATCCGTACGGTGTGCAATTTTCCATCGATATTGGTTTCCCAAAACCGAAGAAATTTGTTCACCACAGGAAAGTGCGGAGCGGTGTCGAGTGTTTGCCACAGGAATTCCTGCAAGAGATCTGGGTAGTCGGGTAGATGGTAGAGAACAGCTACGTTCGTGAGTCGGTAGCCTGCGAGGGTATGTGCAAAGTCGCTTGAGCTGAGCATGAGCCTTCCTTGGGTGGCCTCGGTTCCGTCTTTTAGCGTAGAAAAAAGAGTCTACGGAGTCAAAGCACTATATGGGGATAGAAAACTATGAAATGGGGAACCAGCCGGTAGCTTTTTTGGTTTGTTTTTTCTTCGGGATTTCCGGTTTTCCTTTTCCGGTTTCGCAAAGACCCTTAAGACTGGTGAGCGCAAGACCCCATTGTTTTTCACAACGCTCAAAGGATTTTGAACCTTCTTTCCAATTAGTGTGAGAAAAGGTGACGAGCGTACCGCGATCATTGCTTTCAGCAATCGTAAACGAAATTATCGTACCTACCCAGTCTTTTCCCTCAGGGAACGTGGAAGAAACTACTTTCAAGCGGAGTGACTTATTCTTTTTTGCATCTTCTGCCTTCATCAGGCTTGAACGCTCTTCGCCAAAGCCAATGCGCAACTCGCCACCTTTTTCCGGGTTGCCGTGCATATCGGTTGACCACCAGCTACGAAGTCCGCCAAGAGTGGACAGTACTTCATACACTGCGCCTGTCGGCGCTTTTATTTCAACGGTGTTTGCGATGGAAGTCATAAAAATGTGAACCGCACGTACTGAAAGCGCCCCGAAGGGCGCTTTCAAAAAGGTTAGACCTTGTTTACGTTGACTGCGTTTGGGCCTTTTGGACCTTCACCCACTTCAAACGTAACCTTATCTCCCTCGCGGAGCTCATCAAACTTGATGTTCTTGAGCTCGTTTGAGTGGAAGAAAAGATCCTTGTCTGATCCTTCACCTTTGATAAAACCGAAGCCGCGATCCGTAAGGCGCGCGATAATTCCTGTCTGCATGGTATGTGACTATTGGGACACTAATATCATCAAGTACAGGAGGCTGTGCCAGAAACAGGCACGGGTGCACGTCTATTGAACAGCGCTGGATTTGATGTCCTTATAGTATCACCTTTTCCGATTTCTGCCATACTTAGGCCATGTATGTAAAGGTATGGGCGAAAACAGAGGCAAAAGGGGAAAGGGTGGAAGAGCGCTCAAAAGACCACTTTGACGTGTGGGTACGGGAGCCAGCGACCCAGAATCTTGCGAACAAACGCATCATTGCCCTCATTGCCGCCCATTTTGCTGTGCCGGAAGGGAAGGTGCGGATTGTAAACGGACACCAGAGCCCGTCAAAACTCCTGTCGGTTGGCAAGTAAGCACCGTATATACTGGTGGTATGCATTCAGCTACAACCATCATTGCCCTCATTGCCTTTCTCGCGTTTTTTCTTATTACCATCACGGTAATTAAATACGCTGTACACAACAAGTTCACCGAAACGCGCTTGATGATGTCAGCGCTTTTTTTCTTTATTGTTATCACGCTTACGCTCGCGTTTTGGGATTCTGCAGAAGCCACGCTCCCCTACACAGTTCCGGCTTTGTTTGTTGGTATAGCACTTGGATATGCTATCGGTGTGCGCACGGAACGTCAGAAAATTATGACGCATGGTATTGAACACTACATGGAGCACTTTGCGCACATTCACTCGAAAGATGTAAAAAATCTGACGTGGTGGAGTGTGGTGAACTTCTACTCCATTATGTGCGGCCTGATTCTTATAAACCTCGTAGGATTTACGAATGTTATTTTGAAAGGTTCATTCTGGTGGACGATTGCGACCAGTGTCGTTGGCGCGCTCCTTATTGGTTCCATTCTTCCGTACCTTGCGCACCTCTGGACGTTTACCATGAAAAAAGAATTCGCGAAAATGTTTTAAGAGGCTCAGTATGTCCACACTGAACAGGAACCTTGTTTAGTGTTCCGTGGACATACTTCCGCCCCTTTATTCAAACATTCCCCGTTTCATACTACGTAACTGCAAGCGCAACCGACAGAAGCATAATCACAAAAAGTGAATAGAAGAATAAACGCTTTCCCCAGCGAGTGTTGTCGTCTGTGAAAAATCCGTATATACAAAACACCGTCCAGAGGAGTGCGGCACTACCGAGTGTGCAAAGAAACAAAAAACTTGCTCCGCCGCCGGCGTAGAGCGCGTAGATAGCAAGTATAAATACAAACGAATATACGAGCATGAGTACTTTGGTGGGAAGCGCTCCATAGCGCACCGGGAAAACGGGAATATTCGCCGCTTGGTAATCGGCAAGGTGATAAAAGGCGATAGCAAAAAAGTGAACCATCTGCCACGCGACCATAATGAGAAACAAAATGACCGCAGTCACATCGAGTGTATTGGTAACCGCGGTGTAGCCAGCAACGAGTGGTGCCGCCCCTGAAAGTGTTCCAATGATGGTGGAGTGTACGGTGTAGCGTTTTGCGGGTGTGTAGAGCGCGAGATACGCAAACATACCAAACAGCGCAACGCATAGCGTAAGTACATTTGTCGTGAAAAGAAGGATTCCTGTACCAAGTACAAACAACACACTTCCATACATAAACGCGTGCGCGGTGCTGATGCTGTGGGTAGGAAGCGCACGGTCTTTTGTGCGCTTCATCTGGGCATCAATATCGCTATCAAGAATATTATTGAAGACGCAATAGGCGGCAACAATAAAACAAATACCAAATAAGGTTCCAAAAATAAGTTGAAAGGGTACTCCCGAATGGTGTGTAGCAAACAAAAGCCCAGCGATGGCAGTCATCGCATGGCTGTATACAATCCCCGGCTTTGTGAGTACGTAGTATTGCTTCATTACTTTAGTTCATTCTGTGGCGCTACCTGCCCGTTCGTGTACAGATCGGTGGTGGTTGGTGGCATCATGTGCAGATGGGCAAGGTTGTTCATAATCCATATGGTTCCTATAACCACAATGCCAATGATGACAACCGTAAAGACGGCGATGGTGATATTTTTTCCCGCATCCGCACCACGGCCAAAGTGTAAGAAAAAGAATAATTGTACAAACAGCTGTGCGAGCGCCGCCGCAATGAATACGGAATACGTGAAGGCACCAAACAGAGGAGCGACCCAAAACGCAAAAAGGGTAAGAGCGATAGACAGCACAAAACCAAGTGTGTAAGAGGCATTGGTGCCGTGCGGAAGCTCTTCGTTTTTTGTGCGCATTGTCATATTAGTAGATACCCATAAGGTACACGATGGTAAAGATGAATATCCAAATGATATCTAAGAAGTGCCAGAACAAACTAAAGTAGGCAAGACGACGCACCAGAGTGTCGGTGATCCCGCGTAGCGCAATGTGCCCGATAAGCACGAGCATCCAGAGTGAGCCGAGAAATACATGGAGTCCGTGTGTGCCAACAAGGGCAAAGTAAGAGGAAAGAAACGCACTCACGGTCCATCCATGTCCACTGGCAACAAGTTTTCCAAACTCAGACACTTCCATTCCAAGGAATGAAAGACCAAGAATAAGCGTTGCGATAAGGGCGTATAGCGTGAGCTGTTTTTTGCCTTCGCGCGCAGAAAGGTACGCTATGCCACACATAAAACTACTCGTGAGCAGAATGAGGGTTTCAGTGAGTACAAAGGAAAGATCAAATAACTGCGCCGGCGCCGGACCGTTGAATGTTTCGGTATGAAGTACGGCATAGGTGGCAAACAAGCTCGCAAACAGCACGCAGTCACTCATGATGTAGACCCAGAAACCGTAATAGCCTTTTGTTGCGTCGCGGTTCATGCCGTTTTATGTTTCGCTTCGTATGCTTTGATTGTTTCTGCAGACACTACATATTCGGTTTCTTCTACAAAGGAACGCAGAACAATGGTGACGAATACACCGCCAAGCGCGACAAGGGTGAGCCACCATATATGCCACACCATGCCGAATCCTGCGGTGAGCGCAAAGCCAGCAACAAACAATGCCACAGAGCTATTTTTAGGAAGGTGAATATCCGTAATAGTTTCGTGATGTATGCGTTTTTCTTGCTTATCCATCCAGAATGAATCACGACCATGCACCTGTGGGAGCGTTGCAAAATTATAAAAGGGTGCAGGAGAAGGTACTGACCATTCAAGCGTACGACCGTCCCAAAAGTCGCCAGTGCGGTCTTTGTGTTTCTTTCTGTCGCGAACACTTACGTAGAGTTGTACTACCTGCATTGCCATACCAAGTGAAATAATGACGGCGCCAATAGCGGCAACCACAAGAAGCGGATGGTACCCACTTGCAAGGTCTACAAAATCAAGACGACGGGTCATACCCATAATGCCAAGGATATAGAGCGGAATGAACGCCACCGCAAAACCGACAATCCAAAGCCAAAAAGCGTACACGCCGAATCGTTCGTTGAGCGCGAATCCAAAAATTTTCGGGAACCAATAGGCAAATCCTGCAAAATAGCCAAAGAGTACGCCACCAATAACCATATTGTGAAAATGGGCGACTAGGAAAAGACTATTATGAAGCTGAAAATCTGCAGGTGGCACCGACATCAAAATTCCCGACATGCCACCCACAAGGAAGGTGAACAGAAAACCCATAAACCAGAGCATTGGTGTTGGATAGCTGATGCGCCCCCGAAACATAGTGAACAGCCAGTTGAATATTTTTACACTCGTAGGTATGGCGATTGCCATGGTGGCGATACCGAAGAATGCGTTTACATTTGCGCCGGCGCCCATGGTAAAGAAATGGTGCACCCACACCCCAAACGACATAATAGTGATAAGCATGGTTGCTACCACCATAGAGGTATAGCCGAAAAGTCGTTTTTTGGAAAAGACCGGTACGAGTTCAGAAAAAATACCGAACGCAGGAAGAATAAGAATATAAACTTCCGGATGCCCCCACGCCCAAATGAGGTTTACGTACATCATGGCGTTACCACCTAGATCAGTAGTGAAAAAATGCATGCCCAGAGTGCGATCAAGGGCGAGCATCCCAAGGGTGCCGGTCAAAATAGGAAAGGCAAAAATGATAAGGAGCATTGAGCCAAGCGTAGTCCACACAAAAATTGGCATTTGCATGAGTTTCATTCCTGCCGCGCGTTCTTTCATAATGGTCACAATAAAGTTCACTGCGGCAAGCAGGGTGCCAAGTCCGGCAATCTGCAGAGCCCAAATGTAGTAGTCGACACCAACACCAGGACTGTACGCAAGTTCTGAGAGTGGCGGATAGGCAAGCCAACCGGTGGCTGAAAACTCTCCAATGACCAAAGAAATATTTACGAGCATAGCGCCTGCGGCAGTGAGCCAAAAACTTATGGAGTTTAACAGAGGGAACGCTACGTCTCGTGTGCCAAGCATAAGAGGTACAACGCAGTTTATAAGGCCGAACATAAACGTCATTGCGACAAAGAAAATCATAATGGTACCGTGTGCAGTGAAAATTTGCGCGAAGTGATCGGGCGAAAGGTAGCCATTGTCTGCGCTTGTCGCGATGGCTTGTTGGCCACGCATCATAAACGCATCAATTGCGGCGCGCGCAAGCATCAGTCCTGCAAGGATGAGGTACATCACACCGATTTTCTTTGCATCAAGCGAGGTGAGCCACTCACTCCAGAGCCACTTCCACCTTTTGAAATAGGTAAGCAGAAATACGACCGTGAGTCCGCCAAGTACTACCGCAAGTTGTCCGCCCGTTTCAATCGGTCCGTGTATGAACGCGCTTACGGTGAGGTTTCCAAACATACTAGTGCATATCCATCATCATAGGCATATTCTTTGGCATAAATTTGGCCACGATAGATTCGAAAAGAGAGTCCGACACCCGCCCATAATACCGCACCGGTTCCGCCTTGCTTGGTTTCGCAAGTGCTGTATAGGCAGTGTCATCAAGGAGAGTAGAAGACTGTTTTGTTTCTCTTAGCCATGTTTGAAAATCAGCTTCGTCCATGGCGTGCGTCGCAAACTTCATTTGCGCAAATCCTTCACCACTGTAGTTTGCCGAACCGCCTTCGTAGGTGCCTGGCGTGTCTGCCGACAGATGAAGCGTGGTCGTCATTCCGGTCATGGCATACATTTGTCCACCAAGCGCAGGAATCCAGAGTGAGTTCATCGGAGCGTCTGACGTTATTCGAAATTCAACGGGACGATTGGTCGGAATGTCTACTTCGTTTACGGTAGCGACACCTTCTTCGGGGTAGATAAATAACCACTTCCATTCAAGCGCCACAACTTGAATTACTTCTGGCTTTCCGGAAAGGGCAAGCGCTTTGCTTGGGTCAAGGTCGTGGGCGCTTGTCCAGGTGAGTGCAGAAAGTACGAGCACGATTTCAATGGGAATTGACCACCATACGAGTTCTTCCAGTTTTGAATGCTCCCAGTTTGGTTTATATGCCGCTTTTTTGTTTCCGGCACGGTAGTAGTAGGCAATGAATATCGCAAGTATCGCAAGCGGCCCAATAAAAATGAGCATAAGTTCCACCGCCCCAATCATTAAATCGCGTTCGGCAATGCCAACGGAACCACTTGGGAAAAGTACGGAGAAGTGACTTCCTTTTAAAAGAACAATAAGTGTACCGACAAAAATCGCTGCGATAAAAATACCCAGAAAGACCTTATATACTGGCTTCATTGTCTGTTTTTTCAGTATAACGTACACACCTCGCTTTACGCGGTGTTACGATACGATTTTGACAGACTATACAAAATATACTATAACTATTTCGGACTAAGAAGCTAAAAAACGAGGGACTACAGCTATGTTGAAGAATATGCTACGGCTCGATCCAAGCCGTTCGTGGCCTGAGCGCCTCTGGGCGCTTTGGCGAAACATTTGCCTCGTCGTGGAGTCGGTTATCTCTGCTGGAGTGGCAACCACAATGTGGTACGTGGCATGGAGTCACGGGTATCACTTCAATCCGAAAGCAGACGCGCGTGCGGGAACCATCATTCTCGTGCTCGCGGCAATTTTTGCCATCCAGGCGGCGTTAACGTCCGGAAAGGTGGGTGATCGTAGTGTATTGCTTTCGGAAGCGGTGCGTACCCGCAACAAAACCAACTTCATGATCATGCGGGATATTCGAATTCCAATGAGGATTCACATGCTGTTGTCGGCGCTCGGGCTCGGGATGCTGTTTCTGATTTCCTGCTACGGGTTCGAAGATTTTTTTGAGGGTGTGGTATGCGTGTTCATATCGTGGTTCGGTATGGCGATGTATCTGCTCACCACTCTCGATCTTCAAAACCCAAGAAACAGTATGTGGTTTCGTAAAACGGCGCCAGACGATTGGCTCTGCGAAAATGCTGATGCATTTTTTGAAAACGAAACCACAGATAATGTGGAACCGCACCCTGACCGAAAACAGCCTTCTTCTCGTGTCGCGGCGCAGTAGTTACCGCCATTGTGTGCCGTCTCGTGAAAGCGAGGCGGCCACAATTTTTATAGATGACTTCTTTCTACATTCCAGAAGGGGATTTACTTCCATTACTTCAATGGAGGCCTCGGGAATGCCAAAATGTGGGTGCCCTATAGAGAACAAGAAATTTTTTCATATAAAATTAGTTAGCGTGCCCATAAGTATATACAATAGTATATGAAGGTTACGTAACAAGGCGATACCCAACACCACGAACGGTTTCAAAACGAAGCGTGGAGCCGTCGCGCTCAAGTTTATTGCGCAGATTTTTCATATGCACATCAACGACGTTGCTACGATTAAATGAATTGAAATCCCATACTTGGTCGTACAGGTCTTCACGTTTCAATACTTCGTTTGGGCGCTGAGCAAAACATTCCAGAAGGGCATACTCTTTTAGGGTGAGCGCTACTTCAACGTCATCGAGAAATACGCGATGTTCAGCGGTTTCAATTTTCAAACTTCCCAAAATACGCACAATTTTTTCCGTAACTACCGGGCGTCGCAGTACGGAATTGATACGTGCGATTAGTTCGCTTGGTGAATAAGGTTTTGTGACATAATCGTCGGCACCATTTTCCAAAAGTTCAATTTTTCTTTCTGTCTCCCCCTGCCCGGAAAGAATGATAATAGGCGTAACAACACCCTCAGCTCGTACGCTTTTAAGAAGTTCCATGCCCTCGCTTTCTCCGTGGCCAAGCGCAAGGTCGAGCAAAATAACACTATATTCATCGCGGTAGAGAAGAATACGAGTCTTTGCTTCTTCCGGATTTGAAAGCCAGTCGACGGCAAACCCTTGTAGTTCAAGCGCACGCTTCAAATTGTCTGCTTGTAATTGCTGATCTTCTACAATGATGACTCGCATAAGAGATGCCATTCTAGAGAATCATTGATGAAGCTTTCATGAAAGGGACCCATATCCTATATAAAGTGACTGTTA
>JBBQUV010000009.1:0-25082 GCA_038212075.1 Minisyncoccia bacterium | reverse complement strand
AACTACAGGCAAACAGAAGTATGCGGCGTTTGAAGGAAAAACCTTTGAAACAACCGTAGGACGTCTTCTCTTCAACACGGTTCTTCCGTCGGAATATCCGTATGTGAACGATGCGATTACGAAGAAGGTACTCGGAAGTATTGTGAACGAGTGCATCACGCTCTATGGTCTCGACCGTATTCCAGACATTGTAAACAAGGTGAAGCGATTCGGATTCGAATACGCAACCCGTTCCGGTGTTACCTGGAGTCTTGCCGACGTTTCCGTTCCGGAAAAGAAAAAGGCAGTTATTGCGGAAGCAACGACGCGCGTAACCAAGATTGAAAACGACTATAAGGACGGCCTTCTTTCAGAAGACGAGAAGCGTCGCATGGTGATTGAAATCTGGCACGGCACAAAGCAGGATGTTGAAAAGCTTGTGGAAGAAAACCTTGACCCTATGGGTTCGGTTGCCGACATGGTGCGCTCTGGCGCCCGCGGTTCCTTGGGCAACCTCACGCAGATGGCAGGTATGAAAGGCCTTATCCAAAACACTGCCGGCGAAACGATTGAAGTGCCGATTACGTCTTCCATGACCGAAGGCTTGAATCCGGTTGAATACTTCATGTCCACCCACGGTGCACGTAAAGGTCTTACCGACACCGCACTTGGTACAGCACGCGCAGGATATCTTACGCGCCGCTTGTTCGACGTTGCGCAGGACTCCATCGTTACCGAAAAGGACTGCGGTACGAAGCGTGGTATCGCCATCAATCGTATTTCCGCTTCCGGTATTCAAATCGACTTCGGCGACGCTGTTCGCGGACGCGTGCTTGCGGAAGATGTTGAAGACGCGGGTAAGACGCTCTTCAAAAAGCATCACTACCTTACAGCAGACGATGCACGCACCGTGAATGCATCAGGCGTTGCTTCAGTAAGCGTTCGTTCCGCAATGTCGTGCGAAACACGATACGGCATCTGTCAGCAGTGTTACGGTATGGATCTTACGAATCAGGAAATGATTGATCTTGGTGAAGCCGTCGGTACGATTGCCGCACAGGCAATCGGTGAACCGGGAACCCAGCTTACGATGCGTACCTTCCACTCGGGCGGTACAGCGTCGGTGGGTGGAGACATCACCTCGGGTCTTCCACGCGTTGAAGAGCTCTTCGAGAAGCGCTCACCAAAAAACCCAGCAACCGTTTCCAAGACCGACGGTCTTGTTATTGAAATCCGTGAAGCAGGTCGCGAGAAAGTCATTGCGGTTGCTCCGGAAGCAGGACAGGGAAAGAAAGATGGTTCCGCAACCGAATACGTTGCCACCTATCCTCGCCAGTCTTTGGTGAAGGTTGGTGAACAAGTTGTTCGTGGCCAGCTTCTTACCGATGGTTCGGTAGATCTCGACGAACTTTTTGAGTTTGCTGGTCGCGCCGCGGTTCAGGAATACATCATTGCGGAAGCATCGAAGATTTACGAGCTTCAGGGTGCAAGCGTGTCCCGTAAGCACCTCGAGGTTATCGTGAAGCAGATGTTCAGTCGCGCAAAAATTACTGAAACCGGTGACTCCGAATACTCGGTCGGCGACGTTATTGAAGATTGGGAATACGCCGCGGCGCTCAAGTCTGCAAAAGACGAAGGCAAGGAGCCACCTAAGGCACGTGAAATCGTGCTCGGTATTAAAGAGTCTGCGCTCTCGCGTCGTTCATTCCTTTCTGCCGCATCGTTTGAGCAAACCACAAAAGTGCTCATCAACGCCGCACTTAAGGGCTCTGTGGACACGCTTCGCGGTCTTAAGGAGAACGTTATTCTCGGTCGCCTCATTCCAGCAGGTACGGGCTTTAGTGGAAGCAAGAAGTATGCCGCTGTAAAGAAACTTCAGGCAGAACGCCCAGAACCGGTACGCGAAGAGCGTGTTGGTCTGGCAATAAAGGTTTCGTCGTCGCGTTCATAGTTACCGTATGGCCGCAGACACGGTCGAACGGGTAAAAGAAAAACTGTCGATTACCGATGTGGTTTCGCCGTACGTAAAACTTACTCGGTCGGGTAAGTATATGAAAGGCCTTTCGCCGTTCAACAAAGAAAAGACACCGTCATTCTTTGTAAACCCCGAGCGCGGTAGTTTCTATTGTTTCTCGTCGAGCACTGGTGGCGACATGTTTACCTTCATAGAAAAAATGGAGGGTGTGGACTTTAAGGGTGCACTCAAAATTCTTGCAGAGAAAGCGGGTGTACCGCTTGAATACACGAAAGGCGGAGGACAAGAGAAAGAGAAAATAGACCGTCTGCGCGAAGCAATGGCGCGTGCCGAGCAATACTTTGCTCGCGCACTCACCGAAACTTCACCGGCATACGCCTATGCTCGTTCACGAGGGCTTGAACCAAAAACCATTTCTGGTTGGGGTCTTGGTGTCGCCCCGGATTCATGGCGTGGGCTTCTTGAAGAACTCACTGCAGGAGGATTTACCACAGACGAACTTATTGGTGCAGGACTGATAAAAGAAGCAGACGGGAAGGCAGGAACGTACTACGATCGATTCCGAAATCGGTTGATGTTTCCGATTCGCGATTCTGCGGGGCGCACGGTTGCATTCACGGGGCGTGCACTTTCCGCAGACGATCCGGCAAAGTATCTGAATAGTCCGGAAACAGATTTATTCAAAAAATCGCAGATTTTATTTGCGATGGATAAAGCAAAAGACGCCGTTCGTTTGCGTGGATACGCGCTTCTTATGGAAGGACAGATGGATGTGCTTCATGCACATCAAGCAGGGTTTGAAAACGCGATAGCGCTTTCTGGAACCGCGCTCTCAACGGAGCATTTGGCGCTCATGAAGCGTTACAGCGACAACCTCATGCTGTGTCTTGATGGCGACCGTGCCGGACTTGCGGCAACCCATAAGCATTCGCTTGAAGCCCTCGCGGCTGGAATGAAGGTGAAGGCAGTGCGCCTTCCGGCAGGAAAAGATCCCGCCGACCTCATTTCTGAAGACGCTCAAGAATTTGCACGTCGTGTTGCTGATGGAAAATCCATTATTGAATTTTTCTTGTCGGTACTTGCAGAAACACAAAAAGACCAGCACCGGCTTGTGATGCAGGTGGAGCGTGTCATTCTCCCGCTTCTTGCCGCTATCAAAAGCCCCATGGAGCGTGAACACTTTGTCACCCTTGTGGCGCGCGCTATTGCTTCCACACCAGAAGCGGTGCGCGCGGGACTTGCTCGCGCCGTGCGTAGTGATGGGACACCTGCGCCACGTCAAACCGTTTCCGGCGCACCTGTGTTTCAACATGTTCCGGACGAAATACTTCTTGCGGCTGTTGTTGCCAGCTACCCCGATACAGCGCTTGCACAGAGGATAAAAAGCGAGTACGCTCGAATTACAGGCCACGCACTCTCGCAGGAGGAAAGTCCCGAACGCGTCTTATTTGAGACCGGGATACTCTACGGAGAAGCCCCTTCGGAAGATGCGGCGGACGATACTCTCAAACGGTTTGAAAAAGCCGAGCGCACTCGCGCATACGAGGATGCTCTTCACGAGCTTCGTCAGGCCGAAATGGCACAGGACGACACTGCTATCCGTAGCGCGGAAGCAAAGCTCGACGAGATACGAAAAGCGATAGCAACGCTCTAATTTCATTTATTATGGCCAAAAATACAAAAAAGAAACCGGTAGCAAAAAAGCGCGCGCCTGCAAAAAAGGTGGTAAAGAAGGCGAAGGCTAAAAAGCCAGCACCCAAAAAGGTGACTCTTCCGCGTGGGAAAAAAGGCGCAAAAATGGTGGTGCGCGCCGCCGCACATGGTGCAAAAGCAAAAGCACTGATGGGCCGTGGACAAAAGGCAGACGCGCTCGTTGCAAAAGGTAAGGAGCGTGGCTACATAACGTACAGCGAAATTTTGAAAGAATTTCCAACTATTGAAGAAGACGTCAACTTTCTCGATGAACTCTACGAACGCTTCACGACTGCCGGCATCGATATTCTTGAAGGCGGCATGCTTGAAGACAATGCGGACGATTACCTTGCGTCTCGTAACATCAAGGGTCGCGATTCAAGCGCTTACGACTCTATTCAAATTTACCTTCGTGAAATTGGTCAGTATCCGCTTTTGACGGCGGCTGAAGAACGAGAGCTTGCAAAGCGTATTGAAAAGGGCGACAACGAAGCGCGTAATATTCTTGCTCGTTCAAACCTTCGTCTTGTGGTGTCTATCGCAAAGAAATACGTGGGCCGTTCACCCGACCTTACGCTCCTTGACCTTATTCAAGAAGGAAACCTTGGGCTTTTCAAGGCAGTGGATAAATTCGATTGGAAGAAGGGATACAAATTTTCTACCTATGCTACGTGGTGGATTCGTCAGGCAATCACTCGTGCACTTGCTGACCAATCACGCACCATTCGTATTCCCGTCCACATGGTGGAAACCATCGCAAAATATAAGCAGATTTCCCGTCGTCTTGCACAGGCGCTTGGTCGCGACCCACAGTCGGAAGAAATCGCTGTTGAAATGGGCGTGGAAGTAGACAAGATTTACCAGATTGAAAAAATCAATCAGGAAACGCTTTCGCTTGAAAACCCTGTGGGTTCTGGAGACGACGATGAAAAATCTACCCTCGGTGACTTTATCGCCGATGACAAGATTCCGAGCCCTGTGCAGGAATCATCTGAACGTATTCTTGCAGAACAAGTGCGTGATATTCTTGGTGACCTCTCGCCAAAGGAACGCAAGATTCTTGAAATGCGCCATGGCTTGCTTGACGGCGTGTACCACACGCTTGAAGAAGTAGGAAAGGAATTTGGCGTTACGCGCGAACGCATTCGCCAAATTGAAGCAAAGGCATTGGAAAAAATCCGCTTGCACGACAAGGCACGTCGTTTAAAAAGCTACTAATCGCTCGCTCGGACATATTCCTGCGGAAGTACGCCATATATACGGCGTAGATTCTAGTCGCGTATACTGGTGGTAATGCCTACGACTCCGGTCTTCGAAAAGGCGTATAAGGGTCTGAATAAGGAACAAAAGAAAGCCGTGGATACGGTGGAAGGGCCCGTGCTTGTGGTGGCGGGTCCGGGTACCGGAAAGACCCACATTCTCACGCTTCGCATTGCAAACATTCTTAAAGAAACAGACACCAAGCCTGAGAATATTCTTGTGCTTACATTTACTGACTCTGCGGCACGCACCATTTCAAACCGTCTAGGAAAACTCATTGGAGACGATTTTGCACGGAAGGTTGGTGTGTACACTTTTCATAGTTTTGCCGAACATGTCATGAAAGAACATCCGGAAGCGTTTCCGGAAATTGTCGATCGCAGGCTTATGGGCGAAGTGGAGCAGATTTTGCTATGGCGCGACATTCTGGAAAAGAAAACAACGTCGAAACTCCGCACCGCAAAATCCCCCTTTCACTATTTAAAAGATCTAAAGAGTCTTGAAGACGTCATGACCCGCGAGTGTATGACGCTTGAAGCATACGACTCGTGGCTGAGTGAAGAAGTAAAACGTATCAAGGACGATCCGGTACTGCGCTACGTGCGTGCTGGCAAGGGTGGTGACGTTGGCGATATGAAACCTGCGGGAATAAAACGATTAGAACGGCTTGAAAAGGGAAAAGAGGCTATCGAGCTTATACGCGAATACCGCAGTGTAAAAGACGCACGCGGTTTATATGGATATACGGACGTACTGCGTATTGCGGTTGATGGCATTACTGAAGACGAAGCACTCCGTGCTGATTTACAGGAACAATATCAGTATGTACTTGCGGACGAACACCAAGATGCAAACGCTCTTCAGCATGCACTTCTTGACGGCCTTGCGTATGACGACCACCCAAATCTTTTTATTGTGGGAGATGAGAAGCAGGCAGTGTTTGGTTTCCAGGGCGCCGATACCACACACTTTGCAACCTTTCTAACCCTGTACCCGCGAGCGGTTACCATCAAACTCGTTGAGAACTTTCGTTCGTATCAAAGTGTTCTTGATCTCTCGCACACGCTTCTTGCGAATCTTCCATCGCTTACTGGTGGACACGTAGAGCTTATCGCTTCGCGTGGAAAAGGCGGGAGCGTTCACCTGCTTCAGGCAGAAGACACTCTTTCTGAACGCGACCAAATTGCCACTCTTGTACAAAATGCTATTACCGAAGGTGTTCCACCGCATGAAATCGCCATTATCACTCTTAAAAACAAAACAGCCGACCTATTCGCACTTACGCTTCGGGCGCGTGGCATCCCAACGCTTCGCGCCGGTAATATTGATCTTACTGGCCGTCCCAGTATTCGGTTCTTGCTTGCATTTATGCAGGCGATCGCAGATCCAACGGACATTCCGGCTCTTCGCGAAGCGCTTTTGGCGCCGTGGTGGAATGAAAGCATTGCCGAGCGAACCGCATTTCTTCGTCGCGTGCGCGACCATGAATGTACGAGCGCGCTAGAAACGACGTTTCCTACACTTGCTGGTGTTATTGCAAAACTTCAAACAGACGCCACTCGTCTCCCGCCACTTACGCTTTTTTCGCGCCTGCTTGCTGATTCGGGCGCACGCACATATTTCTTGTCGGACGGTGAACAGATAGCAGAAGACGTTCCGCTAGTGCGCGAATTGCTTATGCATGTTGAAGATTTGGTACGCCGTAATCCAAACGCCATTTTCGCGGAAGTAATGGATGGTTTTGCAAAAGCGCGGGAACACGAAGTTGGAAGCATTAAAACGTCACTCACCCAGAAAGAAGAGCACGTTACGGTTATTACCGCACATAAAGCAAAGGGTATGGAATTTGAGCGTGTGTTTGTGCCGACACTTACTGCGCGTGAATGGGAAGGGCGCGGTAAATCGGTACTCATCCCATCTCCGTTTGACGGAAAACGAGAAACGGAAGAAATAACACGCCTTTTTTACGTGGCACTCACTCGTGCAAAAAACGCGCTGGTTCTTTCGTACCCGCTTCATGGCAGTGAAGGTAAAGAAGAAACCCCTATGTCGCTCATACCCTCTGGTATTACACCCACCACCATTCACGCTAGCCCTATTCCACTTTTGCACGCAGATACGAATGTTTCAGCACTCGTGCGTGATTTAACGGAACGGTATCTGTTGCGCGATGGGCTTTCTCCGTCTGCGTACAACGAATATTTGGTATCGCCGTCTGCTTTTTTTGCGAAACGGGTACTTCGTCTTAAGGAACCAGAAAATCGCGCAATCGTACTTGGAAATGCGGTACATGCGGCAATCGCCGCGTATCTGCGCGAACCGGAGAGCACATCTGAGGCGCGGCGTGCGGCCGCTCACCATGAACTTACTAAAAGTCTTGAACGATCCCTCCTTCCTCGTAACGAAACCTTTGACGAACTTACGCGACACGCGCGTGCGTCGTTTGATACCTATGTCGGGAAGCACACCGTTGAACAAAAAGCCGTCGCCATTGAAGAAGCATTTAGTGTGAAGCGCGTTGTAGACGGGAAAGATATTTTGTTGAAAGGGAAAGTAGATGCTGTTTTTTCCGGTACGGATGGTGAGTGCATCGTGGATTTCAAAACGTCGTCATCTATACATAAAAAAGATAAAGAGAAATTTGAACGACAAATCGCTTTTTATGATCTTTTGCTTAGAGCAAATGGGCACAATACTACTACTGGGCGCATTGTGCAGGTGGGAGAAGACGATATAACCGACCACGATGTCGCACTTACCGACGTAACGCGTAAGGAACTTGAAACGACACTCGCCGCGGTGCTTTCAGAATTATTGTCCGGCAAGTGGCGCAAGGGTGAGCCCTCAGAGTACGACGCGCTTCTTAATGGCTTGTCATAAGGCCCGTTCGGGCATATAATAAAAGGGAATAAAGGAGAGGAGTTCATTTTGGATCAGAACCAAGAGTTCAAAGAAGTCACCAAAGACGACGATTATTCGTTGGCGGCACACGTGTGCGTACTTGTTTTTTTGGCGTTGATTGTTATCGCCGTTTGGGCAGAACCGCTCAACCGGTGGTTGCGTGTGGATGTATTCATCCACAGTCTGCAGAAGATGTTCGACTAGTCCGAGCTTTGCTCGGCATTGGAGGGGGTCGCTTTCGGGCGACCTTTTCTCTTTTACTTCACTCCCGCTTTTTGGAGGGCTTCTTCAGCAATTTGTTTCATTTGATCGTACGAAAATGCTCCAGAAATAGAGACGGGCTGTTCAACACCTTTGATGAGAAGAATAGTGTACGGAACACCGCTCGCGCCTGCGGCAATGGCGTTTGCGGCATCTTTTGCTACGCGGTCTTTGTACGTGTGATTTTGAAGGCACGAACTAAACGTGTCCGTATTAAGTCCAAGGCTTTGAATAACAGTGCTGTACTGGCTTGGGTTGAACTGTTGGACATCGGGCGCCGCGGTATTAAGAGCGTCAATGAACCGAAAGAATGCGGATGTTCCTCCTTGCACAGCAACACACTCGGCCGCTTCCGCATGGCTTTCGGCATTGGGGTGTTGGTCGGAAATAGGAAGGTGGCGATACGCCCATGCAACATTTCCCGTTGGACCGTAATCGGCCACCACGTGTTCCATCACGCTTCTAAAGTTTTTGCAGTACGGACAGTCAATATCGGAATATTCAACAAACATCACTGGCGCAAGTGGATTGCCAAGAATGTGGTCGTTTGCGGTAACGGCGCGAGTAGCGGTGGGTGTGCCATGGTCTACCACCGGTGCACGGGAACTTACAAAGGAGTACACGCCAACAGCGATAATTATTCCAGCTACGATTATAGAAATAGGAAGTACGAGACCGGTTTTCATAGGAAAATGGTAGCACAAAAATGAAAAAGCCCGCATCGCATAGGTGTGCGATGCGGAGCCTTTTGCGACTTCGTTGTTCACGAAGCAGTTTTGAGCGAATCTGGGTGGTCGGTAGAACCATACTGTACCGATCCAACACGCGCCCCAGCCTGCATCACGACACAGATGTGCGTGTGCAGGTGGAAAGGGATTGCGTGTTCAAAGTCCCAACCGATTCGCTCGCTCGCGAGCTTGATGTCAGCTTCGTGACGGCTTGCCCACCCACCCTTCTCGGGGTTTCCTGTCGTGTTAACGACGGGCTTGCCGAACATTTCGACAAGGGAAGCTGTTCCCTTGCCCACTTGCATGACGTACTCGACGCCATGCGCTTGATGTATGGCGGTGAGCGCGGCCGAAACGGCACTCCAGTGCTCCTTAAGCACCGTCGCACGAATGATCATGAACTCCTCCTGTTTCTGGACAGAAACGTCCGTGGCAGAACTATACTATACAAAATACAAAGTTCAAGCTATAGGGGAAGCGTGTGGGTGAGGGTAGTTTGTGCCGTTGCGACATCCCATCCAGTGACATCAAGCTTCACGTCACGCATTTCGTTTAAATCTTTGTATTTCAGTTTGCTGTTTTTGAGCGCGTAGTCGTAGAGTTCACGGGTAAGGCGTACGTCGTCAATACAGTACTCACGCACTTTGTCGTACAAACCTTCTTCCCACCAATCCACTGCCTTTAGTCCGTCGCCACTTTTGCCACGACCGAGCGTTGCTTGTGCGATGGAATCAAGGCGAAGCCGTCTTCCTAATACTTTTTGCACTTCCGCCATAAGGTCAAGCGAACGGATTTTTGAAAGGTCGCCGGGATAGTAGCGGTTCAATACGGGAATATCAAAATAGTCCGAGTTATAGCCCACCAGCATATCGGCGCGTTCAAATACCGGCCAGAGCTTGGTTAATTCTTCTTTAAAGTACGCGGTATATTCATTTGTTTCAGAATCGTGGACGCCCACAACGGTGAGTTCAAGCTGGTTCACATCCAGTTTTCCGCGGGAAAGAGATACCGATCTGGTTTCAATATCGAACGTGATGACCCGCATGCTAGGAAGGGCGAAGGTGTGCAGAAACGTCTGCGCGAGACATGGATTCTTCCGAGCTTGTCGCGAGCGTCTTTACTTTTACCGTATCAGACGTCGCCTCATCTTTTCCAAACGCAATGAAATAGGGAATCGCGCGCTTCACGGCATCTTTCACTTGTTCCCCAAGGTTTTTATCGCTCAGGTTTAAAAATACACGAATACCCGCGGCACGCAGTTCTGCGGCAAAGGTTTGTGCTGTTTCAATGTCGTCTGAAGACGGGGTGCCGATGTATACGTCTGCGGTCGCTGTTGGCTGTATTTCATACCCGTGGGTGGTAAGGAAGTCCATAAACGTAACGTCGCCAAAGGCGAAGCCAACAGCAGGAACAGGGTCGCCGCCAAAAAGAGAAACGAGTCCGTCGTAGCGGCCACCACCAAAAAGGGAACGAGTGTTTTCAGGATTGGTATCAAAGATTTCAAAAATCATCCCAGTGTAATAGTCAAAACCGCGTACGATTTCAGGATCGTATACCGCATTCGTAATGCCACGCGCTTTTAGTGTCGCAATCATCTTTTCGAGTTTTTGTTTTTCGGAAGCCACAAGCGGATCACCGGCTGTTTCAATAACCGTGAGAGGATCGGGGATGTCTCCGCGTGCCTTTTCAAACTCCTCGGGGGACATTTTTGCTTTCTTGTCCAAAAGGCGCCAGAACTCGCGCATGCCTTCGGCGTCTTCATACCCTGCGGCACGACACGCGGCGATCAAAAGTGCGCGGGAATTAATACGAATGGAAAAGTCGGATTCTTTTGCACCAAATGTTTTTAGTACTTGTGAAGCAATCGTAATGATTTCCAAATCACCTTCACCTTCAGGAAGACCAACAAGATCGATGTCGGTTTGATAGAATTCGCGCAAACGGCCTTTCTGCGGGCGTTCATAGCGGAAGCGATTGCCAATGGAAAACCAACGGAGCGGGTACGCAAGCTCGCGGCGTCGGTGCGCCACCATGCGCGCCAAGGTTGGCGTCATTTCCGGACGAAGTGTCACGCGACGATCGCCACGGTCGGTGAAGGTGAAGGTTTGTTCATTTATAATCTCTTCGTTACCTTTGCTTTCATAGAGTTCTGCTGGTTCAAGCGGGGAGGCGTTGTATTCTTCATATCCCCACGAACGCAAAACAGTACGCGTGCGGTCAAACAGGGTGTTCATCCGGCTCCAGTCAGTGGGGTAGAAATCGCGCACGCCTTTATAGGGTTCTGTCGTGAGTTTTTCCCGATCGGTCATTTTTTGATTTTAGCAGAAAAACCAGCAATCGTCAGGGAAGTTACATTCCGGGAGTTTGGGGGTGGAGTGTGGAAATTTCGCGCATAATAAGGTCACGAAGTCCTTGTGGGTCGGGAATACCACTCATTATAAAGTGCCTTGATTCATCTCCGGCGGTTTCAACGCGGAGCGTGCCGAATCCAAACACTGTTGGCAAAAGACCGTTTACGTCTGTAGTAACGTCTTGCACATGGGAAAGAAGAAAGCTCGCAACGTGGCGCCGGAAGAAACCGAACTGGTGAATGTCTACAATGCGAGTGGTAGTAATAATCCACTGGTCAAGGAAGTAGCGTGTGAAGGTGTTAAACGCACCGGTCCACATCAGAAGAAGCCACAATCCAAGGAAGAGTCGCATCCACGGATTTGACTGTGAAAGGTTTCCGCCGATCATTTGAGTGAATTGCGGATTTACGCTTTCCAGATATCCCACAAGAACAGGAAGCAAAAGCGGAATAAGCATAAAGATGGCGTACGGAGAAAGCTCTGCTACAAATACGAGCCAGTGTTTTCGTACTGACATGGTTATCTGCTCTCCGGGTTCTAGTTCAAATTCTTCCATATTTAAGGTAAGCCGCTGAGGGCATATCCAATAAGTACGAGCGATACGGTGGCGTGAATAGCGAGTGCGGGAACGGTCGCCACGGAGCGGTGTCCGTATTTCAGCCAGTGGTATGCCGCAATGGCGGTGTAGAGAAGTACTAAAACAACAACGAGATAAAAAAGAGTGAGCGCCACTGCTTTTGGGTCAATAAGACTAAACGCCGGACCAAGGTCGGGTCCAAGATGAGGAGGAATGACTACGTCAGACGACTGACCAGTAGGAGGCATATGTTAATAATATCCTACGATGACGCGCTCACGTCCATACTGGTCAGTGCGTATCTCTGCACGTTTTGCGTGTTTTTTCACAAGTGCGAGTGCCTCTTTCGCGTGTTCGCTGTCGCACTCAAGCCACAGCATGCCGTTTGGGTTTAGATATAGTGCCGCATCGTCCGCGATGCGGCGTATAAGGGCGAGGCCATCGACTCCAGCAAAAAGTGCAGTGTGTGGTTCAAACTGTCCTACGCTCGTTTCTAGTGTGCGGTCTTCCGGAATGTAGGGCGGGTTAGTGGCGATGACATCAAATGTCTGTCCAGCAAAGGGAGCGAATAAATTGCCAATGCCCACGCGGATGCGGTGTTCGTTGAGATTGTTTTCGCGAATATTTTTTCGAATGGTTGCTTCGTGTTCGGTAATAATTTCACCAAACGAAACCTGAGCGTTCGGAAATGTTTTCAAGAGTGCACAGCCAATGGCGCCTGAACCAGCGCAAAGGTCAAGAAAGGTGGGTGACGAGCGCGCTATATCCGCTTTCAGACCCGCATAATATCCTGCTGGAAGTTTGCTCAGGCTCGCCTCGTCAGGCTGTGCAAGGTCTTCAATCGGATATAGCGCGCTCGTTTCAAGAATCATCTGTTCCACCCACCACTCTGTTTCAGGGCGGGGAATGAGCGGGTGTGAATCAAGAAAAATCTTCAAACTAAGAAAGGGTATCCAGCCAATCACGTAGGCAAGCGGCTCGCCACGGGCAAGCCGCCCAATATCCGCATCCCACACCGCATCTGCTGGTTTTATACCACCGTATTTTTCTTCAAGCAGAAACGACTCGTCTGAACGACTTTCCATGCCTTCAGCATAGCAGGCTCGTGCCCTAGACGAAAACAAATAAAAAGGTATGATACGTATCTTGTTCAACGTTCTTTTTGGAGGGTATATAGCATGAGAAATCATCTGCTTACGCTCACTGGGTATGTGGGCGCAGGACGACCGTCGCCGCTTATGCGGGAGCAGTATTCGGAAGCACAGCAACAAATCATTTTGGAAGGCTTACTCGCAAAAAAAGCCTACGACATGATTGCAAGGGATCTGCGCATGAACGAAAACGACCCCCGTCCATCGGCCCGCGGCCCGAGCCTGTACTACTATGTCGCCGTTTCCGAGCATTTCGGTTCGGTGGAGAAGTACCTGCGTGACCACGGCGTTTACGACGATGCTGAAGTTGCCAAAGTGCTGGAGTTTTACGACAGCACCAACGGCGGCCAGCCATGGTCGGACAACAAGAAGCCGAGCATGAAGCCATCGGCGCGCGAAAAGAAAGTCTATGTCGCACCGCCGCGAGCGATGAAGCACGACCCGCTTGGCGAACGGCAGGCGATTGAAAAAATCGTCGCAGACGGAATGGTGGCTCGCCACAGCTACGCCACCATGGCGGATACTGCAACCGAGCGACAGATTCCGCTCGATCTACGGCAGGTGGAGAAACTGGTAAACACGTGGGGTGGCCCGAAAGGTTTTCTCGAGCACATGGGCTACTCGGGTAAGCGCGCCGCCGAGCTCGCCGTTTACTACAACAACTAGCCTCGTGGCAACACGGGCGTGCAAAGGAGGGAGGGACTTCGCGTCCCGCCCTCTTTTTTGTTTTCAGGCATATACCACGGGGTGGGTGAAGAAGCTTGACAAATACCGGTATATGTGTATAATTGACACATGAGCCTAAAAACAGCAATTACCTCCAAGGAGGAGAGGCGCCATCTAAAACAGCGTCTTTCCGAGGACGTGCACGTTATTCTTTCCGGTTGTATTCATCAGTTTGATGAAGAAACTGAGCTCGATGAGGTGCATTTCAACGTGGATGGTATTCTCGCGGGTCGCACTCCGGCCACTCGCCAACTTAATGAACGTCGTACCGGTCGTCGCTATGCGATGCGTACTGAAGAATACAAGCCATACGCAACCGCAATCTCTCGTGGTACGTTCATGCCACACAAAAATCTATTCAATAGTATTGTGCAAGCGCACGCTATCGCAAACGCATAACAGCAAACAAAAAACACCCGCGAAAGCGGGTGTTTTTTGTTGAGAGCTTTTCTCGGGGTTTGGTAAGCAGAGCTTTCTAGCTGTACTCGCTTCGCTAAAACAAATAAAAATTTCGCTTTAGACTTAGCTCATTTGCTAGTAGCTTCCGCCACCGTAACCACCGCCATTACCTCCGCCGAATCCGCCGCGATCGCCTCCGCGACCACCACCGAATCCACCTCCACTGCGGCCTCCGCCGAATCCACCCGCCTCACGAGGAGGGCGTTCGCCTTGAGGGCGAGCAAAGGAAACAGAAAGCGTGCGGCCTCCAAGTTCTTTGCCGTCCCAACGGTCGATGGCTGCCTGTGCGGCAGTCTCATCAGCCATTTCGACGAAACCGAATCCGCGTGAGCGGCCGGTCATTCGGTCAGTAATAATGCTGACAGATGTTACTGCACCAGCCTCTTCAAAGGCGGCACGGAGCTCATCTTCAGTTGAACGGTAGGGAATACCGCCGATATACAACTTATTCGTTGCCATGTGGCTATACTTGATTTTTAAGCTCGCTCTCACTGAACACTTTTGGGCATCTCGGCCGAGAAGCTCACGTTGCTGCGAGTCACGTTGATTATGCTACAGAGAAGCTTGTTTCGCAAGATATACGCCGTTTTCTGGGGATAGCTCCCTTATTCGTAACGCAAGGCATCAATAGGGTTCATTTTGCACGCCCTACGAGCTCTCGGTCAGTCTCCACAAGCATTGTACGCTCACTATATACACGCGCTGGTGGGGGAATGGGTGCGAACGTAAAAAAGAAATCGGCGGATAGGAAAGAGGTTTGTGAAAACCTTTTTCCTATCCGCCGACCGCGCACCTACTCGGAGCGCGTTTTTTGTGGAGTGGATGTCCATCTCAGTTGAGACAGAATACCGCCGATGACGAAACTTGCCATCGCGAACATAAGTCCGCAGATGATGCTTACCACTGCTGGATTGGTTTCTGCAAGGGCTTGTACAAGCTTCACAGTGTACATGCTCCACAGAATCAATGACACGATAAACACGATGCCTTTCCAGACGCCGGGGCATTTTTTTGCCACATAGAGTCCAGTGGCGCCAAGCACCATCAGAATAAATGCTTCGTACGCGAGTTGATTGTACATACGTTCCTCCCGATTTTGGCGCACCTGCGCCGACAAATTCACTAAAATACCATATATGAATTTTTATAAATTGTCAACTATACGTGTGTAATCATCGAGTTTTTAATATCGTCAAAGGTACCGCCCACTTTTTTATGCGGATTGAAAACAGTATGCGGGTCAAAAATCTTTTTTGTTTCTTCAAACAATTTCATCATGTCTGGGCCAAACAGTTGGGGAAGATAGGGTGTGCGAATGATACCGTCGTTATGTTCGCCGGTGGTGGTGCCGTCGTAGCTGATAACAAGGTCATACACTTTCGGCGCGAGGTCGAGCACGACTTGGCGCACTTCAGGCTTTGAAAGATCCATCAAAGGAATGATGTGGAAGTTTCCGTTTCCGATGTGTCCAGCAATGGTGTAAATAAATTTGTCAGCATATTCGGCAAGAAGTGCGTTCAGTTTCGGCAAAAATTCAGGATAGGTTTCGGGGCGCACTACAAAGTCGTCTATAAATGGCGCGGCATACATACCGTGTAGGTTTTTGCGAAGCAGACGGAAACTTTCGCGACGGACAATCCAAAACTTTTCTGATTCTTGCTCGTTCTTTTCAATTTTCGTTTTTACACCTAAATCTTTCAGTGTTTCTTGTGCGGCGAGCGCTTTTTTGTCTGCTTCTTCAATACTGTCTTCCGCAAATTCCGCCATCAGCACCATTTTTGGTACGCCACCCGTGAGCACGAGCTCTGCTTCCGGAATAAATGAAATGCCAAGCCGTGCCGCTTTTACCCAACCCATTTGCGAAAGCATTTCCGGCAAGAATTTCACCGCAAGAGTAAAGGTGTGGTCGTCATAGCTTTCAAAAGATTCCGGATGAAAGGGAAGTACCCTGTTCACAATTTCTGGGAGTACATTCAGGTCGGTTAGAAACACCACCAACATGGCACGGTGTTCTTTGGGTCGCACAAGGCGAAGTTTTGCTTTGGTCCACAGGGCGAGTGTTCCTTGGGAACCACAAATAAGCTTGGCGAGGTTAAAGGTCTTTGCTACGGGGTCTACAACGCTCCACAGGGCATACCCAGCTGAGTTTTTAGAAACCTTTGGTTTGTGGGCGGTTATAAGTGTTTCATTTTTAGTGAGGAGTTCGTGCATCCCTCGATAAATGTCACCCTCAAAATCTTGCTTCACTAATTTCATCTGCAGTTCGCTTGGAGACAGTGGTTTGAATGTTGTGACAGCGCCGTTGGAAAGTACCACTTCAAGTTCCTCTAAATACCGTTCAGTTTTTCCGTATTCAAGGGTGCGTTCGCCACCGGAATTATTTGAAACAATGCCACCCATAGCGCAAAGTTCGCGCGAGGCAGGAAAGGAGGGAAGAATCAGTCCCTTTGCGAGTGTTTCTTTTTCAAAATCGCGATAGTACACGCCGGGCTCGGTGGTGGAGTACCCGCCGTTTTCATCCGCAACGACTTCCGGAACCGCATTCATGTTTTTTGTGAATACCGCAACGACAGAATCGGTAAGAGGGCCGCCGCTCATGCAGGTGCCGGCGGCGCGAGCGGTTACGCTCGCGCCTTTTTCTTTCGCCACCACACGTACAAGCGCACTCACATCGTCTGCGTCTTTTGGGTACACGACCACTTTGGGCATTCGGGAAAAAATACTGGTGTCGCGGCTCATCAGCGTGCGTTCCGATTCCGCATCGGTCACTTCGCCTTTCATCACCCCCTGCAGTTTTTTCACAAGATCAGACATGTGATTAGTATAGCGTGGTCCTGCCCGGAGACATGTGGTAGGAAATCGGTTTGTATTCTTCAATTCTCTAACTTGCCCGCGCGTCACCGCGCGGGCTTTTTGTATCGAAGACGATAACTGCGTTATCTGTTTACTAACCAGTAGGGTCCTCTTTCGTTGGTTGGTATACTCGACTCTATGGAAAGCAACACCTACCGCTGGTACAGCACACTCATCAAGCCCACATGGGCGCCACCGTCGTGGCTCTTTGGACCGGTGTGGACGGTGCTCTATGCCGTTATCGCGGTGACGTACGGTACGGTTTTTTATAAGGTTTACACGCGGGAGCTTCCGCTCATAGTCGCTCTACCTTTTGCACTTAACCTCATTTTCAATTTCTCCTTTACCTATTTCCAATTTACGCTTAAGAACAACCTCTTCGCCTCTATCGACATCCTCCTCGTCCTCGCCACTCTCATCTGGGCGCTCTTTGCGCTCTACAGTGCCTCGCTCACTAATCATATTTCTACAGGCTCCCCAAGCCTTGCATGGATTGTGTATGCCAACATTCCGTACCTTCTTTGGGTCTCCTTCGCGACCGTATTGCAACTGACCATCACGTGGATGAATAAATAAAGAATGTGTATATGAAAATACAGTGGAATAAAGTGACGTGGTATTCAAAACTGGTGGCGGTAATTGTGTATGTTCTTACGTTTGTACTCGCGTTTAAACTTGGCATGCTTTACGAAGCAAAAATGGTTGTCACCAATGACTGGGGCTCGTACCCGCACGGGATGATGCACGACGGTTGGCAGTGGTAGGAAGGTTGTAAGCGGTAGGGTATCTGCTCGTCTTCGCTATATACTTACGGTATTAGCCATAGCCCAGACGTATGAATAACTCCACCATCGCAATAGTTGTCGTAGTTGTACTCGCCGTCATTGGTGGGGGATATTGGTTTGGGACGCACCAAACAGTCCAAGAAAATGTGACCGCACCTGCGGGCGTTGCGTACATGCCCGGCAATTTGCTTCTTGGCACCGATGCTACAACCACTGTTGGTACGCATCTTATTGGTAGCAATGGCATGACGCTCTATGCGTTTGCAAATGATACCGATGGCGTTTCAAACTGCACTGGTGAGTGTGCCCAGAATTGGGAGCCCTATTTAGTGAACGACCTAAGTGTTCTCGCGAATCTTCAATCCGGTGTGGACGGAACAGCTTCAACCACGCTTCGCGCAGACGGTGGCATGCAAGTGACGTACGGTGGCGCACCACTCTATTTCTATATTGGCGACAAAACTTCGGGTGAAGTAAATGGCGAAGGCGTGAAAGGGTTGTGGCATGTCGTGAAGACGGCAAAACCAACAACCGCGCCAGTGGTTGGCATCGGTGCACACTGCGGCGGATTTATTCAAAACGCACCGACGTGTTCTCTTGGGCTCCACTGTCAGCTGACTGTGGGACGACCAGACACCGGCGGCGTATGTGTTAAAGACACGGTGTCTACAGGTGGTGGCGCGGGCGCGGTTTGCGGTCCTACTCCTACACAACCTGATTTACCGAATGAAGGCCTTGGCTACAAATCTTGTATGGTTGGGTACCACTGCAATCCCGATGTCGCAGGGATGACAGACGGTCCTGGTAAGTGTGTGAAAGACCCTATGGTGGGCGGTGGCGTAGTGTGCACACAAGAGGCGATGGCGTGCCCTGGTGGTGGCTATGTTTCGCGTAGTGGCCCTAACTGTGAGTTTGCGGCGTGTCCGGAGCGGTAGTCTAGCGTACCTATTTTAGTAACTAACACCAAAACCTATGAACACAACAAATGCAGTGATTGGAGTAGTTGCGGTCGCGCTTATTGGCGGCGGTGTCTATTTTTTTACGAGCACTCCCGCGGTACCCGCAGTTACTACCTTTGAAGCATGTGTTGCCGCTGGAAACCCAGTGATGGAGAGTTATCCGCGTCAATGCACTTCCAAAGACGGAACGCACTTTACGGAGAACGTGGGCAACACCGTTGAAAAAGCGGATCTTATTCGCGTTATTTCTCCACGCCCGAATGAGGCCGTACAAAGCCCTCTTACCATTACTGGTGAAGCGCGCGGGAGTTGGTTTTTTGAAGCAAGTTTTCCGGTAGTGCTTACTGATTGGGATGGAAAAATAATCGCGCAAGGTAACGCTAACGCAACAGGTGATTGGATGACTACCGACTTTGTTCCGTTTAAAGCCACGCTTACGTTTGTTGCTGGCGCGAGTACCTACAGCAACAAAGGAACCCTCATACTAAAGAAAGACAATCCGTCTGGTCTTCCGGAGAATGACAACTCGCTTGAGATTCCCGTCATCGTTGGTAGCACCACTGGGGGAACTGTGGGAGGTGGCATTCTTCCGTACAATTCCGGAATAAAAGGAACCGTAACACTTGGTCCTACGTGTCCAGTGATGAAAGATCCGCCAGACCCGCAATGTGCGGACAAGGGATATGCGACGACTATTTCTCTGTATCGTAAAGGATCTGCAACCGTGTTTGCCACAACTAAATCAGATGCGGGTGGCATGTTCCAAGTTTCACTTCCTCCCGGCACCTACACGATTTCTGCATCTGGCGGGCAAACGCTTCCGCGCTGTACACCAACTGATGCTGTAGTGGGGGCGACGGGGTATGTAACCGCAACTATTTCTTGTGACACGGGCATTCGGTAAGTATGAATAGTGGGGCAATGGTGTTGCCGCGGCTTCGCCGCGGCACAAAGAAATTTGAAGAAGTGAAGAAAGTCGCGCGAGCGCGAGCGCTCGCGCGACTTTCACATTGGAACCTACACTACCGTCATGAATTCAAACGAGTGTTCATTCGTAAACAAAAAACACGGTGGGGAACGTGCTCTGCTCGCGCAAACCTTTCTTTCAACTACCGCATTGCATACCTACCACCACATTTAATTGACTACGTGATTGTGCACGAACTTTGCCACCTGAAAGAAATGAATCATGCGCCAGCGTTTTGGGAATTAGTCGCGCAAACAATGCCGAACCACAAACAACTGCGAAAGGAACTTCGCACAAAGTACCTGTTCTAGCCGGAGTGTGGTGGCTACGGGTATAATCAGCTGAATGACCCAAGGCGAGGCGCTTACGATACTGAAGACTGGTGCCAACGTATTTCTTACGGGTGAACCCGGAAGCGGAAAAACGCACACAATAAATGAGTTTGTTTCGTGGCTTCGTTCTACAGGGATTGAGCCATCGGTAACAGCGGCAACAGGAATCGCCGCCACGCACGTGGGTGGTATGACGCTCCACTCGTGGAGTGGTATTGGTATTGCCTCGTCGCTTTCAGAGGCGGAGATTGATCGCATTGCAAGCAAAGAACATGTTGCTCGACGTATACAAAAAGCGAAGGTGCTTATTATTGACGAAATTTCCATGCTGTCTGCAGGAACGTTTGCCATGGTAGATGCGGTATGTCGCGAAGTGCGCCGCACCACACTTCCGTTTGGTGGACTTCAGGTGGTAATGGTGGGAGATTTTTTTCAGTTACCACCAGTAACACGTGGCGGTGAGCAAACACGCTTCGCGTATGAATCGACGGCGTGGCGAGAACTGAACCCGCTTGTGTGCTACCTCACTGACCAGTACCGCCAAGACGACGACGCATTTCTTGCGGTACTTTCTGCCATTCGTCGCAACGACGTAGAGGAACTACATTTTGAACGGCTTTCAGAACGCATTACGACGCTCGCGAAGGCGCCAAGCAATGTGCCAAAACTTTTTTCACACAACGCAGACGTAGACACTATAAACACTGCGCACCTAGCAAAACTTCCCGGAGAAAAGAAAACCTACAAAATGACCGGGAAGGGTTCCGAGCATATGGTGGACGGTCTAAAACGCGGTTGTTTATCGCCGGAAACGCTTGAACTTAAACTGGATGCGGTGGTGATGTTCACCAAAAATAATCCGTCGGGAGCATTCGTGAACGGTACCCTTGGCACGGTGGTAGATTTTTCCGCAAACGACAACTTGCCTGTGGTGCGTACCAAAGATGGAAGGAACATTACCGTTGACGTGATGGAGTGGCAGGTGGAAGAAAATGGAAAAGTGAAAGCATCTATTGTGCAGGTGCCACTGCGGCTCGCGTGGGCAATGACGGTGCATAAAAGCCAAGGGATGAGTATGGACGAAGCAGTGATGGATTTATCGCAGGCATTTGAATACGGACAGGGATATGTGGCGCTTTCGCGCGTACGGCGGCTTTCCGGCGTGCACTTGCTTGGCATAAATAATCGCGCACTTTCCGTGCATCCGAATATTGTAGAGAAAGACAGTGAGTTTAGAGAGTTTTCACAAGGTGCAGGATCGGTGTTTGCCGGAATGCCGGAATCGGATGTTGAAGAAATGCAACAAAAGTATGTGAAGGCACAGGGCGGTGCGTGGCCAACAGGAAAGATAGAAAAAAATAAGGAAGGTGGCGCAGGAAGCAGACTTTTGAAAACACTTGGCGTGGTGCGTGGTGCGGCCTCGCTTGTAGAAGCGGCGCGCGAACAATCACTCACCGTGGGAACGATATTGAAACATTTGGAAGAATTGCAAAAGGTTGACCGGCTCGCGCGCGAAGACATTGAACATCTGGCACCAAGTACTACCGCGGTGGAGCGAATTACGGATGCTTTTACTGCGGTGGAATCGGAAAAACTTGCACCCGTGTATGGTGCGCTTGATGGGGAGTATTCGTTTGAAGAAATACGGATAGTGCGACTTTTAATGAAAGTGGAATAAAAAGCAAAACCCCGCGGCGCCTTTGGGCGCCGCGGGGTTTTGCATAAGAATCTATTTACGACCGCCTTTCATTCGAAGGGCAAAATGGAAGCTTGAATAGGAAAGGTAGACCGAAATCACGAGTCCACACCATGAAAGCCATGCAGGAACCATAAAGTCCCCAAGAATAAACGAGAAGCCAAACATAATACGGGTAAAGTGAACTGCCGCAATTACGAGGAAGAGGGCGCCCACAACAAGAAGAAGGTTCCGCTCGCTTGGAGAATGCATGGGCGATTTTACGTGCCAACCGTAGTACACAAGCAGGGCAAGTACGGCAACATTGAAGATGGTTGCCGACACAATGCTGTCTTCATTGAACGGTGTGCCGATAAGGATGAGTGGCATAAGCCCGATCCAGCTCAGCCAAATGATAGTAATAATTTTTGACGCAACCATTCCAGAAAGGAATTTTGCGATTTCACGAAGCGTGTGATGATTCATAGTAAAGATAAATAATGATGCGAGCGGATGTGCGCCAGAGGCGACTCGCTCTTTATATTATTACCTACTCAAAACGCTTTGCTAGATACGTGGGTGTATAAGTACCGTTACACAATGTCGGCGTCTAACGAAAAGTCGTTCAACAATTCTTCAATCACTTCCATGGTGTGCGAGGGATTTTTTACGAGCCGTGTCGCAATGCCGGTAGTTTTTACAATTTCATCGTTCCCGCCCGGAAACAGCGCGTCGCCGATATACAGCATTTGCTCTGCAGGAATATTCAAGTGTGCGGAAAGTTTTCGAATACCAAAATCTTTGTCTATGCCTTTACGCGTAATGTCGATGCTGGTGGTGCCTGCTGGGCGCACGACTGCCCACGGTAGAAGCGGCGCAATAACTTCGGCCATCGCCGCGCGTTTTTTACGATCTGGATCCCACGCTTCTTTTGCAGAAATCGGTGCTTTTTGTCCGAGTCCTGCGAAGTTCACCATGGTATCGTACCGTCGCTCAATCAAAGGACCGATCGGTTCTGCAGGTACTTCTACTCCAGTACGTTCAAGGGAGTGCATTAGCGCATCTTCTGCCGCCTGCATTTCTTCTTCGGTGAGTAGTTCTTGATACATTGTTTGCCACGCAGTGCCATCGTGGGTATAAAACGCCGCACCGGAGGTGGGCATCAAGTAGAAATTCTGAAGAGGCATATCTGATGGCAAATATGGAAACACCATTTCTTCAAACCGCGCGAGTGAGGTGCCGGTGGTTGCGGCAATAGGCACGCGCTTTGAAAGTTCCGATAAAAGTTCACCCATACGCGGCTCAAGAGGACACTTGCTTCCTGCGATCGTGTTGTCTACGTCAAAAACGATCACTTTGTATTTCATATTTTTGCGAGAGCGCGTGTTGCATATATGCCCGCGCCCGTGAGTCCGGAGTAGGGAAGTTTAGCGTATGCAATAGGGGGAACCACATCAGTAGGAAAAAGTTCATGCATATATTTTTCTACGCGCGCAATTGAAATACGCTCGTCGTTTGGAATAAACCCGCCAAGCACCACACGATCGGGCGACCATTCAGTAAGCGCTTCATGCATGCCATAGGCAAAGTAACGCGAGTACGTTTCCCATAGAGTGTCGTCGTGGAGCCGAGACGTTCGTGAGTGGTGATCACGCATAATTGCTGTGCCGGAAATAAAATCTTCAAATTCTTGCGTTTTGCCATCAATGGTCAGGTGGCGATGCCCAAAGCGGATATCGGATGCAGGGTCTACTATTTCATTTCTTACACAGCGAGCACCAATGCCCGTGCCAACGGCGATATACGCAACAGTGTTTGCGCCGTGCCCTGCGCCCTCTACTGCTTCACCGAGCGCGCCCATGACAACGTCATTTTGAATATATGCAGGTACACCAAACAGCGATTCCATATCCTGTTTGAAGTTGGTTCCAGACCATCCTTCAAGATGTGCGGAACCGGTCAAGGTTCCATTGTCGAGAGAAACGCGCGCGGCGATACCGATTGAAACAGCCTCAATAGGTTTGGTGAGGGTGTTTTTGTATGCAGAAAGACGTGCGAGGCCATCGTTGTATTCCTGTGGTGTTTCTTCAACAACAAGGTCTGCGAGCGTGCCGTCCTTTTCGTACTGCGCGAGGCGTACGTGGGTGCCGCCGATGTCTCCTACAACAATCATGCCTTCATTCTTGATTTAAAGTCTGCAATAAGTGGGGTTTCTGCATCGGGTACGCCGTAGTGGTGGGCGAGCGCAAGGGCGGTCGCGACGCCTGTGAGTGCGCCCGTTAAGACTTTTGTATAGCGATCGGTGCCAAGAAGATTTGCGTGGAGTGTGCCAATGCCTTTTTCTTTCATACTGTCTGCAACGAGCACAAGACGTTTTTCGTTTCGCGGATGGTCGGTGGTGTCGTGCAAGAATACCGCGGTCATGGTGTGAGAAAGCATCGCCGTAGTTGGTGCAGTATCAAAGCCGGCAAGTTCGTTGTGACACAGTTCTGGTACGAAAGCGATAAACGCAGGAATTTTTGCGGTCTCGTTCAGGGCGATTTTCCAGAAGTAGGCAACTGCCTCGTTTGCATTTGATGCGTAGATAAGGGGAAGGCGGTTTTTGAGTTGTTCGGCAATTTCTGCACCTTTTGTTTTTATGCCGGCAGTATCAAGTGATTGCCCGATGGTGCGAAGCGACGCCTCGCTTTGCGCATATCCAAGCATTCGCAAAAGCGCGAGCATGGCGTAACCAATCTCCATACGAGGCTCCGCCGTTTCTTTTGGCAGTTCAATGTAAGGCAGGTTTTTTTCTTTCGCGAGCGCAAGAAGTGTTCCGCCACTTGCAACAACAGCGCAAGGAAACCCACGCTCGGTTGCCTCGCGCGCCGTGTCCAACACCTCTTCTGTTTCGCCTGAGTACGAAGATAGAACGATAAGAGGCTTTTCACCCTCCTTTATATGGGGTAGGCCGTAGTCTTGGTGTACAGAAATGGGGAGTTCTGGGTCGATGCACAAGAGAAGCTTTGCTTGGAGCGCGGAGCCACCCATGCCGCACACGATGGCATGTTTAAATGCTGGCACAGTGCCCACGACAATAGGCTCCCATGAAAATTGCTTCGGGAACCCTAGCAGTTGTTCTTCCATAGAAAAAGAGTATCACAACACAAACGTCAGTTATACTATAGGCATAACTCTATGGGTACTGAACGTCCTCGCGCATTTGTTCCCAAAGAAAAGGCTAAAGCTCCTGAAACAAAAATGGAGCAGAGGCTTGGTTCTATTGAAACTGATACGAATACTGTTACTCGGTATCAAAGGCTTTTGAATTTTATCGCCGACGGCTCTATCACTGCCGCAAAACTTAACGCGCTCTTTAATCCACAAAAGAATCCCGGCAGTAATGATTTGAAGGGTCCGGACAATGGATTTCTGCGTATCACCAGTGTCTATATATCATCGGACAACATTG
>JBBQUV010000008.1:0-27389 GCA_038212075.1 Minisyncoccia bacterium | reverse complement strand
TTTCTGGCATATCCGTTTCTCTTTATTGCCATCTTTTTTGAGATGTTCTTGCTCCTTACCTTCCTTTCAGAGCCGGCACGCATTGCCCGAAAACGCGGAAGAACAGACTACGCTCCATCTGTTGCAATCATCATTCCCTGCTACAACGAAGCAAAGACTTTTGCACGCACTACAGCATCAGCACTTGCACTTGCCTACCCAAAAAACTTGCTCGAAATTATTTTGGTAGACGACGGCTCCACCGACACCACACGTATGGCGATGGAAGCCTTCCGCACCAACCCGCAAGTAAAAATCATTCACAAAGAAAATGGTGGAAAGCACACGGCGCTTAACGCCGGCATTGCAGAAACCACCGCAGACATTGTGGGCTGTCTAGACGCCGACTCTGTAGTAGAACCTGATGCTCTATCCGAAGCCATCGCGTCATTCCACTCGCCCGAAGTTGCCGCAACCACAGCCGCCATGTCTGTATTTGAACCAAAAAATATCCTGCAACACATGCAGAATGCAGAATATAGTTTTGGTATTCTTACCCGCCACACCCTTTCCAGTATCAATGGCTTGTTTGTGACCCCTGGCCCCTTTTCTCTGTACCGTCGCAGTGTCGTAAACGAACTGGGCGGGTTCCGCGATGGGCACCAAACGGAAGACCTTGAGATGGCGCTTCGCATTCAGCGTGCTGGATATCGCATTGAAAACGCTCCACGCGCTCGCGTGTATACCCAAACACCAATGAATCTGCATCGCTTGGTGAAGCAACGCACCCGTTGGACAACCGGATTTTTGCGCAATATTTTGAACGAATATCGCGATCTTATTGGCAACGCAAAATACGGCGCCCTCGGCACCCTTATTCTTCCCGTAAGTATCCTCGCCATTGTAAGTAGCATTGCGCTCTTTCTGATGTCCATGACGTTCTTGGTTCGAAATAGCATTCGTTCCTATGTGATACACCGAGGCGTTCCCTATACTTTTTCATTCACCCACTTCTCGTTTGATTGGTTTTATGCTCCCCTAACGGTGTACGTTATTCTCGCTGTGGTTACCGTAACGCTTGCGCTCACGCTTATTGGTATCGGCAAGCGTATTTCCGGAACGCCAGGATCGCTTCTGCAAGGACTCGTTGCCTATCTTCTGTTGTATGGCTTTATCGCCCCCTTGTGGCTCATGCGCGCCACCGCAGACGTGGTTACCGGAACAAAACGCACATGGCGCTAACCCGCCTCGCCAAAAGAAGCTTTTTAGTATAGATTCGCCGTATGTCGCTTGTATACCGTAACGTGCTCATCGCCCTTGGCATCACCGCCGTCATCATTGCAACGGTGATGTATGCCGTGGGGTACTTGAACCAACAGCGCCTTGCCGAAGTAAGTGCGATTGAAGACCAGCTATCTATAGACACGCTCTCCCTTGATACCCAGTTCTCTTTGCTTGAGTCTGCGCCATGTTCGGTTGCTGTTGACGGTACTGAACTTACAGCGGAACTGAATGACCTTGGCGAACGGCTTTCATATACAGAAAGCCAACTCGGACAAAATGACGCGCAGGTAGTGCGCATCAAGTCACAGTATTCACTTCTTGAAATGCGTGATTACTTGGTGACCAAACAACTTGCGCGTAGTTGTGGAACCCACCCTGTCACCGTGCTTTATTTCTATTCAAATGAAGGAAGCTGTGCCGATTGTGATCGCGCCGGATATGCGCTTTCCTATTTACGACAAAACTATCCTGATATTCGCGTATATTCTTTTGACTACAATTTGAACCTTGGCGCCCTTAAGACACTTATCTCCATAGAAAAAGTGAAGCCTCAATTTCCCGCTCTCATCATTCAAGGCGTTACTTCCTACGGATTCACTTCGCTTGATGACCTTGAAAAACAGTTTCCGAAAAGCGCGTTTGCCGTAACCGCTACGACCACGAAAAAATAATTTTGGAGCCGCCTCCCAGATTCGAACTGGGGACCTTCACTTTACAAAAGTGTTGCTCTACCAACTGAGCTAAGGCGGCTTGGTTACTCTCTATTTTCAATAGTATCCCCTACGACTTCCTCTATCTTCCTACCATTTCTAAGCTCTTGCTTCAAATCCTTCATTGCCGTAACGAAGTCTGAACTTGGGCTCGCGGTGGTAGAAACAGACACCGACGCGTGATGAATGCGCAGGGTGCGTACCGCGCGGGTAAGCAACCGCTCTAGAAACCGCACGACAATTAAGGAGCCGTGCGCCGCATCGTGCGCGATGCGAGCAATAAGTGCACGCACGATGGATTTCACGAACGTCGGAAAGTCTGCGTGCGCGAACACGGTAATAAAGCGTTCAGTATCGGCGTCAAACTGCATACGTTCGGCGGCAAAATATCTCGAGCCACGGCGTGTTTCTTGGCGCGTAAGAACGACAAAACCGACGAAGAGCACAAGTGCAATAAGAAGAAAAACGAGGTATGCCATTAGCCGCGTGCGGACATGCGCATAAACTTTGAAATTTCAATGCGCTCGCCGAATTTTTGCGTTGCCTCGGTCACGAGGTCACGAATCTTCTTGCTCTCATCCTTTATGAAAGGCTGGTCAAGCAATACTTGGTCTTGAAAATAAGAATCGAGCTTTCCTGCAAGAATCTTTGCTTTCATTTCTTCCGGCTTGCCCTCTACTTCTTTTTGAAACACTTCCGTTGCCGCCTTTTTAGCTTCTTCGGGAATATCGGTTGCGGAAAGATACTGCGGATTCGTTGCCGCAACCTGCATAGCGATTTCGCGCGCAAGAGCGCCGAATTCTGGATTCTTAGATACAAAGTCAGTTTCCGAAGAAAGCAAAACCATTGATCCAATAGCCCCGTCGTGGATGTAGGTACCAATGGCACCGGCACCAAGCGTGCGGTCGGCCTTCTTTTCAGCCGCACCAGCAGAGTGCTTACGCAAAATGACCGTTGCCTTTTCAATATCACCGCCAGCTTCTTCAAGTGCCTTCTTGCACTGCATAACCGAAACACCTGTTGCTTCGCGAAGCTGTTTTACGATGTCAGTACTTATTTCCATAGAACAGATTTAAATAAATAATACGCCCCGCCCCTTCTGCTTTCGGCTTATGCCTTCTTTCCTTCGTCAAACGCGCCCGTGAGCTCTCCAAGCACAAGGGTGACCGCCTCACGCGACGCATCGTTTACCACAATAGGGTATGTGGCGTCCTTCAAGTTGCAGTCAGAACCAAGAATACCGATAACAGGAATGCCAGCATCATTTCCTTCTTTGGTTGCGTGCTTCTCGTGGCGTGTATCAACAACCACAAGCACGTCAGGGCGCTTTGCGAGCTCTTCAAGCCCCTCAAGACGTGTCTGAAGACGATCAATCTCGCGATCAATTTTCACACGCTCAAGCTTGGTATAGAGTTTTGCGAGTTCGCCTGATTCACGCTTTGCGAGAAGGTCGGCAAGGCGATCAATGCGCTTTTTGATTTCAGTGAAGTTTGAAATGGTGCCACCAAGCCAACGGCCGGCAACGTAGGGCTGACCCACACGCTTTGCGGCATCACGAACGAGTGTTGCGATTTCTGCCTTTCCACCAACAAAAAGGACGGTCTTTCCTTCTTTCGCAAGTGCGTTCAAAACGTTCTTTGCCGCATCAAGCTGGTCACTGGTCTTGGAGAGATCCAAGATTTCCATACGTGCCTTTGCTCCTACAATAAAGGGCTTCATGGATGGATGGCGGCGGCTACGAACCTGCGCAAAATGCGCCCCTGTCTTAAAGAGGCGTTCGATAGCTGAGCCCGTCGTTTCGGTCTTCATTAGTGGCTACTATAGCTGATACTGTGCCCTCGCGCAACCATCAATCAGCCTCTTCAGCAGGCCCAACTCCCCCACCAGCCGCGGCGCTCTGGAGCGACTCCACAATGGGGTCTAGACCGCCGGCAAGGATTTTAGGCAGGTTATGCCACGATTCTTTAAGGCGATGGTCGGTGATGCGGTCTTGAAGGAAGTTATAGGTGCGGATTTTCTCCGAGCGGTCGCCAGTGCCAATCTGCCCCTTACGGAGCGCCGCGTGCTTTTTTGCCTCTTCTTCCTCAGTGTACGCTTCAATTTTTGCCGTAAGAATTTCCATTGCTTTTTCGCGGTTTGCCTTTTGACTTCGCTCGCTCGTGGAGCGCACGTCGATACCTGTGGGCTTATGAACAAGGCGCACGGCGCTTTCCACCTTGTTCACGTTTTGACCGCCTGCGCCACCTGAACGCGAAAATTCCATTTCAATATCTGCAGGGTTAATTTCAAGCGTTGATTTAGCACGAATAGGAAGTGCCGCCACTGAAGCGGTAGACGTGTGCACGCGCCCCGACTTTTCCGTAAGTGGCACACGTTGAACACGGTGTACGCCTGTTTCGTAGCGCAAAGCGTCATACGCGTGTGCGCTGTTTATTTCAATGGTGAGATCATCAACAGGGCGCACCTTCCATCCCTTTGCCTCTGCATATGCTTGGTACATTTCAAGAAGTTGTCGTGCAAAAATGTTTGCTTCGTCGCCGCCTGCACCTGCACGAAATTCGAGCACCAGCGCCTTCGGGCGCGTCGCCTCTTCTTTGTCTTTTGCCAAAATTTCTTCAATCTGCTCAAGAATTTCTTTTTGTCGTGTGTCGCTCGCCACAAGTTCTTCATCTGCCATTACCAAAAGCTCCGGGTCACCACCGGCCGCTTCTTTCGCAGTCATTTTTTGCCGCTCCAGACGTTCATATTCTTCCGCAAGGTATGCGGTCGCATGATTTTTCTTAAATTCAGACGAATATTCCATAGTTTTTAGACTCACGTACTGTACCACTTTCCGCTTAAAGCGAAGAGATTGTTTGTGCGGTAGGCGAAAGAAAACAGCCAAATAAGCTCAGGTGCAAGGCGCGGGCAGTCGATTTTTGCAGACGTACAAGTGGTACGACGGAGAAAATCGACGGGTGCCCGTAACGCCGCAGATGAGGTTATTTGGCTGTTTTCTTAGAAGCGCGGGTGCGGAACTTTTCAACTCGTCCACCCTTATCAAGCGTACGCTCTTCACCCGTGTAAGCAGGGTGTGATTTGCTCGAAATTTCGATGTTTACCATTGGGTATTCTTTTCCATCAATGGTTATTGTTTCCGTGGTGTGTATGGTGGAGCCAACAAGAAAATTCTCGCTTGAGGCAAGGTCGTGGAAGACCACCGTGCGGTACGTGTCTGGATGAATATCTTTCTTCATTGCCCACGGACTATACCAAAATGACCTTATTAGGGCAAGCTGTGCCCTTATACTAAGAGAATGAACCTTATCCGGATGGGCATGGTGCTGTTATCATTTTGCACGGTCGTTTTGCTCCCCATAGGCGCATCCGCTCAGACGGAGGGATCTGCGCAGGGATACGAGCATATCCTTTCCTATAAGAGCGATATCACGGTGCACGAAGACCGCACGCTTGATGTTACGGAGGACATTGTTGTGTATGCCGATGGCACCTCTATTCAGCATGGCATCTATCGCGATTTTCCGACCTCCTACACCGATACACTCGGTAACACGTATCGCGTCGCTTTTACGTTAAACGATGTCCGAAAATTCGGCGCGCCAGTTTCATACCACATCGAAGATCAGTCAAACGGGATCCGGATCTATATCGGTGATGCAAACGTATTTCTCAGCCCCGGAGTGTATTCCTATCGAATCAGCTATAGCGTCACACGTGAGCTCGGATTCTTTAAGGATCACGACGAACTGTATTGGAACGTAACTGGTAACGGCTGGCAGTACGCAATCGATAGTGCAGAAGCAAACGTACATCTTCCTTCTTCTATTCCTCTTACGGAAGTAACTACGAACGGATATACCGGTCCATTTGGCTCAAAGGAAGAGGCATATACGGCATCGGTTACGCCAAACGGTGTTACTTTCGCCGCAACCCGTCCACTTGAGGGAGGAGAGGGATTGACGCTTGTGGTTGGCTGGCCGAAAGGATACCTAAAACCACCTACAGAAGCGGAAATGCTATGGGATTTCATCAGCGATCACATGAATACCTTGGTGTCACTCGCCGGATTACTGCTCGTTTCGCTCTATTATCTCTATGCATGGTACTTGGTCGGCCGCGACCCAAAGCGAGGTACGGTCATGCCCGAATACGACCCACCCGAAAACCTTTCGCCGGCAGTACTTCGTTTCCTCACGCGGATGCATAGCGATCAAAGGACAATGGCGGCGGCGATACTAAGCCTCGCAAACAAAGGGGCACTCACCATAGAGGGTAGTGACAACAATAAATACGTCTTAAACAAAAAATCGAACGGCACCGGACTTTCAAACGAAGAGAACGAGGTCATGCAGACGTTGTTTTCTGCAGGGCTAACGACAACGGTCGTCACTGACAACGCAAACCATGCTCGGTTTCAGACCACCGAACTTGCGATGAAAAATAAATTAGAACAAGAATATGGTACCGGTTACTTTGCGCTCCATGCGAAGTTTCTTATCGGCGGTATTGCCCTTTCAGTCGCACCTCTCGCGTATCTCTTTTTCAAAATGCCAGTTGATGCCGCATTCAGTATGCTTTTCTCTCTCGCTGCGGGGGCTATCGTGATCTCAGTCTTTTGGCAGCTCACGGCGGCCCTTTGGAATAACCGCGGGCATGCATTCCGCGGTACAAGTGTGGTATCTGCAATCGTTGTCATCATCGTTCTCACAGGTTTTTTAGCCCCGTTGGCGATCGAAACCATATTTGATATCTCTGCATCTGAGTTCCGTGGAGCAATAATATCCCTATGGATTCTGTTTATGTGCCTCTTTGCGATAAACCGGCTTTTCGCTTTTCTTCTTCACCAGCGTACGCCGAGTGGTCGGGCACTTCAGGACAAAATCGAAGGGTTTAAATGGTTCCTCTCGGTTACCGAGCAAGAGCGAATGAACTTTCGCAATCCGCCAGATAAGACGCCGGAACTTTTTGAACGGTTCCTCCCCTACGCACTAGCGCTCGATGTCGAGAACGAATGGGCAGAGCAATTCGCCACCGTCTTCGCGGGGCTTGAGGAAAATGGACATCCATACACACCGACATGGTATGCCGGATCCTCGTTCGGTTCGACACCTACAGCATTCGCTTCAAGCTTTGGAGGTTCCTTCTCTACAGCAATATCGAGCGCATCGACCGCACCAAGCTCAAGCTCGGGAGGTAGTAGCGGAGGTGGCGGTGGTTCTTCGGGTGGCGGGGGTGGGGGCGGCGGAGGCGGCGGGTGGTAATGTTTATTAGATTAAAAATCCTTTTCCTGTTGAAAGACCTGCACATAGGTTGCGTTGCCTTATTTTAGTAAGGCTTTGAAACCTGGTACGGATCCGTTCCGAATGTATATCTGTAGGTATGCAACCGGTAGTCCCAAGACAAGTCCGGCAAGAGAAAGGGCCGTCGCGATAAGCTGGTCGTTTGGAATATGCGAGTAAAAAATATCTAAAAATCCATAATGCAACCAGGAGAGAAATCCCATTACGTGTGCAAAAGCGAGGCCATTGAGCCACCAAAGAGCAAGAAACTCGCTCTTCTGAAGAATAATATAGGAGACAACAAAAACGCCAACGACCCAGATGAAGATATCGAGATGGTGAAGTGTTCCCGTCATTTGCCACCATATCCGAGCGATAGCATTTCCTTCGAGACTGGTATTTCCCTGCGCGTAGAAGTCGGTCGTACTGAAATCAAGTGCCATGCACACAAGGAAGAATCCGAATGAAAACAGGAGGCGATGGGTTGGCACCAGCTTAAAAAAAGTCACGCGGAGAAATATTTTTCATATTACATTCTGGCGTAGTATCAATTCCTCATTACTTGTTAGCTGCCGCGGCAGGAAGCCGGCTCAGAACCGAATCGGGTTTGAAATAGGGCGTGAGGCTTTCAAGCGGAACATGGAATTGGCCGCCACACGTCATCACGACTCGTGGCAGGCTCGGATCGACGTCGATGCCGTCACTACTCACGGTGTAAGTTGCGTAATCGAAAGAATCGCGGACAGCGTCAATACAGTCCGCCAAATCGTTAGGTGCGTCGAGATAATAAGGCGTCTGGTGCTCTCGGTACCATCCTAAGAGAACCGCATTAATAGCGGTTCCGTCTTTTGCGTAATCGGCAAAGAGATCCTGGAACTTCACTTCTTTCCCCGTTCTCATGTCAAACGTCATTGATATATCCCAGTCGTTTGGATGCGCCCCTCCACACTCGTCATGTTCCATCGCGGAGATACTCAAGATATCGTGGTCGTTATAGACGATTGAAGCGGTGCCGATAGCGCTATACCATCCGAGTGTTTGAATAACTTGTGTGCGCGACATCCCGTCCACGTCTTGATCAGTGTAGCCCGCAAGGTCATCACGATATGGCAGATTCCCCTTAAGTTCCTCTTTCAATTCATCGTCACTCCTACCCGTCGTGCAATCACCGCTTGCCGCCACTTCGACGAGACGGTCATGTATTTTCTTGAACGCTTCCTCATTTCCATTTGCGAGCGCTATCACTTGTGGAAACTCAAAATCGCTATTTGCTCCTATACCGTGATGCATCTCCATGACATACTCTGCCGTACCTTCCAAAAGCGGTTTCGGTAATTGCTCGTACCACACCCCGAGTACGACCAGTGCCGCAAACACTATACTTGCAGCGAGGATGAGGTGCTTCTTTCCGAACGGTTCGAGTGCACGCAGAAAATCCATAGGTAACTTCTACTCGATAATATTTCCCTTCCCCATTTCCTCTTTGAGGTAGAACATCTTTTTTATTCCACTCCCTGCGCTCACCTGAGAAGCCATGGCTCCTTTAAAACTGGATAATCTTTGGCGCCACGTCCACCGTTACGCACTTTTTAGTTGCCTGATTTGCATCACAAACAATACAGTAGGTTGATTGTGTGCTGATGGTTGGGTCCGCGCTATCCGCAGATATGTTGCAACTTGCAGCCGTATCGGTCTTATTCACTCCCGGACCGGTAACAACGCAGGAAGTATTCACACTGCTTGCTGTCCAACTGACGTGAGAAGTATTGCCAACAACCACGCGAGCTGGCACTGCTGTGATGTTCGTAACCGGTACACCGCACACAGAACCCACCGTTATTCGGCACGTACCGCTTGTGTATCCGCTTGCAGAAATTTTCATGTCATACGAACCGTCAGGCGCACTCGTGTTCAGTGTAAGCAAACCAGTTTGCGCGTTGGTTCCGCGTATACCGGAAAGATAGGTGGAAAGTGTGCCTTGTGGAGCCCATGTGTATGCACCGTTGCCGAGTGTTGACGGGGTCGCGTTGTACCGAAGAGTGCCGCCACTGCCCGAAGTAAAACTGGCTGTTGTTGGGGTACAGCTCAATTGAGATGCAATACATGCCGCGCCATTCCATGTCTGGCCAGTAGGACACACAGTGAACGTAAGACCCCAATCATTGCAATTGCTCGCGGGGGAATCATCAGATTCTGGTACCTCATTGAGAGGAATATCGGCACAAAAGTTGAGATCGAAGGAACCTGCGGTGTCGAAAGTGTGGGTGCCTGTTGCTTGACCTGAGTTGTGAGCGACGACACTGACACGGGAGAGCGGAATCTTGAACCAGCTGGCGGCATGTACCACGGGGTAGATGAACGCGGTAATGCGACCAAGGAGTGTTGGTGTATGCATCGTGAGTGCACTACTTTCGCAAGGCCCATCTGCATGAGGACATACGTAAATATTCGAACCAAACTGAGCAGTGTCGGTTCCTCCTATGTTATTGATTCCGCCAATGAAGGTGGTAGGATCTCCTTGCGTAGTTCCTGTTGGCATAAGAGTGCCTGGTACTAGATCTGCTGGTTGACTGCTTACACAGGCCGTACCGGTGCCGGTAATCCCGTAGCTAGCACCTTTTGCGTGGACCCAACCAATGGTATCGGAATTAAGATCAGGTCCTCCACCCCACGCATATCCATCCCACGTGCAATTACCACTCCCATCAGGCGCACCCGCTGTAAGCCCGTAGCCGGAACCTGAAAGATGTATCCAGCCATCCCAACCGCCGTTTCGTGCGAGTGTTGTTTTTCCTGCAATTGCGCGCGCCCAACCGCTCACTGCACCCGTGGTTTGATCAACTTTTGCTGTACAAGCCCCACTTGGACAACCAGCAAGATCTCCTGCATTAAAAGAAATCCAGCCAACATTTGAAGACCAGCCGTATCCAGCAAGCGCACCAACGCTGTCGGTCGTGACGCCGTAGGTAGCACCTTTCATGTGAATCCATCCGGCACTGGACGACCATGTATATCCTCCGAGCGAGCCGGTGCTTGCCGCCTCAATACGCGCTGGGTAGGTGAAGAGGGAAAATACCGCAAGCAAAAGAACTACAGCAAACAGCCCTTTTTTTACCCTTGGGGATTCCTGCATCTTCTTAAAAAAAGAATTGAGGCTGTTCATGTTAGTTTAGATTTCCACTACCATCGTCACTGAAGGAACAGTATTTGTTCGATCCGCGCGTTACCGTAACAGAACAACTGCCAAGAAACGCACCAGCAGTTACCGTACCAGTGTAAACATCGGTTTCGCCCACTGCTGGTGGAGGAAAATTCACCGTGCCATTATCGGCAGGAGTTACAACCTGCGGCGCACCTGCCACTCCATTGACCGTTCTTTTAATTGTAAATTGCGTTGCTCCAGAAGCCGACCAAACCACGCCGACCGTATTGACCGCAATCCCGTCCCTATCAAAAGCGCAATATCTAGTCGGCTGTGCCCACAAGTCACACGCTTGACTTAGATCATATCGACGAGTAAGCGACGTTGCGGCAACGCCGGTCGTTCCTTTAACCAGCCGCATGTAGGTGCATTGGAGGTTATTGACCTTATGACTACCGTTACAGTTGTCTCCGCTCCCGCCATAGTTTGCACAACCATCAGAACCCGTTGCAATCCAGCCATTTGCGTCAGTAAGTCCGGAAATGCCCCCAGCATTCCTAAGAAAGACGGCACACATATCTTCATACGGGTGACCATTTCCACCGTACAAAGCAGAAGGAATATTCATTATGGTGGTGCGCTCAATATGATACGCATCGGAATTTGGAAATGTGGTAATGCAGGTATTGCCAGCCGCAGAGGTAGGGTCGGTACCGATGCAGTATTGTGCGGCAACCATCGTGGTTCGGCCGCTTGCAGTATCAACAAAAAGGCTTGAGTAGGAACCGAGCGCATACCCATCAGAACTGCCAAAAGATTTTGTCGTGATTTTACCTGCACCTGTGTCAGTCACCTGGTTGTTTATGCTGGTGTTTACGGAAGGCGCAATGTTGCCACTTGGTGGACTGCCTGCAGGCTCAGTCATATTCACCGCAGTCGCTACTCCAACAACACACAGAAATGCTCCAAGAAGGAGTCCTGTGCGCGCAAGAAGTACCGAAAGTGAGCGCGGCATATTATTTAGTAGTTCCTCGACGTGGCAGGGCTGACGGCTATTGGGCTTCCGTCACACACCATACGTACGTATGTACATTGAAGAAGATCACCCTTGTGACTACCGTTACAGTTGTCGCCGTCGCCAAGATACTCTGCACAATCGTCGGAACCGGTTGCGGTCCACTGGTCAGAAAGTTTTATAGGAAAACTTGCATCAGAAAGCGCGGCTTGGCAATAATCGTTGTACGGAACCTGGTATCCAAATTTGGATGAGGGAATATGCCCAATGAGTACGCGCTCAAGATGGCAAGCAGCGCCGCCACCGCCCGAAAGAGATGTCACGCAGGTATTACCAGCGGCAGAGGTAGGGTCGGTACCAATGCAGTATTGCTGTGCCACCACGGTCGCCTTGCCAGCATCAACAAACCACGCCGACGTTGCACCAAGCGCGTATCGGTTTGCTGTTGCAAAACTATTTGCCCAAAAACCGCCAGCTTTTGTTTGATCGGCGGCGCCAACGTTGATTGGAATTTCAGCATTGTTCGTAGGAGGAGCGCCAGTCGGTTCGGCGAATGTAGCGGCAAACGCGTTTGCGCCTACAGCAATCACCGCAAGAACAGCGACGAGACCGGCTTTAGTTAGAAATTCGCGCATGGGTGAGTAGTAAATGTTAGTAAGGTTCTATATATCTATGATAGCAGACGAATGTGCCTGCAAAACGCAAGCTGTGGAGAGCTACCCTCCTGCAGGCTTACCATTCAGAAGGTTTTGCTTTTGCGTATCAGTCAGCGTATCAGCAGTAGGATTATTTGGGAGCGACTGCAATTGCTGTAGCTTCTGTGCGTCTGAGAGTTGTGCCTGATAAAAGTAATACGCCGTACCAAGTGCGGCAACAAGTATGATGACGAGAATCGCGACGATGAGTGAACGATGGGATGGCTGTTGTGGCACAGGTGCTGGTGCTGGTGGTTCGTAAGGAGGCATAGAAGGTATAGTACCACCGTCGTACCGTCACCTACACGCACGCTGTGCATTACTTCCCTTTAATTGTTTACAAGAAAATCAATATTGGACTGGAGGGAGGCGACTTTTGCCATCACTTGATTCGCATATACTTGACCACGCGTTGCCCAACCACCGCCGGCATAATATTTTGCCGCGGCAGTATGTTCTGCGGTGTATCCACCAACGCCTGCGCCAAGGTCACCAAGAAAAACAGACATCGCGGCAATAGCATCTTGTGGATCCCATGGGTTTGCAACCGCAATACCTCGTGCGGCGGCGATTCTGCCCGCAAGCCCTGTCCATGTTGACGGAATAAATTGTGCAGGGCCCATGGCGCCTCCCCAACCGCCCGCGCTTGCTATCGGACATGAGACCACCTGATGGTGCGGGTCAAACCCGAGCCTTGCAGAGAGTGCCAAAAACGGTGGTACGTCGCGTGTTGGATTCATTACGTTTGCAAAAGCAGTACCGGTATTTTTTCCATTACCTGAACCAGCCGCGTCATTCGTGAGGTAACACTGCCCCACGTTTTGTCCAAGATTTGATTCTTGCGTGAGAATGGCAAGCACGAGTGCGGGGTCAACACCGGTGGTTTTTTGTGCGGCCTGCGCGTATTTGAGTGCATCACCGAACTGAATGGCCGCGGCATCGCGCAGTGGGAAGAGTGCCGCACGTATCGCCGCCGCCTTTGCTTGTTGTGCTGAAAGCACCTGCTGGTACTGGCTTTCTTGGTTGGTGGTAATCGCAAGCAGTTGCTGTTTTTGCACCTTATTAGATGCGATTTGTTGTTGCGTAGTTTGCACTACGTACTTAGCATCGGTCACCTTGCTCTGAGTGCTCGCAAGTGCGGCTTTTTCTTGTTCGGTTTGTGCTTTCGTATTGCGAATGTCACCGAACAGTGACGCAAGATTATTTTCAATGGAGGTAAACGCATCTACGTCAGCAAAAAAACTGGAGACGTCTTCGGATGAGAACGCCACTTCTACTACAGAGTAGTCCTCGAGCTGGCTTTGTTGTCGAAGCAATGAAGCCAGCGATTCGTGCCCGCGAGCAATACGATCCTGCAGTTGTGTAATGACTTTATTTTTTGAAATAATCTGTGAAGAAAGTTGTTTTAGCTGAATATTTTTTGCATTGATCTGCGCCTGTGCCTTGTTTATTTGTGCCGTAAGCGCAGTTACGTCGCCGGTAAGCGAATTTTTTTGCAAACGTGTCGCATCAAGCACTTTTTGCTGTGCGTCAATTTCCTTCTGAAGCTGGTCGTACTGCTGTTGGAGTGCCGCCCGTTCCTGCGGCGTCAGTTCTTGTGCTTGTACCACAGAACTCGCTGGCGTGATGAACGCGATACCTGCCAAAAACACGAGGCAGACACAGATAAAAAGCGCGGTAACCCTCATACCCATAGTATACCCGAAGACGTACGGAGCTGAAAAAACATACAGCCCCGACATGGTCGGGGCTGTATGTTTTTGTACAAAAAACCTTATTTTTCTTCCGGCACGGGTTCTTCAGCACCTTCTTCCTTACCCTTCTTTTCCACTTCAATAGCATCCATATCAATCGGTACAACAACTTCTTCCTTCTCTTCCTGTACTTCCTGAATAAGTGCGATGACTTCTTCTGCGTCCACTTTTGATTCAACACCCTTAGGAAGCTTGATGTCGCTCACATGGATCTGATCCCCAACGTTTACCAATACAGAAATATCGATTTCAATTTCATGAGGAAGATCGGCGGGAGCCGCCTCAATTTCAAGTTCGTGCATTACCTTCACCATGTTATTACCCGCCTTCACTGCCGGTGATTCGTTCACAAACACAAACGGCACCGCAACCTCAACCTTGGCGCCTTTTTCAATAGCGTAGAGGTCGGCGTGACGGGGAGTGTTAGTCACAGGATCGTGTTCCACTTCATGAATAAGCACCTGAAGTTTTTCAGAACCAACTCCTGAAAGCTCAACCACCGAAGACTCGCCAGCGGTACGCAAAACCTTCTCAAACTCCTTACGGGAAAGAGTAATAGGGGTGGAATCCTGTTTTGGACCATACACCACGGCCGGCATGTTGCCGGCATCAAAAAGCGCCTTCGCGCGCTTTCCTTTCTCATCTCGTGCCTTTGCGGCAAGGGTTATAACCATTGCCAGAGAATGTAGCACGCAAAATGACCCTAGGCAAGCCGTTTCCTAAATAAAAAGGTTATCGCCAATAGGCATTAGCACTGCACCCACCTGAGCTGTGAATAGACCAACTTGGGGATACTGCATTATTCGTACCAGCAACAACGGCAGTGCAGGAGTCTATCGCATCGCCGTCGTGATTTGGATCAATAAATGTTGGGTACGACTCATAAACATTGTTTACCGACTGGCATTTGTAATTGAATTGTAATTTGTAATCAGTGCCGTTGCTTTGATAGCGATAACAGCAAAGGTTGTTGCTTGCCCCATGCGCATTAGTATCGGTAGGTAGCGCTGAAATAAGATTGGCAGAAACAAGTCCTGGTACCCAATTCGTTACGGTCGTTCCTCCAGTAACGGTGGGTCCCCACGTATCAACACCGCTACACATACTTGCCGCTTTCATGTTTGTTGCGACCGAACAGGTAGTGTTTACGTGGCCATCACCACTGCACGTACTTGGATATTGGCCGTACTTCGTGTAATAGAGTTCCAGTGCCTTATGCAATTCTTCCACAACTTGTATTTCTTTACTTACACTCGCCTTGGACTTCGTTTGACTTAGTGACGCAAGGATAACGGATGAAAGGAGTCCGATAATAGCAATCACCACCATAAGTTCAATAAGGGTGAAGCCCGAAAAATGTTTCTTTCTCATGACTACCGTGCGTAAACAAAATAAACGACAACAGCCACGAGCACTATAACCGCCGCAACACCAGCGAGCACCTTCTGCGCCCCTGCTTCATCCTTTGCGAGACCAGCACCAATCACTATTCGAGTCATGAGAGAGTCTTTGTGACTACGCGACTTCTCCGACGCTTGATATTGAGGTTCGTTAAATTGTACGTCAGACATATGTTTATCTTACGTTACTAGCTCGTAAACACAATCGCTGAACTGTGGCATCCCTAACACCATGGGTAAGTAGGAACACCAGCCGTCGTCCAGCAGGCAGTACCGGTAATCGCCGAACTCGTACGCATAGAACACCACGCGTACCCGGTTGCAAAGGTTTTCAAAATAATCTGGTACTGTCCTCCGTTCACGTTCGTATAACAATACCGATATCCATTATTTGCGTCCCCATATTTAGGGTCAAGCGGTATCTTCGCGATGTATTTAGGTACGAGCGCACTCGTGAGACTCGAAAGACAGTTGGCTTGTGTGCATAAAGAAGATCCGGGAAGCGCACCGTTCGGCGGAAGAGCGCTATTGTGGTCGTTTCGATAGAGCGAGAGTGCCTGCTTTATTGAAGTGAGCTCTGAGAATCGCTGTGCGTCCTGTGCTTTGGTGCGTGCCGATGAAAGGGATGCGAGTACGGTAGCAGAAAGAAACCCGATGATGGCAATGACAACAAGAAGCTCGATAAGCGTGAATCCGCGAAAAGAAGAACGGGAAGTATTCATGAATGTATCGTCGTGTTGGGATCGGGAATATTGGTTCCTGCATCAGAAGTATTTTGCATCAAGTAAACCCCGATTGCCGCGGCAAAGAAAAGCGCGGCAACAACAAGAAGTACGATCTGGGCACTGCGTTCGTCGCGCGCAAGACCAGACCGTATAGCAAGTCCCATGAGTCCCGTGGGCCCCTTCGTACGTGTCGCCGAACTATACTTCGGCTCGTTAAAAGATATATCAGCCATATCTTTACCTTACGCGAATACAGGAGTACGACAACCGGCAGAAACAAATAGGTGTGGAGAACTGAAGTAGCGAAAGAAGAGAAATTATGAAGAAACGCCCAGAGCTTCACTCACCTTTTTAAGCCGTTCAAGATACGCGGTGCGTGCCGCAGGAACGTTCTCCTGTTCACCTTTCCAGATAGTAAGCGCCTCTTCTTGCAGTGCTCGGGCGTAGCTAAACGTGAACGGCCACGGAGCGCTTTCTTTTTTTCCACGAGCAACAATCGCTCGCAAATTCTCTGTTGCTTGATCAGCGTTCTGTCCGCCTGAAAGAAACACAATTCCGGGAACTTGCTTTGGCACGCTTGCAGTAAGGGCAGAGAGTGTTGCCTCTGCCACTTCGTCGGGAGTATCAGTGCGTCCCGACATGCTTCCTGAAAGCGCCATTGAGGTTTTAAGAAGCATGGCAGACAGATCCACCGATTGGTCGGCAAGAGCCGCAAAAAGCGTTTTCAGTGTTTCCGTAATGACTTCCTGCGCTCGCAAACGGCTATGGGTGCCGCTGAGTAGTACTTCGGGCTCAAGAATAGGCACCATGCCCGCCCGCTGTACTTCAAGCGCGTAGGTCGCAAGACGTTTTGCATTTTCTACTAAACACTGCGCAGTAGGTAAACGGTCGCCATCAATATGAATTTCTGCACGCCATTTTGTAAACGTAGTGCCATATGTTGTAGTGTACTCGGCAAGACGTTCTGAAAGACCGATAAGTCCTTTCGTTATTTTTTCATCACCTCCTTCGGGAAAAGGATCGAGTCCTTCGTCTACTTTTATGCCTGCCAGAATGCCTCGCTTCAGAAGCGATACCGGAAACAGCAAGCCGTCTTCATCTGCTGTTTGCGTGAGTGTTTCTTTATACAAAATCACACCGGAAAGGTACTTCTCTATACCCGGTGCTTCAAGGAATATATCCCGAAATTTCTGACGCATTTCGGAACCTATAGGGATACCGTGGTTGGCAAGGCGTTTTTCATCTGCAGAGGTGTTGCTTTCATCCGCCGCAAGAATGCCCTTACCGGGAGCCATAAGTTGCCGTGCTCGTTCCTGAAGATCAATCATAAAAAAATAGTAGCACGCTGGGTATGCGTTATACTCCTTGTATATGGAATTTCTTGCTATCGGCGACACGGTCGTCGACACCTTTATCCGACTTAAAGACGCGCAGGTGCATTGTAATTTGAATAACGAAGAGTGCACCATTTCAATGCGCTACGGAGACAAAATTCCATATGAATTTGCAAAGGTACTGGCGGGTGTTGGAAACGCGGCGAATGCATCTATTTCTGCGGCACGCCTTGGCCTTCAATCTGCATTCATTGGTTGGGTTGGCGAGGACGAAAACGGGCATGCGTGTGTATCTGTATTTAAAAAAGATGGCGTAAGTACTGAACACATCACCACTGAACCCGGAAAAACCACCAACAGCCATTTTGTGCTGTGGTACGGCCCTGATAGAACTATTTTAATTAAGCATGAAGCGTTTGATTACGTACTGCCCGCGCCGATGCCCGACACCAAAGCAGTATATCTTTCTTCCATTGGCGAAGGTGGCATGGGTATCCACGAACCGCTTGCTGATTGGCTTGAGGCGCACCCAGAAATATTGCTTGCGTTTCAACCGGGAACTTTTCAAATGAAAGCCGGTGTGGAAAAACTTGCCCGCATATACAAAAGGACAAATATCTTTGTATGTAATAAAGAAGAGTATCAGCGCATTTTGGATGTAAAAGAGGAAGACCCAAAGAAACTGATGGAATTGATGCGCGAGAAAGGACCAAAGATTGTCTTTCTTACTGATGGGCCAAACGGCGCGTACGCGCTTTCCGATGACGGTGCGTGGAAAATTGGTCTTGCACCCGGTGGCGACGACGCATACGAACGTACAGGTGCCGGAGACGCATTTGCTTCCACAGCCACCGCCGCATTACTTCTTGGAAAGTCGGTTCCTGAGGCACTTGCGTGGGGGCCGGTGAATTCAGCATCGGTTGTACAGAAAATCGGCGCGCAAGAAGGATTGCTTACCAAAGAGACATTGCTCGCAAACCTAGAAAAGGTACCAGAAACCTACAAGGCAGAAAAGATTTAGTTACCTATCGGTGTTACCGCGAAATTAATGTCCTTAATTGCACGTAAAATCGATAGCGTGACGGTGCCGCTCACAATAAGAATGAGTATGAGGGCAACATAGGTATTTATGCGTCTGTCTTGGAAGCTTCGATATTTCATAGATGTAGTATACGGCGCGATACTTCGGCAATATGCGCTGGCGACAATCCATAGTGTTCAATAAGTTCTTCTGGAGTGCCCGATTGACCAAACTCGTCTTGAAGCCCGATACACTCCATTGGTACGGGATATTTTTTTACGAGACATTCAGCGATTGCTGAACCAAAACCGCCCGCGATTTGATGTTCTTCAATCGTCACCACCTTACCGGTAATCTTTGCCGCCTCTATCACCGCATCTGCATCTAGCGGTTTTATCGTGGGCACGTGAAGCACCAGCGTGCCAATGCCGTCCGCTTCAAGCGCCCGTGCGGCTACGAGCGCGTTGTAGCTCATAGAACCAGTCGCAATCAGTGCGACTTGTGGTTTGTCACTTTTCCATAGAGTGAGGGCTTTCCCTATTTCAAACGGCGTTGCAGACGTAGTGAACACCGGTACGTTTGATCGTCCAAACCGAATATACACAGGCCCACCAAGCTCGGCGGCGGCAACCACTGCCTTTCTCGCTTCTTCCGCGTCGCATGGATTCATTACGGTCATATGCGGCAACATACGCATAAGCCCAATATCTTCCAACATTTGGTGCGTTGCGCCGTCTGGCCCTACTGATACTCCCGCATGCATACCACACACAATCACGTGCCGCTGATTCAGTGCGATAGTAGTGCGAATTTGTTCGTAGTTTCTTCCAGGAGAAAACGCGGCATAGCTGGCAATAAACGGAATTTTTCCTGCCGCAGAAAACCCACTCCCAAGAGCGGCAAGGTTTTGTTCAGCAACGCCCACTTCAATAGAACGTTCAGGAAATTTCTTTTGAAACCATTCAGCGCGTGTTGATTCGGTAAGGTCGGCACACAGAACTACGACATTAGCGTTTTTTTCACCTGCTTCCACCGTACCTGTACCAAAGCCATCGCGCGTCGACTTTTTTTCTACCTTTTCATCAAAGGGATTTTCAACGAGTTTTGCCTGAACAGAAATCATCTCTTCAAGTATACCTTGCAAATACCGTTCTAATTGCTAACACAGTAGTTCATTTGTTCGCTCACAGGATATGTACTTGAGTAAGAATCGTAGGTACTAAGAGAGCACTTGCCCTGTGTTGCAGTATCAGCGCTCGAGGGATTCTCAAGATTCGCCCATATCGTATATGCTGATGCGTTAGCAGAAAGTAGATATCCGGTATGTCCCGTAATGTGGGTAATTGCTCCCGAAGGATCCACGACTGCAGTTCCCATAACCTTAGCATCAACAAGGCCTTGAGCGAGCGAGCCGGCAGAACCGGCATACCCGGCGTAAGAAAACCAACCGATTCCACCGCTGCCGTACGCCGTTCCCGTACAGTTCTGCTTAATGATGTAGGTTCCGCATTTACTGTAGTAAAGCTCGATTGCATTTCGCAGTTCACCCAGTTCTGATTTTCGCAACGCGTCGCGTGCCTTCGCGTGCGTAGGATTGAGAGAGGCAAGAACAATGGAGGACAAAAGCCCGATAATCGCGATGACGACCAGAAGTTCGATGAGAGTAAACCCACCGATGGAAACGAGTCGGCGTGCTACGCGCACCGTATCAGGGTCAAACCGCGCACTGACCCCAATAAAGAATAGTTGTACGCGATTCTTCAATTCCCCGAGTGCACTCATAGTCTTACCTTACCCGTATTGAAAGATGGCACAACCCTATGTGTTTCAAGAGATGTGGATAGTGTATGGTACCAACCCTCACACTACGCATATTCATGTGGTACTTTTCCCTTGAGCGAACGTAGTTCTTTTAGAAATTTCTTTCCTTCTTCTTTCGTCGGCGGTTTTCCGTGCCATTTGTAATCATATTCAATATCCGGCACGCCCTTGCCGGGAATAGTGTGAGCAATGATAAGCGTCGGTTTTTCTACAATCGCCCGTGCCTCATCACACGCTTCAATGAACTGACGAATATTGTGACCGTCCACTTCAATCACGTGCCAATTAAACGCACGATATTTCTCTGGAAGTGGTTCAAGCGGCATAATATCTTCCGTCATACCGTCAATCTGAATATTGTTGCGGTCAATTATCCCAACAAGATTATGGAGTTTGTTTTTTCCCGCCCACAGCACCGCTTCCCAGATATTTCCTGCATCGTGTTCCCCGTCACTCATGGCGCAAAAAATGCGGTTCTTTTTCCCATCCATCCGCAAGGCATACGCCATGCCAGCGGCTTGCGAAAGCCCGCTTCCGAGTGGGCCGGACGTTGTTTCAAGTCCGGGAAGACGCATACGTTCCGGGTGCCCCTGAAGCCGACTTCCAAACGTGCGAAGGGTGAGCGTTTCTTCTATCGGAAAATAACCCGCGCGCGCCATTGCCGCATAGCGCACGGGCACAATGTGTCCGTTACTTAAAATAAGCCGGTCGCGCTCTTCCCAATCGGGATTTTTAGGGTCGTGCTTCAGCACATGGAAATAGAGCGCGGTAAAAATATCAGCCATGCCAAGCGGTCCTGCCGTGTGCCCGCTTTTTGCTTCCACCAGCATATTCACAATCGTCTCGCGAATTTCTTCCGCTTTTTTTTCAAGCGCCGCGATTTCTGTATCGGAAAGTGCCATTATCAAAAGTATACCGCACTCGTTACATATACCGACCGTATTTGCCGGTCAAATCTTTCAAATACTCAAGCTCTTTGCGCATATTGGGGGCATAGAGAAGTGCGGAGCCGACAACAAGTCGCTTCACTCCCGCAGAAAGGAGTGCGGGTGCGGTTTCGTTTGAAACGCCGCCATCTACTTGAATCTCAATGTCAGGGTGTTTTTTATGGAAAGCGGTAATGTGCTCTGTCACGCTTTTATCAAACGATTCTCCCTGTCTTCCAATTTTTTTTACACCCATAAATTGCACATAATCAATGTCGCCGATGTACGGCTCGAGCACAGCCGTGTTCGTTTCTACGTTTATAGCAAACCCGAACGACAGCAGGTCGGGAGCGAAGTCACGATCGTGTCCATACTTTTTCTTAAAATCATCAACGATCTTTCCCGGATAGTTTGTGCTTTCTATATGCACCGTAATGCGTGATGCGCCAAGAGCAATCCAAGAACCAATTACCGCTTCAGGGTCTTGCACCATTAAATCAATATCAAAACGAAATTCGTCCAAAAATGGGAGCGTGCGTCCACCGCTCGAAAGTCGTGAAAGTTCATCTTTTCCATCTGCATATGGCCACGAAGCCGGGGCGGCGAACACGCCGTCAATAACATCAATCTGAATGGTTTTGGTTAGCCCCGCGTAGCGACCAAGCTTTTCTTCAAGCTCACGATAAGATGCCGGAAGTACCGCAGGGACGATAACGTCCATAGGCGAAGTATAGCGCTTTTCCGGAAAGCGTAAGGACGTCGCGTTTAATAAGAACCGTTTTTAAAATTTCCCCATGCGACGAACATGGCGCGAATCATTTGAAAATGTAGTAGCGAGAAACACACGGATAGCCTCGTCTGCTTGTGCCGCAGAAATAAATCGCGCACCAATAGAAAGTACGTTCGCATTCTGATGTCGTCGTGGAAGCCGCACAATATCGTATCCGTCTTCGGATCGCCCACCTTCTATTTCAAGGTATTCAGTCACCTGCATGGGTCCATAAAAAACTCCAGCACGTATACCCTTCACCCGGTTTGCACACATCGCTTCCCCTTCACCGCTTCCACCAAAAAAGATACCGAAAGAAGTAGGGTCAGCGGCAACACGTTCGGCAAACGGCGTTACGAAATCAGGATAATCATCATCGGGAGTAAGCGTGTGTGCTCCAAGGTCTTCAACGTCGTACCCTGCAGTGCGTAAATGTTCTGTCATCGCATTTTTAAGTGCGAATCCTGCGTGATCAGAACCGAGAAAAAGTTTAGACATTGCCGGCCTTAAATACATGGCGCACGAGTGCTTCTGTGTACCCCATTTCATTGTCGTACCACGCAAGCACTTTCACCAAGTTTCCATCCACCACGCGAGTCATACCGAGGTCGGCGAGTGAAGCAACTGGTTCGCCCACAATGTCGCTTGAAACAAGTTCTTCGTCGGTTGTTGCAAAAATACCCGCCCACTTCGGGTCTTGTCCTGCCTTACGCAACACATCATTCACTTCTTCTTTGGTGGTTGGGCGTTTTGCAATAAAGGTAATGTCGGCAATAGAACCGGCGGGCACCGGAACGCGAAGTGAAATACCATCAAACTTTCCCGCAAGTGATGGGTACGCCTTGGTAACAGCGGTAGCCGCGCCTGTAGATGTTGGCACAATATTTTGCGCCGCCGCCCTTCCCTCTTTCATATCTTTTTTCGCTGGCCCATCCACAATAGACTGCGATGCCGTGTATGCATGCGTTGTAGAAAGTACTGCTTTTTCAATACCGATAGCGGCATCCAAAATAGCAATGACTGGGCTTGCCGAATTTGTGGTGCACGATGCATTGCTCGTGATAGGACAGGTGCCGATAAGATTGTCGTTAATACCCATCAGTACCGTGGCGCCAAGTGGTGATTCATCTTTCACGGGGCCGGTAATCACTACGCGCTTTGCACCCGCAGTAATGTGCGCGTTTGCTTTTATGTAGTCGGTAAAAAATCCCGTTGACTCAACCACTACATCAATATCCATGTCCTTCCACGGCAATTGCGCAGGATCTTTTTCTTGGAGAAACTTCACCGATTTACCATCGATAAGCAGTGCGCCGTCTTTTACTTCCACTGAAAACGGCGCCCGTTTGTATACGGTGTCGTACTTCAGAAGGTACGCAAGATTTTCAAGCGAACCAAGATCATTCACGGCAACAATATCTATGCCGCGTCCGTGACTCAACCGTGCAAACGCTCGTCCAATTCTCCCAAACCCGTTAATAGCGACGCGTACTGTTTTCATATGCATACATTATATAGGTAATAAGTTATCCCCCATCGGGAGTGGAAGACGCTGGAGTACCTGCGGGTGGCTGGCTCGGCGCAGGTGGTGAGCTTGTTGCAGACCCTGTGCCGTTGTCGCTAATGATTACCGTCGAGGTGCTGTGAGTCACCGTACTGTCACTACCTGTATCAGAAGTGGTACTTGCGGTAGACGGTGTTGCAAGCTGACCTTCGGTCTGGATGATGAAGTAGTCGAAGGTGACTTCGTGATTCTGCGCTTGCGCAAAGTTCACATTGAACAATCCGTCAGTTCCGTGTGATACGTACCAACTGCCATCTATTGCCGCAGTTGGCGTCACGAGCACTTTAGATGTTGGATGTGAATACGCGTTTGGTACGGCGACAGTGGTGCTTCCGACAGCAAGCGTGCCGGAGCCTGCAACTGACTGCCCTGCCGAATCTTTCGCCGCAATGAACTGGCGCGCCACCAAGCTATCAAACTGTGCAATGCCTGCGCGGATAGTTGCGCCGAAATCATTCATTGCGGCCATGAGCGTAGATGTTGAGAACGAAACGGGAGACGACGTTGCGACGGCAATGGAACCGTTTTCAAGTCGGGCAAGACGGACATCAAGTGAATCCATACGTACTGCCTGTGCATCTACTTTCGCTGCGAGTGCTTGCACACCAGCGAGTGTGAAGGTCGCGAGCTTGTAGATGTCGACACCCTTGCCATCAATCGAGAGCACGGTGGTCGGAGCTTCTTCCGCAATGAGGCCAAGACGCAACGGATCGGTCTTCGGCTCCATCTTGTAGCGGTACTGCGCAATGCGAACGTGGCCGATTTGAGCCAGGATATCTTCAGTTGAGGTCGCGTCGAGGTAACTGATATTGGTTTTCGCCGAACGCGTTGAGGTATTCACGAAGGCGATGGCGCCGATATCGCCGTACACAGAGAGTGTATGATTTGGCGTCGTGGTGCCGATGCCGACGTTACCGCTCATGTCGACGGTGATGGCGGCGGTGGACGAGCCAGTATAGAAGGAACGCAGCGTCGAGGTGCCGGTGAGTGCATTCGAGATATCGAGACCACCATTTATCTGCTTAATCGCAGATACGAGATACGGCGTGAGACCGGCATAATTGAGCGTCTTGTAACCATTGTCTTCAGTCGACACGAGGTCAGAGAAGACTGGTTCAACTTCCTGAGCGATGAAGCCTGAGTGGACCGGGGTGCTGGTCGCTTCAGTCTTCCAGTTAAAGGTTACTGGATTCAAGGACAGAATACCGAGAAGCGCTGGTGTAACAGTATTGATATTCTGTTTCAAGCGAAGATCGGATGCACATTTAAAGGCGCTGGCGGTTGGATTGATATAGCACTGACTTACCGAGTCGTTACTAAATACCGCAGTGTTCATGGTGGCGCCCGTAATGTTACGGTTACCGACGGCAAGCAAGGTTGACGATGCGGTCGTGGTGCCAATACCAGTGAAGCCTCGGGCATCAATTATGAAGGAAGGCGACGTGGTGCCTTGGTCAGCCACCACGAATGCGGGCTGTGTGCCTCCCAGCTGTTCAACTGAAAGGCCGCCCCATGGTGTCGAAGTGCCGAAGCCACTCAGACCAGTATTGAGCATTGTGAAGCCGGTGTTCGTCGTCGATGTTGCAAAGACATCGGTAGTCGTACCGATATAAAGGTTTCCTCCCTGACTCGAGAAGAGCCAGTGCTTCAGATCTGTAGCGGCACCTTGGTCGGAAAGCGCAAGCTGCCCTCTAAAGTTCGTTCCCGTTGTTGTCGCAACCTGCAACTGGACGAACGGCGTCGTAGTGCCTATGCCGAGCCCGCCCGAAGAGCTCGAGTTCGGTGTTGTGCTTGCGCCCACGAAGCGTGCGACTTCAACCGAGTTGAAAGGGCTGAAGCTGATCCCGCCACCCGTAGTGTACGACGTTGCGCTTGTACCTTGGAGCGCGAGTGTGACAGTACCAGTAGTACCACCTCGGATTGTGGGGATAGTCCATGTGCCTGTGCCTGTAGGAGAGGCGGAGAGCACCATGCTTCCCGTTCCCGTGACTGATTGCGAAAGCGTGACTCCGCCATAGTTGAGCTTTCCTTTGATAATCAGCGACGAGTTGAGGGTCGCACCGGTAGTGCTGGCGACTGAGAGAAATGGAACCGTTGACGTTGCCCAATCAGTTGGGGACGTCGTGGCAAGGAAGAAGTTGCTGTTTACCGAACCGAGTGTCCACATACTGTCACCTGCAGTTCCGTCTCCAACCGCAATTGCGTTGCCTGTCGGATTTACTACGGTGAGCGGAAATCCTGCAGTAGAGGTACCGACAGCAAGACGCTTGTTGGTGTTATCCCAGTTGAAAGCAGAGTCAGCGGCAAGTACATTGCTCCCGTCATTGAATTGAATCTGTCCGCCAGAACCGGCAGCGGTTGCTGCGCCACCCGAACACGTCACGACTTCTTTGTTCGTAGAAAGACAGAGCGACGTACCGCTTCCAGAAGTAAGGCCTTTGAAACCGACGGTTCCATTCACATCAAGCGTCCTCCACGGTGAAGAAGTTCCAATTCCAACATAGCCACTGCTTGCAACCACGAGGCTTGTCGCTGAAGAACTGCCGACGGCAAGATATGGAGTCGCCGCAGACTGAAGCAATGAAGTATCGACCGAGAATCGTGCCCATGGAGAAGACGATGCAACGCCTGTGTTTCCAGTCGAACCGATTACCGTAAGCGCAGACCACGCACTTGATGTTGCCGTTCCAAGAGTAGTCGTTGTCGAAAGAAGGAAGTTGCCGCCGATCGTGCGCTGGGTGAAAAGCAATTTTCCTGCAGTTCCGTCGCCAAGCGCCAGCTGCGGAAGAGTGCTGTTGGTCACGGTAAGCGTATTCGTTGGTGTGGTTGAGCCGATGCCGACGTTGCCGTTCGTATCGATGCGGAGGCGTTCGCTGCTATTGCTGACTATTACAAACGGATAGGCGTTATTGCCAGATTCGCCAAGCCCCCAGATACCAGTACTGCTTGTCGTAGCAGTTACAAAGAGGGCCGCGCGAGCATTGCTCGTGCCATCACGTACGAATGCCGCGACCCCAGCTGTACCGGATGTCTGCACATTCTGGATTTGTGGAGTATAGGCATTGGAGGTATAGCCGTCAGGGAAGGTCGAGGCGGCACCCGGACCAACGACAAGTGCTGCTGTCGGGCTCGTATTACCAATACCCACATTCCCCGTCGAGCTAATGAATATAGTGGAGGTGGCCTGCGCAACACCGTTGTCGTCTCCCACCAGGAAGTTGCCCTTGGCGAGAGCATTAGAGATAGGCGTGAAGCCGAAGATGGATGAGCTGGCGACCGAGTAGAGTGCGCCGGCGTTGCCTGCGATGAAGCCAGAGAGCGAGGAGGCGAGGGTGGTGGCACCGGTGACGTTAAGGGTACCAGAGAGTGTCGTGTTGCCTGCCACAGTCAAGTTACCGTTGGTACCGCCGGCAGTTGCAGCACCGATGAAGACATTGCCACCGACGGAGAGGAGCGCGGCTGGGGTGGTGGTGCCGATGCCGACGAGACCGGCGGCAGTGATGCGCATTGCCTCTGCGTACGCGAGGGTTTTCGTCGTATTGAAGGTGATGTCGGTATCAAGCACACTCGCCGTGTGTGTAGCGCTTGCAATCGCCTGGATAGATGCTGTTCGTAGCCCCGGAGCGGTGAGGTTTGTGTCGTCCGAGATGAAGTCAAGTCCGCCGATAAGATTTCCCGAAACAATGGCGGCACGAGCAGAACGCACGCCAATCTGTGAGTTCCCTGTTGCCACTGACGACGTAGCTACCGTTAGCATTGAACCGTCGCTTTGAGTATTTGCTCCGATAGTAAGCCCGCCGAGCATAGATGAGGCGGCAGTTGAATCGGCGTAGAGTGCCCAGTTGGTGACACCTGATGCGGCCGTCCCGCCGTTGCCAGAAATGTTAAGACCGTAGTTCTTTGTTGTTCCTGCCCCTGTGCCTGTTGGCACAGTCATGTACAGAGTGCGATTGTTTATCGTTCCGCCAGTA
>JBBQUV010000007.1:0-29777 GCA_038212075.1 Minisyncoccia bacterium | reverse complement strand
TCACGATATTCTTCCAAAGACAAAACATTTTCTAAATATAAGTTCATCAACTTTTCAACTTTTGAATCCAAAAGAGAAATTTCATCTTTTGTTTTTTGAGAAAAAATCTCACTCGATTGGGTTTCGGATGATTGATCTTTTCTGTTTTCTTCAATCATCCAATTTGCCCAATCGAGTGGCAAAGAAACTTTTTTGATTTCCTTTTGAATTTCGGAAGTGATGATTTCCTCGCGGGTATATTTTTGAGTACAAGGATTTTTCCGTTTAGTACATCGCAAATAATTATGACCTTTTTGTGTTTCGGTAGTGATAAAACATCCACATTCCCCGCAACGGAAAAATCCTCTATACAAAAATGGTTTCAGTCCTTTGCTGTGCGGTTTAGATTTTCGCATCATCACTTCCTGAACGGAATCAAAAAGTTTCTTTGTGATAATCGGTTTGTGCTTTCCTTCGTAGATTTCTCCACCATATCTCATTAACCCCGTGAATATCGGATTTCTTAAAATTTGTTGGTAGTTTGAAACGGAAAGCACCTTTCCATTCTTTCTACTCAATCCAAGAGCGTTAAACTTATCGTGGAGTTGTCTCAAAGTGAAATTTCCAGTTGCATAGGTCTCAAATGTTTTCTTGATTAACGGAGCGATATTCTCATCGGGTACAATTCCCGCACCTTTGACATTTACATAGCCTAGAGGCGACATTTGAGGCCATATACCGTCTTTCACTTTGTTTCTGTGTCCACGCTTGATATTCTCCGATAAGTTATCGATATAGTATTTGGATTGGGAGAAAGCAATGGAAAGCATGAACTTACCTTGTGGCGTAGTATCACACCAGAAAGTTGGAAACTTTAGCTCGGCAATTTTTCCCGTATCGAGCAAATATATTATTTTCCCACCATCAACACTATTTCTCGCTAATCTGTCGGGATGCCACGCCAAAATTCCACTCGCCTCATTTGCTTCGATACGGAGAAGCATTTCGTTAAATACTGGCCGACCCGGAGCTTTAGCGGTTTGTTTTTCCACGAAAATATCTACAACCTCAATTTGTTCTTTAACCGCTAACTCTTTTAACTCGGCCAGTTGATCCGAAATGCTTCTAACTTGCCGATCTTCTGTATCGGTAGATTTGCGAGTGTAGATAAAAAACTTTCTGGTGTGATTATTCATATTGTTGTATTGGCAAACGACGAGCCACGCGGAGCGTGGAAAACCCTTTTGAATTCTGAATTCGGCGGGGGGAATGCATTAGTGTCGGCGCTTCGCGCCGACCCCATTTCGGCTTCAAAAAACGATTTTCAATTTTTGCGGAGGAGGTGAGATTCGAACTCACGGTCCCGTTTCCAGGACGGCGGATTTCAAGTCCGCTGCATTAGACCACTCTGCCACTCCTCCTTACTCTACGCCACCGGTGATGACGGTGTTGGCGTAGAAGGTGCTTTTGAATGTGGGAAAAGAGAAGTTGTTACTCGGTCGGTGCGGAATCCAAAAAGGTAAATGATTTCGAGAATCCCAAGTGTGTGAACGAGAAGGAAGACAACGAACCAGCCCTTCTGGTTATTTCGTGCAGAGTGCCAAAACGCGAGTCCTTTCCAAAAGATTTCCCACAGTATGATAACAAGGGTAATAATGGCGAAGCCGGTAAGCAGGGTTCCGCCGAGGGCTCCAAAGCCGACGGCACTACTCCAGGAACCGTGTTCGGTGAAGAGATTCATATGGCGCGAGTATAGCATCTGGTAGGATGACATCAATGAGACACCTCGGCATTGATTACGGGAGTAAAAAAGTGGGTCTTGCGCTTTCGGATGAAAACGGCACGATGGGTTTTCCGCGTGGCATTGTGCCAAACACGCCAGAGCTCGTTGGTTTCGTGCTTGCTCTTATTGATAACGAACATGTGGGCGCAGTGGTGATAGGGGAGTCAAGAAATCTTGCTGGCGAGGACAACGCTATTGCTAAAGATGCGCATGCGTTTGGTGACGCTCTTGCAGAACGTTCCGGCCTTCCGGTATTTTACGAATCAGAGGTTTTCACAACTGCCGAAGCGCGCAGACAATATGATTCGGCAGAGAAAACGCGCGCTCCGAAGGAGCGCGCGGATGTGGACGCCTCTGCCGCCGCACTTATTCTTACCAGCTATCTTTCACGTAAGCATGGATAACGCAAAAATTTCAATAGAAGAATTTTCAAAAGTAGAAGTAAAGGTTGGAACCGTTAAAACTGCTGAACGCGTACCGGAAACCGACAAATTACTTCGCCTCACTGTAGATTTCGGAGAAGAGTCCGGTCCGCGCCAAATTGTTTCAGGAATTGCGGCATACGTTCCTGAACCGGAGTCTCTCATTGGCAGGCAACTAGCGTTTGCTACGAATCTCGCACCGAGAACTATTAAAGGCCTTGAAAGTAACGGCATGTTGTTTGCGGTGGGGAATGAAGACACGTTTGCCTTTCTCACTCCCGATCGCCCCATTCCACCAGGAACTGCCGCACATTAAGTAATCGTGTTTCGTATTGCACGGTATACTACTAGGGTATATGCCCTTTGTTTCGCCGAAAAACTTCTTTCGAACTAATTTCGCTCCTCCGAAATATCTTTCGCTACCTACGGCGGGCATCGACGTCTCTGCAAGCGGGATAAAATTTGCGGTACTTGAAGAACGTTCGCACGGGCTTGAACTCACTAAATACGGCGAAGAGCGTCTCCCTGCCGGTGCATTTACGTCAGCCGACATCACGAATCTTGCGGCCGTTTCTGAAGGCATTAAAAATCTCGCAAAACAGCAGGGTATCGCGACTGCCAACATTGCCCTTCCAGAGTCACGAACGTATTTATTTGAAACGGATGTCCCCGGTAAAACGCAAAAAGAATGGGCAGTCGCTCTTGAGCAAAAAATTGACGAGTTTGTGCCACTTGCGCCCTCAGAGATTGCGTATGACCTCGTTCCTGCGGGAATAAAGAGTGATTCTGCACACGTTATCGCGGTTGGGTACGCGCGTCGGTTCATTGCGCAGTCACTCCAAGCGTTTGATGAGGCAGGGATTGGCGTCCGTGCCATTGAAAGCGAGCTTTTTTCTATCGCACGCGCACTCCTGCCACCCGGCGACCCTTCTACGGTACTCATTATTGATATTGGGAAAACCACTACAAAACTTTTGGTGGTAGTGGAACGCCTTCCGCGCTATGCCACCACGCTTGATATCGGTGGGCATGCGCTTACGCTTGCGGTGCAAAAACACTTTGGCGTTACGGAAGAAGAGGCAAAGAAGGTGAAGGCTGATAGGGGACTCCTTGCGAGCGAGGGTAATGAAGAGTATCTCGCCGCCATGCTTTCAACGGTGTCTGCTATTCGCGAAGAAATTGCACGGCGTCTTGATTATTGGCAGACACACGATGTGGTGGGGGGTACGCATGAACCCATTTCGCGCGCTATTTTGGTTGGCGGTAATGCGACCGTGAAGGGGCTCCCGGAATATCTTTCCGCAGGGCTCAAGATTCCTGTCCGTCTTGGTGATGTGTTCACCAACCTTGCTTCGCGTGACGTATGGCTTCCACCGGTTGATTATATGCAGTCACTTGCGTATGCAACTGCCATCGGGCTCGCGCTTCGACAATATGTCCCATAAACTCATCAATCTTTTGCCTGAAGATCGAGTAAACGCGTTTCGGCGTGGCTACTTCATCCGTCTTGCTACGGTTACGGTGTGCCTCCTCGCGATTCTTACGATTATTCACGGCATTTTTCTTTTTCCGTCCTATCTCGCTCTTCTACAGAAAAAAGATGTTGAGACGCGCTCACTTGCTGAAGTAGATGCACGCCTTGCCGGTTCTAAAGAACAAGAAATACATGCTCGACTTTCTTCCCTTAAGGGAGACGCGACGTACCTGTCTCGACTTTCAACTGTTCCTTCTACCAGCGGTACCGTACGCAACATGCTTGCCGTACCACACCCAGGCATAAGCATTATAAATATCACGGTTGCGTTCCCAACCGCGGGAGCAACAAGCGGGAAAGTATCACTTTCAGGTACCGCAACTACACGCGAGGCACTTCATACCTTTAATGACACTCTTTCAGCGTTACCGTTTGTGACGGGAGTGGATTTGCCTATTAGTTCCTACGCACAAGAATCTAATATCGCTTTTTCCCTCACTGTTTCGGGAACCTTCACGCCATGAACCGCGCCTACTACCACCTCGTTATTGCCGCGATTTTTTTTGCTGTTGTTCTTTCGGTGTATCTGTTTTGGAACAACACGCTTATGCGTGTGAGTGGCGAGGTTGCGTCACTCGCGTCAGATATCACCACCAAAAATAAAACATTTGCAGAAACTATTGTTGCTGAAAAAGAACTGACAAAACTTTCTACGGAAGAAAGCACCATACAAGGGTACTTTGTAAAAACTGCCGATGTCGTCCCGTTTCTTGAGGGTATGCAAACGCTTGGTTCGTCTGTCGGTGCAAAAGTAACCATCGTATCCGTGTCCACCAATCCGCTTCCGCGCCAACACCTTGAACTCGCACTCCGTATTTCAGGTACCTTTGATGCGGTAGTGCGTGCCGTCGGGCTTATTGAATACAGTCCTTACGACGTGACGACAACGTCGCTCACCCTTAGCAGTGACCCAAGCACCGATCCAAAGGTCGGATCCGTATGGAGTGGAGCACTTACGCTTCAAATAGGTACCGCGTCGTCTACGGTGCCAGTAAAAACAGCAACCACCACACCATGACTTCTTTTACCGACGTTGAACAGAAAGTTATTTCTAGCGTACATATTGAGTACGGCGAAGATATACATCCGTCACGCGACTGGTTCGCACTTCTCGTTTGCTTTGCGGTGTTGTTTCTGGCCAGTATTCTATGGAATGCGTTCACGTATTTTGAAGTGGCAAATAGCGAAACGGCCACAAGCGAAAACACTTCGGTGCTTACGGTGGACACGAAAGCAATTGATACCGCCCGCGCAGTATTTCAAAAACGCGCAACCGAAGAGACAAATTATCGCGGCATCTATCAGTTCATTGATCCTTCCAAATAGTGCGGTAAGCCTTATGTTCGGCTTTCTCCCTACGCTCGTTCGGAAAATGGAGTATGGCTCCTTTCCCACTCACTCTCTTGGTAGTAGGGTAGAAGAACGCCCTCGTAGTTCAATGGATAGAACACCGGACTTCTAAGCCGGCTATGTAGGTTCGATTCCTACCGAGGGCACACGGGGTACGTGGCGGAACGGTATACGCGTACGGTTCAGAACCGTATGGGGCAACCCTTGGAGGTTCAAATCCTCTCGTGCCCACTAAAAGAAAAACGCCGAGAGAGGCGTCTTCTTTTTGTCTTTGGGTGCGCGGTGAGGGACTTGGTCACGCATATTTTTCTGCTGAAAAATTCCGCTACCCCGCCTCGGTGCCGTCGCACCTGTGGCTTTCAAGTCCTCATCGGCCTTTCGTTCGCTTCGCTTTCTCAAGTGCGCGGTGAGGGACTTGAACCCCCGACCTTCTCAGTGTAAATGAGTTGCTCTACCAACTGAGCTAACCGCGCATCTCTGTATCGCACGTTTAGCCAGACTACCGCATATACGGTATTTTTTGAAGTATGGAACGATTTGAGGCTGTGATTTCGGGAAGGGTACAGACGGTGCTCTATCGCGACTTTACCCAAAAGAATGCGCGCAATCTTGGGATTGTAGGTGAAGTCACCAACATGCCAGATAAAACCGTGCGTGTAATTGCCGAAGGGAAAAAAGAAACACTGTTGATTTTTCTTGCTCACCTTCATAAAGGACCATTGTTTGCTTTCGTTACAACTATTTCGGTGACGTGGAAACCGTCGCAAGACCTCTACACATCGTTTGAAATCACAAGCGTGTAACCTTTTGTACTGGTAGAGTGTTGTGAACAGAGAATGAGCATGAATGCGCCACAGGCGGTAGGAATTATCATTGACGGCAATCGTCGATGGGCAAAACAAAACATGCTACCTTCCCTGGAAGGGCACCGACGTGGTCTCCAAAAAGTAAAAGACGCTATTGAGTGGGCGAGCGAGGCGGGCATAAAAGAAGTAACGTTCTACACGTTCTCTACCGAAAATTGGAATAGAAGTGCCGAAGAAGTCGCGTACTTACTGTTGCTTTTCAAAAACACGTTTGAAAATGAGTTTGCCGAATTAAGCAAGAAAGATTTTCGTTTCAGATTTATCGGGCAGAAAGAGAAGTTTTCTTCGCAGTTGCGCGTTCTTATGGAAAAACTGGAAACGGAAAGTGCGGACAAATCGGGGATGCTCGTGCAAATCGCTATTTCTTATGGCGGCCGCGCGGAAATAATGGATGCGGTTAATCGTGTGGCAAAAGAGGGAAGAGAGACGATAACTGAAGAAGATTTTCGAAATGCCATGTGGAGTAGTGGAATGAAAGATCCTGATCTTATTATCCGTACCGGTGGGGATAAGCGTCTTTCAAATTTCCTTCTCTTTCAGGCCGCCTATAGTGAACTATTTTTTACCGACACGATGTGGCCGGCGTTCACAAAAGAAGAATTTCATTCCATTCTTACTGAATTTGCCGGACGCGAACGCCGACACGGAAAATAAACTATTCGCGCACCCGCTCGCCACCCTGCCCACTTGGTAGTAGGGTGAGGAAATGGAACTTCCTATTCTCTATGAAGACGCGGACCTTGTTGCGGTATTGAAACCGGCAGGGGTGATGACGCACGCTGACGGCGTGAGTTCTGCAGAAACCGTTGCTGATTGGTTTGCTACCCACTACCCAGACTCAAAAGAAGTGGGGGAGACACAGCGACTTAAGGACGGAACAGAAATTGCACGTCCTGGTGTAGTGCATCGTCTCGATGTTGATACGTCGGGTGTGTTGGTGCTTGCGAAAACTCCGGAAGCACACGCATTTTTGAAACATGCATTTCATGAGCGAGAGGTGAAAAAAACGTACCTCGCGTTTGCGTACGGGATACCCAAGGAAAAGAAGGGAGTCATTGATTTTCCCATCGGGCGTTCGCGCAAAGACTTTCGTTTACGTTCCGCACAGCCAAAAGCAAAGGGAACGCTCCGTGACGCTATTACCCGGTATGAAGTCATTGGAAGCTTGCCACCTGTGCAGGTGGGAGCTACTGGCCACGCACTTATTAAAGTGATGCCAGAAACAGGCCGTACCCATCAAATCCGTGTGCACCTAAAGGCCATTCATCATCCTATCGTGGGGGATCCTTTATACGCTCCAAATCACAAAGCGGATCTTGGGTTTAGTCGCCTTGGTCTCCATGCCTATTCTCTTGATATTCCACTTCCAGCAGGTGGTCGGATGGAAATTGTCGCTCCAGTACCAGCTGAACTTGTCCCAGCACTTAAGCGGTTTTCGGGAGGTGACGCCTTCATTGCCTCTCTATAAGGGTCGTGGTAGAGTGGCGCGACATGAACAAGGTGATTTCTCCAGTAAAAGTAACGGAACGCGCGAAGCTTGGCATTCGCGCGGGCGACACTGTGCGCGTTGAGCAGAAGATTGTTGAGGTCAAAAAGGGTAAGGGTGCTGACAAGAAAGAGAAGACTATTAAGACTGCTCGCACTCAAGGGTTTGAAGGTCTCGTGCTTTCGGTAAAACACGGCACTGAAGCGGGTAGCACCTTCACGGTTCGCGCCATCATGTCCGGTATTGGTGTTGAAAAAATCTTTCCCCTCTACTCTCCAGCTATTGAAAGCATCAAAATCGTTCGCCGCTCCAAAGTGCGTCGCGCAAAACTCTACTTCATTCGCGAAAAGGCTTCCAAGGAAGTGCGTCGCCAGCTTCGCAATATGCGCATGATGAATGTTGTCACTGACGAATCTATTGTCGAACCCGTTGCCGAAGAAGTTCCTGCACCGGTAGAGGAAACTCCGGTTGAAACTGCTCCAGAAGCAGTAGAAGAAAAAGCAGAAGTCGTAGTGTAACTGCGTTTTTGTTTGTAAATAATAGGGCGAGTCGGTATAGTGACGAAGCACCTGCCCAGGTGGCGAAATTGGTAGACGTACTACCTTGAGGTGGTAGCGCCCGCAAGGGCTTGGAGGTTCGAGTCCTCTCCTGGGCACAAAAGACGAAAACGCCGAAAGGCGTTTTTGCTTTTGTGCCTGGAAGCAACGTGCGGGGCACGTTGCGTGAGGACTCGAAAGCCGGAGAGCGTCGGCTCGAGGCGGGGTCGAGAGCACTTAGTAGTTTGCGAGCAGTGCGGAGCAAAATACTTAGTGACTCGTGACCAAGAGGGAAGAGTGACGATATTTTGTGAGAGAGAAGTGTACTCGCCACCCTTCCGTGTACAATTACCCCCATGCTCACGTTTCGCGAACTTACTGAAAGTGAACCCTTTGACCCCGCAACGCTTGCTCCAGGTGTCCCGTTCACCCAAGCGCAATTTTATGGTGCGTGGCAGACGGCACTTCACCGAAAAGTACGGCGGTTTGTTGGTGAAGAGCATGGAGAAGCCAATGTGTATTTTCAAATCATTCGGTATCCGCTTATGCGGGGTAAAACATATTTGTACGTTCCCTATGGTCCCGTTGTAAAAAACACTTCAACCGAAACACTCGTTGCAATTAAAAAAGAGATAACACGTATTGCGGGCGAAGAGCGCGCGGTATTTGCGCGCCTCGATTTTTTTCCAACAACAGACGAAAAAATACTCACTCCTTTTTTCACAAAAGCACCCGCGTCCACGTATCATGGCGCGTATTTCCAGCCACGTGCAGAGTGGTATTTAGACTTGGATAAGACGGAAGACGAACTTATTGCCAACATGCACGAGAAGACGCGCTACTCCATCCGCACCGCAGAGAAAAGAGACGTGGTAACGGAAATAGTTACGAGCGACTTTACGAAATATGTTGAAACGTTTTACGAACTCATGCGCGTTACCGCGAAGCGTGACCATTTTCACCTCCACGAAAAGAAATACTACGAATGTATTTTTGCTTCGCTTACTGAAGCGAAGGGCTCGTATCTTTCGATTGCGCGGTATGGCGAAGAAATACTCGTAGTGGATTTGATTATTGTTTTTGCCGGAATCGCACATCACGTGTTTGGGTGTTCAAGCGATAGCGAGCGAACGCGCCTTCCTAATTATCTTGCACAGCGTGCCGCAATCTTCTACGCAAAGCGGACTGGCTGTGTTTCCTATACTTTTGGCGGCATTTCAACCCTCGAACATCTTGAAAAAGGATGGGAAGGACTTACGCGCTTCAAGCGCCGTTTTGGCGGCAGGGAAGTACGCCACAGCGCTTTCTTTGATGTTGTTCTCAATTCTTTCTGGTACCGCCTCTACGTGTTTCGTAAATTTTTGCAGAATCTAGGCATGCCTTTGTAAGCATGTTCGCGAGGTTTCTTTTATACCTGTAAAGACGGATGGTATTCTGCACCCATGGCGCTTTTTACCGGAAAAGGAGATGGCGGAACGACAAAGGTACTGGATTCAAAAGAACGAGTACCAAAATCTTCCGAACTTCCGGAGTGTCTTGGCACGCTCGATGAACTCAATTCATTTATTGGACTTACAAAAGTGCGAGCGCGGCAAGTGCAAGATTCTGCTGTTGTCGTAGAAGGGAAGGAATACGCCACGTCCGCTATTTTGCGTGATGTGCAAGAAACACTTTTTATTGTGCAGGCAGAAATTGCTGGGTCGGATAAACGATTTGGACAAGAAAAAGTGATACATATTGAGGCCATCGTAAACACGATTGAAAAAGAAATTTCGCCCGTCGTGGCGTTTTCTATTGCGGGGGGTACGGAACTATCTGCGCTGCTTCATGTTGCTCGCACCCTTGCCCGCCGCGCAGAGCGCCGTGTGTCCGGTGTTGAAGTAGCAGGACTGCGAACGCTTTCTGACCCTACCCGCGCCTATATGAATCGACTCTCATCTCTTTTGTTTGCACTAGCTTTGCTTGCAAACCATACGTCCGGTATTAAGGAAGAAAATCCTTCCTACCAATAATCTATGGTGACTATGGATGCTGAATACGAACAACTCGTTGAGTCGTTGAATGACGATGCGGGCACCTAGCAGACCCTCGTTGCAAGTGGTATAACAAAACGGCACACTCATGGCGGCTATGGTGTAACGGTTAACACTGGAGCTTGTGGAGCTCTCGATCAGGGTTCGATTCCCTGTAGTCGCCCTTAAAAGTGCTGAATCTAGTCCAAAAGAAAAAAGGCGGGAAATACTCAGATAACTAATAATCTGGGGCTGGAGTAGCGGTTGTCCCCACCCTCTTGCATTATTTTTGCATAGATGTAACATACGCCCTGTATGTTACACAGGCATTCTTTCTGTATAATATCTACTACAAACTATGGATAACCGAGACCGATTCAAGAAATTAGCTACAACTCGCACCAACGAGGTTATTTACCGTCTAAAAGTTTTGAGTAACTGCTCCAATCGACAGCTCTACGATTACGATGAAAAGGACATCGACAAGATTTTCTCCGAGATAGAAAAGAAGGTTAAGGAGGCCAAAGCTAAATTCAATTTCACGAAGAAAAACGAGAAGTTCCGACTATAACGCTTATGAGTACCACACCCACCAGCTTGAGCAGAACAGAAAAGATTCTTCTTTTCATGTATCAGCATGGAGAAGGAAAGTCTGTAAAGATTCGTTATGAAGCCATCGTGGTCGGAGTGTTTAAGAAATATCCGCACGACTTCCATCTCAAGGATTATCCCGAGTATCCAGATTCGGGCGATATGATTCACAAGCCTTTGTACGACGCAAAAAAGAAAGGCTATGTTAACGCAGCCAGCAAAGTGTTTGGTCTCACAGAGCGTGGACTGGAGTACGCGCAACAGCTCTCTGAAGGAAGGGTGGGTGGAGAACAAACATCTAAGGACCGTCTTTCTAGGAACGCGGGAATAGAGCTTGCTCGCATTAAAGCTCTTGAAGGATTCGAGCTTTTTACAAAGGGAGAGACACAGAAACTCACCGACAATGATTTTTATGACTATCTTGGGGTAACAGTTCGTACTCAGAAGAACTCTGTTCTCGGTCGCTTGAGTACACTCGAAGCGGTGCATAAAGAGTTGAAACAACATGATGATAGTGATACCGCCACGAAAGTGACTGAATATCACGACTTCCTGATATCGAGGAATAAGAACGTCATGGATTTCTTTAACTCGTAACAATCCAGCTATGGCCACCAACAAAATCAAAATAAGAGAAGTCGCAAACGTATTTGATGACCACTTTCTCGATATCGTAGGAAACGACTTCAAGTTCGATAATGTGAAGGGAATGGCAGAGTGGCTAAAAAACTCGGTTGATGCGTACCTCCGAAACGACTTTAAAGGAGATGAGCATCATGTGATATTCCGCTTCCTTGATCGAGGCATGACCTACCCAGTAATTCAGTGCGTCGACTTTGTTGGAATGAGTAGCGTGGATATTGAGAAGTCTTTCAAGCGTTGGGGTGACCCCAACGCCGCAAAGCGCGGCAATAAAACCAATAAGAAGGTATTTGGTGGCCATGGGAATGGAGGTAAGTTCTATATGCGTCAGATGTTCAGAGAGTCTCGCTTCATTACCTACAAAGAAGGACTACTTAACGTTTTTGGCTTCAACGAAAACCGAGTTTATGGTCCAGCTGAGGGGTACGAAGATAAGAAGATGTCTCCTAAGCAGGCACTTGAATATGCGGAGATCACCAGCATCGTCCCCGTACAGATGAAGAAGAAAATCCTTGATGGAGAAACTGGCTTCACTGTCGTCCAAGGTATAGGTCCAGAAGGAGTGAAAGGTAAATTCAATGTTGCTCGTGAGATGGGAAGACTCAAGGATCACCCGCAGTCTCGCAGAATCATTCTTCGAAGCAACGTCGCAGTGATTCATAACGACGAACTCCTTTTTACACGTTTGCGACCGAGCGAGCTTGAGCCTCTCGATAAGTTTGCAGAACCAAGAGTTATCGAGGTTCCTGAAAAACTTACTACCACGCACGGAACTGAAAAAGTTACTGTCGTGATGAGCAATCAGAAGTATCCACCAGGCAGGCTTGTTCTCAGGACTTCGTCAGAAGCTATGGTGCCAGGAACGAATCTTGGGGAGCTTAACCGTATAGATATTCTGGGAGAGATAGGAGTCATAGGTTCGTATCCTCTACAAGAACTCGTGAACACTTTCCCAGCGGCCGCGTTTATCTATGGTGAGTTTGGTCCCGCAGTAGAAAACGAAGCGTCCATTCTCGAAGACGAGAGTAATGACTGCGTTACTAACGATCGTGCAAAACTAGCGGTAAATAGCACAACGAAAGCACTTCTTCAGTGGATTGGATCTGAGGTCGACAAACTTGCTAACGAAATCATCGCCATAGAACGTGAGAAGCAGCAAGCGAACCAGAAGGATATAACATCAAAATTCAATGACGTGCTCAATGCTTGGAAAAACAAGCACATGAGCAAGATTATGTCGGACGTGTTTGGCACTGGTACTGGCGCTGGGAAGGGAGGCGAACAGAACTCGACTCCCGAAACGCGCATTCTTCCGCCGCCTAATGGTTTCGACTTCAAATATCCACGCGCTGAGATTGAAGTCGGGAAATCAACTAACCTCACTCTCAAGGTGACCGTTCCGCAGACCCTCCCCGTAGGTGCTGTTATATTCGTTTCCTCTGACTCGGAGAATGTGAACGTTGAGTCAGAAAAGCATCATGTAAAGTCTGAGTACTTAAAAACCGACGAAAGTGGTCAAGAAATTGCTTTCATAAACGTGGGCGTTGTAGGCATTGAGGTTGGGACTGAAGCAACAATAACGGCAACCGACAATAAGCACACTGCAACAATGATCGTTGCTGTCATTGCTGAGAAAGAGAGCGATAAGGGCAAGTCCTTCCCGCAGGTTCTGCTCTCTAGCTATAACGCCGATCCGCTTAGTCCAACTGGCGAGCCGCTTATTCTCGGTGAACGCAATCCGTTGGTCTATCAGCGACCACAAGACTTACGCGCAAATATCTTCTGGATTAATACCTCGAGTCCTGTCGCTTCTAAGGTTCTAGATAAGTTTAAGTCTGAATCACCTCAGTGGAGGACATACTTATTTGATCGCTATGTCGACATATTCGTGAAGCAAGCACTCTACGATCTTGAAAAGAGGGATCTCCAGAACTTCAATGCAGCTACGGTAGATCGAACTGTAGAGGAAGTCGTACGCAAAACCCACCAGAGCGCTAATGATGACCTCGAACAATTCCTATTTGACGAAACATACATAGTGCCCGAAACTGCCGCTGACAAGTAAAAATGCTTATGGCCGCTACCGACACGAAAGGAGCCCTCTCTGAAACCCAGCTAGCTCTCTTCGAGCCGTCGGGCAACGACGACGTACTTGCAGCACTTGCAGCTTATTTCGATTCCTCAAAGGAGGAGCTTGAAGAACACACTCGCAGGGTGGACGTGGTACGGGTTAGGCACATGGTCATGTATATTCTCCGCGAATACGGAGGAATGTCTTTTCCAGCGATCGGACGGCTCATCGGGAATCGGGACCACACAACTGTCATTCACGCAGTAAATAAGACGAAAAACGAGGTTACGAAAGACCCCAGTATCCTCGAATCACTAACTGGACCCATTGCATTTGCAGAAGCCCTGAAGCTGCGCAAGCAGAAAGTAGAGGCTGAACTCAAAGAAATGAACGCGAAGCTGTACGCCGAGGCGATGGCTCACATTCAATCTTCGAAGGCGAACAGGCTGGTTCTTCGCGAAAGAGTGATCCCCGAAGGAATATGAAGGTGCTCGAGATGTATCGTGAAGGTCTTACGCTACAGAACATCTCGAAGGTCTTTAAGCTCTCCAGAGAGCGAATACGTCAGGTGGTGCTATCGACGATCCATGCAATGGCCATAAATGAGTCCGTCACCAAAGGAATTGTCATGGACATCGACGTTCTTCTTGAAGAAGAAACAAAAATAAGAAAGAACGCTCAAGACTCAAAGAAGCCAGTTAAACCCGTAATTATAAAAGAAGACCGATGGAGTAGGTATTATGACGCCTGCAAGGTTTGTAACTCAACAGTCTATCCTCATGTGAGGCGTGGAGAATGTGAGCAGTGCGCAGGGCAGTATAGGGGTGGCATACGAGAAAAGATTATTGCCGACCACTCAAGCCAATGTGACGTATGTCACATATCAAGGCCAGATGCGATGAGAACCTACGGCAGGGATTTCTACATTCAGAAAGATAAAAGCGTTCTTTGTCGCAAGTGTTTTCTCTCGGGTTCTGGTCAGCGAATGGGCCATTATAAAAACTACGAGTGGAGTCGCTTCTACGTCGCTTGCAAAAACTGTGGCACAACAACGGTCCCACATGCTGCAAGTGGTTTGTGCGAGAATTGTGCCCCGCTACTCACCACTGCTAAACGAGAGGAGTTCATCCTTTCTAGCGGAAGCAAGTGCGCACGCTGTGGGATTAGCAGAGCTGAAGCAAGAAGCAAATATGGCAAAGATTTGTATGTAATTAAAACAAAGGACACGCTTTGTTTCGGATGCTTTCAAAAATACACTCGCGGGAAGAAGGCCTAGGCAGCAACTAAAACGGGGAACGACTCAACTGCAACGTTGGCAGTTTCTGCAATCGAGCGTCTTGTTGCCGGAGATATTTTCTTAATGCACGAGCAACCTCTCTTGCGACTGGAACGGTCACAGCATTACCAAACTGCTTGTAAGCCTGTGTAGGGTAGATCGGAATCTTGAACCAGTCAGGAAAGCCCTGGAGACGTCCGTATTCACGTTCTGTGAGCTTCCGTATGCCTTGGTGATTTATGGTGATCGCGCGGTCTTGGATGAGATTGCGCTCTCTTCCCATATTCCCGCACACGACAGTGTGAGAAACGCCTTTCGGGTCGAGTATGTGACAGCCGAAGCCGCTGCCTTGGGCCTGATGTCGCGCTTTGTGGGCCATTAGACCGTCATGATACTTCTGAGAAAGGTAATATTTGTCGTGAACTTTCTTCTCCAAAATATCCTTTACACGAGTGAGGCCATGTTCCCTTGAACGAATAGGGAATGGAAAGTCCTTGTGAGGGTTCTGTATGCCGACAATGTATGTGCGTTCTCGGTGTTGAGGAACTCCAAAGTCTTGAGAGTCGAGTATCGTCTCGTACACCATGTACCCTGATCCTGCGTTCTCAAGTGCTGACTTGATAAAGCGATAAGTCTCACCCTTGTTGTGCTTTATTAAGTTTTTAACATTCTCAAGCACAAACGCGCGAGGATTTCTTACGTCTAGGAACCTAACGACCTCATTGAATAGTTGACCGCGCGGATCGGCCAGCCCGTCCCTTTTTCCAATCATAGAGAATGGCTGGCAGGGAAACCCTGCAAGCAGAATATCGAAGTCAGGTAGTTTTGCTGGGTCAACATTTCGTATGTCCTCTTCATCAATCTCACCAAAGTTATTGCGATACGTTTTGCACGCATTCGCATCAACGTCATTGGCGTAAACTGTCTCAAAGCCAGCTTGTGCAAAACCTAAGTGCATTCCGCCGATACCTGCGAAGAGGTCGATGACTCGGTACTTTTTATTTCTAGAGGAAGCCACGGTAGTTTTATTTTATCATTACTGACCCCTCAATATCTTCAGGGTCGTCTGCGTGCATACTCGCCCCGAAAGAAATCAAATAACGTAGCCGTTCATAGCGGAGGGTTTGTTTCGTTAGCTCCCCTTTATAGAATCTGCTGACATTTTTCTTACTCATTGACTCGTACTTTAGGAGGCGATGAGCTAATGGAGCGATAGTTCGGCAGCTTATTTTCTAAGATCAGTAGATTAGGTTCATGCAGGCACGGCAGAAGAAGCCTTCATCGTCCCGATATAGCATTGCGACGCGTTGAGAACACCGCTGGCAGCTAAACCACTCTCGGTACCCTCCATCGTTGCAGCGTGTACGGACCAGGGTAACGGTCGAGTTGCTGAATCTCGGTCCAGGCTTGGCCAGTTCTAGGTACCAGTCACAGGAGAACGGGTCTTTAACCAGGGTTACCTCCGTTGTCTTCCCGAGTAAAAACTTTCACTGGGAGAAGCTACGGTCTCTTGAAGCGGAGTGTTTGTGGAGTTCGAAGACGCTTATAGAGCTACAGCTCTCTACTATGCGCTTGCTGTCTTTAAGGGTATTCATAGGGATGGCGCGGGGTTGGCCGAAATCATTAAGGATAATTGTGGTTAATCCCTATAGGCCGCGATAAGTTCTAAACGCTCCCGCACGCCCGTCATGTACTCAGGGTCTGATAGTATGCCTACATAATCGGTTAGATTAGATGCACCCCTCCCGCCCCAACATATGAAAAACTTCTTCAGAGAATTCCAGACATTTGCACTTCACGGCAATGCGCTCGACTTGGCAATTGGTGTGGTAATAGGTGCCGCATTCAACCAAGTAACGACGGCACTCGCAAACAATATTCTGACACCGCCTCTTGGTGCGCTTATTGGTGGATTTGATTTCAGCAAACTTTCCTTTACGCTTCTTGGCGACGCGGTCATTCAGTACGGTACGTTCCTGCAGGCGGTTTTAAATTTCATTATTATCGCGTTCGCACTTTTTTTAATTGTAAAAGCAATTAACCGTCTTACGCATCGTAAACGGCAAGAAGAGGTCGCAAAAGAAAGTGAGGAACTGCAGGTGTTGAAAGAAATACGAGATTCACTACGTTCTCGCGCATGATTCGCTCGGTGCTACAATCCGAAGATATGAAGAAACTTTTGGCAGGAATCGTGCTTATTGTAGTGGTGGGTCTTGGAGGATTTTTGTACCGCGCTGTTCTTGAACACCCCGCAACAACCGCCACCGCTTGCACTCTTGATGCAAAAATTTGTCCTGACGGTACTACCATAGGACGTACTGGTCCTTCGTGCACGTTTACTCCATGTCCACCACCGAACGTTTCATCAGACGCTCTTCAGCTTGCATACGCTGTTCCTGATGGCTATACGGAAGCGACAGATTTAGCTTCTTCCGAAGGAGAACACAATCTTCTTGCGGTGTATGAAAAAATTGGTTCCTCTACACCAGCGACTACCATTTCCATTTACGATTTTCCCATTACCACCGGAAGCACGAGTGCTCAAGTCATTCTTGAGCATACCGTGCTCGAACCTTCTGGAATGCCACCAAAGGATATGAGCGTGTACACACCAACTATCGTTGGAACACGTACGTACAAAACCGTTGTGATTGAACGCTTTGAGGGGACCGTATATAGCTCGTACTTCTTCGCGCGCCAAAATGATGTTCTCGAGTTTGATGTTATTGAATACAATGTGGAGACATGGACGAGCCCATCACTTATTCCGGCTAATTTGCCGGGACACAAAGCGCTCTTGAAAATGCTTGGCACCCTTCAAGATCTAAGTCCTCAGCCCGAGTAGTGTAAGAAGGTTCATTCTCATTCGTCCGCGTGTATAGTGGTTTACGCCCTACGCTATACTGCTTTTATACTCGCTAATGCATCACTATGAACACGTGGGACGACATGACAACCAATAAGTTTATCCGTATCGCCATTATTGGCGTACTCGGGATACTCGCACTCTTTTTGCTCGTGCTCACTATAGGCGGTGCACAGAATCTTGGTCGCCCAACGGCTCCCATTACAAACGTAATCACTGTTTCCGGTGAAGGAAAGGCAACCGCAATTCCAAACATTGCGGACATTACGTTTAGTGTCACCGAAACAGCTGGGACGGTTGCTGGCGCACAAGCATCCGCAACCACGAAAACAAATTCTGTGCTTGCAGAACTTACAAAACTCGGCATCGCCGATGTAGACGTAAAGACAACATCGTATGCCGTCTCGCCCCATTATGAATATCCTCGCCCGTGCGGCATAAACATGCCGTGCTTGCAGTACACTGACTCCAATCCAAAAATTTCTGGGTACGACGTATCTCAAACTATTGAAGTGAAAGTGCGTGATACCAAAAAAGCAGGTGATGTTCTTCAAGCACTCGGCACACTTGGTGTGCAAAATATCTATGGCCCGAACTTCATTGTTGATAACGACCAAACCGTCACGGATGAAGCGCGTGGTAAAGCAATAGCTGACGCAAAAGCGCGTGCAGAAGTGCTTGCTGGCCAACTCGGCGTGCATTTGGGACAAATCGTAAACTATTCTGAGGGTGGCAACTACCCAATGCCGATGTATGCGGCGATGGGGAAGGGATCTGCTATGACTGATAGTGTTGCGAGCGCACCATCCTTGCCAGCCGGGCAGAACGAAACGAGTGTGAACGTCTCTATTACCTACGAAATTCGGTAGGGGGACATAACGCACAAAAACAGCCGCTTGCGCGGCTGTTTTTGTGCGTTTGACACACTCCACACTCCGTACTATCATACTTTTATACGAACCCCCGCGGGGTTTTTTAATTTGGCCACCATGAATTTCATTACGTATCTCAAACATGTCCAGGCAGAGCTAAAGCACGTTGTGTGGCCTGACACCCGTACCGCTATCGTGCACACGCTACTTATCATTGGCATAGGCGCTTTTGTCGCGATTTTCCTCGGTGCTCTCGACTACGGCTTTACGAGTCTCGTGAACTACGTCATTAACCGCTAACTCATTCGCATATGGAAACGAAGACGGCACCTGCATTTTCAAACGACGCCACAAACAGCGAAGCACGCTGGTATGCCATTCACACATACGCAGGCTACGAAAACGCTGTTGAACGCAATTTGAAACAGCGCATTGAATCTCTTGGCATGGAAGGGAAGATTTTTGACGTAGTGGTTCCAACCGAGAAAAAGATTCGCGTGAAAGGCGGTAAGCGTCTTGTGGAAGAGGAAAAAATTTACCCCGGGTACATTCTTGTTCGTATGAAGGTAGACGAAGATTCGTGGTTTGTGGTGCGCAACACTCCGCGTGTTACGGGCTTTGTCGGTTCGGGTGTTACTCCCGTGCCAATGGACGAGAAGGAAGTGCAGGTTCTCATGAAGCGCATGGGTGCAGAGGTAGCGAAACACACCATCGATCTAGTGAAAGACGACCCGGTCGTCATTGCTGACGGCCCATTTAAAGACCTTGAAGGCAAGGTGGGAGAGATTGACGAAGAACGAGGTAAGGTAAAAGTGCTTGTAGCGATGTTCGGCCGCGAAACACCGGTTGAACTCGACTTTTTGCAAATCAGGAAGCTCTAAGGTAGAGTCCTAACACAATCATCTATGGCTAAAGTAGTTAAGCAAATCAAACTTCAAGTACCCGCAGGCGCCGCTACGCCGGCTCCTCCTATTGGTACCGTACTTGGTCCTGCTGGTGTGAATATCGGTCAATTCGTGACCCAGTTCAACGAAGCAACCAAAGACAAGCGCGGCGACATCATTCCGGTGGTGCTTTCGGTATACGACGACCGTTCGTTCACTTTTATTATGAAGACCCCGCCGGCACCTCGTTTGGTGCTTAAAGCGCTTGGTCTTGAAAAGGGTTCCGGAAAGACCGGTACTCAGAAAGCAGGCACGCTCACGAAGGCACAGGTTCGTGCCATTGCGGAGCAGAAGATGCCTGACTTGAACGCAGGTTCTATTGAAGCCGCTGACCGTCTTATTGAAGGCACGGCGCGTTCAATGGGTATCGACGTTAAATAACGGACATCAGTGCAAATGAAAAAACCTCCTCTGGGAGGTTTTTTCATTTGCGTACCTCGGGAAGATGCGTTAGGGTCTTCGGTGGGAGTAGATGTTCTATCCCGCATCGTTAATCAACAAACTGTCCGGAGGGACAATGACCAATAAGAAGACTGATAAGAAACCGCTGTGTCTGAGCGTGAATACCATCGCGGATACAAGCGCAGGCAAAATCTCCGTCCTCGAGTTCTCGTTCGGAGTGAAGATCCGTCCGGATCTCTACGCCGGCCGCAGTTCGGTTGTTGGCGTCTATCATCCGCACAAGACCGCGGGGAAAAATGCCATCAAGCTTTCCGATCGTCAGTACAGCGATTCAATGGCCGCTTTGGCCAAAGAACGCTTCTGCGAACTCGTGCCTCCGATGCCGGACGCGGTGGACGTGGTTACACTGCTTGCCGAAAAGTGGCATGTCTATGTGATCGTTTCCATCAACGGCCTCACGGGAGATGTCGCGCGTCAGTGGCTGTGCATGCACGACGTGCCCCACTCGGGCATCATCCTCTGCAGACGCGATTCGCGGATGCACCACCATAATCGTGCGCAGATTGCGCTCGATCATGAACATGGACAACTCATTCCGCTCGCCACGAGCGAAACGATACCCGTCCTCGTTCTGCCACCTGCGGTAACGCGAGGTGGAAAATTGGTAAAGGCTCCGCCGAATCTACCAAAGCAAGTTCGCGTTGTTCGCGGTCTGCGCGAAGCTCATCACGAACTTACGGCTCTTGCGGCGACGTAGCACTATCAGACGAAAACGATGCGGAAACTCGTCAATCGAAAGGTTGGCGGGTTTTTGCTTTTAGCGCTCGAGCGTTACGTAGGTAAATGGTGGTGCGTGATCGTGATGTTCTTCGCGATCAATTTCTTTTGTAAATTCTTTTTCGTATTCGGGGAAAAACACGTCGCCGGGAGTATCGTCGTGAACAAGGGTTAGGTAGAGTCGAGTGATCATTGGCAGTCCTTCTTCGAAAAGGTAACTACCACCGATGATAAAAATTTCTTCCGCGCCTTCTGCTGTTTTTGCTTTCTCAAGTGCTTCGGAAAGGGAACCACAAAGCACTGCACCCGTTGCGGCATATTCTGGGTTACGGCTTACCACTAGATTCATGCGGTTTGGCATAGGACGGTTTTTTTCTGGAATGGATTCCCACGTTTTTCTGCCCATAATGACGGGGTGGCCGCGTGTAATTGCGCGGAAGCGTTTCAAGTCTTCGGGAATATCCCACACCAAATCGCCATCTTTGCCGAGTGCTCGGGTAGTTGCTCCGATAGCCGCGATGCCACTAATACGATTCATACCAAGAGTGTACTAGCGCGCTTTCGTTTCGTACACCGTGAGTGCACCAGTGTCTTTTGCGACGACACAAACGAAATCCATCACTTGATCCCACGGCTCGCGCAGTAAGGTTTCCGGTGAAAACTGGTAGTCAAAGCAAAAACCAATACGTACCCACTCTTTAGGCACATCTGAAAGAAAACGGTCGTACCATCCACCGCCCTGACCGAAGCGCGTGCCCGCCGCATCAAATTTTCGTCCCGGCAAAAACACGCACGCTTTCTTCACGCCGACATTCTTTTTTACGGTCGCCGCTTCTTTAAACGGATCAAGTGCCGCCCGTGGAGGAATTTCATGAACGAGTGCCTGTTTAGGAAGAGCAATGATTGAGCGGAAGGGGACTTCGGTACGTAAAGGCACGTACGTGATGCACACGTCTTGTACGGAAAGAATTTGTTCTAGCGGGCTTTCTTGTGCCACGGCTGTTTTTTCTTCACGTCGCGATCATTCCAAAGTTTTGGTAGAACCATTTCGGGGTTCCAGTGTTTTTTCAACTCCTTGAGTGTTGAATAAGGATTATATTTTCCCGTAGCCGCATAGTCTTTTCCAAGAATGGGGCCTGTTTCAAAAAACACGAGCTGTGCAATGCGGCGACCAACCACGAGCGGAATAATGTAGTGCTGGGAGCTGTTGCTGATTTCCATGGTCCAGCGGTTGATGTAGCCAACGTCGCCCCAGCCGGCGCATTTACACACATTCACAAAGTTTCGCCCAAGCGAAGAGCGCGCTTTCATCATGGTGGTTACTGATTCGCGCCCACCGATAAATTCATTAGTATGTGCAAGAATCGTTTCACCCGGCTCAAGCAAAATAACTTTGTCGTCAGGACGAATGCCATCAAATTCAAAATTAAAACTTGCGAGTGCATCTTTTGCAAACTTCGCGCGCTTCGCCGTGGTGTGCCACACACGTGCGGTATCAGACTTGCTGTACGGGTTGTACACTTTTTTATGCGCCTGCGGTGCCTGCTCACGGAAATACCACTCGCCGAGTGTTACGTCGTAGCTTGATGTCGCAAGATTTTCACGAACGAATGGTTCAATAACCACCGTCCCCGCCTCCATATGTTCAAGAATTTTTTTGTCTGAGAGTGCCATGGGTTTCGCGATTATACCGCCATCTTTGCTTTGATGGGAGGGTGGGACTCGTACCCCTCAAGTTTAATATCATCCATCGCAAATTTCCCGATGTCTTTCACCTCAGGATTGAGCCACAGTTTTGGAAGCGTCATTGGTTCACGCGAGAGTTGCTCCTTCACCGCATCAAAGTGGTCGTGGTAAATGTGAGTGTCTCCAAGGGAATGTACGAATTCACCAACCTCAAGCCCTGTTACCTGTGCGAGCATATGGAGGAGAAGGGAATAGGACGCGATATTAAACGGCACACCAAGAAATAGGTCGCATGAGCGCTGATGCATGTACAGTGACAATTTTCCGTTTGCAACAAAACACTGGAAAAACATATGGCAGGGTGGAAGTGCCATCATATCGAGTTCGCCTGGATTCCACGCAACGACGATAAGACGACGGCTATACGGGTCTTTCTTGAGCATTTCAACCAGTTCTGCAATTTGATCCACCTTGGTGCCGTCGGGTTTTTGCCAATCGCGCCACTGCATACCGTACACACGCCCCAAATCCCCTGGGAATTTCGCTTTTGGTGCCCAATACGCCGCTTCGGCGTTGTCGGTCCAAATAGTGCGCTCACTGCCGTTTAACTCTTTCAGGCGGTTGTCGTCGCTTGAGGGCAGAAGAAACCAGAGAAGCTCACTTTTTACGGCTTTGAAGGCAAGTTTCTTGGTGGTAACTGCGGGGAATCCCTTTGAAAGGTTGAATCGCATGGTTTGTCCGAAGAGGGCGCGGGTCTTTCCGTTTCGGCCATCGCGATCTACACCTTCTTTCATTACTTTGTCTAGAATATCCAGATAGGCGCGCATGCGGGTATACTACCACTATGAAAAAAGGTGCATTCATCGTTGTAGAGGGAGGCGAAGGGTGTGGAAAAGACACGCAAATTCGTCTGCTTCAAGAGAAATACGGCGACGAGATTGTCTTTACACGCGAGCCGGGTGGCACGCCACTTGGAAAGACGATTCGCGACATGGTACTTCACCATTCGCACGGCACCGTCTCACTTCCTGCGGAATTATTTTTATTTCTCGCGGATCGCGCGCAACATGCCGAAGAAGTTATTGTTCCGGCGCTTGCGGCCGGAAAAACAGTGATTTCAAATCGCTCGTGGGTTTCATTTCTTGCGTACCAAATTTACGGACGTGAACAGTATGCATGGAAACCGCTCGTGGAAGAGTGTATTAAAAAGATTTTTGAAAAATGTCCGATTGATCTTGCGATTATTTTTGATATGGATCCCGCAATCGGATTTGAACGTATGAAAGCGATGGGGAAACCGCTTGATGTGATGGAGCAGATGTCTTTGGAATCGCACCAGCGCATCCGCACGGGCTTTTTGGAAACAGCGAAGACACTTTCGAACGCTGTTGTTATTGATGCGTCAAGAAGTAAGGAAGATGTTTGGAAGGATGTTGAAAAAGCGGTAGCATCAGTCGTAACAACTCCCATGATCTAGCGACCTACCAGCTTTGATTACTCACGTACTCCACCACCATGGATTTCTACAACCACATACAAGAACAAGACAAAGAACTTTACGATCTCATTGAAGGAGAAGAAAAACGTGAACGAGAAGGACTTGAACTCATTCCGTCTGAAAACTACGTATCGCTTGCTGTGCGTGAAGCGATGTCGAGTGTGCTCACCAATAAATACTCCGAAGGATATCCGGGCAAACGCTACTACGGCGGTCAAGAATTCACCGACAAGATTGAAATAGTTGCTATTGAGCGCGCGAAGAAGCTTTTTGGTGCAGGGTTTGCAAACGTACAGCCGCACGCAGGTGCACCTGCAAACGTAGCAATGTATTTTGCACTTCTTGAGCCCGGCGACACAGTGCTCGGTATGGATCTTTCTCACGGGGGGCATCTTACGCACGGCCATCCGGTAACCTATCTCACTAAAATATTCCGTTTTGTTCGCTACAAAATGAAGGACATTGAGACGGGTGAAATCGATTATGACGAAATGCTCGAAGTGGCAAAGAAAGAAAAGCCAAAGATTATTCTTGCTGGCTACTCCGCATATCCGCGCGAACTGGATTACGCAAAGTTTGTTTCTATTGCACGCGAAGTGGGCGCGCATGCGGTTATGGATGTGGCACACATTGCAGGTCTCATAGCAGGGAAGGCGGTGAAAAATCCGTTTGACTATGGGTTTGATGTGATGACTACCACCACTCACAAAACACTGCGTGGCCCACGTGGCGGCATGATTCTTACGCGCGAGAGCGCAGAACTTGCAAAGAAAATAGACAAATCGGTCTTTCCTGGATTTCAGGGTGGCCCCTTGATGCACATGGTTGCGGCAAAAGCAGTATGTTTTGGAGAAGCGCTCCAGCCGTCATTTGAAACCTATGCGAAGCAAGTAATTGAAAACGCAAAAGTGATGGCGGATGTATTTAAGGAGGGAGGGGTGCGCCTTATCACGGGCGGCACCGATAACCACCTTATTCTCGCAGACGTGTTTGGTTCACTCGGTATTTCAGGAAATGATGCCGAAGTCCTTCTTGATAGGGCAGGCATCACGCTGAATAAAAACGCTATCGCCGATGATACACGCAAGCCGATGGATCCGTCCGGTATTCGGTTCGGCACTCCCGCCATCACCACTCGTGGATTTAAAATAGCGGAATGTACCCGTGTTGCAGAGCTTATGCTTGATATCCTCAAAAAACGCGATGACGCGACGGTGGAAGCGGTTAAGGAAGAAATCAAGAATCTTGCTGAAAGCCACCCCGTACCTGAATCGTTCGACTGATTCTGCACATTTGCTACACTCGCTCGTATGGAAGAGCGGATACGAAAAGCGGTAGAAGACGCACTCACTGAGCTCGGCGCCCCCGGTGTTTCATTTGCTGTTGAACGTCCTGGTGACGCATCGCATGGTGATTACGCGACAAATGCCGCGATGGCCGCCGCTAAAATGCTCAAAAAGAACCCGAAAGAGCTTGCAGACGTGCTTGCCGAACGTCTGCAAAAAACACTTGGCGCGGATGCTGAAAAGGTAGGGTGTGCTGGCGCTGGGTTTGTAAACATTACGCTTTCAACTGGTGCAGTGCGTACGCTTACCAAAGAGGCAACAGAAAAGTCGTGGGGAACAGAAACCACAAGGAAGGGCAAACGCATTATTGTTGAGTACTCAAATCCAAACGCATTTAAGGAAATGCACATAGGGCACCTGATGAGCACCATTATCGGGGAATCGGTTGCGCGTCTTATTCAAAACACTGGAGCAACCATTGCGCGCGACACCTACGGGGGCGATGTAGGGCCACACGTTGCAAAAGCACTGTGGGCACTTCAAAAGAAAGGCATTACCGAACCGACATCTGCAAAAGAAATTGGCGAAGCATACACGCATGGATCGCGTGCCTATGAAGAAAGCGAAGATGCTAAAAAAGAAATAGATGAACTGAATCAAAAAATATACGAAGGCAGTGACACTGCGCTTATGGAATTGTGGCGCAAGGGTCGCGACGTTTCTATGGAGGCGTTTGGTCGTATATGGAAAGCGCTCGGCACGCACTTTGATTATTTCTTTTTTGATAGCGAGGCCGCTGTTGTCGGAGTTGATGTGGTGAAAGACGGTCTTGCAAAAGGTATTTTTGAAGAGAGTGATGGTGCGGTTATTTATCGCGGAGAAAAAGTAGGATTGCATACGCGTGTATTTCTTACGAGCCGCGGTACGCCCTTGTATGAAGCAAAAGATATGGGGCTGGCATTCATTAAAGAAGAACGGTTTCCATCGGATGAATCAATTATTTTGACCGCCGCCGAGCAGAGTGATTACTTCAAAGTTATTTTAGCGGCGCTCGGGGAACTCGCGCCGCTTCTTGCGGCAAAAACAAAACACATCCCGCACGGATTTTTGCGTCTTACCACTGGCAAAATGTCTTCGCGCGAAGGCACTATCATTAGTGCAACCGAACTACTTGAAGACGTGGTGAAGCGCGCAGGTGAAAAGAATCCTGATCCAGTTATTGCCGAGCAGGTGGCAGTGGGCGCCGTGAAGTATATGATTCTGCGCCAATCTCCGGGGCAGGATATTATTTTTGATCCTGAAAAATCACTTTCTCTTGAAGGTGATTCTGGGCCGTATTTGCAATACGCACTTGTTCGGGCACGTAAAATTCTTTCCTATGCATCTGAGGGCGGGCAAAACGAAATTCCTGAAATGCCGTACGCGATTGAACGTATTATTCTGCATTATCCGGAAGTGGTTGCGCATGCGGAGCATGAACTCGCGCCGCAACACATCACCCAATACCTTACTGAGCTCGCGGGTGCGTGGAATGCTTTTTATGCACAGGAACAAGTGCTTGGTAGCGTGGAAGAAGCCTATAAACAAAATGTCGCACGGGCGTTTGCAAACACCATGGAGCATGGCCTTTCGCTTCTCGGTATCCCCACGCCAGAGCGAATGTAATTTGCGAAAGGGAAGTGTTGCGTGATAAGGTCGTTTTCAGGTCGCACCTGTTCGTGGGCCAGTTAGCAACAGAAACCAAAGGGGTTCAAATGGCGTCGAAGCCAAAACCGGATAGTCGAACGAGTGTTCAAGAAGTGGAAGATGCTGCGCGAGTGCTCAGCAAATCTCTCTTTCAATTCTTCACCACAGCAAGTAAGCAACTTGCTTCGAAGGAGAAGGAAGAGTGGGACAACTCGCACTTCGTCACTCTCTCCGTGGAAGCGTTCGAACGGTTCCGCAACAACGGCACACAGGGCACTATGAATCAGGAACCAGTGTACGAGGTTCCGGAGCACGTGCTGGCGTTTGCGAAGAAGACCAATGCCGCGAGGCGTGTGATACTCGAGCGCACACAACGTGCTCCTCGTGGTGGCACTAGTCGGGCGTTCGCCTGTAACTCCCGGTAAGGGGAACATGGTCGTCAGCAAGCGCAAGCTTGCTGACGATTTCTTTTTACCCTGTGCTTGGCTTTCATTTGTAACGGGGCTAGGATAGAAGGATTATGGTAGAACAAGTGCAAAAATCAGATGCCGCCCTGCGCGAGGAACGCATTCTCGCCTTTTGGAAGGAAAAAGGGATTTTTAAAAAATCGCTTGAAAAGCGCGCACCCAAGGGGGAATTCGTTTTTTACGAAGGTCCGCCAACCGCAAACGGGAAACCGGGCATTCACCACCTTGAATCACGTGCGTTTAAAGATGCCATTCCGCGCTACAAAACCATGCGCGGTTACCACGTTGCTCGTCGTGCTGGATGGGACACGCACGGACTTCCGGTGGAGATTGAAGTACAAAAAGAGCTTGGATTTACACACAAAAAAGATATTGAAGCATATGGCGTTGCCGCTTTTAATAAAAAATGTCGCGAAAGTGTTTTGCGCTACATCGACCTTTGGGAGAAATTTACCGATCGTATCGGCTATTGGGTAGACGAAACAAAAGCCTATTTCACGTTTGATGTTTCCTATATGGAAGCGGTGTGGGCAATTGTAAAAACGGTTGCAGACGACGGGAGACTCGTAAAAGATTACAAGGTTGTTGCGTGGTGCCCAAAAGATGAAACACCACTTTCTTCGCACGAACTCGCGCAAGGATATGAGGATGTCTCTGATCTTTCCGTCACGGCAAAATTCGAACTTGTTGATGAGCCCGGAACGTACGTGCTCGCGTGGACAACGACACCGTGGACGCTTCCGGGGAATGTGGGACTCGCGATTGGAGAAAAAATTGCGTACGGAAAATATACGAAAGAGGGAGTGAAGGTGATTCTTGCTGACGCACGAGCATCGGTACTGGGCGAAGGATGGACACGAGAAAGTGACGTTCTTGCCGCGATACTTCTCGGGAAACAATACAAACCACTCTACGATTTTCTTCCTCTGCTTGCAGAAGGGAAGGAGAAAGAACGTCTCGCAAATGCATACAAAATATATCCAGCTGATTTTGTAACGACGGAAGACGGAACAGGTGTCGTGCACACTGCGGTCATGTATGGGCAGGAAGATTTTGAGCTTGGTTCAAAAGTAGGATTGCCAAAAGTGCATTTGGTAAACCAGCAAGGTCGGTATGTTGCTGGCACGGAATTTCTTGAAGGAAAGTCAGTTGTTGAAGAAGAAACTACCGTAGATATCATCAAAGATCTTGCAGGACGCGGCCTTCTTTTTTCAAAAGCAAAATATCAGCACAATTATCCGTTTTGTTGGCGTTGTAAAACACGGCTTATCTACTACGCGCGCGATTCGTGGTATTTCCGCATGACGGATTTGGCGCAGACGCTTGTCGCTGAAAACAACAAGGTGCACTGGGAACCGGCACATATTCGCACCGGAAGAATGGGGGAGTGGCTTACGAATGTGAAGGACTGGGCAATTTCTCGTGAACGATATTGGGCAACCCCACTTCCGGTGTGGCAAAGCGAAGATGGGAAAGAGCAAGTTGTTGTTGGTTCTGTTGAAGCACTGAAAACACGCACGAAAAAAAGCGGCAATACGTATTTTGTGATGCGACACGGAGAGGCGGAACATAACGTAAAAGGTATTGCGAGTAACGACATACATGCCTTCTACCCACTGACTGAACTCGGTAAAGCACAAGCAAAGAAAGCAGGCGAGCAGTTAAAGAACAAATGCGTGGATCACATCTACGCGTCTCCGCTTCAGCGTGCGCGCGAAACAGCGGCAGTTGTTGCAGAAACTGCAGGTATTTCAACTGATGCAATTAGCTACGATGAGCGTCTGCGCGAATTTGATTTCGGGAATTTCAATGAAACTCCCATCGCGGATTTTATGGCGTTTTATAAAACGCATCGGTACGACGAACCGGTTCCGGGCGGTAAAAGTTATAAAGATGCCAAAAATCGTTTTGGTGATTTTATTTACGAAGTAGAAGCAAAAGAGAAAGGAAAGTGCATTCTTATCATCACGCACGGTGTCGGTATTGAAACGCTTGAAGCCATTATCCGCGGCTCGGATAATGAAGAAGCACAAAAACTCCTTATCCCGCTTCACGCACATCGCGGCGAGCTACGTCCGTTACCGTTTACACCGCTTCCCCATAATGAAGCGTACGAACTCGATCTCCATCGTCCGTATATTGATGGCGTTACTCTTGTCTCTGATAAGGGTACAGAACTGAAACGTGTTCCGGACGTTATGGACGTGTGGTTTGATTCTGGTTCAATGCCGTTTGCACAAAGCGCAAAAGAACGTGGCACAGAATCCATTGCATCATTCTTTAAGCGAGTGCCCTACCCAGCTGACTATATTTCTGAGGCGATTGATCAAACACGCGGATGGTTTTACACCCTGCTTGCTGTTGGAGTGCTCACCAAACGCGGGCATGCATACAAGAATGTCATTTGTTTAGGGCACTTGCTTGATGCGCAAGGGAAGAAGATGAGTAAGTCAAAAGGGAACGTGGTTGATCCACACGTAGAAATAGAAAAATGGGGCGCAGACACACTTCGCTTTTGGATGTATAGCGTGAATCAGGCTGGTGATTCTAAAAATTACGACGAGAAGACTGTGAAGGAAGCGGCACGCACTATTTCATGGCTTTCTAACTCCGCGAATTTTTACGACCTTTTCAAGGATACAAAGCATGAAGGAAAAAAAGAAATAATTGATTACTGGATGCGGGCACGTACCGACGCGGTGGTGCGCGAAGTAACACGCGCAACCGATACGTACCAACTGTATG
>JBBQUV010000006.1:0-34573 GCA_038212075.1 Minisyncoccia bacterium | reverse complement strand
CAAATCAATCGCGTCATATTCATGCGCAAGAATCGCGGCATTGGGCGACTGGAAGTAGGTACCTTCACCCTTAGCCTTTGGATTCAATTTCGTGAGCCAGTACACACCGAGAATGATGTCTTGGGGCTTTGCGGCAAGCACGGTCATTTCTCCGTTACCCGGCTTAAGAATGTTTTTGTTTGCACTCATTACTTCGCGTGCTTCCCATTGCGCTTCTTCTGAAAGAGGCACGTGTACCGCCATTTGGTCTCCGTCGAAGTCTGCGTTGAACGCGTGACAAACGAGTGGGTGCAACTGAATAGCGTCGCCTTCGATAAGACGTGGGCGGAATGCCTGAATACCCTGACGGTGCAAGGTTGGTGCGCGGTTCAAAAGCACGTACTTTCCGCGAATCACTTCTTCAAGAATTTCCCACACTTCCGGAACGCCGTCTTCAATCAAGCGACCTGCGCCACGAATGTTGAACGCGAGCTCACGAGCGAGAAGTCCACCGATAACAAACGGACGGAAGAGTTCGAGTGCCATATGTTTTGGAAGACCGCATTGATCAAGTTCCAAATCAGGACCGACAACGATCACGGAACGGCCGGAGTAGTCCACGCGCTTTCCAAGAAGGTTCTGGCGGAAGTAACCCTGCTTTCCCTTCAAGTAGTCTGCGAGTGATTTAAGCGGACGGCGTTGTGAAGGCGTGAGTGCGCCACCAGATGCTCCACCCTTGCGGATAGAGTTATCAAGAAGTGCGTCTACAGCTTCCTGCAAAATACGCTTTTCGTTACGCAAGATAACTTCCGGAGCATGAATGTCGAGAAGTTTCTTCAAACGGTTGTTGCGGTTGATAACGCGACGATAGAGGTCGTTTACGTCTGACGTTGCATGACGACCACCTTCAAGTGCCACCATTGGGCGAAGTGCTGGTGGGATAACGGGAATCTTGGTGAGGAACATCCACTCAGGTCGAGTGCCTGAGGCAATCATTCCTGCAATAAGTGAGATACGCTTTGCGAGCTTTTCGCGTTCAGCGGCACCCGCCTTTCCATACCTCGTTTCAAGCGTTTCCTTGAGTTCTTTCAAATTTACGTTGCGGAAGATATCGTAAATTGCTTCTGCGCCGATTTTTGCTTCAAAGAGTGTGCCGTACTTCACCGAGAAGTGGTGGTATTCCATTTCGTCGAACACACGACCAACAAACACGCTTTCGATTTCCGTTTTTGCAAGCGTCATCTTCTCTTTAAGCGCTTCTTTATCCGCGTCTTTCTGTGTCGACTTGTATTTCGCTTTGTATTCGCTTTCGAGTTCCGCAAGCAGTTTCTTCTTGGTGTCGTCTTGCACCTTCGTAACGATGTAGCCGGCGAAGTAAATCACCTTTTCAAGATCGCTTGCTGAAAGGCCGAGCACGAGCGCCATACGACTTGGTACTGAACGGAGGAACCAAATGTGCGCTACAGGAGTAACAAGCTCAATGTGACCCATGCGTTCACGACGAACAATGGAGCGGGTAATTTCCACGCCACACTTGTCACAGACAATTCCCTTGTAACGAATACCTTTGTACTTACCGCAGTAACATTCGTAATCTTTTTCAGGTCCAAATATTTTTTCATCAAACAGACCATGCTTTTCCGAACGCTGGGTTCGGTAGTTGATGGTTTCCGGTTTCGTGATTTCGCCGTGACTCCACTGAAGAATACGCTCTGGTGAAGCAACCGAGAGTCGGATAGCATCCCAATCTTCTTTTCGCGTCTGGTGTTTGTTTTGCATACGATTTTTTTTGATTGGTTATGCTTCCGGGTCTACAGGCGCGTCAACAACGTCAACGTCGAGCGCGAGACCACGAATCTGGTTGGTAAGTACGGAGAACGATGCCGGCGTTCCTGCGTGGCTAATCGGTTCCGATTTAACGATGGCGTCGAAGGCGGCGGAGCGTCCTTGGATATCGTCTGATTTAATGGTGAGCATTTCACGAAGCGTGTATGCCGAACCGTAGCCAAGAAGTGCCCAGACTTCCATTTCTCCAAAGCGCTGACCTCCGTTCTGCGCCTTTCCGCCAAGAGGTTGCTGAGTGATAAGGCTGTACGGACCGATGGAACGCATGTGAATCTTGTCTTCCACCATGTGGTGCAGTTTCAAGACGTACATATAGCCGACAGCAATATCCTGTGCGAATGTTTCGCCCGTGCGTCCGTCGTAGAGTTTTTGCTTTCCGTTTCGCTGGAAACCTGCTTTTTCAAGTTCATCGGCGATTTCGTGAGCACTTGCACCAGCAAATGGCGGAACAATTGCTTGGTAGCCAAGCGTGTGTGCGGCAAGACCAAGGTGCATTTCAAGAATCTGTCCCAAGTTCATACGGGACGGAACGCCAAGCGGTGTGAGAATGACGTCAACGGGATTTCCATCCTTGTCGTACGGCATATCTTCAACCGGAAGAACGCGTGAGATAACACCTTTGTTTCCGTGACGACCAGCAAGCTTGTCACCAACCGAAACGTTACGAACCTGAGCAACGGTCACCACAATTTTCTTGATGATGCCGGTTTCAAGCTGGTCGCCCTTCTCACGTGAGAACACGCGCACGCCAATAACACGGCCGCGCTTCCCACCTTCCATACGAAGCGAGGTGTCTTTCACATCCTTTGCTTTGTCACCGAAGATGGAACGCAAGAGGCGCTCTTCAGGCGTAAGCTGGGTCTCGCCCTTTGGCGTTACCTTACCAACGAGAATGTCGCCGGGGCGTACTTCCGCGCCGATGCGAACAACCCCTTCTTCGTCCAAGTTTTTAAGACGCATTTCACCAACGTTTGGAATATCGTGTGTGGTTACTTCTGCACCAAGCTTTGTGTCGCGAACGGCACAATCAAAATCTTCAATGTGAATGGTGGTGAACTTCGCCTGCTCCACAAGACGCTCGGAAACAATGATGGCGTCTTCGTAGTTTGCACCGCTCCATGACATGAAGGCGACACGAACGTTTTGTCCGAGTGAAAGCTGTCCGTTGTCGGAAGATGATGCGTCTGCGAGCACGTCTCCTTTCTTCACCTTATCGCCCATACGAACGATTGGGCGCTGACTAAATGCAGAGTTTTGGTTGGTCTGAGTAAGCCCTTGGAGCTTGTAATCCTTTTTCTTTCCGTCTTTGGAAGTGACCGTGATGCGTTTTGCATCAGCATAAGTAACATCACCAGTGTCTTCAGAAAGGATAAGGCGACCGGTGTTGCGCGCCGCATGTCCTTCAATGCCCGTTGCAACAAGCGGTGCTTCTGGAATAAGTACCGGCGTTGCCTGTTTCTGCATGTTTGAACCCATGAGTGCGCGGTTTGCGTCGTCGTGGTCCACAAACGGAATCATTGCAGTTGCGGCTGAGAACATTTGGTACGTTGAAGTATCAATGTAGTCAATTTCTTCGCGCGTCACAATTGCCGGTTCGGCGGCCTTACGCGCTTCAATACTGTCTGGAACAATGTGTCCCTTTGCGTCCACTTTTGTCGCCGCGTGTGCAATCACGTGCTGTTCTTCTTCAAGCGCGTTCAAGTACACGATTTCGTCCGTTACCATTCCCTTTTTCACGCGAGCATAGGGAGTTTCAATCACTCCAAATTCGTTCGTGCGTGCGTGGAGGGCAAGGCGAAGGATAAGACCAATGTTCTGACCTTCTGGTGTGTGAATGGGGCAGAGGCGACCGTAGTGCGAAGGGTGCACGTCGCGCACTTCAAAACTTGCGCGCTCACGCGTAAGTCCTCCCGGGCCAAGCGCTGAAAGCGTACGCATGTTTTCAAGCTCAGCAAGAATGTTCTGCTGGTCCATAAACTGCGAAAGCTGGTTGGCGGTGAAGAATTCACGGACCGAAGCTTGGAATGGGCGGGGGTTCACAAACGCCATCGGAAGCGAAGTCTCCGATTCAATCGTCGACATGCGATCTTGAATGTTGCGCTTCATGCGACTCATACCGACACGCATACGTGCCTGAAGAAGTTCGCCAACGAAACGAACACGACGGAAACCAAGGTGGTCGATATCATCTGCCTTTGCGTTCGGGTCTTGGTTCAAACGTGCGATTTCTCCGACAATGCGAACAAGGTCGACAACGGAAAGCGAACGAGCTTCAAGTGCCTTTGGGGTAAGGGGATCACCGAAGCGCTGATTCAAACGGTAACGTCCAACCTTTGAAAGGTCGTAGCGGTCAACGGCAAAAAGTGACTTCACGTATTCGCGAGCGTTGTCCGGGGTCGCCAAATCGCCGTCGCGCATACGGCGGTGAATTTCAACATACGCATCATCCATAGACTTTGCGGTGTCGTGGCTAAGGGTGGTCTGGATTGCGGCAATCGCATCCTTGTTTCCAATGAACTTCTTAAGAAGTTCTTCACCAACACCTGCACCAAAGACCGTGAGAAGGTTGGTAACCGGAAACTTACGCTTGCGGTCAATCTTTACATAGATAGCACCGTCTGCTTCAGAATCAATTTCAATCCACACGCCGCGCGCAGGAATGATTTTTGCACCGAAGAATTGTTTACCGCGGAGAATCTCAGAAATAAAGAATGCGCCGAAGGAACGAGCGAGTTGGGGGACAATCGCACGCTCAACACCGGACACAATAAAGGAACCGTGCGGGGTCATAATCGGCATGTCCGCAAGAAAAATGTCTTGCGTCTTTTCCGTACCCATCGTTTTGTTGATGAGTTTTACCGACACCTTAATAGGCGCTTCGTAAGTGCGCATATTTTCACGCGCAAACTCTTCGTCGTACTTTGGTTCACCTACTTCAAAATCTTCAATCTTGAGCTCAAACTTCTTTCCCGAATAGTCAGGAATCGGCGAAAACTCCTTGAAAAGCTCAGCAAGGCCTTCTTTCAAAAGCCAATCAAACGACCCGCGCTGGTGGGCGACGAGGTCTGGAAAATCAACGAGGGGTGCACGGAACGCCTCGAACGTCTTCACCGGCAATGCTTTTTTATGCATGTGGTTGGTATGAAAGGTCGGAAAACAAACGCACGCATATGCACGCAAAAGGCGCGCAACCGCGTTTTCCGCTCCGTATTGATAAATAAGCCCTGTATCTATCCTGTTCGCCCGCCAGAGTCCCCCCACGACTCAATCTTTCTGGTTATTCATAAGATACCAAACTACCTACCGGGATGCAATGCCCTGCTGGGGAAAGCAAAAGTGGTTAAAGTTAATATAAAATGTGATACAGTGCGCGTGGCCTGATCCTTCTAGAACCAGAGGTGTCAGAAATGACTAGTGCGACAACAGCAAATAACGTGGCGAAACTCAGCACTGAGGCGCCGCGCTGGGAAATCATTCTTGATCGGGTAAAGCGGGCGATGGCAAGCGCCAAACTCGTGGACATAAATCCTGCACGTATCCGACCAGTGGTTGGCCAGCCCCGCGAATACTTTGACCAAGCAGATCTCGAAGAGCTTGCCGACTCAATCGTTAAGGTTGGGCAAATTATGCCCGGTATTATCCGATCTGTTCCCGAACAGGACCATCGCGATCGCGAACTCCTTGATGGTGAACGTCGGTGGCGTTCAGTGGTGTTGAAGGCAGTGCCGACATACCGCGCACTTGAAGTGGAAATCGACGATGAGGCGGCACCGTTTGTAATCGCATCTATTGCGAATTTCAATCGCGCCGGCCACACGCATATGGAAATTTCAAATGCGATTGAACGTCTGCATAACCAGCTAAGCATGCCTATGCCGGTGATAGCAAAGCTCTACAACATCACGGTTCACTGGGCGTATGAATTGCATAGCTTGCAAAAGCTGGACGCGCAATTTAAACCCTTGATTGATCCCCGTATCACGAAGAAAGATCAACGCCTACCAGTCACCGCCGCTATCCAAGTATCCAAGTTGGAGCCGACGTTGCAGGGACGTCTGGTACAACGTTTCCGCGAAAAGAAGGTGACACTCAACGGTCTTCGCAGAGAAGCTGTTGAGCTTGCAAAGCAGACTGGCACCTATATTCGTGAGCGCGTTGGCGATGAACCAGCGCGTAAAGCGAAGCGTGTGGACAGACTTTCTCAAATGTTAGTCCACACAGCCACTGACTTGCGAAGTCTACTGCGTGAGCCAAGCATGGCGGCCAATCTACGCCTCCATGCAAAGGTGATCGCGAGTGCTTTGACAGTGCTTGGTCAGACTCGTGCAATGGTCGTTGAATGTGAAGCCATCATTCGTGGTGACGCCTCAGCAACGGCTAAGGTGATTACGACTGCGCCTGCCCCGCCTGTTCAAAAACCTCCCCCGCCATCCGGACTAAGCTTTGCTGAGCGATTCGCCCGCGATCGGGAGAAGACTCAACAACCGAAATTGTCTGCAGTTGCGCCTGCGTCTAAACCGGAGTTCCTCAGGCCTGCTCCGGTACGACAGCACGTGCCACTTCCAGATTCGGTCACAGTGAAGCGACCCGAGCCACCGGTAAAAAGAAAATTGCCGGACGATGCACCTCGGTGGATGGTGACGCGAGAGATCACCGTAAGTCACGACAATGGTTCCCGTGTCGTGACGAGCCCAGTGTCTCTCGACAAATATATACATCTTTGGGCGCACGGGCTTCTTGCGTTTCAACAGAACAAGAAACCGAAACCTGATTTCTTGCCAACACGCGAAGAAGTAGCAACCTTCGTGATGAACAACAAGTAGCAGGAACTACGAAGATGGGCGGCCTTCCCCAAGGCCGCCTGTTTTTCTTTTATTTTTTAGATTTCCACGCGTCAATATCAGCGTGATTACCGGTTGTAAGCACAGGAGGTACTGCGTATTTTTTCTTTTTATACAAAATCGTTTCTGGGCGCGTGTATACCTCGCTTGCCGCGATGCGGCGTTCTTCTACAGACTCATCTTTACCGAGCACGCCCTTAATACGACGACTTATGGCGTCAACCATCGCAAGCGCTGGCACTTCTCCACCCGTGTACACTGCTTCCCCCACCGCAAAGGTTTTCAGGGTCGCTGTTGTTTTCAAAATCTTTTTAGCGCGTTCGTCTATGCCTTCATAACGCCCACACACAAAGGCGATGTCATCGTATTTCGCGAGCGCGTCTGCGTCTTTGTTTGTAAATTGCTTACCGCTTGGTGAAAACCAGACAATAAGTTTCTTTCCTTTTTTCTTTCCGAGCGCTTTCTCGGTTGCCTTCACCACCGGCAGTGCCTGCATCACCATACCCGGACCACCACCATACGGACGCTCGTCTACCTTGCGATACGCGAACTTTCCCGCCGCTTTCGGTACTTCAACGAAATCGCGCGGATTTTGATAGGAAACCGAGATTACTTTTCCCTTCTGCGCACGTCCCAAAATCGACGCATTCAAATACGGTTCACAGGCTTCACGAAAAAGAGTAACAAGGTGAAAACGAATCATTATCTAGTTGACGTAACCGATGCAGTAATCGCATCCGATGATGCGCCGCCGCCAGTAGTCACAACCACAAATGCAGTTGGTGAAAGCGGAATGATTCGCGTATCGAAGCGGCGACCAGAATTAAATATGGGAAGCCCACCAACAGTGGTGCCCGCCTTCACTGCCGTGGATGTTGCCGTGGCGCCTGTGTCGTTCCCTTCTGGGTACGCAATCATCCATGTCTTTGCATTGGTGTCCCAAAAATACTTTGTTTGTGCGATCGGACTCGCATGACCGTCGGGCTCATCAGTCACTGTCATTCCTGGCGAAGACACTTCATACACAAGCACGTCACCAGCTTTACCTATTTGAATCATTTTTACTGCAGTTGCGCCCGGAAATTCGCGTGAGTCCGAAAGGGTCGTTTCGGTAAGAGGAAGCGCTGGGTCGTACGTAAAAGAAAAACCAAATATAGAGTCAGCGTACACTCCGGGTACCGGTTTTGAAACAACCACCTCCTGAATATTCTTTGTGTGGTAGTGGTATACCGCCGCAGTGCCGAAAATGATGATAAGAACGAGAATGAGTGGAAGGTTGCGCTTCATTTTTAAAGTTCTTCTACAACTTGATCAACGGTTTTGTCTTCACGCACCATATCGCGCTTACCGCCAATCGGTTCGTTGATCTTAAGATTCACGCGAGCGTTGTGCTTCATGCCAACGACGCGTAAAAGTGTACGGAGTGATTTTGCGGTATTGCCGTCTTTGCCAATTATCTTGCCCATATCGTCTGCGTGCACCGTAAGGGTAAGCAAAACGCCCATCTCGTCGACGGTGCGGGTAACGACAACAGCATCAGGATTATCAACGAGTGCCTTTACGACAAAATCGAGAAATGCGTGGTCTTGTTCCATAGAGGGATATATAAATTTAGGATGGCGCGCGAAAGCGCGCGGTTCGGCTTACGCCACGACTTCAGCCGGAGCTTCCTCAACAACAGGCGTTTCTTCAGCTGGTGGTGCGGGAACTTCTGCTTCTGCAGGAACAACCTCTTCAGCCGGAGCTTCTGCTTCAACAACGGGTGCTGGTTCAGCGGCGGCCACTGCGGCGGCGGCTGCCTCTTCTTCTTTCTTTGCCTTATTCTTTTCGAGATTCTTCGTTGAAATAACCTGTGTCTTTGTTCCTTCAATAATCTTCTTCGCGATAAGAAGGTTCATAAGAGATGGAGAAAGCTGTGCACCCTTTTCCATCCACACTTTAAGACGGTCGGCGGCGACAGTGAGCGCCTTGGTCTTTGGGTTGTACGTACCAAGGAGGTCGGTATAGGTTCCCGCCTTTGGGCTGGCGGTCTTTTCAAGCACAAGAATACGAAACGCCGGGTCGTTTTTACGGCCAATGCGCTGGAATCGGATCATCAACATAGTGGAGGGAGAATACCAGACGGAGGGTAGCGGGTCAAGGAAGTATGCGGTAAAATGCTTACAACGTGTCTAACCCCCAAGTGTACGAAGGACCAATAACCATAACCCGCACCGGTAAGGGGTTTTTCTCTATCCCTGACCCAAAGAACAACCCTAAAGCACGCCCTGATAAAGAAAACGACCTTTTGATTCCTCGCGAATGGCTTGGCACTGCCCTTCCGCGCGATGTCGTAAAAGTACAGCCCGCTGGAATGGTAGACCGTCGCAAGGCAGGCAAGGTAGTGGAAATAATCTCGCGTGCCACCGAAACATTCGTGGGCACCCTCAGTAAGACCGAGCGAGGTAACATCATTCTTCTTCCGGACAGCAAACGTATGTATGTGCCGTTTATGATTTGTGAGAAAGACAGCGCCGACGATTTTGAATTTCCGATGGGTCACAAAGTGGTGGTGAAATTTACGGGATGGAAAGAAGGCGAAGAAATTCCGCGCGCCACAGTAACCGAAGACATCGGTGAAGCAGGTGTACACGACGTTGAAATGCGCGCTTTGGTACTTGCGCAGGGTTTTCACCCCGACTTCCCTCCCGGCGTAGTAGCCGAAGCAAAGAAGCTTGAAGAAACCGGAAAGGGACTTATTGAAGCCGGTACCGCCGGCCGCCGTGACTTTCGAACCACTCCCACATTCACCATAGACCCAGCAGACGCAAAAGACTTCGACGATGCACTTTCGGTGCGGAAACTTCCGGATGGAAACATTGAAGTGGGCGTGCACATTGCCGACGTTTCGTACTTTGTAAAAACCGGTTCAGCTATTGATACGGAAGGCAGAAACCGCGCCACATCGGTGTATCTTGTTGATCGAACGATTCCCATGCTTCCGCACGTGCTTTCCAACGACTTGTGTTCGCTGAATCAAGACGTTGATCGCTTGTCGGTGTCGGCGGTATTCGTGCTTGACGCGGACGCAAACGTGCAAGAGAAGTGGTTTGGCGAAACAGTCATTCACTCTGCAAAACGATTTACGTATGAAGAAGCACAGGGTGTGCTCGACAATAAAAGCGGCATATTGTTCGACGAGCTTTCCACCATCGCCACGCTTGCAAAGAAAATCCGTGCGCGACGCGTTGCCAAGGGTGCTATTGAATTTGATACACCGGAAGTGAAGGTGGAAATTGACGCGACCGGTAAACCGGTCGCGATACATCTGAAAGAACGCAAAGAAACCAACCTTCTGATTGAAGACTTTATGTTGCTCGCAAACGAAGCAGTGGCAGAACACCTTTCCAAACTCGCCAAAGCCCACAAATTTACCTACGGCGCTATCTATCGCGTGCACGACGTGCCTGATGCAGAACGTATTGAAAACCTTTCGCAGTTTTTGCGCGTCATGGGCTACGACCTTAAAACGAGCGGCGGAAAAGTAAAAGGTACCGACTTGAACAAACTACTTGAACAAACAAAAGGAACGCCCGAAGAATATTTGATTAAAACAGCAACACTCCGTTCTATGGCAAAGGCGGTGTATTCCACCAAAAACGTCGGTCACTTTGGCTTGGCATTTGAGTACTACACACACTTTACCTCTCCTATCCGCCGTTATCCTGACTTGCTCGTACACCGCATGGTGAAGCATTGGGAGCACCAGCAAACCGTTCCAAAGAAAGAATTGGAAGAACTTGAATCCCTCGCCCTTCATTCAAGCGAGCGCGAAGTAGCGGCAACAGAAGCCGAACGCGACTCGGTGAAGCTAAAGATTGTAGAATTTATGGCGGACAAAATTGGAAGCGAATACGATGCGGTCATTTCCGGCGTATCCGACCGTGGGATTTATGTAGAGCTGAAAGAAACCCATGCTGAAGGGATGATTCGTATCCGCGACCTTGGTGACGACTATTTTGTTCACGACGAAAAACGCTACCGCATTGTGGGTGAACGTACAAAAAAAGAATACGCCCTTGGCGACCCCATTCGTGTCAAACTTATGGCCGCCCGAACATTTGAAAAAGAACTTGATTTCGGACTTGTAGAAACGAAGTAGCATGTGGCAGGACTACGTACTCACGTTTGGACAGATCGTCTTCTGTCTCACGCTCATCCCCATGCTTCGTGCGAAAGAAAAACCACCACTTTCTTCAAGCATTCCCACAGGCATTCTACTTCTTGTTTCCGCATCGATGTTGTTCACCCTTCACTTATGGCTTACCGCCATTACCCAAAGCATTGTTGGGATGCAATGGCTCGTGCTCGCCATTCAAAAATTTAAGAATCGCGATTCTTCATCGCATCAATAATGCGCGAGAGCGCGAGAGCGTACGCGGCTTCGCGAAGGGTGACACTGCGAGTGATAGCAAAATCCGCAACATCGCGATAGGCATCCTGCATTGTTTCCGTAAGTCGTTCTTCTACGCGCTGGTGCGTCCAGATTTCAGTTGAACGATTTTGAAGCCATTCAAAATAGGAGACAGTAACACCGCCAGCATTTGCGAGCACGTCTGGAACAACCGCAACGCGCATTTGGGCAAGGATGGCGTCAGCCTCCGGCGTAACGGGACCATTAGCGATTTCTACAATGACGTCTGCCCGTACTGCTCCGGCATTGTCTTTTCGCACCTGTTCTTCAAGAGCCGCAGGAAGCAAAATATCTGCATCGGTGGTAATCACTGCGTCCGAAGCCGTTACTTCGCCCGCGTCTTTTAGTTCCCCTTTTTCTGCTTTTATTTCAAGCACTCGTTTTATATCAATACCGCTCGGATTGGTAAGTGTGCCACTTGAATCAGCGAGTGCTACAACTTTTGCACCCTTGGTGCTTAATAATTCTGCCGCTCGGGCGCCGGCGTTGCCGGCGCCCTGAACTGCGGCGCGCAGTTTTGAAACATCGCGATGCTGGTCGGCAAGCAGTGCTTCAAGCACAATAATCGCACCGTCGGCGGTCGCCGTATCGCGCCCAAGAATGCCACCTTTCTCAATTGCTTTTCCTGTTATCATTGCCGGCGCCGCGTGTCCTGTTATTTTTTCGTATTCATCGAGCATGACACCCATAATCTCTGGGTTGGTGTACACATCCGGCGCCGGCACGTCTTTGTCTGGCCCCAAATGTTCTGCAAATGCTTTTACGTATTCGCGACTCAAAGCATGCAAATCATCTTTTGAAAGTTTTTTAGGATCCACTGCCACGCCGCCCTTTCCCCCACCCATAGGAATGCCCACCACCGCGCATTTTATCGCCATCATTGCGGCAAGTGCAGAAACTTCATCCTCATCCGCGTTTGGGTGAAAACGAATACCGCCCTTGTATGGTCCACGCGCGTTATTAAATTGCACACGATATGCGGGAAAGGTTGCCGTACCTCCTGCGGAAAGAGGAATGGTTAATTCTGCTCGCAGAATTCTATCCGGCCGTTCAAGCGCCTGCCGCTCAGATTCCGAAAGTCCGAGCAATGTTACTGCTTTGTCTACATTTTGTTTGAAGTATTCAAATGCGGCCATATACGGGGTGGTTAGGGTGTAAAGAATACTACGCGTGAAGTCTTTAAAAGGATACGCCCGCGCCGTGTGGATAAAAAGAGGGGGCCCGCAAAGCGGCACCCCCGAAGTTAGGCCAAACCTGGCCGGCGCTTACCTGTTAGGAAATCGGATTTGTAATCCGCTTATCACGCCAGATGATGATCACCGTCCTTTCAGACAGAGAGGTTGAAACATGGGAGTCGCATTGCGACGCGCTGGCCCTTCACGAGCGAGACATGGCGCAAACGTAATCGTTTTCAACATGGAAAACCTCCACCTGCTGATTGGGGCTGATGCATTCGGCTTCTGCCGAAATCGTACGGGAAGCCCTTTCCCCGTCGACCTTTAAAGCGTATCACAGGCAATAAGTGAGTAATCCACACCCATATAAAAAGAATCCGCCCAAAAAGAAAGCCGAGCGGATTCCTTTTGGGCGGATGTACCGCCTTACGCGATAGGAAACAGTTTACGTGCCACATCTTCACTGAAGCGATACCCAACACCGTACAGTGTCATGATGCATTTATCTGCGCCATCGTTAAGTTTTCTTAACTTATTCAGACGAATGCGTTTGATGTGCGAGTCGATGGTGCGGTCATCAACATACACATCATCAGGATACGCCGCACTCAAAAGTTGATCGCGACTATACGCGGCAGACGGTCGGCGCATGAGTGTTTCTAAGATTTTTGTCTCAGTTACCGTGAGTCGCACCAACGCGTCACGAGAAACAGCAGTAAGTAGGCACGTGTTGGTGTTGAGATGCAGTCCTCCGATCCGTATCTCGTTTTCCTCTGTTTCGTATGCCGTGCCGTGACGCATGACAACACGGTCTACTGCCGCGCGGATAAGGAAGATACGTTCTTCTGCCTGCATGGTGGGTTCACCAACACAGTAGTCGGCGCCACCCACAAGAAGCATGGCTTCCTCAAGCGGATCGTCGTCGGTAAAAACAACGATTTTAGTAGTGACGCCCGCGTCGCGGAGTTTGCGCAGATTCGAGCGCAAAGAATCGTATGTTTGCCCCGCCGCACGTCCCGCCTGCGTCACGAGTACATCGTGGTTGGAAACCATATCCGCAAACGCACTGAAGTTTCCCGAACTCATACTCATATACGGTGACACCGTAACCGCGCGATCGTCGTTTTGAATTGCTTGTTGAAGGATCTGAGCGATGCCATCATCGCCCTTCACATGAAGTAGCACTTTCATAGCTAGCCTCCCAGCGTTAGCACTAGCAGAACCTACACCCGAAATTCACCTGATGCAATGTGCGTTATTTCGCCACCGAAACCGCTTCGTCAAATTTCACGGAAAGAAGTTTTGAAACACCGTCACCACCCATCGTAACGCCGTACAAAATGCCTGCACGACTCATGGTTTCGCGGTTGTGCGTAATCACGATTAACTGTGATTTCTTTGCAAGCGATTCAATCATGTCACCATAGCGACGGCTGTTTGCTTCGTCGAGCGCCGCATCAGTTTCGTCCAGTATCAAAAATGGCGGAGGATTCACTTGACTCATCGCAAAAATAAGCGCGATGGAGGTAAGTGCGCGTTCGCCGCCTGAAAGTTGCATCAGTGACTGCACCCGCTTTTTCGGAAGATTCACGGAAATTTCAATGCCCGAACGATCGTCTTTTTTATGCACGTCATGCGTAGCGTCTTCTTCGTCTTCATCAACTTCTTCCGGTTCTTCAAGTACGAGTTTTGCCCCGCCACCGCCAAACATAAGGGCAAAGAATTCGGTAAATGACTCATTTACCTTTTTAAGTCCTTCAGAGAAATTTTTCGCAAGTTCACTATCAAGATCTGTAATAAGCTGGCGAAGTCCTTCAGCAGAGCCAGCAAGATCTTCAAGTTCTTTTCCGAGAAAAGCTTCACGATGTGTGGCATCTTTAAATTCCGTACGCACATCTTCACCAGTGCCACCTGCTTCTTCAAGACGAATCTTCAAGCGTTCAATCGCTTTTTTGCGCGCTTCCTGCACACTACGATCTTCATGTTCATCAGCACGCTCAGCTTCGGTGAGTGCTCGGCTTCCAATCAGCACGGCGATTTCTCCGCGCTGTGTTTCAATCTCTTGAGACAAAAGTCCTAGTTCCGTTATTCTCCCCTGTTGGCGCACAACTTCTGCTTCTTGTTTTGCACGCTCGTCGGCAAGTTCAATCAAGTGATGCCTACCTTCACGGCTTGCTTCTTCGTATGCATGAGCCGCGTCGCGTGCTCTCTGCAAATCACTACGAGACGCCTCAAGCGATTCGCCAATGTTGGTATCTTTTTCAAGCAGTTTTTTCTGTTCATTCTGGAGTGCAAATACGTTTTGTTCTTCATCCTGCAAATAGGCATCGGTCGGAAGTGCGAAGCGTTCAAAAAAAGCACGAATAACAGTACGCACCGATGAAAGCACTGCACGTAGCGCTTCGGGTGTATCACCCACACCTTCTACTTGTTTTTCTATTTCATCACGCAGTGCGGTCATATCTGCCCGCGGCACTTTGGCATAAGGATCTCTTGCGGCTTCGGTACTTCTGTTTTTTGCCGCCTCAAGCGCGCCTTCTATTTTTCCAATTTCACGTGACAAAACAGCACGCTCGTTTGCGAGCCTGTCGAGATTGCGTTCTGCTTGACGCACTGCTTCAGAACGTTTTGAGCCTTCACGGTCGCCAGCGTTTTCATCAAGTTTGGTCAGTTCCGCACCAAGTTGAGCAAGGCGTTCTTCTGCGGTTTTTTTCGCTACCGCTACTGCTTGTTTCTCTTTTTCAATATAGGCACCCTCATTCACCACATATACGCTCCACTCTTTTTCAAGTTCACGACGCAATTCATCGGCACGTTCTAGACGCTCAACCTGTTTTTCCAAAAAACGCAGATGGGGCGCAAGTTCCCGACGGAGCGCTTCCACTTGTTTTATATTCTCTTCGGTCTTTTCCAATTTGCGATTGCTTTCTTCTTTCTTAAATTCATACACCGAAAGTCCAAGTGCATTTTCAAGCATCTCGCGGCGTTCACGCGGATTTGCAAGAAGAATACGGTCGGCTTCGCCTTGTGAAATAATATGGTGCCCCGTTTCTCCAATGTTGGCACTCGCTAAAATTTCTTGAATATCACGCAAGCGTGCTTTTGAACCGTTTACGGAATATTCGCTTGAGCCATCGCGAAACACGGCGCGTTCAATGATTATTTCTTCAAAATCAATCTTGAATTGTTTTTTGGAGTTATCAAACACAATAGCTACCGATGCGCGGTTGGAGCGTCCCGCAGAATGGGAACCAGAGAAAATAAGGTCTTCGCTACGCTTGCCGCGCATTGACTTCATTGACTGTTCACCAAGCGCAAAACGGAACGCTTCAGCAACGTTACTTTTTCCGGAACCGTTTGGCCCCACGATTGCCGTGGTGGCATTCGAAAAATCCAAGATAGTCTTCTTGGCGAACGATTTAAACCCGGCGATTTCAAGCCGTTTCAACATTACCTCTAAATTATACCCTACGCCCGTCTACCAGCCCGTTTTTTCAAGACCTGCTTGTGCGGCGGCTTGTTCTGCGTCTTGTTTTGACTTTCCTTCTCCCTGTGCAATTTCATCGTTTCCAACGCACACGGCAACCACAAACGTTCGAGCATGGTCGGGTCCAGTTTCAGACACGGTTTTGTATGACGGCGTGATTCCCTTTTTCTCTTGCGCCATTTCTTGGAAACGACTCTTGGCGTCCTGCCATGCGCGGTTTTTAATAACATCGTCAATTTTTGGAAACAGATTCTTTGCAAGAAACGCTTCCGCCGCTTCGTATCCTTGGTCGAGATACACCGCACCAGTGATTGCCTCAAACGCGTTTGCCAAAATAATTTGGCGCGCGCGGCCGGTGTCACGCGCCTCACCCTTAGAGAGAAGGAGTAGGTCGTTAATTCCCAGTGTTTGGGCAACATCGGCAAGCGAATACGTATTCACCAAAGCCGCGCGATATGCGGTAAGGTCGCCCTCAGGTTTTGTGGGAAACTTGTCGTACAAAAAGCGCGTTGTCGCAAGTTCAAGCACCGCGTCACCCAAAAACTCAAGGCGCTCGTTGTGGTTCCCTGCATGTGTGCGGTTTTCGTTCAAATAGGAACGGTGTGTTACCGCCTCCACAAATAGGTCGAGGTTCTTGAATATAAGCCCTAATTTCTCCGCGGATGCCTTGAAGTCCATACCCGCAGATTAGCGGAAAATCCAAAAAATACTAGCTAGCGCCCCCCGTTCTTGCGGGCGCACGTTCAAGAAGTGTTTGCACAGCCGCTGTGACAATCGGCAACATATCGTCGTAAAAATTGAGTTCAAGAATGTCGGGAAGCTTAAACCAGCGCGCGTCATCAAGACCGCCGGTTTGTTTCAAGTGAATATCCACGTATGGCGATTCTGCAATGAAGTACGTAACATGTTTTCGGTACTTTCCTTTTTCAGGATGGCTCGCCACATATTCGTTCTCGCCGATTTTTTCGTGCACGACAATATCCAATCCGGTTTCTTCTTTTATTTCACGTACCGTTGCTTCTTGAATACTGTTATCAGTGGCATCCATGCCTCCCTTGGAGAGCGTCCAGTGCCCAAACACGTCGTGCACAAGCGCAAGGTAGTACTGTCCTTCGTGAAAGGCATATACGACAGCACCAACAAGCTGTTCAATAGGTAAATCTTCGCGACGCACCGCTTTTTTCTTTCCCGTTTCTTCTTTGCCGGGTTCGCCGATTTCTTTGTACACGGCACCAAGCACACCGTTGATGAAGCGGCCGGATGATTCGCCGCCAAATGTTTTTGCCAGTTCAATGGCTTCGTTGATAGCTACTTTTGCCGGCACCTGCGCGCGGTCGGCAAACAAAAGTTCAAAAAGTCCGATACGCAAAATATTGCGATCAACGGGTGCAATTTTATCCAAAGGCCAATCGGGTGCGGCTTTTTCTATAATTAAATCGATGTCCGCTTTTTTAGCAAGAACACCAGTGAGGAGATTTTCCATAAACGGTCGGTCGGTGGAGTCGCCGCCAAACTCTTCTACGTTGCGCACGAGGATTTCGGTGGCACCTTCGGTGGTCGCATGCGTTGTATCCCACTCAAAGAGTGTTTGTAATACAACCGAACGTGCGAGATGCCGATTTGCCATGAAGCTCTGACGTAACAGTACCAAACGAACACCGCCGCGCAAGGCGCGGCGGTGTTCAAACTGTGTATTAGAAATGATGCTTACGCACCACCGCCCATTCCACTACGTGCCTTTGGGCGACCACCACCCGTAAAGCGCTTCACCACATTCTTAACTTTCGAATTCGTTTTCTGTTCCGCGTGTTCGTGGTCTGCGTGACGATCTTCGTTTGGAAGTACCGATTCAACGCCGACAACTTTGTTGCCTTTGTTTGCTTTTACTTTTGGCGTAAAAATCTGTTTACCACGATACATGCCCGTTGCTTCATCGACACGATGGGGCAAACGGAGATTACCCGACTCCTTATCCTTCACTACCTTCATATTCTTGAGGGCGTGGTGGGAACGTCGGTTATTAGTGTGGCCGCGCGTATGGCGCATTCGGATTGACATCCCGCTACCCTATCACGAGGGGTATAAAAAGTGAAGGCGCCGCACGAATGCGACGCCCCCGACACTTTGAGATTACGGTTTTGACCGCAACGCCGCCATAAGGCTTAAACGATAGGAATGCATCCTATCTTCTGTTGCCCCAGGATTGGCGTCATCGAGCAAATAGCCAGGGCACTCTCCCCTTTGCTTGTCTTTTCCGTATGGGCAGGTTCCTCTGCCTTCGTGGATACAACAAACACAGAGAGTAGCGTCCTCGATGGTTCGGAGTCCGGTTATGACGACCAGCGCAGATGCCGCTGTACGCAAACCGGAAAGTGAGTCACTTGACCCTCCAAACACAGACTTTCTTACCGCGTTTCCTCTTTCTTCGTTCCATGGCTCAGTAAGGCCCATGGTTATACTCCCAAAACACGTCTTGCCCCATAGCTAGACGTAAGCTCGTATTGTGCCACAGATACCAAATTTAGGTAGCGTGCAAGAACGAGAGGCGGTGGATTGGACAAGGGCCGTGTTCGGCGAGCATTTCGTAATGAAACTTCGTTCCGTACCCTTTATGTTTTGCAAAATCGTACACCGGAAAATCATCGTGATATTTCAGCATCAGCCGGTCGCGAGTAACCTTTGCCGCAATAGACGCAAGTGAAATAAGAGGGACAGATGCGTCGCCGCCAATAATAGTTTCTTGTTTATATTCTTTTGGCGCGTGGAGTGAGCCGTCTAAATACACCCGAACGCCTTCGGCGTTCGGGGCAAGTTTCTGCACACCCGCATATACTGCGTGGCGCACCGTAGGTGCAATACCTTCCACGTCTATCGCAGTGTGCTCTCCAAACTCAACACAAAACGATACGTCCCCCGCGCGTTCACGCGCGACGAGTTGTTCAAAAAGCTGTTCGCGCCGTTTTTCTGAAAGTTTTTTAGAATCAGCAACACCAAAAAACTCCACAGCCACATCAAACCCATCCGGAACCATCACCACTCCTACCGATACAGGCCCCGCCAAAGGCCCCCGCCCCGCTTCATCCACCCCGAGCAAGAATTTCATGGGGAAAGTATACTAGCTTTATGGCGTCCCGCTTCGTACACCTCCACACCCACAGCCACTACTCCTTTTTACAGGCGCTCGCAAAAGTAGACGAGCTTGTGGAAGCCGCCAAAGATGCGGATATGCCGGCGATTGCGCTCACTGATGCAGGAAATTTGCACGGTGCAATTGAGTTTTACAAAGAATGCGAAGAAGCAGGCATACACCCAGTGATTGGCGTCGATGCATACATCGCACCAAAATCGCGATTTGACCGTGAGCCAAACCAAAAACGACACCGTATGGTGTTGCTCGCGGAAAATAACGAGGGATACAAAAATCTCCTCTACCTCGTTACAAAATCATTTACTGAAGGTTTTTTTGATAAACCCTTGATGGACAAAGAATTGTTGCGTGAGCGACACGCAGGACTCATTGCCCTTATCCCGTCATTTACTGGAGACGTACCGGAACTGCTTGGCGCCGGACAAACAGAAGCCGCAGGTGCCGCGCTTGCAGAATGGGAAAGTATTTTCGGAAAAGATAACCTCTTTTTGGAAATTACCCACCACCCTCTGGTAGAGGGGCACACCGCAAAAATGACAAAACTGCGCGAGCTCTCAAAAAAAAGCGGCGTGCCACTTGTTGCGCAACACGATGTCTATTATTTGCATCCAGAAGACCGCGAAGCGCGTGAAGTGATGAAGCGTATTCAAGGCGAGCATAGTCAAGGCGCATACAACGCACAAGAAGATTTTTCGTTCGTTACCGAAAAAGAAATGCGGAAGTTTTTTAAAGACATTCCCGATGCGGTTGATCGTTCTGGAGAAATCGCCGAACGCTGTACGGTAACGCTCGAGCTTGGAAACTGGGTGTTTCCGCAGTTTCCCACTGACCCCGGAAAAACACACGCGGACATGCTTCGCGAAAAAGCGTACGCGGGTGTGATTTCGCGTGGACTCTCAGACACGGAAGAAGTAAAAACACGACTTGAATATGAACTCGGCGTCATTATTGATAAAGGATTTGCTCCATACTTTTTGGTGGTGTCCGACCTGCTCACCTTTGCAAAAAATGCCGGTATTCTCACCACCACACGCGGTTCCGCCGCAGGCTCGCTCGTATCCTATGTAACCGGTATCACGAATGTCGACCCGCTTGAATACAAGCTTCCCTTTGAACGATTCTTAAATCCAGAACGTCCGAAGGCACCAGACATTGATATGGACTACGCCGACACACGACGCGATGAAGTAATTGCCTATGCAAAACAACGCTATGGCGACGATCATGTGGCGCAAATTGGCACCTTCGGCACGATGATGGCACGCGCCGCCGTACGCGACGTGGCGCGTGCACTTGGTCACTCCTATGGTACGGGCGATCGCATTGCCAAACTCATTCCCATTGGCTCCCAAGGATTTCCAATGACTATTGACCGAGCCATGGAGTTGGAAGCAGATTTAAAAACACTCTATAAAGAAGACGACGACGTGAAAGAAATTATTGACCTTGCGCGCCGTATTGAGGGCTGTGTCCGACACACCGGCGTGCATGCGGCGGGCGTGGTTATTTCTCCCACACCACTCACCGAATGGACCCCTCTTCAGACCGATACCAAGACCGGCAAACTTATTACCCAATATGACATGCACGCAGTGGAAGATGCTGGTCTTCTTAAATACGACTTTCTTGGCATTAAAAACCTTTCCATTCTTGCCGATGCGATTGCGCGCGTGAAGGAAACAAAAAACATCTTAGTTGATATTGAAAATATTCCGCTTGATGATCCAAAAACATTTGCCATGCTTGCGCGGGGTGAAACCGAAGGTACGTTCCAGTTGAACGGTTCGGGTATGACCCGTTATTTAAAGGAATTGAAACCTACTACCATTCACGACATTAACGCGATGGTGGCACTCTATCGTCCGGGTCCGATGGAAACGATTCCACAGTATGTTGAACGAAAACATAATCCTCAGTTAGTGAAGTATCTCGATCCCCGCATGAAGGATTACCTCGATGCATCCTACGGACTTTTGGTATACCAAGATGACGTGCTTTTGACGGCCATCACGCTTGGTGGCTATTCATGGCTTCAAGCAGACACCTTGCGTAAAGCGATGGGAAAAAAGATTCCAGCAGAAATGGAAAAACAGAAAGAAAAATTGCTAAACGGCTTTTTGGAATACGGAAAACTCACTAAAGAAAAAGCGGAGACAATTTGGAAACTCATCGAGCCATTTGCGGCGTATGGGTTTAATAAAGCGCACGCCGCAAGCTACGGCAAGGTGGCGTATCAAACCGCGTATATGAAAGCGAATCATCCGGTGGAGTACATGGCGGCGCTTCTTACTGCTGACGCCGGCGATACTGAATCCATCGCCATTCTCGTTGCTGAAGCTGAACGACTTCACATTCCCGTACTCCCACCCGACATCAACGAAAGTGGTGCTGTGTTTACGGTAGTTGGCGACAAAAAAGACACCATTCGGTTCGGTCTGTCTTCTATTAAAAACTTCGGCGAGGGTATTTCAGAGGCCATTCTTGCAGAGCGAGTGAAAAACGGCGCCTTTACAACCATTTCACGTTTTCTTACGCGTGTAGGCTCCAGAAACCTGAACCGTAAATCACTAGAGGCGCTTATTAAAACTGGCGCACTTGAATCATTCGCTGACCGCGGAACACTGATGGAAAACATTGACCGCATGCTTGAGTTTCATCGCGAGGCAACAAAGGAAGCGTCGCAAGATTCTTTGTTTGGCGCACTTGCCGCACCAACGCTTGAGCTTACTCCCGGCGCACCCCTTTCAATTGCAGAACGTCTGGCGGCTGAAAAAGAATTGCTTGGTATGTATATTTCCGGCCATCCGCTTGATGCACATACGGCAACCACCGCAAAAGCATCGCTCTCTATTGAAAAAATAAAAAGCGAACGCCAAAAAGGTCAGCACATTATTATTCCGGTACTCGTAGCCGAAGTACGCACTATTCTCACCAAGAACGGTGAAAAAATGGCGTTTGTAAAATTTGAAGACAAAACTGATTCTATTGAAGCGGTTATTTTTCCGAAACTCTTTAAAGAACACGGGGAGAAAGTGGAGCCGGGTGCGTGTCTGCTTATTAAAGGAACAGTATCGGACAGAAACGGCGAAATTTCGCTCGCCCTCGAAAACCTGAAGGTGCTTTAGTTTTTTATATTTTCGTGGTATAATCATAACGGTCATTTGAGGGCTTACATCATGCACATTAGTCCCGCCGACAAAAGCGCGATTGGTATCGTTATCACCACCGCGCGAATGCTTGCAGGCGATATCATCGAGCCGCGCAAATCCTCTGTCATCATCAACCCACTGAAGGAGGACTTACTGCAGAAGTTGGAAGCGCTTCCCGACTACCTCCTCCCGCTTATCGCGGAAGGAATGGTGGAGAGGGAATCACTTCCTCGCCTGCTCCTGCGACTCGCGGAAAACGGGTACTATCTCAAGATTCCGCGTATTGGCAACCGTCTACGTGCCTACGCAGAACCGATGCGACACAACACGTAAAAAGCACCACTCGCCTGTTCGCGCGAGCCACTTCAAAAGAGTGGCTCGTTCGTTTTTATGCTAAAATCCGCCCTAATGGCTACCCTTCCTGAAAAACGCCACACTCTCGCCCACTTGCTTGCCGCGGCCGTTGCCGAACGCTACCCCCACGCAAAGGCAACCATCGGCCCTGCCATAGATAACGGCTTTTATTACGACTTTGACTTCACGGGCGGCGCAAGCCCTGTTGAAGCAGACCTTGCCGCTCTGGAATCGTCGATGAAGGATATTTTGAAATCATGGGAGGAAATGAATGGCACTGAAGTTTCTGAAAAAGACGCTCGCGATCGTTTTAAAAACAACGAGTATAAACTTGAACTTATCGGCGAGATTGTTGGCAAGGGCGAACCGATTACGTTGTATAGCTCTGCAGGTTTTACCGACCTGTGCCGTGGAGGACACTCAGAATATCCAGCAAAAGATATCGCTGGCGACGCTTTCACTCTTGAACGCATTGCAGGCGCGTACTGGCGCGGGGACGAAAAAAACCCGATGCTCACCCGCATATACGGACTAGCGTTTGAAACAAAAGAAGATCTGGAGGCATATCGTCTCCAACAGGAAGAAGCTAAAAAACGCGATCACCGAAAGATTGCTCGCGAGCAAGGGCTTTTGGTATTTTCGGATCTTGTTGGTTCTGGTATGCCACTGTTCACTCCCAAAGGAAATGTCATCCGCTCGGAAATCGTGAATTTCTCCCGTGAACTTAATAACGAACTTGGCTTTGGTGAAGTACATACGCCAAACATAAATAAAGGTGAGTTGTTCAAAATTTCCGGCCACTACGACAAATACAAAGAAGACATGCTCCAAGTGCGTTCGCAGTATGTTGAAGACGAGATGTTTTTGAAACCAATGAACTGCCCGCAACATACGCAGATTTATGCCGCCGTGCCGCGTTCCTACCGCGACCTTCCCATACGCTATTCCGACTTCGCCGTACTCTACCGCGACGAACGCCCCGGTGAACTTTCGGGACTCACCCGACTGCGCGCATTTGCACAGGACGACGGGCACATTTTCTGTCGCGAAGATCAAGTTGAGAGCGAAATTGCAAACGTGCTTAGCGCGATTCAAAAAGCACTCACCACCTACCGCATCAACTATTGGATGCGCCTTTCGCTACGCGACCCCGCAAAGACAGAAAAGTATTTAGGCACCGACGAAACTTGGGAGAAATCGCAGACTATTATGCGCAAACTTTTGGTTGATAAAAATATTGAACACAAGGAAGTGGAGGGCGAGGCCGCGTTCTATGGACCCAAAATAGATATTATGGCTGTAGACGCTATCGGACGTGAGTGGCAGATTTCCACCATTCAGCTCGACTTCAATCAACCAGCACGTTTTGAACTTGAATACACTGCCGAAGACGGTACCAAGAAAACGCCGACGATGATCCACCGTGCCCTTGTTGGCTCTCCTGACCGCTTTATGGGTATTTTGACCGAACACTATGCAGGAGCTTTCCCGACATGGCTTTCTCCAGTGCAGGTGCGCGTGCTCCCTGTTTCGGAAAAACACACTGACTACGCCGCGGACGTGCTTGCGGTACTTAAAACTGCAGGTGTGCGTGCAGAGGTAGACAACGCAAATGAGTCACTCGGCAAAAAGATTCGTGGCGGTAAACAAGAAAAAATTCCCTACCTTATTGTCGTTGGCGACAAGGAGGCGGAATCAAAAATGATTGCTCCCGACAGTCGCGACAATGGAAAACTGGAAGAGCTCTCTCTACCCGATTTCATCACACGTCTACAAAAAGAAATTCAAGAACGCTCCTAGAAAAGTTGACGCTGGCACAGGTGGATAATCGCTGGTGTAAGTTGCCGTGCGTGGTATTTTCAAACTATGGAACATATTGCAATGTCAGCGATGGTACCGGTTACGGACATTAATTATTCTGGAGGCCATTACCCACAGCAGTCGCCAGACTATCCTGATTACATTCCACTAACAGCAACGGTATTAGTGGCTCTTGTGGCCTATATCATCTTCAGGGCACTTACCGCACTAAGACCTGGAGTATCAGATAATGCTCGCAAACGCACGAGCTGGATGATCTGGTATTGCGCATGTGGAATTGTTTTGATAGTGGCACTATTTTTATTCCTCAACTCACAGTTTTTCACCGACACCCCCCTCCCTCCTCCGATACAGCTGCCTACATGATTCTAATGTCTTGGGTCTCAGTAGGAATTGCACTTACTGGATTCACGACGCTTGAGCTCATCTGGCCGATACGAGAGCGTTCTCTTCCCCGGTTGTTACGTTGGACGAGCAATCTTGGCATATTTGTGTTGAACGTTCTCGTGAGCACCATCCCTCTTTCCGTCGCTGGAGTTGGGATTGCGCTGCTGGCACAGCGAGATGGTTGGGGCGTATTCAACGTAATACACCTTCCATTTGTCATCGTGATTTTCGTTTCTTTTATCGTGCTTGATGGTATGGCATATGTGTTGCATCGAATATTCCACGCGGCACCGGTACTTTGGGCGATACATGCCGTGCATCACTCTGATGTTGATGTCGACGCCTCCACTGCTATCCGACACCACCCCGCTGAGCTTATCGTCGGCGCACTGCTTAACCTCCCCATTATTGTGTTGCTCGGTCTTTCACCACTCGCGATACTCGTATACACCGGTGCGGCGGCAATCATGCAAACGTTTCATCACAGTAACCTGGCCATACCCATGTGGCTCAGCTGGCTTGGATACATTGTCGTCGTACCTCAAATGCATCACGTGCATCATTCAGTACAAGTCAGCGAGGCGAACTCTAATTATTCAGCGCTTTTCTCCTGGTGGGACAAACTGGCGGGAACCTTAGAGCATCAACCTAACGTTCTGAAATTTGGCGTAGAGGAGTGGAGCGGAGCATGGTTCGAACGTGTTGATCGCTTGATAGCGCTTCCCATGCACATCATAAGTGAAGACGTTGCAGAGTAAAACAAAAACCCCGCGGCGAAAGCCGCGGGGTTTTTGTTTTATGTATTATTTTCCGAGAACCGCGAACGCACGCGTAAGCGCAAGCTTCGCACCGGTGACGTCAAGTGAGTAGCTTGAGTCAACGGCAGTTGCAAGTGCGCCCACAAGCTTTTCAAGTACGGGCGTATCACAGTTTGCAGTGATGCGTGCGACTTCAGGGTCTGCAGGCGTACCATCAACACGAGCGCGATACGAGTCGTCAAGTGCGCAGACTACTTCCGTAAGGAAGTATCCGACGTTGCCACCTCCACGGACAACGTTGCGAAGAGTGCCGAATACGGCGTCTTTGTCTCCATGAAGGAGCGCGTCAATAATGCCGCGAACATCACGTGGCGAGTCTGACGGCGTTGGTGTTGAGACGAATACGGGAGCAGGCACTGTCGCCACCGGCGCAGGAACCATAATTGGTTCCATTGGTGCAGGTGCGGCAGGACGTGGTGTTTCGCGCGTCAAACCTTTTACAATGTCTTCAATCGTAAGCGCGTCACGACCAAAGGAACGGAATCCGTCATAGGTTGAATAACCGTGCGATGGTTCCGGAGCAATTGGTTCAGTGTTTGGCACTTCTATCGGTTCTACATTCTGCGAGTAGTAGGCGTGCGTTGATTCCGCAGGTGATGGATAGGTATGGAAGTCGTGCGCAATTACTTCAGCTTCGTGATTAATCGCACTGCGAACACTCGAACCGAAAGTTACTGCACGATTTCGTGCATACGGAATCATCCTGAAAAGAAGCAGGTACGCGAGCGCAAGACTCCAAAGAATAAGCGCAAGCCAGTAGATAACCGTGCCGACAGGACCAAGGTCAAGACCGGTATACGGAATCTGCGAGAGATACACGAACGCAAGTGGAAGCGTTGGTGCAGAATCAAGTCCAATATCCGGCGTGTGTCCGCCACCTCCACAGCCCGAGGTACAACCGTGACCATGACTGGTTGAAACCGTTACTTCAACGTGACACTGTGCAGTGTTTCCAGCGGCATCAGTTGCGATACCGTTGAATGTTTTGGTTGAAGTCACTGGCGTACTTGTTGAGCCACTTCCAACAGGAGTTACCGCACCAATGCTTTGATCAATAGAGAACGAAACAGCGTGTTGCGTTGTCCATGAAAGCACGGTCGTACCACCTGTCGATCCGAACGAGTCTGGATTTGCAGAGAGCGTACAGGCGAGTGTGTTGGAGACCGGCGTCACTACTACCTGCGTCGAACACGTTGTTGGTCCATAAGGGCCAGTACCGGTTGCGGTATACGTTGTGGTTGTCGCGATAGTGCCTGCAGTTACTGAACCAGAGGCAACAGGCGTTACAGCACCGACCGCGTGATCAATCGTGAGCGCAGTGATGTTTGCAGATGTCCATGTAAGCACTGGTGCTCCACTTCCAACAAACGAAGCTGGGCTCGCGGAAAGCGTACACACAGGAACAAGCGTTACCGGCTTCACCGTAACGACTGCGGTACAGTGTGCAATTTTTCCATCGGCCGCAGTTGCCGTACCCGTGTACGTGGTTGTTGCCGTAATGTTGTTCACTACATGTGTTCCACCGGGTACAGGCGTAAGGGCACCAATACTTTGGTCGATAGAGAACGAAACGCTGTGACCGGTCGTCCACGTAAGTGTTGAAGAGCCGCCTGAAAGTACGCTCTTTGGATTTGCGCTAAGCGTACAGAATGGTGCGTCTGGCGGAGGAACGGTAACAATAGTCGTACAGGTTACCGTGCCACCAGGACCCGTTGCGGTACCGGTATAGGTGGTTGTGACGGCAATGCCAGTCACTAGTTTTGAACCACTTGCGACAGGAGTTACTGAACCAACGGTGTGGTCAATAACAAATGACGTGGCGTTTTGTGTCGTCCACGAAAGTGTGGACTGACCATTCGTAGTGATTGGGGGATCTGCCGTAAGCGTACATGCCGGTGGTGGATTCGTAATAGTCACTGTTGTGTGACAGGTCACGACACCGCCCGGACCAGTTACGGTAAGCGTGTATGTGGCGGTGTGGGAAACACCTGCAGAAACTGAACCACCAGCAATTGGCGTGACCGCACCAACACCGTTATCAATAGTGCCCGTGAGCGAGTTTATGCTCGTCCACGTAAGCGTGGTTGTGCCGCCTGCGCTACCAAACGTATTTGGTGTTGCAGAAAGCGTACACGCTGGGGGTGGTGGGGGCGGAGGAGGTGGTGGTGGGGGTGGTGGGGGCGGAGGAGGTGGTGGTGGAAGACAACAGGGAGGACCAATATCAGCATGTGCAGCCGGTGGGGTCGTAAGACCAAACACAAAGGCGGCGGCGATACCGACAAGAAGTACGGCAAGTACGGCAAACAGCCCGGTCAGTACCGGTCGCGCTTTTGCGTATGCAAGATGTTCAGTCATAGTTACCATAGCTTTTTGTTGATGTAATAATTGATTCAATAAATAATTCCCTGCCGCTTTCGCAGCGTACAAAAAAAGAGGAGGTGCTGTGGCGGGGTTGGTATCACTACCATCCCCGCCGCGCGCACTGAAGTTACTGCGTGGGCTCCGAAGCCCAATGCCACCACAGGTCGGTTGGTGTACCATCCAGCGTTTTTGTTCCGACCGCATTTGCAGTCGTTTCATCAACATAGATGGTTGCTACCGTTCTGCCACCGGCAGAAAGATAGAACCGAGCGGTGACGATGGAGCTGTACTCTGTCTGCGTCCCGTCTGAAAGATCCAGACAGAACACCATCCGGTATCCGAGTAGCCTGTCGGCCATTTTTCTCGGAAGGCGGAAGATGTGCAGGCCGGGGGCAGGTTCGTAACTTCCCGTCTTCCAGCCATGCTCGCCGAGGTAGTTGTCCATCGCCCAGAAGTTGCATCCGCGATCCGGACACTCTTCCACAAACGGGCTCTCGTAGTCGGGTTCACCAGCGCGTTTAACACCGGTGCACACGTCTGCCGAAATGTCCGTGGGGCCGTACTGCTTAAGACGCAGTCCAGTGACCGTTCGGGCAATGTTCCGCCTGTAGACCTGTGCCGGAATGTGCGCGTAAATGTACACGCAGTCATCCGGCTTTTCGGGTCCACTCACCGGATTGGTGCAGTCGCCCATAAGGACGATGCGACCGGTGACCTTGTTTCCCCAGGCCTTCTCGCCCTTGTGGAAGGAACGAGCAATGCACTGATGGTATGCCTTCCATCCGGACACCGTCCGAGTGGATTGTTTGAGGCACGCCGACCAGTACTTACCCGTGGGTACCGGCATTTCTGCCAGTCCCGCGAGATAGTCCGGAATTTGGGCAACCGACGTCAGATGTGCATCTGGGTCGTCGATCTGGAACATACCAAGGTAGTCGACCGGAGCAGCAAATGCCCGATCTCCCACCTTGCCGCAGACTTTCACGTTGATAATTTTCGTTCCATCAACGTTGTTGCCGCGCGAGGGATCAAGGTCGCACTTGATAATGCGACCCAGTTCCTGTGGAGACGTTGCCCCCACATAGAACGGATTCCCGAGCGGTGCAGCAATCGCTGGCACGCCAGCCGTCCAAATGATGGACAGCGCGGCGAGCAGTGCGATCAGTTTCTTCATCGCGTTTCACTCCTCTTGCGCCGCCCAATGGGCGGCTTTGGTTAACGAACTACTTTGCCTCCTCTTTGCAGAGAGCCATACACCGAGAGCTTACGCTCCAAGCAGATGGCTTTCAACAAGTGACGCCGTAACCACGTAACGATCCGATTTCTGTCCAAACGTATCGCAAGTGGAAAGCGTAAGCTTTGCACCAACAACCGAAAGCGGAATGACGTCTGCGCTCGCATCCTTTTTCTCCACCGTGTCTACCGAATAGGTATACGCACGGCTAGAAGAGTAGACGATGATAGTGTCTCCTGCTTTCAGCTTCTCAATGTGGTCAAACGTTTTGTACCAGATGTTGTTTACCACCGGGTAGTACTCTGCTGAGTGACCAAAGAGAATGACGTTGCCGTTTTGTCCAAGCTTTGCCGACGTCGGGTAGCGAACGGCTCCCGAAAGAAGCAAGTTGTTCAACGCCTGAATACTCGTCGTTGTTGGGTTTGCAATCGGTGCCGAAAGTTTGAGTGATGGAATCTCAACCTTTACGGGATTTTCACCAACCGCAAACGCGTCAAAGACGTTTGGCGAAAGTGGGGATGTGCTCACCCCAATAAGAGGCGAACGATCAACCGCAAGCGCCGGCGTCGAAGACGCAAACGAGAACGTAGTGTTCGGCACAACGTCGAACGAAAGAAGTGCACAGAACGAAATGAAAAAAACGAATATGAACGCTATAAGAAACAACCAACGCTTTTTCCAAGCGTCTTGTACGGCCCAAATGAGCCGCGCGGCTGTGTGAATACCATTCATATAGTCCCCTATATAAATACACTACTATGAAGAGTTTGTCAAGTCCCCCCAAAAACGCGGCGAGCGGGGGTAGTTGACAAAAAATAAGCTATATGTTAAATATAAGTCTATGCAACAGACCACATTTACCGACACCAATCCACGCACATCCACCGTGAACGGCCTAGCCATCGTTGGCTTTGTCGCACTCGTCTTTATCGGCATGGTGCTCGCTATCTATGCGGCTCGCTACGTACCCGTAGCACTCTCCCGCCTTGCGGGTGCAGTGTATCTTTCAACCGACGGAAAAGGTGATGGCAACCTTCAGGTTGTTCCCAACCTTCCCTTCCCCGCCGCTACAACCACCCCTGCAACTGTAGCCACGACCACCACACCAGCACCAGTGGCAACCGTACCGGTACACACCACGCCAAGCGCCGGTCTTCCAAGCACCACCGCATACCCAATTAAGGTGCCTGTAACGACCACGTTCTACGGGCTGCCAAACTTCACGGTTGCGGTAACCGCTGTTGGCTACCTTGATACAAACAGTAAGTTTGTTCAAAGCAGGACAATTGCCTCCGGACAAACGCTCGCGGTGCAATACCGCGTTACAAACGCCGGCACAAACGTAACCCGTCCATGGAATATCCATATGACGCTTCCTACGCAGTCAAACGGTACATATGGCTTTGACTCAAACGTGCAAGAAAGTCTTCCTCCGGGAGCATGGGTTGACTTCACCCTTCACCTTGATGCTCGCGACGTACGCGTTGCAAACAATCAAGAAATCGACATTCTCGTTGACTCCGGTCACGACGTGATTGAATCAAACGAAAACGATAACGAGGCTATCGCAACCATCAGCGTCACGAACTAACCTTTTACAAAAAGAAAAGCGCCGCCCTTTCGGGCGGCGCTTTTCTTTTTGTCTCTTTAAATATCCAAATTCGCGAGTTTCGCGTTTGACTGAATGAATGACTTACGGCTTGCAACATCGCTACCCATCAAAATATCAAAGATGCGATCTGCCTCTTGCCCGTCTTCAATAGTCACCTGTTTCAACACGCGACGAGCCGGATCCATCGTTGTCTCCCAAAGCTCGGACGGATTCATTTCTCCAAGACCTTTGTAACGCTGAACGCGAGCTTTCTTTGATTTTGTTGCCACATCTTCTTCTACTTCTTCCCCACCCTCATCGCCACCTTCTCCGACCGTTTCAATCTCCCCACTTTTTACACCCATCTCTTTCAGCACGGCATCGCGCTCTTGGTCTGAATACGCGTAGCGCACATCTTTTCCCTGAGCGACCTTAAAGAGTGGTGGCTGAGCAATGTAAATAAACCCGCCGTCAATGATGGCGCGGAAGTGGCGATACAAAAGAGTGAGCAAAAGGGTACGGATGTGCGCGCCGTCCACGTCGGCGTCGGTCGCGATGATGATTTTGTGATAGCGCAATTTTGAAAGATCGAACACGTCGCCGATGGCGGTGCCAAGCGCAACCACAAGATTACGAATCTGCTCGCTCGCAAGCATGCGGTCAAGGCGCGCCCGCTCAATGTTCAAAATTTTGCCACGAAGCGGAAGAATAGCTTGCGTGCGACGGTCACGTCCCGTCTTCGCCGAACCACCTGCTGAATCTCCCTCCACAATGAAGAGCTCGGCTTCTTCCGGAGACTTCACTTGGCAGTCGGCGAGCTTCCCGGGAAGCGTCATGCCCTCTAGAGCGCCCTTACGGAGCACAGAGTCTTTTGCGGCCTTTGCGGCCTTACGCGCTTTAAGCGCAAGCAGTACTTTATTTATGATGGCGCGGGCGTCGTCTGGATTTTCTTCAAGGAAAGCGGCAAACGCAGTACCAAAAACCGTTGCCACAGCACCCTGAGCTTCCACACTTCCAAGCTTTCCTTTTGTTTGTCCTTCAAACTGAATCTCCGGCATTTTCACCGACACCACAGCGGTGATACCTTCAAGCGCATCGTCACCGGTAAAGTTCTCTTCACTTTCTTTTAAAATGTTCGCGGTACGTCCGTATGCGTTTAGTGTGCGCGTAAGTGCTGTTTTAAATCCGGTCACGTGGGTACCGTGTTCCGGATTGTAGATGTTGTTTGCAAATGCAGACAGACGCGGTGTGATGTCGTCTACATACTGAAGCGCCACCTCCACCGCAACGCCATCTTGTTCGCGGTCAACGTAGAAAATGTTTTTGTGTACCGGTGTTTGGTGCTGATTGTAAAATGCCACAAGCGAGCGCAGGCCGCCTTCAAAGTAGAACGCCATCGACGGCACCTGTAGATTAAGCTCGCGCAAATAGAACGAATCGTCATCCATGCCTGCGGCTGTTTCTTCGCGGGCGTCTATCACCGTGATGCGCGTTCCCTTCACCAAGTACGCCTGCTGGCGCAAGTGGTTCACAATCTTGTCCCAGTTCCATTCAATACCCGCTGTGAAAATGGTGGTGTCCGGACAGAAGTACGTGATGGTGCCATTCAGTTTTGTCTTTCCAATCTGCTTCACCTTTCCAAGCGGCTTACCAATTTTGTATTCCTGCATATGCACCCCACCGTCTTTGTGCACAATCACTTTGGCGTTCGTAGAAAGCGCGTTCACCACCGATGCACCCACGCCGTGGAGTCCGCCCGACACTTTGTATCCGGAATCTTCGCCGCCGAATTTACCACCGGCGTGAAGCGTGGTCATCACCATTTCAAGTGCCGAAATTTTTGTCTTTGGGTGGATGCCAACCGGAATACCACGGCCGTTGTCTACCACGCGCACATACCCGCCCGGAAGAAGCGCCACTTCAATATCATTCGCAAAACCGCCCATGGCTTCGTCGCGTGAGTTATCAAAAATTTCCCAAATCAGGTGGTGAAGACCATCGGGCCCCGTGGTGCCGATGTACATTCCCGGACGCTTTCGCACCGGTTCAAGACCTTCAAGAACGGTAATGGAAGAGGCGTCATAGGACGCTTTTTTACCCTTTGTTTCCTCGCCTTTCGCCATGGTTTCTTGCCATAATTGTATCACAAAATGATCGCAATTTCTGCCAAAAATACCTCCGTTTTATCATCCAGTATATTTGACAAATTATACTTTCGGAGTAAAACAGTATATGTGACTCGTGAAGTCACGGAAACAACCAAGGGATTACCCAATGTCAGGAAGAGGCTCTTTTAACCCCGAGACGATTGTTCGTGCGACCAAGGACATTCCAGTGAAGCTGCCTGACGGCCGCGGCACCATCAAGGCCGGCACTGTCGGCATGGTCGAAGGTACCGCTGACGGCGTCGCTTACAAGCAGGTGCTGTTCGAAGGCGACGACGGTGACATTTCAACACCCGTTCACACCTCGTACATCGAGCCGCTCGACATGCGCTAACGGCGCATCGGCACAGATTGTGCCAAAGGGCCCCACCTCAGCAGTGGTGGCCCTTTCGTTTTATTTTCTGCTATATTTAGGCGCAATGGACATCAAGATTTCAAAAGACGAAGAAGTGCGCCTGCGACAGAGCCTTGACGGCCGCACCGACGCTGAAGCCGAGCGCATAAAGCGATACCTTGCCATGCCCGACCTTTCCCGTACCCAAGGGAGCCCTTTGTATGAAATAACCGAACGAGTGAAGAACGTGCCCCGCCTTGCCAATTTCGATATTATTGAAATCCCGGAAATTGTGCCGGCAGACATTTCGTTTGATCTCTTTGACTTCCCTGCCGACCACCCAGCGCGCTCCAAAAGCGATACCTACTACATAGACGATACTAATATTCTGCGTACGCACGACACGGTCTTTTGGTACTACTACTTAAACCATCCAACTATCAAAGAACGCATTGCTAAAGGCGAAAGCATGGGCGCGCTCTGCTTTGGCAAGGTCTACCGTAAAGACGAAATAGACAGCCGCCACATGAATATCTTTCACCAGCTCGGTGGGTGGTATATCGCTCCTGATTCCGAACCGGTTGAACCGGAAGATTTGAAAAACGTACTCGGTGAAATCGTGCATACCGTCTTCGGCCCCCAAATGCAGTTCCGTGTAAACACTGACACCTTCCCCTATACCGACCCCTCATTTGAAGTAGAGGTGAACGTAAAAGGCACGGCCGCCGAAGGGCCTGCACGTGGCGAATGGCTTGAAGTACTGGGAAGCGGCATGCCAAAGAAATCAGTATTCACCAAAATGGGTGTGGAGGGCTATCACGGCTGGGCCTTCGGGTTTGGTATTGAACGCCTCGCCATTATTTCAATGGCACTCCCTGACATTCGCTTGCTGTGGAGCAAAGACGAGCGCATTAAAAAACAGCTCGTGCTTGGAAACGTATTTAAAGAAGTGAGCAAGTACCCACCGGTGGTACGCGATATTTCGTTTGTCGTAAAAAATGACTTTGTACCGAACAATTACTTTGATTTGGTACGCGATGTGCTTGGTGATCTCGCTGAACAAGTGGAACTTCTCGATAAGTATGAAAACGAAGCGAAACTTGGTGCCGGAAACGTAAGCTACGCGTACCGCATTACCTACCGCTCCATTGACCGCACACTTACAAACGACGAAGTGAGCGCCCTCCACAAAACCCTTGAAGAAGCGACCGTAAAACAGTTTGACGCTTTGATTCGGTAAAAAACGAAACCGGCTTGATGCATTGATTTTGATCAGAGACCAAAGTTTAGTGCTCAAAATCCAATGCATCTGCACCGGAACATTTCGGTACGCAGAGAATGAGCGTAGGTAGGTGCGCGCCAAAGACTAAACTCTGGTCTCTCTTTGGCGCGCACCTGCCAAGCGAATGGGTGAAAAAACCAGTAATTGTG
>JBBQUV010000005.1:0-78333 GCA_038212075.1 Minisyncoccia bacterium | reverse complement strand
AGTCCGCATTGTATTCGCACATTCCGTACTTTTCCTTTGGAAAAGCTCTGTGCTTTGCACAGAGGCGCTTTAGCGCACGGATGTGCGATTAGTCATTTGTTTGGAAAAAAGTTCGCGCAAAGTGTATAATTACATCACCAGATGCCCAAATCCCTGCTAATTGCCGGATCGCTCGCGTATGACCGGATTATGGATTACGACGGGTACTTCCGCGATAACTTTATTCCGGAAGGTCTCCACAATATAAATGTGAGTTTTATGGTAAACGCACCAAAAGTAGAGTTCGGTGGCTGTAGTGCAAATATTGCCTATACACTGAAATTACTTGGAGAGTCGGCAGATATAGCCGACTGCGTTGGAAATGATTTTGCGCCGTTTGCAACATACTTGGAAACACTTGGTATTCCCACAAATGCGGTGCAAATATACGACGACACTCCCACGGCGTCTGCGTACATTATGACGGACAAGGACGAAAATCAGATTACGGCATTTTCAGAAGGAGCGCACGCAAAACCCTATACCAAAGAAATTAACTTCGGTAGCTACCGCAGTGTTTTTATCAGCACTGTCGCAATCAAAAATGCACTCACTATTGCTACTGCGTGCAAAGCGGTGAATGTTCCCTACTCTTTTGATCCTGGGCAAAAACTCACCATGTATACGGGAGAAGAACTCAAAACCATCGCCACCGGTGCCGATATGTTGTTTATGAACGACTACGAATCAAAACTGTTCTGTGAAAAAACAGGATGGACCGAAGCAGATATTGTTGCAAACGTGAATGTACTTGTAATAACGCTCGGCAAAGACGGTTCGCGTATTATCACCAAAAATGGCGAGGAAAAAGTGCCTGCCGTTACCGTGGAAAAAGTGATAGACCCGACAGGTGCTGGCGACGCATATCGTGCAGGGTTTTTGAAAGGACTCGCGCTCGGCTTTCCACACGCTCTATGCGCAAAGATGGGTAGTGTCGCCGGTGCCTATGCCGTTGAATGCCACGGCACCCAAAACCACACCTTCACCAAAGATGCCTTTATCGCCCGCTATACTGCCACTTACAACGAATCGCTTTCACTCGCCTAGCCGTATATACTCTTTGCATGGAATACGATATTAAAGACATCGCGCTTGCCGCGGAAGGTAAAAAACGCATTGAATGGGCAGAGCGCGATATGCCCGTACTTGCCGAAGTGCGTGCGCAATTTGAAAAAGAACAACCACTTAAGGGTTGCACGCTTGGCGCCTGTCTCCACGTCACGGCAGAAACAGCAAACCTGATGCGCACCCTAAAGGCAGGCGGTGCAGATGTGTACCTTTGTGCTTCCAACCCCCTTTCCACACAAGACGATGTTGCCGCAAGCCTTGTGCAAGATTTTGCTATTCCTGTGTTTGCTATTAAAGGTGAAGACCGCGATACCTTTTTTAGCCACCTTGAAGCCGTGATTGCGAAAAAACCAAACCTTACGATGGACGACGGCGCCGACCTTGTTTCCACCATTCATACAAAGCATCCGGAACTTATTGCGAACATGAAAGGCGGCACAGAAGAAACAACTACTGGCGTTATTCGCCTCCGTTCCATGAGCAAGGCGGGTGCGCTCAAATTTCCTATCGTTGCGGTGAACGACGCAAAAACGAAAAACCTTTTTGATAACCGCTACGGCACGGGCCAGTCAACGCTCGACGGCATTATTCGCGCCACCGACCTTTTGATTGCCGGCAAAACATTTGTGGTTGCAGGGTTTGGATGGTGCGGACGCGGGCTCGCTATGCGAGCCCGCGGCATGGGCGCAAACGTCGTTGTTACGGAAATTGACCCAATCAAGGCACTTGAAGCCGCGATGGAAGGCTTCCGTGTGCTCACTATGGAAGAAGCGGCACCACTTGGTGATATTTTCTGTACCGTTACGGGAAATACTCACGTGCTTCGCAAAGAACATTTTGCAAAAATGAAAGATGGCACCATTCTTTCAAACGCAGGACACTTTGATGTTGAGATAAACATTGAAGAACTCACCGGACTTGCAAGTTCTGTACGAAAAAATGTACGCAATTTTACGGATGAATACATTATAAACGGCAATCGAGTATATCTTCTTGCAGAGGGTCGTTTGGTAAATCTTGCCGCCGCTGAAGGTCACCCTGCTTCCGTTATGGATATGAGTTTTGCCACGCAAGCACTTGGCTCCGCATGGATGGCAACCCAAGCCACACCGCTCGCACCTGCGGTCTACGAAATTCCGGAAGCTATTGAAAACGATGTGGCAACGACGAAACTTAAATCTATGCACACTACGATTGACACCCTTACTGATGAACAGAAGAAATATCTTTCGGGCTGGCAAGAAGGCACATAACTATGGCGCGGGAAAATCTGTATGAATTTGGCATACCGGCGTTTGCTTCTTTCCTTTTCCTTGCGTTTGAAACAACGGGTCGGCTAAACGAAATCACGGTAACAGCATTCATTATTGCCGTCACGTTCATTATTTTTCTCGTAAAAGACCATAAAAATGAACTGTGGCTTTTCCTTTCAGGAATGGCGGTGGGTTCATTTGTTGAAATTGGTCTTCGTATTCTTGGACACCAACAAAACTGGAATCAAGCTTCCCTCTTTGGCGTACCATTCTGGCTTCCCATCGCATGGGGCGTTGGTTTCGTTGTCATCACTCGCTTTGGTATGTGGCTCAGAAACGTAAAATCAATTGACTGAACATGAAAAAACCGGCGATTGATGCGGCTCACAAACACTTACGCAAAGACGTGCGAATGCGCGCACTCATGAAGCGACACACACTGGAAACAACTGAACGCCCGCGCGAGGCATTCCATGCACTTACCCGCGCCATTGTGTATCAACAGCTTTCGGGAAAAGCCGCTGGCACTATTTTCAAACGATTCACTGAACTTTTTCCGGGTAAAAAATTTCCCTCACCGGAACAAGTACTAAAACTAAAAGATACACGGTTTAGGAGCGCTGGTATTTCTACACAAAAAATGGGGTACATCCGCGACCTCGCAAAACGCTTCCAAGATGGAACGATAGTGCCAAAGAAATTTCCTAAAATGACCGACGAGGAAATTCGTGAGCACTTGCTCGTAGTGAAAGGCATCGGTCGATGGACTGCCGATATGTTTTTGATGTTTACCCTCCATCGTCCGGACGTGCTTCCCACGGGCGACCTTGGCATACAAAAAGGATTCCAAAAGGTTTTTGCACTTCGTACGCTTCCTGATTCCATAAAAATGGAAAAACTCGCAAAAGACTGGGCGCCCCACCGAACGGTTGCATGCCTATATCTGTGGCGCGCGGCAGACGAAGGAAATCCTAATCGCTAACACTATGGACACGCACGCTTTTGATCCGGGCTTTTATCGCCACTACAAACACGACCCTTCCGGAGAGGAGAATAACTACACCTATGAAGTACTTGGCATTGGCCGCAACACCGAAGAAAAAACCTACACGGTTATCTATCGACCTTTATATGAAAACGGGTGGATGGTGCCTGCGCACTACCAATCGCGACCGTTTGAAATGTTTATGGAAAATGTAGAAAAAGACGGCAAAACGATGCCGCGCTTTACGAAAATCATTGACCCTGCTCTGATTGAGAAATTAAAAGTGGTGCGAAACCAAATGTATCCTACACACCAAGCTCTGCTTTAGAAATTGCGCCTTCGCGCAAAACGCGCAAAACGCCGTCAACATACATAACCACGGTGGATGCTGGTTCACTTTTGCGCGGACCCGCATCAATGAATAAATCAATGTGTGCAATATGTGCGCCGAAGTGGAGTAGAATTTCCGGAACTGTTTCCGGAGTGGGCATGCCGGCAATGTTTGCCGAAGTTGCCGTGACCGGAAATTCTGACATTACAGCAAGCGCGTAGGCGAACGAATCAGCAGGCACCCGTACACCAACCGCACCGTTTAAGGTAAGCGCCGCGGGAATATGTTCGCGAGCAGGAACAACAATAGTGAGTGCTCCCGGCAAATACTTATCGGCAAGCGCACGAGCTTCCACACCGAGCACGGCGTGCCGTTCAATTTCGTCTACTGAAGAAAGGAGGATGGACATGGGTTTTTTCTTTTCGCGACCCTTAAGTGCCCTTACTTTTTCAAGTGCGTGCACGTCGAGCGCGTTTACCCCAAGACCATACAAAGTGTCTGTCGGGTACACAATAATCCCCCCACGGGCAATGACCGCCGCCGCTTTTGCGGCGGCGGCATCGATACCCACCTCATCAATACGTATAACTTCCATAACGGCTTGAATACTAGCCTAAATCGGGATATTCTCCTACCAACGCGCGGTTAGCTCAGTTGGTAGAGCATCTCATTGACGTTGAGAGGGTCGTAGGTTCAAGTCCTACACCGCGCACAAAAACAGAAAAATCTGCCTTACGACAGATCTTTCTCACGATCAATCTTCAAGAAATCCACCAGCCTGGTGATTCCAAAGGTCTGCGTACAGCCCGCCCTTCGCAATCAGTTCGTCGTGCGTACCATCTTCTACAATACGCCCAGCATCGAACACCATAAGCCTATCCATCGCGCGAAGCGTTGAAAGGCGGTGCGCAATAGCGATCACTGTTCTTGTTTCCATCAGATTCAAAAGTGCTTTCTGCACCGCAATCTCACTTTCACTATCAAGCGCACTTGTCGCTTCATCGAGAAGCAACACCCGAGCATCTTTTAATAATGCACGCGCAATCGTAATGCGTTGCCGTTGGCCACCAGAAAGCTTCACGCCACGTTCGCCAACAAGCGTATCGTACCCTTGCGGTAAGGTTTCGATAAATTCATGCGCTTGCGCAAGCTGTGCGGCGTGAATAACAGCTTCCTTAGAAGCTGGGTGTTTGCCGTATGCGATGTTCTCTTCAATGGTGCGATGAAACAATGAAGAATCCTGCGGTACAACTCCAATAGAAGCTCTCAGACTTTCCTTCGTTACCGATGCAATGTCTACCCCATCGATGCAAATACGTCCGCCTGTTAAATCGTAGTGCCGCAAAATAAGTTTCATCAGTGTCGATTTGCCTGCGCCGCTTCGTCCTATGACACCGACGCGTTGCCCTGCTGGAATAGTGAACGACAAATCTTCAAACACCGCGTTTCCGCCGTAATTAAATGAAACAGATTCAAATGAAAGCTCACCCTTAGAGACCACTATCGGACGGGCGCGCTTGGTGTCGGCAACATCATGTGGCCCCAATATATCGCTCAAGCTTTCCACAACGGTTCCCTAGCTTTCCGCAAAACTATTAAATTGGCTTCCGATAAACGTAAGCTGGTCTTCAATAAGCGCAATCATAGAAAGAAACAGAATGATGTCGCCCGGAGTAACGGCTTGGTGTGTAAACAGGTACACCGCGATAAGGAGCATTGCTCCGGTAAACAAACTTTGCACCAGATTATTCGTCACCAGGGTCCATTCTCCGTAGCGCCAATTACGAAGCCCGGAAATGCGGCGCGCAAGAATAAAATCTCGCAAACGATGTATTTCAAATTCACGCCTCGCGTATTCGTGCACTGCCGTGATATTCGTCAACATATCTACCGTTACACCAGTGAGCGCTGTTTCTTTCGTTTGTGTTGCCGAAGAAATAGGCACACGCTTCCGGGCAAAATAAATATTGAGTGGCGTGATAACGATAAACAATGCCATGAGCACGAATCCAAGAAATGGGTTCGCAAGAAATACGACAACAAAACTAGCGATGACCGAAACCGCAAACGCAAGAAATTGCCACAAGTATATTTCAACAAACTCACGGAAGCTGTCGGCTGCCTGCTTGATTTTGCTTGAAAGTGAGCCGGCAAATCGGTCAGAAAAATATTGGTGGCTATGAAGCGTCACGTACGACGTAAGCACTTCCCGCGTCGTTGCACGAACGCCGGTTCCCCAATACATGCCGGCAAATCCACTTGCGCGCCACAACAAATTCCCGCCAAGCGTAAGAAAAATATACACGATGGCTATATGCCAGAGTGCGGTATACGAGCTTGGAGTGAAATGCGTTGTGGTATCAACGATTATCTTGTACACATACGGAATAAGCGCACGCAACATTGACGCCGCAACAACAAAAAGAGACGCTGTTGTTGCCATCTTCCAATGCGGACGACTCGCAAAAAGAAAGAACGTGAGGGGGTTCGTGGTGTGTGGAGGGTTCTCCACCCAGATGGATTTCATAGGATGTTCACTAGTATACCCTCTATAAATAAGCTATAACGACTGTATGACTGGAACAAAAACCCTCATTTTCTACCACGGTGACTGCCCCGATGGGTTTGGCGGAGCCTATGCCGCATGGAAAAAATTCGGTGACGACGCTGAATATATTGGATTGAAACACGGAAAGCCCTTTGAACACGAGGTGTCGGGTGCCGATGTGTATTTCATAGATTTTTGCTATCCAAAAGAAGCGATGGACGATCTTGTTTCAAAAGCCGCTTCACTCACCGTGCTTGATCACCATGAAGGTATGAAAGAAGTGATAGAGTCCATGCCAAAATTTGTATACGACGCAAACCGCTCCGGCGCGTCCATAGCATGGGCATATTTTCATCCCGGCGTTCCACTTCCAGAATTGCTTACCTACATTGAAGACGACGACCTCTTCCGTTTCTCTCTTCCCAACACTCGCCCCGTACTTTCCTACCTCACCGTGCGTTCGTTCACCTTTCCTGAGTGGAACGATCTCGCAAAAAAATTAGACGACCCTGACTGCAGGGAGAGCGTGCTTGCTGACGCGCGAACCTATGCCGAATACTTTGTACTGCTTGCCGAATACGCGGCACACGAAGCAAAACTCGTTATGTTTGAAGGATACGAAGTGTATTTTGCGGTCGCACACCCCATGACAACGATGAAATCACTTGTTGGTAATCTTCTTGCAAGCAAACAGGGACCGTTTGCACTTGTTGTTTCTGCACACCCAGAAGGATACGGCGTTTCTATTCGCGGAGATGGTTCCGTAGATGTTGCAAAAATTGCGCAAAAATACGGTGGTAACGGCCACCCTAAAAGCGCAGGATTCAGAGTGGGACTCGACGCACCTATGCCATGGAAATTGGTAGAAGAAACGGAGCAGAAATGAAGATACTCGCCATAGAAACTTCGTGCGACGAAACTGCCATTGCGATTGTTGAAGCTACTGGCGATGAAAAGAGTGCAGAATTTACCATTCTCGGGAACGGACTTATTTCACAAATAGCTATTCATCAAGAATACGGTGGTGTGTTTCCGGCACTCGCAAAACGCGAACACGCAAAAAACCTTGTGCCTATTCTTGAAGCCGCACTCGCAGAAGCGGAACTGCTCCGCGAAGACACGCAATCCATTGCGAACGAAACGCGCGAAGACATTGTGAAGCTTCTGGAGCGTGAGCCCGGACTTTCCGATGCATTTCTGGAATTCATTTCTGAATCCGAAATTCCCGATATTGATGCCATTGCCGTAACCGCCGGCCCCGGACTTGAACCAGCGCTGTGGGTTGGCATTAATTTTGCAAAAGCACTTTCTATTGTTTGGAATAAGCCCGTGGTAGCGGTGAACCATATGGAAGGGCACATTCTTTCTGCGCTTGCAGAAAAGGGAAGGGAAAGCATTTTTATAAAAGACGTAGCAATGCCCGTACTTGCACTCCTTATTTCTGGCGGGCACACGGAACTGGTGCTAATGAAAGAGTGGCTTTCGTACGAGCTTGTGGGACAAACGCGTGACGATGCTGTGGGTGAAGCATTTGATAAAGTCGCGCGCATGCTTGGACTTCCCTATCCCGGAGGCCCTGAAATTTCTCGTTTCGCAGAGGAAGCGCGCGCAATGAATGAAACGAATCCGTACGCGCTTCCGCGCCCCATGATTGATTCTGGAACCGGTGATTTTTCGTTTGCGGGACTTAAAACTGCGGTACTGTATCTTTTGAAAAACAATCCAAACGTGGATGAAACACAGAAAAAACATATCGCACACGAGTTTGAAAACGCCGCCGCCGATGTGCTGTGGAAAAAGTCAGCGGACGCAGTTGAACAGACAGGCGCACAAACGCTCGTCATCGGCGGCGGCGTTTCTGCAAACAAACACATTCGTCGCGTATTTGAAACAAAAATGAAAGAAAAGTATCCGGAAGTTTCGCTCCGTATTCCCTCCCCCGAGCTCACCACCGACAATGCCGTCATGATTGCTCTTGCAGGTTTTTATCGCGCCTCCCGCAAAGAATTCGCCAACCTTGAAACCTTAAAAGCGGACGGAAATCTCTCGCTTGCATAAAGGCGAAGACCCGCGTGTTACGGCGGGTCTTCTTTTGCCACAATTTTTGGAAACGTACCACTGATGACTTCGCCGGTGGTGAGCATGCCGCTCACCATTTCATGAAGCGTGCTGATGACGAACTGCCTGCGTTCAAGTGGTGGGATAAAAGTACCTGCTTCCCACCTGCACACCATTTGTGTGCTTACGCTGAACTTAGTCGCAATGCCAACACGACCAAATCTGCAGTACTCATCAGCCGCCTTCACCACTTGCCGGAAAAAGTACGGGTCATCCCAATACTTTTTATGTCCTTCAAGTTGCTCAACGAAACTGCGAAGCACTATCTGTTGAAACGTTCCAAAAAACCGTGGCCGTCGTGGGCTTTCGCTCATATCGAAACTCCAAAAAGCACCCGCGCCGAAGATATCATAAGGACCGCATATTTGCTATATTTCAAGGCAATGGATCCCGTTAGAAAAGAACCCTTGCCGTCACCCCTTTCGAGCGGGGCGAACGAGAAGTTTCTAAAGCCCTACAACCCGAAAGAAACCGAACCTCGCGTGTACGAAACGTGGGAGAAGAGCGGCGCATTTAACCCCGACAACCTACAGGATGCCGACAAGGGTCCGTTTACGGTTATTATGCCGCCCCCAAACGCAAACGGCAGTCTTCACGCTGGCCACGCTGTGTTTGTGGCTATTGAAGACCTTATCACCCGCTTCCGCCGTATGCAGGGATACAAGGCACTATGGCTCCCCGGTGCCGATCATGCGGGTTTTGAAACTCAAGTGGTATACGAAAAGAAACTTGAAAAAGAAGGGCGTTCTCGTTTTCAGATGGAACCGGAAGCACTGCGTCAGGAAATCATGGATTTCACCCTTCATAACAAATCCTTCATGGAAGGTCAGTTGCGCGCACTTGGCGCATCGTGTGATTGGAGTCGCGAAACATTCACGCTTGATCCGGAGATTGTAAAAACGGTATACGGCACGTTTAAAAAACTCCACGAAGACGGGCTTGTGTACCGCGGCAAACGCACCGTGAACTGGTGCCCGAAACACCAAACGTCTCTTTCAGAACTTGAGACCGACACCGTTGAGGAAAAAACTCCTTTTTACTATTTCAAATACGGTCCGTTCACTATCGGCACGGTGCGTCCAGAAACAAAATTCGGCGACAAATACGTAGTAATGCATCCAAACGACAAACGCTATGCCGAATATAAACACGGCGACACGCTTGAAGTGGAGTGGATTAACGGCCCCATTGTTGCAACGGTTATTAAAGACGAGGCAGTAGACCCAGAATTTGGTACAGGTGTAATGACCATCACGCCATGGCACTCACAGGTGGACTTTGAAATCGCAAAACGCCACAACCTTGATGCGGAGCAAATTATTGATTGGCGCGGAAAACTGCTACCTATTGCAGGCGAATTTGCGGGCATGAAGATTACCGAAGCGCGCGCGAAGATTGTGGAGAAATTGGAAAACAAAGGACTTCTCGTGAAAACCGATACTGAGTATAAAAACATGGTGAAGCGCTGTTACAAATGCAGTAGCATGATTGAACCGCAAATTAAAGACCAGTGGTTTATCAAGATGAAGCCGCTTGCCGCTCCTGCAATCGAAAAGATTGAAAAGGACGAAGTGGTGTTTTATCCCGAGCACTACAAAAAGATACTGCTCCACTGGCTCACCAACATTGAAGACTGGAATGTTTCGCGACAAATTGTGTGGGGCATCCCTATCCCTGCGTGGTACAAGGGTGACGAAATCCGTGTTAGCGAGGAACAGCCGGAAGGCGACGGATGGGTAAAAGAAACCGACACGTTTGATACGTGGTTTTCGTCGGGACAGTGGCCGTTTGCCACCCTTGGCTACCCAGACGGGGAAGATTTTAAAAAGTTTTACCCAACGCAGGTGATGGAAACCGCCGGAGAAATTATTTTCTTCTGGGTTGCGCGCATGATTATGCTCGGTTTGTATCGCACGGGACAACTCCCCTTCTCTACCGTGTACCTGCACGGCCTTGTTGTTGCGAAAGACGGGCAGAAAATGAGTAAATCAAAAGGAAATGTTATTAGCCCGCTTGAGCTTTCGGACAAATACGGCACCGATGCACTTCGTATGGGGCTTATTATCGGAAACACTCCCGGAACGACGACGGCGCTCTACGAAGAAAAAATAAAAGCCTACAAACTTTTCGCGAACAAACTCTGGAACATCGCACGATTTGTTTTTGAAAATGCACAAGATACCGACAGTAATGCACCGCTCACCAATGCCGACACCGTATTACGTGCGGAACTTCACGAGATAGCCAAAGATGTCACGAAGGATTTGGAAAACTACCGTTTTTATATCGCCGGTGAAAAACTCTACCACTATGTGTGGCACCGTCTAGCGGACACCATTCTTGAAGATTCCAAAAAAATTCTTGGAACTCATAAAATACCGAGTGATGCGGCTCCAGAAGTTATTGCATCTCGCAAGACGCTCCTGGTACTACTTCTCGAAGAATCACTACAGCTACTCCACCCATTTATGCCGTTCATTACGGAAGAAATCTGGGCATCTCTTCCAACCAAGAACGCTGATCTTTTGATGACTGCGAAATGGCCGATATAGCTACGACTGCGCAGACGCGCGGACAAGGTACTGAGGCGAAAGGAGCCCTTGGTCGAAGACTAAACTCTGGTCTCTCTTCGGCCAAGGGCTCCTGAGCCGAAGAAATTCTCGACCAAGTGTTAGAATATAGTAGTGAACTTCACCGTCATCCTTTTTTCCTTCCTTGCTGGTATCTTGCCGGCTATCATTTGGCTCCTTTTCCTTTTACGCGAAGACGCACGCTGTCCTGAACCCAAACAGCTCATCGCCCTTACGTTCTTCGCCGGAATGATTGCGGTGGTGCTTGCCTTACCCCTTGAACACTTTGCATGCTCCTACTGGAACGCCTGCACCGGAGCCACACTTAATAACAGAGTTCTGCTTTCATGGGCATTGATCGAAGAAACCCTAAAATATGCGGTTGTCGCTCTGATGATCTTGTGGCGACGCGCGGTCGACGAATCTATTGATTACGTTATTTACATGATTACGGCGGCGCTTGGGTTTGCCGCTCTTGAAAACGCGCTATTTCTTATCGGCCCCTTCTCTGCCGGACACTTTGCCGATGGTTTTTTAACCGATAATCTTCGCTTTGTCGGCTCTACCCTTCTCCACGTAGTCGCCTCTTCCGCAATCGGCTTCACCCTTGCTTTCTCAGCAACCAGAAGTGCGGCGGTTCGTATCGGGGCGGCGGCGGGGGGACTTATCCTTGCCGCCGCATTGCATACATTATTTAATTTTCTTATAATTTCTCAAGACGGTTCTACGACGCTTGCCGCGTTTTTCACCGTCTGGACCGGCGTGCTTGTCTTTTTCGTGTTGTTTGAAGTCTTGAAATATTATCGCTACCGAAATTTACCAAAAAATGTCTGCTGATTATGGCTCTTATTAAAAAACGCTCATTCTTCGAACGCCTTTCCGGCTCTTCTCCCACTGGTGAGTATGATCCTTTTGATGAAGATATGCCGATTCAATCGGCAAAGAAAATACAACCACAGATTACCCGCACTGCCCCAAGTCTTGGACAAATTCAACAAGAAGAAGATGCTGAAGGTCAGCTTCCGGTAGATGTGTACCAAACAGCAAACGAAATGGTCATTCGCGCCTTTGTTGCCGGTGTCCGCGCAGACGACCTCAATGTTTCCATCAGCCGCGACATGGTAATTATTGAAGGATCTCGTGAAGAACGCGAACAAGTGTCGGAATCAGACTACTTCACCCGCGAGTTATTTTGGGGAGCGTTCACCCGCACTATTCTTCTTCCCCAGGAAGCAGATGTTGAAAATTCCGCCGCAACCTCTAAAGACGGCTTGCTCACTATCATTTTACCTAAACATGATAAGGCACGCCAGACAAAAATAAAGGTGAAGATCGGATAAAAAACAGCCCTCACGAGGGCTGTTTTTTATTTATGCTCAGTATGTACGGTTGGTGCTTCTTGCACCACTTCCACCGTAAACGATATCCGCCCAAGCACACCGCCGTTTAAGGTTTCAATAGACACACGCCACAACCCTCCTGATACTTGAAGTGACGAATAGCCGCGGTAGCCGTTGTCTCTTCCACCAGCAATTGAAAACGCGGCAACAGCAATAGTTTCCCATGCATGGGTAAGGTCGTTATATTTTTGCCAACGATGCACGATTGGGGTTGTAAGTGACACAGGAGCAAAAATGGCGCTGTATGCATAGAGTGCGGTTCCGGGTACGTAGTGAACAAGTTCTGTTGAAAAAGGGTTCAGAGAGGTTGTTTCAGTCTGCACACTATACCCGTCTCCGGTTCGCACTACCGTGTGATACACGCCCACATCTTTAAGGGCAAGTGGTAGTGGTGGAAGAACGCCAGTGAAGTAAAAAATATTAACGAGGACAAAAATGACGCCTGAAACGACAAGAATATGTCGTAAGCTCTGTTCAAGCCGTTTTTTCCCTACCACCCAAAGCAAGAACAAGAACAGTGCGAACACAATGACGCTCACTGCCCCACTTTCTAAGAAAATCATTGAGCCCAACTCGCCACGGGCAATAGGGAGCGCAAAAATAGCGTACGCATACAGCGTAAAAAAGAAAAGAACAACATGGAACGCAAGGCGCTCACGGTACTTATGCAATACTTCATTGCCAACAAACACAGCAAACAAAAGCGCGAGGAACGGCCAACTCACCCCAAGAAAGGCACTACGTGCGTAGAAAATAAGACAGCCGGAAAGAAGCCCTCCGAGGAAAAACTGTGCGGCGATAGGCAAAATGGTATAGAACGGATTTTTCCATGAAGGTGCGGCGTCTGCCTGGTTTCGGTGCAGTAAGTGACTAAAAATAATGCAAAGTGCCGCGGCAACCAAAAAACCTAGAAACAAACTGTTTACCCAAGGCAGATCAACACGTTGGTACGCGAAGCTATCAAGAATGAATCCGCCCACGAATACGGCAGTAGAAAGATGTCTTTCATTTTTTGCAATCCACGCAAAGAGCTTCTTCATCACTACACTATAGCGTATTCAGGTGTTATGGAGAGGGCTCGGAAATCATCGCTCCGGCATTCGAGCCCGCCGCGAGACTGGCGCATGCCAGCCTCTTCCCGCACTTTCACTGCGTTCAATGTGCTTGGAGGCGGGCTCGAACCGCCGACCCCTTCCTCTTCAGGGAAGTGCTCTACCAACTGAGCTATCCAAGCGTTCCGCCCATCCTATCACAACCCGTTTTTTTGTTCACTTCAGCAAATCTTGGTATTGCTGGAATATATTTCCCCCTCCAGAACTACCTTGGCCAGGGTTCCCCATTGCTCCCCGTACCTGCTCCAAAAATGGCTGAATAAAGAAGAGCGGTACGATAAGTACCACAACATAAAAAATGACCGTTATCGCAGTACTCCAGCGAGCTCGCGTCCTCATTCCTTTTAGCAAGGCGTTATTCTCCTTTGCCACTTGCAAATTCTCTTCAAAAAGTTTTTTCAATTCTGGATCCATTTCTGTAAGTATACCGCACAAGACTCTGTGCTCCCGCCCTGAGTCGAACAGGGATCAGCTCGTTAGGAGTGAGCCGTTCTATCCATTGAACTACGGGAGCAAGAACGAAGCGAACACAACGAGCCTAACACAAAACCGCCCTTTCGGGCGGTTTTGTGTGTCCTCTTATGCCTTCACTCCAAGAAGTGACGAAAGTTTTTCTTTATCAAATCCAACAATCATTTCTTCCCCCACAAAGATAACCGGCACGCCCATTTGCCCAGATTTTTTGATCATTTCCTGTCGCTTTTCAAGATCAGAAGCAACATTATGTTCGGTGTACGTTACGCCATTTGCAGTAAAGAATTCTTTGCTCATTTGGCAAAAGTGGCAGGTCGGTGTGCTGTAGATGGTTACGTTCTTATCCATAGTTGTTTTCTTTTATAGGACGAGTATAGCACGAGGGGTATGTGGATAACTTTTTGTGCCCCAACTCGGTCGTGAACTGTATGGAGTGAGGCGCTTCAAGGGTTCTTTGGTCGATTTTGGTAAGACAAGCCAGGGCCTCTCGGTCTAGGCATCGATAGACGGCTAACTTAGGGAAGCGGGGGCGGTAATTCTTCGTCTTCAGGCAGAGGTGGAGGCAATTCATCGTCGATCGTCTTTTCCGAAGACGATGGAGGCGGCACGAATTCAGAAATGGATTTTCTGACGGTATCTATCCGATTAAGAATGCGTTTCTGTACTGCGCCTGAGTCCACGGTCTTGGCTCCTGTCTTTTCAAGGATATCCGCAACTTCAAAATCGTAGAGGCCAAACAGCTTGATTGGCTCCATCCCCGACGCCTTAATTATCGAACTGATAAATCGTTCGCTATCCGCTCCTGCAAAACGCTTCTGGAGCGCATCGAGCTTCTGTAGGACTACACCCGTCTCTTCAGTTGAAAGAGTCGCGATATCCTTCTCTAGCAACTTAAACGAGTACATCGCATCATCCATATTCATAGGATTAGCGTTTCCAAAATCGTAATGGATTGAGCGACCATCCCGGCGTTCAGTATTATTTATCTTTTCTGCAGAGAATTTGTGATCAAAGTCCCCGAATACTTGTTTGAGGATAAAGTGATCGGCTTGTGTTTCTTCGAGAGAGGTTTCTTGTTGCACGCGATCGATGGGCATTTCCTTCGAATAGTAGATTGGCGGATTCTCACCATTGTTGACTTTCACAATATCTGAGACATTCATAATCCCTTTCAACATCCGAACAACTGCTTCTTGTCGTTCAGGGTATTGGTTTATATTGATATATCGTACCCCTTCGGCCGCAACGATTTTGTTTCCACCATTAGCAACACCCACCTGCTCGAAAGAATCTGCGGGGGAAAGTTGCGAATAGGTCGTCGGATCAGCTTCTTCGGTGGCTTGCTTTACTTTTTCTAGCGCCTCTGCTGTCGGTTCTTGGGTGGTTAAACCGAGCCGTTCTCGTGCGGCAGCGAGCGCAAGGGCGTCAAGAGCTGCAAGTTCGGTTGCCGGAATTCCTCTTTCTCTGCCCTGCTCCTGTATCGCTCCAACAGATGTCTTGGACTGCTCTATCGCTGGAGAGATTCCATCCGATACCTCCGGTGATTTTGATGTGGGCGCTATCGGGATCCCTTCGTGTGACATGAGACCAAATTATAACCTAGAAAACGAGCTTCGGGGGAGATTGCCGACTCGGCATCTCGGTCTCTTGAACTAGCACTAGAATGTGCGGATAGGGAGAATCGAACTCCCGCCCAATGCTTGGGAAGCACTAGTTCTACCACTAAACTATATCCGCTTAGAACCAATTCAACAGGCGTTCCCACCACGTCGGCACTGTGGGGGTAGTGGTGGGCGCCGTCTGCGGTACAACAATGATCACTTCTTCACCTTCCTTCGCAACTCCAAGCGTTTCGCGCACGGCCGCCTCTTTCCCGCGCGGGGTATCAAGTGCGTTTAAATCTGCCGCGAGTGTAGTTTGGCGTGCGACAAGTGAATCAAGTTCTGCTTTCGTATCTCCCACGCTCGTTCTCGCGCGTTCTTCCTTGTCTACGATACCCCACAAAAGATAGACGAGCCAAATGATACCAAGCGTAAAAAACGCCGCAGAAACAATCTCACGAATAGAGGTTTGACGACGGACGCGTGCCATCGTTGCAGTATACCAGCGAGGCAAAACCAACAATAAGGCAGGTGCAGAAGACTAGGAAGACTCTTGCACCATCTTCATAAACACTTCTCCGGGAATATGTACCTTCCCCGTTCCGTGCTCAAGCAGTTTCTTTTTACCGCGCTTCTGTTTCTGCAAAAGCTTCATTTTTCGCGATACGTCGCCACCATACAAGTATCCCGTCACATCTTTGCGCATTGCCGAAAGCGTACGCGACGAAACAATACGTCCGAGTGACTGCGCTTGGATTTTCGTCACAAACTGCTGTTTAGGAAGCACGCCATGAAGTCGTTCCACCATTTTTTCTGCTTCCATTTCCAATCGACGGCGCGAAATCACCCGCGCGAATGCTGGTACCGGTTCTTCGGCAACCAGAATATCAAGACGCACAACGTCTGCAGGACGTTCATCAAGAAATTCATACGAAAGACTGGCATAGCCGGACGAAACGTTTTTCAATTTATCAAAAAACCCACGCATGAGTTCCCGCAACGGCATCTCAACCGTCAGTTCTACCCGTCCGTCTTTGTGCGTCTCCGTTCCTTTCGTTTCTGCTTCGTGGTCATACAGCATTTGAATAAGCCCCGAAAGAGTGTCGGATGGCGTAAGGATTATTACTCGAACCCACGGTTCTTCAATCTGAGTAATGTCACCGTATTCCGGAAATTTTGACGGGGTGTAAATAGTGCGACGCTGACCGTCTTTGGTGGTAACGGTATACGAAATGGTTGGAATCGTAACGATAAGCGACAAATTAAATTCTCGACGCAACCGTTCCGTAATTATTTCAAGGTGGAGCAGTCCCAAAAAGCCACACCGGAAACCACGCCCAAGCACTCCAGACGACTCTTCTTCAAATGAAAGCGACGAGTCGGAGAGTCGGAGGCGTTCAAGTGATTGGCGCAAAAGGGGGAGGTCGTCTTGGCTTTCCGGATATACCGATGCCCACACCACCGGGCGTGGGCGCTCATAGCCGTGCAGGGCGCCCAAACTCCCTTTAGCGAGCCCTATAGTGTCTCCGACACCCACCACACCAGCTTCCTTCACCCCCGTTACCACGTAGCCAATTTCGCCCGCAGAGAGGGTCTCGGAAGGGGTTTCTTCGGGCATAAACACCCCGCACTCAAGAGCGATAAATTCTTTATCTGCGGCACTAAAGGTGAGTGCTTGCCCTTTCTTAAACACACCGTCAAATACGCGCATATATACCGCGACGCCGCGATGTGTTGAATATGAGAAATCGAAAATAAGTCCGCGTGGCTCCCCTGTTGATTCACTCACGCGCGGAGGTGGAACGTCAAGAACGATGGCTTCTAAAAGTTCGTCCACGCCGGCACCGGTACGACCAGAAACGGCGTGTACGGTGTCGGGCGAAACACCAAGAAGGGTTGCGAGCTCTTCTTTCACTTCATCGATGCGCGCCGCCGGCGAATCTATTTTTGAAACTACCGGGATAATAGTGCATCCGGCGGCCTGTGCCATAGAAAGCGTGGTGAGTGTTTGTGCTTGCACGCCCTGCGTAGAATCCACAAGCAAAACCACACCCTCCACTGCCTTTAATGCACGCGAGACTTCATATGAAAAATCAATGTGTCCCGGAGTGTCAATAAGGTTAAAAATATAGTCTCCGCTCGCATTTTTATACTTCATGCGAACCGGCTGCATTTTTATAGTGATTCCACGCTCACGCTCCAAGTCCATTTTGTCCAGCACTTGATCACGCATTTTGCGCGCCTCAATGGTACCGGTTCGCTCAAGCATACGGTCGGCAAGCGTCGACTTGCCGTGGTCAATATGCGCGATGATAGAAAAGTTTCGTATGCGGTCGGTCATTAGAATTCCGACTGCGGTGGAAGAAGACGGGTACGCATGCCGTGAAGGGCACGGTACACGTCTTTAAATTCCTTGTTCTCCAGTAAAAGAAGAACCGCCGCAGAGGCGATGAGACCAACCATACCAGCAATGAAGGCTTCCGTGAAGACGGAGACAAGTGTGGTGAGTGGCGCCAAATTTCCAAGAAATGCGAGCACGCCGTATGCCGCACTGCCACCAATAATTGCCGCGCCGAGTCCTTCAAGAAGCGGCCGAAGCAAATTCCCTGCCACACCTACCGCAACCGTGCGAAGAGTGAACAGCGCGCACACTGCCATCACGAGCTGGCCAAGGGTTGCGCCAAGTGCAACCATAAGCACGCCTGTTCCTGAAATATCCGAAACACGGAAAAGTGATTCTATGAAAAAACGCACGAGTGGGTGGGTAGCCGATACCGAAAGCATGGTAAGCGCTCCCGTGACAGATACCATCGCTCCAATACCTTGAATAACGAGTGGATTCCACGAACGGTGTGCCGCGTAAAATGCGCGAGAAGCGAGCAAAATAATACCTTGCGCAACAAGCGCAATCGATAGAATTGCGAGCACTGCGGCGGCAAGTCGCGTAGCGTCCCAGTCAAACGCACCTGAGCCAAGAATAACGCGCACAATGTGTGCGCGCAGAACAATGGTAAGCACAGAAATAACTGACGACCAGAAAATAAGGTGCCGGCCAGCAGTAGTGAGTGTCGCGATGAACGCAGGCGCATCTTTTTTTCCTGCGTGTTCGGCAAGTGCAGGAAATGCCGCCGTCGCATACGATGCGCCAATAAGTGCAAGCGGTACTGCTTCAAGATTTGCCGCGAGCGTGAAGATGGAAATACTTCCCTCACCTTCTCGTGCGATAAGTGCAGTAAGGGCAAGCGTTACAAACGAACCCATGCCAAGGGCGAGCGAGCGTGGCATAGAGTCTTTCATGACACTCCACATCCGGGGTAGTGAAGGGATAACAAACCGTGGGAATAGTTTTGCATGAATGAGGGTGGGCACCTGAATCAACAGATGCAAACATGCGCCCACCACCACACCAATGCCAATACCAAGAAGTCCAAACAGTGGATACAAGAAAACAACGCCACCGATAATACCAAGGTTATAGAGCACCGGTGAGAGTGCGAACAAGAAAAACCGCCTGTGCACTTGGGTTACCGATGTCGCAATCGACGAAAGCCCAAGCAGAATTGGTTGCACAAGCAGAAGCCGTGCGAGCCACACAAACTCTGTTGCGTGTGTTGAATGCGCAAACCCAGGAAAAAGCAAAAACAGGAAGAACGGTGCAAACACTGCAAGCACAAACGAGACAACACCGCCCGCAATAATAAGAAACGATGTTGTTTCCGCTATCAGTCGTTTCGCGTCATTGTGGGACGAACCGGCAATACGCGGGATAAGAACGTACGCTGACACAAGTGAAGCAACAAGTGCAAACACTAAGTCTGGTACACGAAACGCCGCGTAGTAGATATCAAGTGTCTCACTCGCACCGAAATTGTGAGCGAATAGACGGTCACGCAAAAGCGCAAGAATTTGGGAAGCAAGCGTAAGTGCGGCAAGCACGTACGCGGCCTCATGGAGGCCGCGTACGGGTTCCGTAAGCGTGCGCAGTATTCGCCCGACCATACGTAGTGATTACTTCGCCGGAGTGGCCGAGGTTACCGGTTCTGCTACCGGCTTTGCGAACGTTGTTGCTGGAAACGGATTCTTACCTGCAGTAAGAGCGTCAATGTACGACTTCACTGCCGCGGCATTCTCCGGAGAAAGGTCGGCTACACTCTGCAATTCTTTTGCCGCATCGACATAATCCTTCTTAGTCGCAAGCGCCACAGCAAGATAGAAGTGAGCATTTGCGTACTGAGGATTTGCCTTCGTTGCACTTACGAGTGCCGAAATGGCACCATCGGTGTCACCTGTTCCAAGACGAAGAAGTCCAACCTGGAAAAGCACCACGGAATCTGATGGCGCAAAGTATGCCGCCGCTTCTGCCGCTAGGAGTGCTTCCTTTGCCTTACCCATTTGCACTTCAAGCTGAGAAAGAAGGAAGATCGCTTGCGTGTAATCGTGTTTCAAGCTGATGGCCTCGGTAAGCTTAGTTTCTGCCGTAGCACCGTCCTTGTTTGCGATTGCAAGCTGTGCAAGCACAAAAGGAATCAACGGGTTTGTTGGGTTGAGTGTTGCGGCATGTTCGTACGCACTCTTTGCGTTATCGTAGGAACCTTGAATGCCAAGCGGAACAACCGAGCTGTACACCGACCCGAGCGCCGCCCAGTTCTGATAGTCATTTGATCCAAGCTGAGTAGCAGTGAGCGCATCCGAAACTGCGGTTGAAAGCGTTGTCTGGAAGTCTGTGCGTGCCTGATCGGCCGTAAGACTCGTGTCGCTTGCAATCTGATTCAAGCGAGCCACACCAGCGGCGCTTGAAAGACGGTACGCGCGATCAGATGGCGCAAAGAGAATAGCGCGCGCGATGTCTGTTTTTGCGAGCACAATATTCCCTTGAGCAAGGGCATTTGATGCTTGTGTGTACGAGACATTGGCAAGGTAACGTTCTACCACCACATAGATACCGAAAACCGATGACAGCAAGATAATGGTGAGGCCAAACACAATCAAGAATCCAACACGCGGACTTCGCGAGAAGGCGACTCCCCATTCACGAGCATCAACACCGTAACGCATTGAAGAAACGAATACTCCAGCAAGAATAAATGCGAGAGCAACAGGGACTGGACCTGGCACCGTAAGAACACAGAGGGCGAAGAGGTACACTGTGCCCACAAATGACGAGAGTGATACGAAGCGCGCGAAGGATTCACTTGGTGCGCGCATTAAGAGGAATCGAACACCAAGAACGAGGAAGAGTCCGAAGAACACGAGCCAAGCGATAGCGCCGACAGCACCCGTCGTTACCACCGAGGTAGGTATGTACCCAATACCCGAAGTGAAATCAATATTCCAAAAGGGTGTATCGTTAATAGAGCGATCACGGAACTTCGTCCACTGTCCCGCAAACGAACCAGGGCCTGTTCCAAAGACCGGTGAAGCGGCATAGGTATGCCCGCCAACACCAAAGGTAGCTGTCCATGATGGACGTACGTCAAGTACGCTTGTGTGAAGCGCGCCAGAAAGTGCGTTACCAATGGTGGAACCGCCAATAAGGAAGAAAAGCGATACAACAAGGACAATAAGTGGGGTGAGCAAAGAGTGAGGGGTTTCTTCTTCACTAGTCGATTGCATTGCCATCGGTACCGTTGCAACACCTTCCAAGTCTTCGTCGCCAGTGAGTACAGTGCGGCGCATAATAGCTTCAATAAAGAGACCGAGCGCCACAAGACCGACCATAATCCAGATAAGGGAGGAGTTGACGAGTGCAAGAACCCCAAGTGAGATAAGGCCAGCAATCAAAAGGCCAAGACGGACTTTCGAAGAAAGTGTGAGGAAGCGAAGTCCAAGAAGAGAGGTGGTAAGGAAGAGTCCAACAAAAATACCAAGATCTTCAAACGAACCCACGACGTTTGCCGTTGCTGAAATGGTATTTGGCATTATTTGTCCAAGCACCACAAAAACTACTTCAGCGATAAGCACGATGGTGAACATCGCACCAGAGATGAGATAAAACTGTTTCAAGTGTTCACGACGACGAAGCACGAGTGCGGCGAGTGTTCCAAGCAGGGCGGCAAGGACAACAAACCCGAGAGTGTCTATTTCAAGTTCGGTACCGAAGAATGCCGTGCGTAGATTGGTACCTGAAAAAAGCGTTGAAAGCAGGTACGCAAGTGGAACAAACCACAGTGCACCAAGGAGAATTGAGGAAGGGATAATAATATTGCCGCGAGTAAGGCGAGCAAGAATGTAGAGCGCAAGAGTGATGATTGCGCCAACCGCAAGCAGAGAAACTTTCGTATAGAGGAATGGAATTGATGCGGAAGGAATAAATGCGACGGCGGCGGCAACAAGCGTAATGCCAAGCGCCCATGCCGCAATCGTATCGAATGAGAGTTTTTGTGAAGATGCCGTAGTATCCATACTAAAAAAATAAATGCGCCCTGCTGGTAATGCCTACAAAGTATACCCCCTCTGTTTGCAAGCAGGAAAGAGAATTGTGTAGATAGTGTTTTTGTGGTATATTATCCTTGACCGGATTTGACGGTTGCTATGTGTTTTACTACGCATAGAGGAAAGTCCGAACACGACCAAGCGTGTAAACGCTTGGAGTCCGGTAGCGGGTAACGCCCGTCCGCCGTAAGGCGCGAGGTGCGAGCAGTGACGTTCCAAGCGAAAGCGATGGAACATCTCAAAAACCGAAAGGGAAGTGAGATGAATTCTTTGGGTGACCAAAGAAGTGAAACGGCTAAATCCTTACCTTCGTGCAAGGCCGTGCCCCGTAAGGGGAGCGCCGCTCGAGCTTGCGAGTAATCGCAAGCCCAGATAGATAACCGTCCCGCACGGAAAGTGCGCGACAGAATTCGGCTTATAATCCGGTCAAAAAATGAAAAACCCGCTGTAAAGCGGGTTTTTCATTAGAAATAGTTATCCACAGCTCGCCTAAACGATTTCGCACGTGTTCCCTACGCACGCAAGTTGAGCTTTAAGATCGGTTTCGTCCTGGCGCTCATACGCATACAGTTTTCCGAAATCAATCTGTGGAAACGCCTTGAGAAGCTGTTCGTACTTCTCTTTTGTAATAGCTTCGTACGGCGCAAGGCGATATACGTGGTCTTCGCGCGGCAAAAATGACAGTCCGCCAACGATATCCCAGTTTGAATAGAGCCAGTTTGCCACTTCAAGCCATTCGGTTGAACTAATGTAGATAGTTTGTGATGGATTGTGTTCGGTCCAATTCACCTTCACCATCTTCCAGTGCTCAAGCTGTTCAATTGCAGAAAGTGTGTTGGCAAACACTTTCGTTCCTTCAGGCGCTTTCATAGGAAATTCAAACACATACGTGGTTGCGTTCTCCATTGTCTGCCCCACTTCCGGATGAAATGGAACACCTTGGTCGCGAAGCATTTTGAACAATGAGTCCGTCACCGCAATACGCACACGCTTTACATAGTACGGAGAAAAACGTGGATGCATGCCACTTGAACAATTCACTGTCTGCGAAAGATTGCCAGACGGCTTCGTGGTTTCAATGCAGGTCGACTCTTTAATGCCAAACTTCTTGGCATACTGACGATTCACCTTGAGTGCCTCGTCGCGAAGAAGCCTCAAGGTGTCAGCGTTGCGGATTACGGGACAATCCCACTGCCCCGTGAGCGATACGCCAAGAAGTGCTTCGTCTTCGCAGTTCTGCTTCCATTCTTCGGAAATATATTTGAAATCAGTGAGTGATGCTTGGTAGGTGCCAAGAATAGTTGCAACCCGTACTTTTTTCTTCAATGTTTCTACTGTATCTTCAGCACGACATACGACTTCAGTAAGGTTGCAGAACTGTTTTGATTGCAGAATAATTTCACCGCAAGGATTGGTACCGATAGGACCCATCACACGGCCATTCACCATATAGCCTTTCTTTTCAAACAGTTTTAGACGGCGTTGCGGAAGTGCTGTTGCAAGTCCGCCACGATTGAAGATGCCGCGCTCTCCTGTCTTCCCTTTCACGAGCGCAAACCATTCATCCATAAATTCTTCTACTGTCGGTTTCTGTTCGTATACCGCAGAATTGTTTGCGAGCGAACGCTGGCCTTCCGTTAGATAAAATTGACCGTCTTTTGCATGGCGGATATCACTGTCATCCAAGTCTGAAAGTGAGATGAGTGCGCTACGACGTACGCCGCCCGACACAACATTTTCGCCAATTTTACAAATGAGATCGTGCACATCAATAGTGCGCAGACGGCGACCTTGGCGTCCCAAAATTTTGGAACGAGCGAAGGCAAGCAGATTTTGAAGCGGTTCAGGACCCGACGCTTTTCCACCCTTGGTAGAAAGACGAGCACCTGCAGGACGAACAAGCGAGAAATCAAACTCAATATCTTCGCCGGCGTACCACGCCTCCATGCCTACAACGAGCGCATCGCACCACCCTACCGTTGAATCGGGAACGACAAAGGTAGCGCGTTTCTTTCCAGCCTGAATCCCAATCTGCGGCAACTGTTCTACGAAGCGGCTTTCTGCAGAAAAACCAACGCCCGTGCCCGACATAGAGATGTACATAATTTCCGCGAAGTCGCGTACTTTTGTTGGTGCAATGAACGAGCAGTTATACGCACACACATTGCAACGACGCGCCGCTTCTCCCGAGAATTGCAGGAGTCGCATAGAGGGCATCGCCTTCTGGGTTAACACTGCTTCACGAACTTCCGCATATTCTTTCTCCGTAAGTTTGTTACCGAGATTTTCACGCATAAACGCAATGTACCGATTCACCGTTTCCACATAAGTTTCGCGCCGGCCTTCAGTTGGAATCCAACGCGAGTAGGTGCGCAAATATACAAACTCTCCCATTTGGTTATCTTTGAAATATTTTTTGCTTTCTTCAGCGAGTGCACGAACATTTTCCGGAACTTCTACTTGTTCACTGCGCATTTGTGCGCGCTTATCGCGGTACAAAATATAGGACTTCGCCGCGGAAATGTAATCGTTCAACATCAACTGTTTTTCAACAGAATCCTGAATACCCTCAACGGTGGGAAGAAAGTTTTTGTATTTTTTTCCGAAACGGGCGAGCTCTCCCGCCACTTGGTGGCCAACCAGTGTTGCGTCTTCTGCACTTCCCTCACCCGCCGCAATCATTGCCTTATGAATCGCACTCACAATTTTTTCAAATGAAAACGAAGTCATTCGTCCATCGCGTTTTTCAATCTGGGGAATGATTTCTCGGTACCGCTTCGTCTCTCTTGACTCTTCAACTTTTGCAACAGGTTCCGCTTTGGGGGCGGTTTTCGGAGCGATTTTTGAGACAGATTTAACGGCGGCTTTTGACATACGAGAGGCAAAAAATGAGTAATGAAAACGCGCAAAAAACGATTGGAGATTTAGTGTACCCCCGTAATCCACGGATGTCCTGTGGACATCGCACAAGGAAACATTGCGCTAATCTTTCAAGGGAATAGGTACGTGTGTGCCGGTAGTCCAGTTTAAAAGACGTGATTCTCCTGCGCGTGTTTCAAGGACATATCGGACAGGTTGTGGAGGATAAAAGACAGCTGGATAGGTGTCTGGTGAAATAGAATCTTCAACACCAAGAATCGTCCCGTTGTCCGATAACCAAATGATGTCTATGGGTACCAACATATCCTTCATCCAAAAGGCGTATTGGTCGTCTGTTTTAAAAGTAAAAAGCATTCCGTAGTTATTTGGAATTGATGCACGTCCTGATAGTCCTTGAATCTGTTTTTGATCCGTGTCGGCTAGTTCAAAAGTGAACGTAGTGGTGTCCGAAAGAATTGCGGTCGTAAAAACAGCACTCGTGGGCGCATATTCGTTGCGATGAGCATACCAAAAACCGAGAACGGTAAAAACAAGGAGGGCGCTGAAGCCGAGGATATAGAGAGCGATTTGCTTCATTATCGCTTCAGCAATGCTAGTTCAAGCGCGGCAATAGTTGCCCCCACGCCAGCGTTATTTTTTCCTATAGAGCGCGCCCGTGCTTGAGCAAGATTGTTAGTGGTGAGCACACCAAGCGAAATAGGTGTGCGGTATTGAAGCGACACATCCATAATTCCTTGCGTGACAGCCGCGGCAAGATGCCTATCATGTTCTGTTTCGCCTTTTACAATGCACCCAAGAGTGATGATGGCATTGGGTTTTTTCTTTTGTGACAGAAGCGTAAGGCATGCAAACGGAATTTCAAAAGCACCCGATACCCGTACGATGCGAATATTTTTTTCCTGCACTCCCCATGCGCCAAGCGTTTTAGTGGCGCCATCAAAAAGAGTGGCCGTGATGTCTTCATTGTAGGTAGAAACAACAATGCCGACCGCAAGCTTCGAGGCGTCTTTTATGGGCGCAGTATCCGTGTTCCTTCTCATGGCGCTACTTTAGCACACGACGATTATGGATGACGTACCGTGCAATTAAATCCACTTCAAGATTCACCGTGTCGCCTTTTTTAACCTGTGCAAAATTGGTGTGTTCTAGAGTGTAGGGGATGAGCGCGACCGTAGCCGTTGCCCGTCCTGTGCGCGCAACCGTTAGACTCACTCCGTTTAACGTGATGGATCCGTGCTCGGCAACATACGATTTGAGTGCTGAAGGAATTGCGACCGTGATTAAGTGCTTCATACCAGAACGTTCAACGTTCAGTACTGTTACGCGTGCATCAACGTGCCCTTGTGTAAGATGTCCATCCACAAACTGATTCAGCCGAAGCGAGCGTTCAAGATTGAGCACGCTCCCCTTTTGAAAATTGCGTGCCGTTGTTTTAGAAAGTGTCTCCGGCATAAACTGCACAGCCAGAGTGGTTGCGGTTGATCCAATGACTGTGGAGCAAATGCCATCTATCGCAATGCTTTGACCTTTGATGAGCTTCCATCCTTTTGGTTTCTCAACAACAACACACACCCCATTTTCTTCAGAGGTCGTGGATGTTACTTTCGATTTTGCTTCAATAATGCCGGTAAACATAGCTTTATATAGTAGGTTTCAGAGCCCGAATAGTTGCGACGTCTTTGGCGATTTGCTCAATGATTTCCTTTTCGGTAGCAAAAATTTCGTCCTCACGAATGTGTACCCCAAGCGTAACGTGCATCTCTTTTCCGTAGGCATCATCTGAATAGTCAAACAAATGCGCCTCAAGAAGCTGACGACGCTGGTCTACATATATCGCCGCCTGATATTTTTTCCCATCAAGGGTAGCCACCCCCGCATACACGCCAGAAATGTCCACGCCAGCAAGCGGAATGTTAGCCGTCGGAAATCCGAAAACCGCTCCTTCACCCCTTCCTTTTTGTACGATGCCTGAAAATTCCATGTGCGGAGGCGGAGAGATTCGAACTCTCGGTGGGTTGCCCCACACACGCTTTCCAAGCGTGCGCACTAGACCGCTATGCGACGCCTCCGTGCAACGATTTATAGCACAAAACCCTTATTCTGCCGAAGCATTTCCTAAAAGCGCTTTTACGCGATCGGCGATCGGCGGATGTGTTGAAAACATACGGTCAATCCAGTCCGAGGGTTTTGCGCCAAACGGATCCCCAATAAAAAGATGCGCAGTAGCGTGGGAAGGCTTTTGCATAGGCATCGCATAGTTTCCGATTTTTTGTAGTGCTGAAGCAAGTCCTTCCGGATAACGGGTAAGAAGCGCGCCGGACGCATCTGCAAGATATTCACGCCGGCGCGATATGGCAAGTTCAATAAGTGTTGCCGCAAGGGGCGCAAGCACAATGCCGACAACAGCAAGAATCATAAAAAGCGCATTACCGCCTTCCCTGTCGCCGCGCCGTCCCCCACCCATAAAGGACATTCGTAAAAAGATGTCGGCGATAATGGCGACAAAGCCGGCAAGTACTACTGCGGTAGTCATAAGCAAAATATCGCGATTACGCACATGCGAGAGTTCATGAGCAATCACCCCCTCAAGTTCTGGACGGGTCATCATAGATAGCAATCCGGTAGTGGCACAGATAACAGCATGTTTCTCGTTTCGTCCCGTTGCAAAGGCATTTGGTGCCGGGTCGTTTATCACATAGAGTTTTGGTGTTTGCATACCCGCAGTGATGGAAAGATTTTCGGCGACAGTATAGAAATCAAAAAACTCTTCGCGCGTTGCTGGGCGAGCGTTTGTCATTGAAAGCACTTGCTTATCAGAATTCCAATACGCATAAAAATTCATTCCCACCGCAAACACGATGGCAACATACAAAAGCCCTGGTGACTGGTAGTACCACGAAACGATATAGCCAACAGCAATAACAACCACCAAGAACCCTGCCATAAGCAGATACGTCCTTCGCACATTTGCTGATTGTTCTTGGTATAACGACATAAGCGCCCGAAGAAAACGTTAGAAACTGACTTTAACTGGTTCTTTTGCGGCTTCGTCGGTTAGTTCAAACAAATCCATTTTGGCAAAGTGGAAATTCGAAGCAATCACATTACCAGGGAATGACTCAATTTTTGTGTTGAGGTCTTTCACGGTGGAATTGTAGAAACGGCGCGATGCTTGAATTTTATCTTCAGTGTCGGCAAGATTGCGCTGGAGATCAAGAAAGTTTTGATTCGCCTTCAAATCTGGGTATGCCTCCGAAACAGCAAACAAAGATTTAAGAGCGCCCGTGAGCATATTTTCTGCCTGTGCCTTTCCCGCTGTACCCGTTGCACCCATAGCGGCAGAGCGCGCTTTGGTAACGTTTTCAAACGCCGCAGATTCATGAGCGGCATAGCCTTTCACTGCTTCAACCAAGTTTGGAATAAGATCGTAGCGACGCTTCAGTTGAACATCAATGTCCGACCATGCTTCTTTTGCACGGTTCACGAGTGTTACAAATCCGTTATATGCGGCAATTACCCAAAGCACGAGCACCACAATAATTGCAAGAATGATATAGATAGTAGTCATATATATAGTATAGAACATGGAAACATTCTGGCAAGTGTTGTTAAAAAATAGGACGGCACCGTAAGGCGCAGTCCTATTTCAAGTTCAGGTTCCAGGGCAAAAATTCAGATATCGTACCGCTTCTCCACCATCCGCAGGACATCTTCAATCTCATGAATCATGAGTTGATGTTCTTCAGCAAGTGGAATGATGTGATCACGGGTCTCCACGACCTTGTCGCGCATTTTTTCAATTTTTTGCGACCATAAGGTGATCAAGTTGTGCAGACGGTCGCACATCTTGATGATTATTGCCCGACGCGGCGCGTTGCGCAGTTGCCGATGATACTTGCGATCAACGTCTTCCTTGGTGGGTAGCACCTTGCTAATCTCAGGCTTTGACACCCACCAAACCAAGTCTGCAACATCCTCGTTGAACTCGTGAGCGAGCCTGTCGCGCGTCCACGGAGTATCTTCAATGATGTCGTGAAGCAAAATTGCGGCGATGAGATTGGCATCACGCAACCGCAAGTACACGATACCGATGAGCGCCGCCGCACGAAGGTGTTCAAAATACCGCGTGCCGTCATCGCGCTTCCGCAGACGAAATGCCTTCTTGGCAGTGTCGTAGGCGTGCTCGATGAGTTTGTACCGCGCGTCCGACTTGGGAAAAATTTCCGCAATGCGCTCAAAGAACAATTCCTTGTTCTCTTTGTGCGAATGCAGAAACTCCAGTTTCGGACGCAACCAGTGCGGAATGTGCGCACGTGGATCCTTCGACTGAAGGTATCGGCGCGCCACCGAACGAACGACTCGCCTGGTGTGTGCCGCCTGCCGTCGTACAGCACGCGATGGTTTCTCTTTACTTTTGGTAGTGGTACTGGGCATTGAGCCCCCTTTCTGCCCTGTCAAAGGGCTGTTTCCCTTGTACTAAACAGGAAAAAACACCTACGCGCAAGCGTTAGAGTTTATCGCGATATTTTTCTAGAAAAAAAGGATACTGTGAGTGGAGTGGTGTTGGAAGTGCATCAAGCCGAAACCAACCGATTTCATCCATTTTGTGCGGTTCACCATTTTTTGCCTGTGCAGGGTCTACAAGTACTTTAAAATCAAAGGCAATCCAGTGAGTTGGTTTCTCTGAGTGTGTTCGATGTACTTCGCGAAATCCAAGAAATTCAAAACTAATTGGCTCCACACAATATTCTTCCATAAGTTCCTTGCGAAGCGTTTGTTCAAGAGTTTCACCAAACTCAACTCCGCCCCCGCCAGGGTCCCACGTACCATGTTCATCACGACAGTTCACTCCCCGTTTACTTAACAAAAAATTCCCCTGTCCGTCGTGGCAGGTATATACAACCGTAACGCCGGTATAGTCCTCACCTTTTTTCATACCTACCTAGCGAAGCCTATCAAGTAAATCATTGAGACGATCACGGGCAACAAGTACGTATTTTCGTATTGCGTCGCGGTTTGTTTTTTCATCTGATTCATCTTTCGGGGTGCGCTCGAAGTAATAGTTAATAACATCGGTATTGAGTCCATCACGAGCCTTCTGCGCATCCGCCACAAAGCTCTTCTGTCTGTTCATCGCGGCACTAGTATCAAATTGTTTTTCGTCAGCCATACCAGTAATACTACCCTATTGGCGGGGGTGGAGGTGGCGGACGACGGACAGGAATATCTTCCGGCGGAAGTGGAGGTGGTTCTTCATCAAGCATTTCTTCTGGATACTTCGTGTTGCGTAACGGGTTGGATTCGCTTTCTTCCCTAATCACAGGAGCAACTTCTTCTTGTTCAGGGAAACGTTCATCTATCACTTTCTGCGCCATAGATTCAAATCTATCGGAACCAAAACCAGCGCCATCAGTGTCAGTGAATCGACGTTCAGCAAATCCCATGTTTTCTGCTTTGTTTGTTTTAGTTAGACCCATCTTTTGCTTCCACGCCGTGAGTGCCTTACTTGGATCATCTCCTTCGTAAAACACTACTTTTGAAGGACGCAAATCTGTATGCTCAGAAAAATAGTTCTGCCAATACTCTTCCGAAGAAACGGTATTTTTTGCTTCAAGGAAACGTGCTCCAGAGGATTCGAGAATTTTATTTACGGCACCGTCCAAACCAGCTTTAGCGCCCGAGTTTTCGCTCTGCGAAAACTCTCTAGCAAGATCATTGATATTCGGCTTTACCTGACCAGCACTTCGAGACTCTAAAATGCTTTTCAATATCCGATCATCGGTTATTCCGGTTATTTCCTTTATTTTGTCTCGTATGGGCAACAACGCTTGGAGCGCTTCTTTATACGGATATCCTCTGAGGCTAGTGTCGTTCAATTCTTTTTCCCATGTGGAAGGTGGCGGGAGCTCTTCACTCACCTTACCTAATATTTGGTTTACCTGTTCGCCAAGCGATGCAACTTCTGGGTGCGACGCGAGTGCCGCAAGACCCTGATATGCCGCCTCATTTCTTGCTGGCGCACCATCTTGTCCTATTTCATACCGCGAACCATTACGAGGGTCTACGCGTGCGGATTTTGGTATGAAGGTGATAGCGGCATCCAGATTCATACCCTTCTCATCTCTATCTCGTACCCATACATCGTTCCACATTTTATCTCCACTTTGCATTGTGGCGTCGGTGTGACCAGAGTAGTATTGCGATGCGATAAAAGCTGACGGATACGTCATAAAAATTTCGTTACCTTTTTCCGAACCGTAATAGTTGTCGGCGACTTCTTCGGCAGCAAAGTGAACACTCGCCGAATCGTCATATTTGTTTACCATACTGTGTAGATACTCAAGAGCTTGTTCACGAGACTCTGGTGGTATTGCTCCGTTCATCGTAACGGGGGTTATCGCGCGTATAACCGCTTCGTCCTTTGCTCCTTCAGCAAGCCGAACAGCGAGAGGAGATTTTAGACGCTTACCGTCTTCAAGCATCTTTTCAAAACCATGGGAAAAAACATCTTGTCCTGCTGAATGAAAAAACATGCCCGTGTGGTCACGAATACCCTGCCGCGTTACGTGCGTTACCATTTCTGAAGGAAATCGTTTCATAAGAAGTGCGTAATCGTCTATTGAAAGCGCGGCAAGGTTTTCTTCCGTAAAGTGCTGTGCGATATCTTCCTTTGCATAGTCTGCATTTGCCCACGTTTGTTTTTCTTTTTCGTAGAAGTCACCGATAGCATCTTTTCCGTCTTGATTTGGATTGTTGTCTGCGAGTGCGGTGTCAACGGTTCCTTTTTCCGCTGTAACGAGGCCAAGCTTTTCTCGCGTCGCGCGCATTTTAAAGTAGTCTTTAATCTTGTTTAGAAATGAAGCATCATTGTATTCATCAAGCTGTTTACTGAGTGATCCCAACTCGCTCACTAGTTTTGCCTGTTCATCTTTTTGTTCAAACTGTTCCGTGCGTTCTGCACGAATTTTTTGCGCAAGTTCCGAACGACTCTCCTTACTTTGCTCGCGCGAAAAGTCTTTAACAAACGCAGGGGCATCACTGCCTTCGTTTTCTTTTTTTGTTTTTGACGCACCTGACATTCCTTCCGCAGACATACGCAACTAAATATGACACACCGCGTTAGGGTGGTTCGCAAAATACCGTTGGTGGTATTCTTCTGCCCTCCAAAATGTTGTTGCGGCGGTAATTTCCGTTGCGATTGGTTTTGGGTAAAAATTCGGCGTCAATTCTGTTTTGACCTTTTCGGCAATTTGTTTTTGTTCGTCATTCAGATAGAAAATACCCGAGCGATACTGACTTCCCACATCCGGCCCTTGGCGGTTCAACTGTGTGGGGTCATGAATGGTGAAAAATTTTCGCGCGAGTGCTTCATACGTTACTTTTTCAGGATCAAAGGTTACCTCTACCGCCTCTGCATGTCCGGTAGTGTCCGAGCACACCCGTTCATAGGTGGGGTTTTCAATGTGACCGCCCGTGTAGCCGGAAACAGCGTCAGTCACTCCCGGTACATCCAAAAACGCCTTCTCTATGCCCCAGAAACACCCTGCCGCGAATATGCCCTTTTCCATGCAACCATGTTACCACTCAATGCGTTATAGAGGGTGGAAGGGCTTTGACACAGGATCCAAAAGAGACAACCCACGTTGTCTCGCGATGCACTCACCTGCACCGCTTACCCATCACTTCGAAAATCTATGCCGATTTTCCAAGCCGTCGGTTTTGGTATCCTCATCATCACCCTCAGAGTTCTTGTTCCTGCTATTTTTGCCCAACTTGAGACCACGATTATTGCGTTTCTTCATGGAGCCCAAATCTCCGCAACAATCGCCTCTCAACTTGCCGCAACTGCAGCAACCACCATCCCATCCCACTAACCCCCGAAGCCAGACACCTTTTTGTCTGGCTTCCTTATTTATTATGGTCGCTCGTATTTTTTGCGCCCCAACCGGTAACACGTACAAGGAAGCGGCGTACGGCAGGTGCCGAAGTAAACACTTCCCCTCCAACAAACGCAATCATGCTCCAGAAAAGAACGTGACGTACCAGTTCAAAAATACCGACAAATTCAAGAAAGTTTGCGTGGTAATGAAACCCGAGATAAAAAAGTATTGGCACATAGAGCGCAATAGCGGCAAGGTCGGTAGCGATAAATCCAAACCATGTGGCGCCGTTGAAGCCGGCAAACACCGGGGAAATCATTCGTAGTCCGGTGAAAAAACGCATGATGAACACTGCACGCAAAGGGTGGCTTGGTGAAAATATCCAGGTTTTTTCAAACCCGTATTTTTCAAGACGTGCATGCACTCCTTTTGCATACTGTGAACCGGTACGTGCAAGAAAAAACAAAATGGAGTCGCCGGTTAAAATGGCGAGCATCGCAACAGGAATAGCGCGCAGTGGGTCAATAAGCCCAATCGCTACAAAGTACCCGCTCGCAAGAAGCGTTATTTCTTCCGGAACAGGCGCAATAAGCCCCGAGCCCGCAAGAAGAAAAAACATCCCGAAGTAGGACAGTTTATGCGCAAGAATGCTCGTAATCACAGAAGGCTATTCTAGCAGATGCCCTACCGAAGCGTGTCTATGAATGCCGTAAATTCAGTAAACCCGTGCGCAATGTATTCTTTTGTTTTTTCGTCGGTTAGATTTCCCGTCTCATCAAATTTTTCCGTTGCAACGCCGCAGTAAAATTCCGGTTGGCCAAGCACGCGCGCATTGAAGTACAGTAGAATTTTTTTAAGATCGTATTGCGCAAGCGCGGTACCAATAGGTCCACTTGAGGCGCCCATAACAAATACCGGTTTGCCACTGTACGGATTATCTCCGTACGGGCGCGTCGTCCAGTCAAGCAGATTTTTCAATACACCAGGAACGGAGCGATTGTACTCGGGTGTTGCAATTAAGAGCCCGTCTGCTTTTCGTATACGTTCCTTGAGCGCCGTGGCGACGCTTGGGTAATTGGCGGTTTCAACATCGCCGTCGTAGGGCGGAAACACCCGAATGTCTTCTTGGTCAACGATCTCGACGGTTACGTCCTCCGGCGCAAACTTCTTCCACGCTCGAATAAGTGCGGTGTTATAGGAATCTTTGCGCAAGCTTCCTGAAATCGCAAGCAGACTATATGCCATTATACTTTCTTGCCCGAACAGTGTTCCGCACCTGGTTTGCAGAGCATTCCGTTACAATCGCGACACTCCATAGCAAATACGGAATAACGACCGGAGCCAGTGAGTGCCAGCCCGAACGATGCCGCACAAAGAAGTGCCTCAAGTTCATGTGCCGCAATACCGCGAGAAAGGCCAGTAAGAAAAACGGCAAATAGCATAATGACGCCAAGCGATACGCCAGCGACACGAGTCATGACACCGGTAATGAGCATAAGTCCTCCAACCACTTCAAATGCCGCAACAATAGGCGCCCACACTGTAGCAAGACCAAGCATGCTAAAGAATTGTTCGGTACCGGCCAAATTTTGGAACTTCATCGCACCGTGGGTAAGAAAGATAACGCCCGTAAGAACACGAATAAGTAAAAGCCCGAGTGCCTGATTGAGGCACGCGCGGCTCATACGATTAATGAGTAGTTTCATAGATCAAAAGTTAGGTGTCCCCTACCTATACCACGGGTGGTTTTATCCTTCCTGTGTATAACTACAATCCCAGCGCAAGTGCTACCCAGAACCCCCCAAGGAGAAATCCACCAAGTACGTCAAGCGCAAAATGGGCAGACAGAGTAAGACGGGAAAAGCCGACCGCAAGAATAATACCGATGGCAACGATAAGAAAAATCGGTAACGGAAATAGAGCGTACCAAAACAAACCGAGAAATCCATAGAGCGCCGTTGCCGCAGTGGTGTGTCCACTTGGAAAAGAATACTGAGGAAATGGTGGAAGCCACGCGTGTTCACGCGGCCGCACTCGTGCGGCCACCTGCTTCACTATTTGTGCCATAAGCGTGCTTCCGCCAAGCACAACGACGAGCTTCGTCATGACAACCACATCAAGCGGGGCGGTGAACGTTGCGAGAATAGCGAAACCAATAATGCCTCCCGCACTTCCGAAGAACGTGATGGGTTTAAAAAAACGCGTCCAGCGTGGCGTGGCAAAAAAGGAAAGACGTTTTTCAATCGCGGTATCAATGTGTTGTACTGCACGCGGCGCAAGGAGCACGGCGGCAGTCAAGATACCAAACGACACAAATAGAGTGAGGGTGATCATAAAAGACAATGTGCACCTAGCTGTCTGAATGTATGCATTCGCATAACGCGATTATATCACACTTGCATAAAGTAAAAATGTCAAGTATAGTGCTTTCAGACCAAGGCTTTGCTTGGCGATAATTCAAGAGGGACATCGTTATGAAATTGAACATACCAGCCTTACCTGCGATGACGAGCGCAGAAGTCTTCGGAGAAAGTCCGAAGTCACCGTTTATCAAGCCGGACGCAAACATCCCAGCATGGTTGCCGGACACATTCCCTGCCACCGCCGAATGTTGGGTTGAAAGCTTCATTCCGGTGCGGCATGAGCCCGACAATGAAGATATCGTCGATATGCTCGGTGGTGAAATCGAAGTCTACGAATCTGTCTGCGTAACACCGCAACAGATGCGTTGGATTGCAAGCCATGCGCTTGTGCACCCTGAACTTTTCCAGACGGGACGGAAAGACGCCACGCTCTTTTTCGTCAGAAACGAGACCACGAAGGAGTTGTTCGTGATGGCGTTTTGTTTCACCCATCCCGACCACGAGCGCCTGTTGCCCACCATCTACAAGGTCCACAGCATCCTGCGATCGTGGCGAACGGGTGTTACGTGCTTCAAACGAACAAACAACTGAGTGGCCAACATCTCGAAACGGCGAATGCCCCACCCGCGAAACTCGCGAGTGGGGCATTCTTCTTTTTCCAACACCTATTTAATCTGGGCGTCGATGAGTGCTTTGATGCTGGTGTATGGCTGTGCTCCTGAAAGAAGCTTGGTGCCGATAAGTACCGCTGGTGTACCGTTTACCCCAAAGGAAGCGCCTTCATTACGATCTGCCGCAACAGCAGTGTCATACGCTGCCTTCTTTGCATTCACCAGTGCCGTGAGCTTATCAACGTCAAAACCAGCAAGTGTTTTGGTCATTGTTTGGATAGAAGGGAGATCGCCAAAGCCCTGGTCGCCTTCGGCATCCTGAGCGACAAACATTGCTTGATACCACGTGTAGAACTTATCCGGATAGAGTTCCCACACAGCGCGCGCAAATTCTGCCGCCGTATCTGAATCCTGCCCAAGGAACTGAAAATCCTTGAAAACAATCTTCACTTTTCCTGTTTTCACATAGTTGTCGTATACCTGCGACATCACCGTCTGGTCAAACTGTTTGCAGAATGGGCACTGGTAGTCAAACCAAAGCGCGATGGTTATCGGAGCGTTTACGTCGCCGACGTACGGATCCCCATCGGTTTTCACGTCTTTAATATCTACCGCCGCGGCCTGTTGCCCGCCCGTGGTATCGGTTCCTGCTGGCGTACCGCCATGACCATACACATACGCAAATGACAAAATAACTGCGCCAACAAGCACTGCGATTGGCGTTAGGTACCGTTCCATAAATGAGCTGTTTTCCATAGGTTCTCAAAATTAGCAATGCGGACAGGATACCATATAGAAAAAACCCGCAAGTTCTTGCGGGTTTTTTCTTTTACGGTCTGTTATACGAAGGTAAGTGCCTTCCCTACTGCCCCTGCACGGCCGGTTCGGCCAATGCGGTGCACATAATCGTCGTAGCTGTTCGGCAAGTCAAAGTTAATGACGTGCGAAACACCCGAAATGTCGAGGCCGCGCGCGGCAACGTCGGTCGCCACAAGTACCTGCACGTGATCCTTCTTAAAGAGATCAAGTGCTTTGATGCGACTTCCGTGTGTTTTGTTGCCGTGAATGGCTTCAGCGCGAATACCGCGGCGAACGAGGTCTTTTGAAAGACGCTCAACACCGTGCTTTGTGCGTCCGAAGACAAGCACCTTAGAGAAGCCCGGAGTCTGAAGCATCGAAACGAGTACTTCAAACTTTGATTCGCCGTTTCCAACGCGGACAACATCTTGGTCAATCGTTGCCGCAGTGTCGCGAGTTTTTACCGAAACACGGACAGGATCGTTCAAGAATTCACCAATGAGGCGTTCAATTTCACGCGAAAGAGTCGCAGAGAAAAAGAGCGTGTGGCGCTTAGCCGGCATCTTTGCAAGGATAAAGCGCATATCTGCGATGAATCCCATGTCGAGCATGCGGTCAGCCTCGTCGAGTACGACCGTGTCAAACTGCGTGATGTCGAGCGCACGGCGTTCCATAAGATCTTTAAGACGTCCTGGTGTGCCGATAACAAATGCAGGATGACGGCGAAGTACCGCAATCTGTGAGTTGATACCTGCACCACCAACACAAATTGCCGCCTGAAGCGAGAGGGTGCGCGAGAATCCGCGGAACTCTTCGTTAATTTGCACGGCAAGCTCACGGGTTGGCGCCATAATAAGTACGCGCGTTTGAGGATTCTCAACAACACGACTCACAAGCGGAATAAGAAAGGCACCAGTTTTTCCGGTTCCTGTGTTGGCAAGACCAACAATATCTTTTCCGGCGATAACAGCAGGAATAGCTTGGTCTTGAATTGGTGTTGGCGTTTTGTATCCCTTGTCAGCAAGGTTGCGCTGAATGCGCTCGTTGAGTGGGAAATCCATAAACTGATGCTTCGGTACGAATACCTCTACATCTGCCACGGGAGCCGCTTTGTTTATAAAACGAGAAACGTCGATACGTTCGCCAGACATACCACGTCCGCGACCACCTCCACCTCCGCGATTGCCGAAGTTTCCGCCACCACTTGATGGGCGTCGGCTTCCACCACCAAACGATGGGCGGCTAAATTTTGCTGGGCCGGTAGTACGCGAAGCAGTTGGGCGGCCACCGAAACGGCGTCCACCACCCTGCTTGTTCGGGTTCATTGCGGCGTAATCATTGGGTTCACTGCCCTTGTAGGGCGTACGATAGTACGTTGACATTGCTTGGTTGTAAGGGAGCGGTTGTCCGTCAGCGGGCGGTGCTCCGAAATAATTACAACGCGTCTTTGAGAGTTTTCATCCCGAATGGCTGAATGGGACGGTCTCGAGAGTCTCTCAAGACGACAAAACCTATAGCCGAGTTGTTAGGTATACGATAATCCATATATCGCTCCTTGTCAAGGAGCACCGGCGGTTGTATAGTCCGGCACATAGGGAACGTCCTGTTCCTTTGAAAATCTGGAGGTTATCATGGTTACGCGTTTCTTGCTGGCGGTCTTCGGTGTCTGCCTCGGCGTGTTTGGGTTCGCGACACTCGTCGCCACCTACTACACAACGGCACTCATTTACCTGTTCGGCTTGCACTTCATCGGCTTCGCGCTCAGCATCATCTTCGCGTACAGCGTGTATCTTGCTGTCGCAGGGTTCATGGTGCCGGCACTCTACGACGCAAAATTCAGCCCCCAGCTCGAGCAGGCCGCCTATACCGGCGTCCTCACGGGTGTGCCGAGCATATTCGGGACAATCGTGTGGGCCATCTATCGCTTGATGAATCATTCGACGACCATTTCTTCCACGACGCCCTATGTTCTTGGCGTTTGGATGGTCGGTCTCGCGATCGCCGGGATTCTCGTTTTCGCAACGACACATGACGCCCTCGATGGCATCAAGCGTCAGCGTGCCGCGAGACTCGCCACAGCCTGATGTCAGGCACGTACCAAAACCAAAATCGCCGTCTCCTGGAGGAAGACGGCGATTTTTAATTTCCCAGTTCTAGCGCTTCGCTTTTGAGCGATCGTTTTCGGTCAAAAATTGCTTACGTAGGCGCACACTCTTTGGAGTGATTTCCAAATATTCGTCTTCGGTCATTGTTTCAAGACCACGCTCAATCGTGAGTTCGTATGCGGGCACAAGCGAGATAGCTTCGTCAGTACCGCTTGAGCGAACGTTGCTCTGTGCTTTCGCCTTCGTCGGGTTCACCATCATTTCTTCACCCTTGCTGGTGTTTCCGATAACCATACCTTCATACACCTCGATAGCAGGAGTGATGTACAAAAGTCCACGCTCCTGAAGCATCGCAAGCGAGTAGCCAAGCGACTTTCCTGTTGCCATAGAAATCATCGATCCAACAACACGTTTCTTTATTTCTCCTGCGTAGGGTTCAAAGCCAACGAAACGCGATGAAAGAATACCTTCACCCTTTGTATCAATGATGAACTGATTGCGGTAACCCAAAATGCCACGCGTAGGGCCTTTAAACGTAAGACGAACCTGATTACCGTGCTGAACAAGGTTCTGCATTACCATCGCGCGAAGTCCCAATTTTTCGATAATAGCGCCTTGAAATTCACTTGGCGTATCAATGATCACTTCTTCAAACGGCTCTTTCTTCACACCGTCTTCTTGGTGATAAATAACCTGTGGCTGAGATACCTGAAGTTCATATCCTTCACGACGCATATTTTCAAGAAGCACCGCAATATGGAGTTCGCCACGACCCGAGACTTTAAAATTGTCAGCGGAAACGAAATCAACTTTAAGACCCACGTTGATTTCAAGTTCTTTCTCAAGACGCTCGCGAATTTGGCGGCTCGTCACGAACTTTCCTTCTTTCCCAGCAAACGGCGAGTTGTTCACGAGGAACGTGAGCGTAATGGTTGGCTCATCAACCGCGATTGCAGGAAGTGGTGTTGCGTCAGCATTGGTGGTTACCGTTTCTCCGATATACACCTCGGGAAGTCCGGCGATAATCACAATGTCACCCGCGCTTGCAGACTGCTCTTCCACGCGCTCAAGACCTTTGAATCCGAACATTTTTGTTATCTTCCCAGCGCGGATTTCTCCCGTTGGTGTTTTTTCAAATACCGAAAGCCCTGGCGTAACCGTTCCTTTATAGATACGCGCGATAGCAAGACGACCGAGGAAGTTGTCGTAGGCAAGGTTAAATGGCTGAAGCATAAGTGGCTCGGTGGAGTCACTTTCTGTATTTGCGGCCGGAACATGCTCGAGCACCGTATCAAGAAGCGCAGACAGATCATTTGCGGAACCACCCTTGCTTGGCATATCGTTCAATGTCTTTGCGGCAACACCGTCGCGACCAATGGCATACACCACGGGAAAATTAGTTTGTTCATCAGTTGCCCCAAGTTCAAGAAAAAGCTCTAGCACATCTTCTTCACATTTGTCGGGATTTGCCGCCGGCTTATCGATTTTATTGATTACAACAATCGGTTTAAGACCGAGTTCAAGTGACTTTTTAAGCACAAAACGCGTCTGCGGCATGGGCCCTTCCTGCGCGTCCACAATAAGGAGCACGGAATCAATAGAACGGAGCACACGTTCAACTTCGGAACCAAAGTCGGCGTGCCCTGGGGTGTCCACAATATTGATTTTTGTACCCCTGTATTCAACCGCCGCATTTTTGGAGTAAATGGTGATACCGCGCTCCTGTTCAATCTTATTGGAGTCCATCGATACACCCGACTCCGCCGCACCGGTGAAGGTAAGGATTTTATCGGTCAAGGTTGTCTTGCCGTGGTCCACGTGCGCAATAATCGCGATGTTTCGAATTTCCATGGATTAAATAAAAATGGCCACCGGGCCGTTCGTTCTACAATAACCGTAAAATGAAGAAGCGTCAATGACTATCCTTTCGCAGTCATATCATCCTCAATAAACCCGCCAGCCTGAATCTCCCAAAGTTTTTTGTAGAGACTGCCGTCGTGGGAAAGAAGCTCATTGTGAGTGCCCATCATGGCAACCTTGCCGTCTTCAATCACAATAATGCGATCCATTTTCATGACCGTAGAAAGACGGTGTGCAATCGCGATCACCGTCTTCCCTTCCATCAATTTCACAAGAGCGTCTTGAATCAACATTTCCGATTCTGAATCCAATGACGACGTTGCTTCGTCCAAAATAAGAATCGGAGCGTTCTTAAGGATTGCGCGCGCAATAGCGACGCGTTGGCGCTCGCCACCCGAAAGTTTAATCCCTCGCTCGCCCACAAACGTACCAAACCCTTCGGGTGTATTCATAATGAAGTCGTAACAGTGTGCTTGGCGCGCCGCTTCCATGACTTCCGCATCAGTTGCCCCGCGGCGTCCATAGCGGATATTTTCCATCAGTGTGCGGTGGAACAACACCGGCTCTTGTGGAACAAAAGCGATTGCAGAACGAAGTGACTCTTGCGTGCCTTCGGCGATGTTTTGGTCGTCAATATAAATACCGCCGCCCGAAATATCGTAGAACCGAAGAATGAGTTTAGTGATGGTGGTTTTCCCTGCTCCAGACGGCCCCACAAGCGCAACTTTTTCTTTTGCAGAAATGGTCAAATTGAATTTCTCCAAAATATCTCGTTCTGCATGAAAACGAAAATCAACATCATGAAAATCAATTGTTCCGTTTGTTACCACAAGCGGCAGTGCGCCCTTCTGATCCACAATTTCGTGCGGAGTGTTCAAGATTTCCACCATTTCTGTAGCGTCGGCAAATGATTCGTACAGCCGACGCAAGGCATTCCCCAAATCCCACAAGCGATCAATGGCGAGAATGACGTATGACTGCACGAGAATAAAATCTCCCACCGTTGCAAGACCAAGACGCCACAAATGAATGGTTCCAAGGAAAAGTAAAAATTCAATACCAATCATCAGGAGCGCCTGAATCATGTTTATGACTTCATCAATGGCCCAGCTTTTGAAACGAAGTTTCGCGAGCTCTTCCGACACTTTTTTGAAAATAGTACGTTCGTGATTTTCACCAGCAAACGTGCGAATGGTGACGTCGTTTGAAATGGCGTCTGAAATAGCCCCTGTTGCCTCAGAATCTTTTTCTGAAACCTTTAAGTTGAATTTGATTTTCCAGCTAAGAATCGCAAATTGTACCGTGATAAACAGCACGAGCCAGCCGATAAAGAGCCACCCAAGAAGTGAACTGCGCCAAAAAAGCACTGCACCTGCTCCAACAAGCGTGGCAACAATGGGAATAAGGTCGAACATGATGCGGTCGGCAAGTTCTTCAAACGAACGCTGAAGACGTGCGACACGACGCACAAGTGTTCCGGTGAAATTGTTCGCAAAGAAACGATACGAATGGTCAAGAAGATACGAAAACGCTGTTTCGCCCAGATCGCGAATTACTTTTGGTTGGAAATAGGTGTTTAACAGACTTCCGGAACGACGGGAGAGCATGCGAAATACCATGAGTACCACCGTCGTCGTCAAAAGAGCGGTCATCGCACTTGCGGCGGCATCGGTTGGAACAGTGCTTGTGGACGCAATGTCGATGATGCGCTTATACCAAAGAGGTATGATGGTGCTAAATACAAAAGCGCCCGTAGTGAAAAGTGCGGCAAAAGAAACGGCGAATGGGTATCGCTTGATGTGAATCCAGTACACGTGAAGTACTTCGCGTACAGCAAAACTCTTCTTTTTCTTCACCGTAGACATCGTATAAGTATAACAGCTACGCCCTTTTTGGACGAAAAACCCTTATTTTAAATACTTTTGTACGTTTGAAAGTTGTCCTGCATAATCTTGAGAGCAGTGGATTTGTCCGTGACTATCGTGCAGATAGTAGAGACACGTAGTCGTTGTTGGATTAAGCGCCGCATCTATTGCCGCGAGTGCTGGCACGGCGATAGGATGCGGCGGAAGCCCTGTGTGCTGATACGTGTTAAAGGGAGAGTCCAAATATTTATCTTCAGATTTTACAAAGCTCCACCACCCATCCTGCTCATTCCCTTTGACGTATTGAAGCGTTGCATCAAGTTGAAGCTTCATATTTTTATGGAGACGATTCCAAATGATGCCGGAAATAAGTTTCATATCGGGACCGGCGGCTTCCCGCTCAATGAGAGACGCGATATTCACCACCATTTGCCAATTTTTCTTTTGATCTATCGCTTGCTGTGCGTACACGTCTGTTCCCTGCGCAAAACGCGTAGCAAGCCGACTGGCAATCTGAGTTGGATTCTGATCAGACGGTATCAGATAGGTATCGGGAAGATATTCCGTTCCTTCACTGATACCACCGAACGTGGTAGGGGCAGACCATAGCTTTTGTTCTTCTGCCGTCCATGACAACGTATTGGCAAGTACGGTACCTACTTGTTCCTTTCGAAGTCCGGGTGGCAACACTACCCATGCAAGGTAAGGTGATTTTGCGAGCGTTCCCACCACCGTCCACACATCCATACTGGAAGAAAGCGTGTATCCGCCCGGACGCACCTCGTGCACACCTTCGCTTGTTGCGTACGCAAGACGAAACGCCCACTCGTTTCTAATAAGTCCTTCGGTATGCAAGCGATGAGAAATATCGTCCATCGGTTCACTCGGTGTAATCACAAACGCTGTTTCCGCGATATTTGAATCTACTGCTCCAAACAAATGCGCGTAGCCGAGTAAAAATATCGTGAGCACCACCACACAGAGTGCGCAAAAAATAAACACTATCTTAAAAAAATGCGTGCGCATTGAACCTGAGTATACCGTGGAGAAAACTTATGGTGCTCCTAGAACGTTTGGTGCTGGTGGCGTAGGAGGTGGAGCCGCTTGTAATATGGTTCCGGAATTAACGGTTGTATCGGTAGGTTCAGTGAGTGTCTTTAGAAGAGTGATGGCGCGAGTAAAGTCGTGGATTGCTCGCTGACGCATACCAACAGAAAGATACGCGTCGCCTTTCACCACAAGACCTTCGGCGGTCGCAATAACCGTCTGGTTATTTGAACGATGTGTCGTGGCCACCAATAGAGCGTCGGAACTCGTTGCGATGGAAAGGAGGGTGTGGGCTTCGCGAGCGAGATAGATACCATTGTCATTACTGTCGGACACGGTCTGAACCGGCATAGGAGCTGGCGAGGCAGTCTTCGTCAGAACGGCTGACGCCGTGACTGGCGCGGCCATTGCGGCAGTTGCTACACCTGTTTCAGCTGGCACGTCCGTAGTGTCATTCACCACACTGACGACGAAATCTCCCGACGTCTTAAGCGCAAGCTCATTTTTATGATTTTTTGCCGCAACCAAAATTGCAGAGCCATGATGCGCAACCGCAGATTGGAACAAGGTATCTATATCTTGTGCAGACACAGGGTCGCTTTCGCGAATAGTTGTAGTGATGTCCGTTACTGCCGCGGCGTGCGCATTAAAGTCGTTTGAAAGCGCGACGCTCGTGTCTTCGGTAAGCGTGCCACGCTCTGTAAGCGTTTCGGCTTCTGCCAAACGAGCCTCAGCGACGCGCGCATGCCACTCGGCTTTTGCTGATGGCGTAAACGCAAATACTCCGGTTATCGGTTCTGAAACATTCACTTTTACTGGGTACAAAAGATCTCCGGGTAGCGAAGCTTCCGCCGCATAGGTCGCTGTACCCGTTCCAAGAACGAGAATAAGTGCGACAGCAACCATGGCGCGAGAAAAGAAAAAATTCGTTGGAAAAAATGGTGATGGAACGATAGTGGGCGCCGTTTTTTCCATCTCGGCATGAAGTGCGCGATAGATACGCGAACGCTCCGCGCTCGTGAGGCGGACATTTTCAGCTTCAGTATGAAATTGTTTGGTGAATGGGTTCATGGTGTTTCAACGAGGGCGCGAAGTGCTTTGAGTGCGCGGTGAATGCGGACGGATACCAGATTTTCAGAAATGCCAACGCGTTCCCCAATCTCTTTGGGCGAGAACCCGTCTACGAATCGTAACAGAAGCACCTCGCTAAAGTGCGGCGGAAGTTCGGACACCTTTTCGAACGCCGCTTTTGCATCGAGTCGTTCAGTTGCCGCCTCTATCGTATTGGTGTCATCCGTAGGAAGAAGCCGTTCAGGAGAATCCTCTCCTTCAAGCAGGGCGTCAAGTGAGTACGATTTCTTTTTACGATATTCGTCAATAATGAGGTTCCTCAAGATGCGGTACAGAAATGCACGAATATCATGAATATCGTCTTCTTTTGCATACGTATAGGAACGAAGAAAACACTCTTGCACGAGATCAACAGCGCGTTCACGGTCTGAAATGCGAAAAAAAGCATGGCGAAAAAGTTCGTCCGCATAGGTCGTAAACGCTTCATCAAAGAGTCGTTTTCTATCCTTCATAGATGACGGGACACCCTTCCCTTTCTTTCAATCACACCTCTACGGCTTGTTCCACTGAGAAAACCAAGCTACGTCTGCTGAGACGATGAAGGTATACACTCGACCTAAATCAAACTCGAACACGGCAAGAAGCGAGAAAATTGCAATAATGAAAAAGAGCACCAGTTTGGACATCGGTTGCTTTATACGATTTGCCATATCTATAGAGTATACGACATTCACACCCCTGCAGGTAAGGTGCGGTATTATATAGGTATTGTATGGAACCGACACTATCCAGTACTCAAAAAGAAGACGCTGAGGTATACGATTTTTTTCGTATTGGCGTTGTTCTAAAAGGGGTGCAAGGACTGAGTGAACTCGTCAGTGGGTTACTCATATTTTTTATACCTCTTGGCTCCTTCGTCGCATTCGCTGACCATTTTACTGACATTGAACTTGCCAAAGACCCGAGCGACTTCGTTGCAATCCATCTTGCTGAATTTGTGCATCACTTATCAGTTGGTACAAAGGACTTCACCACCGCATACCTGCTCATTAATGGTGTCATCAAACTTGGGCTTGCGGTGGCACTACTGTCCGGAAAAAAATGGGCGTACCCCGTAGCGCTCGTTGCGCTTGGCGGATTCATTACCTATCTGTTCTATCGTATCTATCTCCACCACTCGCCCGTTCTTGCGGCCATAACCCTGCTCGACATACTCGTGTTCTACTTTATCTTCCGCGAATACGCGATTGTGGAGCGTAAAAAATAGGTGAGTCTTATATTCCAGCGAAACGTACGGCCACATAAATAACAAATACACCGAGCACCGTCATGACACTCGTCCACAAACGCGGGTGACGGTGGTGACTTTCTGGCAAAAGCTCGCTCGCACCAATGTACAGAAAGAATCCAGAAAAAAGCGCGAGGATCGGTGCAAGATACGTTTCCGGTACATGAAAGAAAAGCGTCGCGCAAATACCTACAAGCGGTGCAAGCGAATCGGCGATAAGCCAGCTACGGGCAATACGGTCAGCTCCTCCGCCTGACAGACTCAAGTTCACGGTATTGATGCCGTCTGAAAAATCGTGTACGAGCACCGCGATCGCAACTATGGCACCAAGTGCGGGTGACACTTGAAACGCAAGACCAATACCAATACCGTCCAGAAAACTGTGTATGGTAAGACTCCCTGCGCCCACGTGCCCACGGTGACCGCTTTCTTCATCGGTCGTAATAAGAATGACGCGGTCAAGTATGAGGTATGCAACAAAACCGGCCGCGACGATGGAAGTGATGGTCGCGAGACTATAAAACGATTGTCCCAAATCAAGCGCTTCAGGCAGAAGATCAAACAACGCAACACCAACGACAGCGCCAGCTGAAAAGCCGAGAATAAGATGAATATGGTTTTTAAACCGAAGTGCGAGCGAGCCGCCAATAAAAGTGGCAATTCCCGCCGCGGCGCCAATGACAAAAATAAGCATAGATTGAAGTGTACCAGATTACGCAGTGCGTATGAGTTGTAGTTTTTCTGTCCGGGTTAGTTTCTTTATGGCACGCTCGCGTGCGAGTGCTTTTGGTTTTGTTTTGTATGATTCACTATGCACCAACCTTACCGGACGACGCGCGCGAGTATATTTTGCTCCACGCTTCCCGGTGTTGTGCGCAATAAGTCGTTTTGTAATGTCATTTGTGGAACCGGTGTAGAGTGTCCCGTCTGCACATTTTAGTATGTACACGAGCCACCCTTTTTTATTTTTTAAGCTCATACGACGATTGCATGGGAGCCGGCATTCCGGAAAAAGGGGTAAGGCTTGGCCAGCGGCCCGGAGCGCACCCTTTTTCCGGAATGCTGGCAGTGGTTCATTTTTTGTTCTGTTCCAAATCAAGCACATCGTCAACACGTATTTGCGCCACAAACTCGGGAACGTGCGACACGAGCACCATCGCGCCTTCATAGGCATCAAGCGCTTTTGCAATCACGGGAAGATGACGAAAATTAATGTGATTGGTTGGTTCGTCCAAAATCAAAAGTCCGGGAGCAAGAAGCACGAGACGCGCAAATGCCACAAGCCCCTTCTGCCCTTCCGAAAGTAAGCGAATTTTTTTGTCTATAACTTCAGAACCAAGCAAAAAACCTGCCGCAACCGAACGCAGTCGCTGTTCATCCGGTTTTTGCATAACGCTCGCAAGCGATTCATACACCGTGTGTTCAAAATTAAGTGTAGAAAAATCTTGGCGGTAGTAGCCCACACGTACCTGCGGTGCGATATACGTGCCTTCTGCCTTTCCTTCAGCAATTGTTTCAAGCAGTGTTGTTTTTCCAATACCATTTGGACCCTTCAGCTGGAGGTGTTGTTTTTTCTTGAGCGCCACGGTTGCGGTATGTGGGACCGGTACATGCTTTTTAGGGTGCATCGTCGTAAACGAGGTAATACGAAGTAGTTCCCCTGTAAGCTCTGGTTGAGAAGGAATAACAAACGGCCGAATCGTTTTATCTTCCTTTCTCACATCCACTTTTTCTTCTTCCATTTCTTCAATTTCCGTACGCATCTTTTTTGCAACTAAACGCATCTTGCCTCCCTTCTGGGCGAAAAAGTTTGCCTTGTCCTTGTTGTCTTGAATTTTCTTCGCAAGCTGTGCGTTCTTTCGGTTTTCGCGTTCGATACGAAGCGTGATTTCTTTTAGAAGATCAAAGTAGTTTCCAACGTACTGTTCAATTTTGTGCGAATGCACATCGAGATACAGCACGCCTTCAGTGAACGCGTTCAAAAACTCAGCATCGTGAGAAATAACCACCACCGTTTTGTCGTAGGTTTTCAAAAAAGCCGTAAGGTGCTCAATACCAGCATGATCCAGGTTGTTGGTTGGCTCATCCAAAAGAAGAAGGTCGGGGTCTTGAATAAGTGCCGAAGCAAGAAGAAGGCGCGCCTGCTGGCCGCCTGAAAACGACTTAATAATGCGGTCGTGGGGTGCATGCAAGTTCACCACATCAAGCACGGCGTCAATTTTTGGATCAATGTCGTACACCTTCTGCGAAAAACGCTTTTCAAAAAATTCCCGCACGGTGAGCGCTAAATCTTCAGGCACCATGACTTGGTGCGACAGTGCGATGGTGAGTCGTGGGACAATTTGCAGTTTTCCGTCTTCCGGAGCAACCGCACCAGTAATCAGTTTGAAGATGGTGGACTTCCCCGCGCCGTTCTGTCCCATCAGCGTCATTTTTGCTCCGCGGCGTATTGAAAAACTCACCTCATCGAGAACAGTTTTACCGTGCGCGTATTCAAACGTCACCTCATCAAAGCGCACTATAGCTTCGTCGCGGCTCATTGTAGCCACCCTACCTTATTTATGCGGAATAGGAAAAGGAATGTATAGTGCTTTTATGAAGCGATTTGCGCCGCAACCGAAGCCAAAAGGCACCTATCCGATGCGGATAAACCAGTATCTTGCCTTTACCGGACACTCCACGCGCCGGGGTGGTGATGAACTCGTAGAAAAAAAGAAGGTCTATCTGAACGGTCGCCTTGCAGTGCTTGGCGACAAAGTGAACGAAGGCGATGTGGTAGAAGTGCGAAATGTCACGCCAAAATCGTATGCCTATTATGCCTATCACAAACCGCGTGGCGTCGTCACTCACTCGGCAGGCGAAGATGAAGAGGATATCGCAGACCGTGTTGGACGCGAGCTTGGAGTCTTCCCTGTCGGACGCCTTGATAAAGATTCATACGGACTCATCATCCTTACGAATGACGGCAGAATTACCGATCGTCTGTTAAACCCCGACCGTGACCACGACAAAGAGTATGTGGTACGCACGCGTGAGAACTTGCGTGACTCCTTTAAAAAACATATGGAAGCGGGTGTCGATATTGATGGATACATAACAAAACCGGCAAAAGTGAAAATCCTTGGCGATACTTCATTTGCTATCACGCTTACGGAAGGCAAGAAACACCAAGTGCGCCGCATGGTTGTTGCAATGCACAACGAAACAAAAGAACTGCGCCGCACCCGCGTGATGAACATTGAACTTGGAAAACTGAAAGCAAACGAAACGCGCCCCATTGAAGGCAAGGAGCTCGCAACATTTCTTAAAAATTTGGGATTATAGAGCTTCGCTCGGCGCACAAGTTAAGAGCGAGCGAGGACAGTATGGTACTTCGAGCGAAGGTGCGGTGATACGAAAGACTACACTAGGTCTCTCTTTCGTATCAGCGCACCGAGCAAGTAGCTACTGATACTGAATGTAACTCGGTGATGGTATCAGTTTCAAAATTTCAGCAGGGGTGAGCATGCGGGTGGACGGCGGCTTCACGTCGTTTTTATAAAAGAGTTTGAATCCAGTAAATTGCACTGGCTCCGGATAAATCACTTGATTGTAGGTATTAATTTTCTTTGCACCGAAGCCCCATCCGTCCATATCCATCACTATCTGTACCTCGGGAAGTGGCTTTATGTTTTTGTAGTTAGTTACCATGCCTTCCGTAAAACGGTGTATCACCAACATTTTTGGTGGAAGATTGTTTGCTTTTACGAGCGCCGCAAGAAAATTCGCAGCGTAATTTATGTCCGTTGCATCCATGATGCCAATCACCGTTCCTGGTCGCGCACCGTTATGCATGGAAAATTCCGGATCAACACCAAGATGCACGTTCGGCATTGCTAGATATTTCACATAGTTTGGTAGCTCTGCAGGAAGACTACTGAGTGCTACTTGGAAATCGAGAAAGACAATACCGTGCACTTTTTCGGCATCGGCAAGCGCAATGTCTATTTGGCTTTCTGGCATACGAAGCAGATATTTTCCTTCCTTACCGGGACTGCCCTGAGCCGTTTCTACAATATAGTGAATAGCCGGAATCACCGGTGTTTTTGGATCCGCGGCCTGCCACACCTTCACTTCAGCCTGAAGTTTTGCAATCATTTGATCGGTTGGGTATTCGCCAAGCACACCCATACCTTTTGAATAAAAATTTCCGTAGTACGCAACAATGCGATTAAAAGGTAATAACGCGCCCGCATTCGGATACGCCGCTTTTACCGGCCATAGTTTTGGCGTTGACGTACTTGTGGTGGTTGCTGTATGGGCAAGAAACGCCATCTTTGCATCGTACGCTTTCGTATCCAGTTTCGGTGTAGCAAGGGGTGCTATCTTTTGTACTTGTGCTAATACCGCCTCAGCATCTACGTGCTTATATTGAATGGTGAAAAGACTGCTGAACCCGACGATATATATAAAAAGAGCGCACGCGACAAGTACTACCGAAATTGGCCGATTCGGTCGATAGAGGTGGAGCAAACCCTTTTTTGAATAAAGCTTTTTTAAAAAATCCATTACGTGAAGTGTATCACGCGCCGTTTTCTGGTTGCGACCACGGCACCTCCTCTTCCATATCAAGCACGAGCGCACCCCAGGTGAAGTTGCGTGCACCGTACCCCACACCAGTTTCTGGGTTGAAATACTCGCGAAACCCATTTTGTTCAATCAGTCCTACGGTTGCATCACGAATAAACTTTGCTTCTGCTTTATAACCATAATTCATCAGTCCTTGGTAGATAAACCAGTGTGGCGCAAACCAGATAGGGCCGCGCCAAAACGCGTCCGAACGGTACGCGGGCTCCTGCTTTGAAACCGTACGAATGCCGAATCGCGAGCGGAAAGTTTCGTGATTTTCAAAGTGCTCACTCATCAGTGCGTCTGCCTCGTTTTTCGTATAGAGCCCCGCAAATAACGGAGCAAAGTGCGCCCATGTTGCAACTCGAAGTGGTTTATAGTCGTGATCCATCGCAGACCAGAACACGCCGTCAGCAAACAACCGTTCACGCATTGCATTTGCAACCAGTCCTGAATGTAGTTTTGCAAACTGTTCACCTTGCTCATGACCAAGAAACGAAGCGATGTGTCCGAGTGACTCAAGATTGCGAATGAGTATGGCGTTAAAGGGCACGTCTTTTACCCAAAAGTTTTTGCTCATGCAAATCTCTGCGTCAAAATTGCATACGCGATTTTCATGAATCAATTTGCGTCGTCGTTGCATATGCCCAAGAAACGAAATATCGCTATCGACATGCATAGGAATATCAAAACGTGGTGAATTGTCTTCACCGGACTCATCAGGATTTATGATGCCGGCAAGATGGTGGTCTTGCGGGTCGCGATTGCCAATCAAATATTTATAAAACGCAAGAATGTGCGGATAGAGTTTTTCAAGAAACGCCTTGTCGCCGGTGCGGCGATACACTTCCCATGCCGCATACGCAAGCATTGGTGGCTGGGTAATAGAAGTAGTTTTGCCTGTTACCCAATCCCAGTGATAGGGTCGAGTAATTTTTATATCCCAAAAAATAATATTGGGAACCATCCCATCTGCAAATTGTTTTGAAACGAGCGACTCAAGCTCACGTTTTGCGGCATCTGGTTCAAGCATGGAAAGCACGATTGCGTGAAAACAAGAGTCCCACAGCCACTGATAAGGGTAGACGAATCCGTCTGGGACCGTGTACTCAAACTCCCCATGCATGCGGCGATTTTTTTTATACAGCGCGTGAGCATCTGCTCGTATATCCATATAAAAAGTATACGGTACGCGAGCACGTCAAATACTGTGTGCGTTCTAATATCCTTCCGGAAATACGTAGCTCGCTGGAATCTTCGGTGTTTCCGAATCGGTGCCGTACGTAATCGCTATTTCTTGGTGTGGCTGAAGCACTAGGGTGCGAGGATCGCTGTCATAGCGTGTTCCGTTCACAAAAATATTCAGGTGGTGTGCTGTGTCGGTGCAATACCCTCCAATGCAGTCTTTTGAAAACCGCACGCCCCACACATCGAACACTTGCCCCAGAGTGAAGCTGGCGACAAAGGGTGATTCAACATGAATAATTCCTGAAGTATCGTGCACATGAATAGGAGCGATGTGTTTCGTGTGTTCATCGATACCGATATCTGCCGGAATAGCGAGCGGAACACCATCGAGAAAAACGTCGAGATGTTGGTGGATATGAAGCACTACCCCCTCTTCCGCAAGGAGCGGAAGTCCGTCTGCATAAAGCCGTGCCTTGAGGTTGTCTATTTCAGGAGCCCATGGTGCCGCACCTGTTTGAATACCGGCTAGTGAGACGTTATCGGAAACGGTCTTTGCCGTATCAGCGCCCAATTGCGGTGCGCCAACATGTACCCATGCGATAAGTCCGATAACAACGACAGCGATACCAACCAACCAGTAATATGATTTCATAGTGGGAGTATATCAAAAAACAAGTTAGTACATGGGCACGTCAATAATAAGCACCTGTCCTTCAGGTGGTGTAGAAGTATTCAGCGTCTGTAGGATACGGACGAACTAAAACTCATATGTTGCGCCAGCGGCGAGGTCTACAAACGCAATGCCAACAGGTTCCAAGTGCATACTGACCATCCGCGGAATCATTCCGCGCTGTACTTCTTCTATATAGAGCGCATCGTGCACAGGGAAAACTACCTCTGGTTTTACTTTTTTTGCGTATTCAATAGCTTCGCCAAGTTTCATCCATGGCCCGCCAGTGGGAAGCGCAAGCACTCTCACCGGTTTTGAAGGAATATCGTGCAAAGAATCTCCGGTTATAAAAAGTTCGTCGGCGATAAGAAATCCGGTATTTTGGCACGGTATCGCCCCGTAAATAACGGCGTGTTCAGTACCGCAACTTTCTACCGCGACGCCGTTCACCTGCACCACGTCGCCTGAACCCATTGTTTCGTAGACGATACTCGCCTCATCCAATTTCTTCCCCACTCCCGCATGGGTGAGTATCCGAACCTGCGGATGTTTTTGTATAAGCGCCTTCAATTGATCAATATCTGAATGATCTTGATGCTCGTGCGTAAGGAGAATGGCATCAATCCGATCCGCATCTGGAAAAGAATTCCACATCCCCGGGTCACTGAGTATTGCCACGCTACCCACTTCAATAAGCAGACAGGAATGTCCATATTTAGTAATTTTCATACGTACGACAAAAAATTAAAAAGTGTGACAATTTTTATTTTCTTAACCCCTTCACTATAACAAGACAAAAACAGCGAGTTTGCGAGAGATCTGGAACGACGCTATATGGCTGTACCAGCAACGTGTCCAGTCGTCCAGCACAACTGCAGTGAGTAGCCACCTGACGGTCTTGCAATGTGGAGTAAGTCGCCGATGATAAAAAGGTTTTCTACTTTCTTCGAACGCATGGTTCGCATATCTATTTCCGTAAGCGGTACACCTCCATCTGCGACAACCGCTTTATTGAACCCCATGAGCCCCGTGATACTAAGCGGTAACGATTTCACAAGAACTACCAGTCGTCGTCGATTTTCTTTAGTCACACTGTGTACTTTTGTTTCCACATCAATATCAGGAAGCAGTGAAAGCAACACCGTACTCATTCCTGGTGGAACGAAGGTTCTGAACGCATTTCTTAACGATTTATTTTTGTTCTGATCGAATACATCAGAAAGTACCTTATCAAGAGTACCTACGTCGGTTTTATGAAAAAGGTCTATGGTTGCCGTTACTTCCCCTTCTTGCAGAAGATCCGCCACCTTTCCAGAAGAATTTAGAATCGTGGGCCCTGATATTCCGGTATGGGTAAAAAGAATTGAACCAATCGCAGAAAAAGCACGTTTACCTTCCACTGAAAACGTAATCTTTGCGTCTGGCGCGGAAGTACCGGAGAGCTCTTTCGCCCACGATTCTTTTGATTTCAGCGGGACAATGGTTGGGGTTGGCGGATGAAACGTGTGCCCAAGACTCGTAAGCCAAGAAAAGCCGTCACCTGTTGAACCGGTCTCGGGGCGAGAAAATCCTCCAGTCGCAAAGATGTAGGAGTCAGCAGAGTATGCAGTTCCGCCCGCTTCAACAGAAGTAATGCGTCCGTGTTCGTGATGTACTTTTGTCACAGGAGACTTCAGGCGGATAGCAACATTTCCCTTGGTAAGAGCACGCTCTAGCGTCCGTACCACGTCCTTTGCTTTTTCAGTTTTGGGAAATGCGCGTTTGCGACCTTCTACGATGAGCGGCAAGCCGTTTGTTTCAAAAAATGTATACGCGTCCTTCATTCCAAACTTCGCAAACGTTGAGTAGAGAAATTGTTCTGATTTTCCATACTGTGCAAGAAGTTTTTTCTCGTCTTCTTCAGCGTTCAGTATGTTACAACGGCCGCCGCCGGATATGGCAAGCTTCTCGCCAAGTCTTGAATTCTTTTCAAGAAGAAGCACGCGCTTGCCGCGCGCACTCGCTATAGCGGCGGCCATCATGCCGGACGCTCCCCCACCAACGACAATAACGTTATAGCGCTTGGGAGTACTGTCTTCCATGTGTTGCTATAACCTATCACAATTAGCCTCGTGTCCCAGATACGATGCTCAAATTTTGGTCGACGTAGATGGCTAGAATCAGGGGTGCCGTTTACCGGACAACAGCATCACGCACGCTTTTCCTATTCGCTTCGTGCGCTCATCAGATTCCTTAGCAGCGTTTATCCAGTCAGTAAAATCTCTGTGTTCGTCTGGCGTGAGCGCCTTCGGCTTAGCAGCAAGGACCTTGCACAAATCAGCCAGCATTCGTTCCATTTGCTTATGATACCGCTGTCCTTAGCTAAAAAGGGCGGCAATTATTTGACTTAACGATCAAGACCTCCCCACTCGACTACCGCAAATCCAGACCGGTGGAATTGATGTAACTGTTGTGGCTGTGGGAGATGATCCGGAAGAGTAGAAAGCGGTGTCCAATCAAGGAAGAGTCGGAGCATGCTATCGGGACGCGGTGAAATAATCATAGGTATGAAATGGTTCATTTCGCTCGTTTGAAAGAAAGCCAACCGATAGTACGGACTATTCTTTTTCATGAGTTGCGGCACCCAGAATGAGAGCATGTCATTGCGTTCTGTGTCATTTAAGCCAAGCTCAGTCAATTTTGATCCTAGAAACGATTCTATGTTTGCCTTCTCCACAATCCATCCTCCAGTCGGCGTTGGGTAGTTTCCATTTGCTTGTCCTGCCCAGAAGAGATATGGGTAGGTGTTTGTTTTGCAGGCTGCTCCCGCATATTCGGAGCCAAATACGTTGGTAGCCAATGTCTCGCAAGGAGTCAGGGCTGGCTGCAAGTCGTGAAGTGCTCCCGTCGTTTCCGCGAGTACCTTCCAACCATTTTCATAGATTGGTATATCAGTAGTGAACCTCGGTGATTGCATAAATTGCACTGATACCTCAGTCGATTGAGGAGGATACAGGTAAATCACCGGTTTCCCGCAACCTCCAGTTACCTTGTATTCATCTTCTCCAACACCCACCCATCTGCCCCACGGATCTTTAAAAAGAAGCGTTGGGGTTTTTGCTATATAGTCAGTAAACGCAAGTGTATCCAGAGTGGCGGACTCGCTTCCGTTCTTATATATCGCGGCGTATGCTGCAACCTTTTGACGATAATGGGCCTCGGTGAGTGGATTACGTGCGTTCGCAAAGGCATACAACTCAACACCCTGCCACTTAATACCCGTGTCGCGGACATCAGCATCAGAGATATTCTTAAGAACGTAACTCTCAGAGGAGTTTGCGCCTTCGCAACCGTAAGGAATTAATTTTGCATAGGAAGAATAGAGCGTCGGCTGGTTTTGAGCTACTCCCAAATATCCGTAGCGGTACTCGGTGTTTGGAATACGACCTGCTGGATCATTTGGATTTGCAAAGTGCGCAAAGGAAAGCGAGTAAACAAATCCAATCCCTGCTTCATCGCGCACCATAACGGTGGTCCGCCCATAAATGTACGCGGCTGCAGCATCGGCAAGCGTCTTTGTAAGAGTATCTTCAAGGTTAGTAAGAGGTTCTTCTGGCTCAGAGAAAATTTTCAGGTGTGGATCGGGACTCGTGAGTTCAACCGTTCCTACAGGAGAAGTATTGTTGTGATCATACAAAACATCTGAGTTAAACCATTCACTTTTTGTAAGAACAAAATTCCCAAACGGAATAGTGTTTGGAAAATGAGTTGCGAAATGATCCGCTTGGACAACGCGCGCAGTATTAAACCATGTCGGATTCGGTAGTTTTCCTATCTCTGGGGTAAATACAATAAATGAGCGGTAATCCTTGGTGATGAAGGTGTAGTACTCGTCGCTACTGCCAGGTCCATCGTTGTCATAGGGTGTAATACGAGCAATAATCACATGGTATCCCGCATATGTTCCCGACGACAAAGTCCCATCTTCGTAATAGGTGGTAACGCCGTTAGTATCAATATCTTCGTACGGTTGGCTGAGCACGAACAGATCATACTTGTCTTTGAGTACTTTGGGGGTGGTACTGCCAAGACTTAATCGCGCAACTTGAAACTGTTGTGGAGTCAAAAATCGATCAGAAGAATTGTAGTTCCCTTGCGATGTTCCAGTGTCTTCTGTTACGGTGCTTGTTTCTTCACCATTATTTACTACAGTATTTTTTTCCGTCAGAAATCCAAATTTCCACGAGGCAAATACGCAAACGAGCAAGATTTCCAGAATAATGATGCCAGCAAATAGAGTTATGCTTATTTCCGGGTGGGCGCCAGGCACTGGCGGAATGGGAGGTGTCGCTTCTGGAATAGGGGCTTCCACGGTGTGACTGTAACATGTCTACAGACCCAAACTAATATGCTTGTGGATAAAAATGTTCAGTATGAAGTGGGCCCTAATTCAAGAAAAAATACAGGCCGGTGACTATTAGTATCTGAACGAGAATAACCATTAAAAGTCTCTTGAGACCAGTAGCTGGGAAATCGAAAAAATATACCGCTAAAGATACTAGGTATAGGATTGCTGCCAGCACAACAACTATGAGCAAGTTCGGACCCTCAGGGTCGTTAAAAAAGAAGAACATTGCGCTTGCCACGTGCGCTCGCTATAGCGGCGGCCATCATGCCGGACGCTCCCCCACCAACGACAATGACGTCGTACCTATGTGCGTTTAGATTCATGTGCAGACTCTACCACCCGCAGAATCGAAATAAGGAATATTGACATATTTATATATACATGCTACTATAAACTTCGCTAGTTCCGCGACAGGTAACCCACCAGCACAGGAGAAACTCGTGCTTACATTCTTCGGCTTTGTTTTAATTGTTTGTGTGCTCACGGCGTTCATCGTGACCACAAAGCATGCGAGGTGGACGAAAATCGCAGTTGGAATACTGCTCGCCGATCTCGTAGTGTCGACGGTGTATTACAACTACCTCGACTCGAGGATGGTGGATCTGGAAGACCACTTCCACTACAGGGTCGACTATCGAAACCTCATCGATGCCCGCGACGATTACATCGCTCAAAAGCGAGTGATCGGTTTGGGTGGTTGGTGGACCGACGGTTGGGTTTTGGCTCCGTCGACGTTCTGCATCTACTTCACTTGGGGACCATGATCGCCCGTGATCACGGTCCCTCCCCCGCCGGCACCAAAAGTGTCCGGCGGGTTTTGTTTATCAGCTGTCTGCAACGATGCTGGTGGTACCTAAAATGAATAACGAAATCTTTTTTGATTTGAAATACATATAATCGAGAAGCGTGCTCTCAAATCCGTCGTGCGGCGTCAATAGCGGCTACATCGATTTTTTTCATAGTCATCATCGCGTCAAACGCTCGTTTTGCTTCTGCGCCACCGGCGGCAAGCGCCTCGGTAAGGGTGCGTGGCGTAATCTGCCACGATACTCCCCAGCGATCCTTGCACCATCCACATTCGCTCTCTTGACCACCATTCTCAACAATCGCATTCCAGTAGCGATCTGTTTCTTCCTGATTGTCCGTTGCAATCTGAAAGGAAAAAGCTTCACTTTGCTTAAATATAGGACCGCCATTTAAACCGATACAGGGAATTCCACAAACAATAAACTCTACCGTTAGTACGTCGCCCTGCTTACCACCAGGGAAATCACTTGGCGCACGGAAAACACTAACTACGTTGCTATCCGGAAAAGTAGCGGCGTAAAAATTCGCCGCAGTTTCCGCATCTTTATCAAACCAAATACAGATTGTGTTTTTAGATATCATATTCTAGAAGTATAACTTAATCCGACTGACCCTCTGGTACGAAGTTGGAACCGTTGCGATGAGCGGTAATACGATCTTCACACGTAACTATGCCCTCGCAGGGTAGATCATTTCTACAGTACCGTTTGAATGAGAATCGATCCGATAATCGGCAATACTAAGTTATCTAAGCCATATATCAGTAAGAACTCCACCAGCGTCAGTATGACGGCGATAAACAATATTTGGTAACTAAAAACCGGAACGAACAGAAGCGCCAAGATTAGGGTACTGACAAAAAAAACCGTGGCTCCCTCAAGGCTCTTTGTATTATCGAAAAAAGTAACCTTATGTCTGCCGAATTTTTCGCCAACGAGACCTGCCAAGGCGTCAGATATACCCATCACAAGCACTCCGAATTGGAAAGCTAAGACTGCATGAGGAAGAAAGATAGCAGCAGAAATAGCCTCCCCCAAGGGTAAATAAACGTCTCCAAAGGTGGTGCGCTTAACGTCATGTATCGACGAAAACATATCGCTCCGACGTGCGAGCAGTAATGTGCCAGCAAAAAATAGACACGCGATAATAATTGCTTGCTGGTTTATAAACAGTGGGGCCGCCGCCGCAATAAACGCTGCACCTATATGGGTCACTCTTCTGGTAAAATCACTTGAAATCTGAGCCCTCCTTTTTACAAGTTCTACACTCGCAATAAAGGCCACAGACACGAGGAGAAAAAGAGAGATATACATATTTTATATGTGAAATTCGAAGGCTGCATAGCGTCGAAAAATCACAGCCTCCTCTTTGGGGAAATTCTTTATGTTATTACCTTCTCGTATCAGAGCGTAGACCATCTTTTCAAAACCGTCTTCCTTGGCGTCGAGATGTATTTTATATGCCAGAGCATTTCCTAAACCTAAACCTTGATATGGTGACAAAATGCAGATTGTTTTTAGAATGAGAGTTGTATCATCTTCCTTGGAAGTACTACAAAAACCTATGATTTCTCTCCCCTTATAGAGCAAGTACAGCGTATTAAGATGTGAACTTAATTTGTCCGGCGAATAGAGCTGCATAAACTCTCGCTCATTCAGTTCGGTATATCCCCAACTACTATGAAAGACTGTTTTGGAGATGTTCGCTACCGTTTGCATCTCTTCAGGGGTGACCTGTTTCGTCGCCTTGATAGAAAAGCCGGAAGCACCAAGTTTCTTGTACGAAGCTTCACTGATCATTCGCAACACGATATCGAAATGTTCCCGAGAAGCTGAGTAGTAGAGCACTTCGGTGGTTGGTTTGTTTGAGACAAGAAAATCATAGTAGTAAGGCTCGCAAAATAATTCTGCTTTAAAAAAGTTAGAGCCGTCTGTTTCTTTGACACACCTATATTGATGCCAGATGCTCCCGTTTACAGGACCCTTGAGAATCGAAATTCCTTTGTCACGAGCTTCTTGCACTAGACTGTTCCACATTAGACTGAATATCGAGGCGTCTTCAGGAGCTTCTAGGAAGCCAAAAAATGCCTCACCTGTTGGTAATCTTTTATCAACAATGAGAGCGATATGTGCACGCAATTGTTCTGCTTCAAACCCAGCAATTGGTTGAAAATTTACATTCTCATTATCAATACAAAAGCTAAACGCCTTCCTGAAGTCACTTAAAAAATAGTCGAAGTTTTTGTTGTTTCCATATTTCTTCCGCAGGAGATCGCTGAGCTCGTTGGCGAAAGAGTTATTTTGATATGGTTTGATATTCATGGCCTACGATAAATTAATTACTCCAGTCGATCCGTCCATTTCTACTGTTTGGTAGTCTACTAGTGTATTGAGAATATTTGTGGCACCAATTACGGCTGGTATGCCCAACTCTCGGGCCACAATTGAAGCATGCGACAACACCCCGCCATGCTCAATAATAAGCCCTTTAGATAACGCGATAAGTGACGTCCACCCCGGATCAGTGTGTGATGTCACTAAGATATCAAAGTCTACTTGATTTGGCATTGAAAACTCTCTAAATACCTTTACTCGACCTCTCACCGTTCCGGGAGATGCTGGGCGAGCATGAATTGTATGTTGCTTGGACATGGCTGAAGCTACGACTGGGGGTAGCTGACCATTAATCGTCGAAAAATGAGATGGTGGAACGGTATCTTTATAGGAGACGTATTCTTCTTTTCTCTTTGCCACGACCTCTGTGAGATGGCTATGCGTATGGGCTCGTGGATCGAGTATTTCTTGCATTGTTAAATAAAACACATCGCCCTGGTTTTGTATGCTACCCCCCCTTACCAGCAAGGTACCCATATGTCTGAAGAGATGTCTGGCCATAGCAAACGTGTTAGAACGCAACAAACGAAAGTCCTCACGGCGAGAGGCGTATTTCCTGAATTTACCCACTATTATCTTTACGATAAGCTTCTTGAAAAAAGGTAAGGATAAATCTGGTTGAACGATGCCTGATTTAGGCTTGTAATTCCGATAGGCCTTTAAAACTACAAACAGTTTTTTTGGATCTTCATCCACGCCGATTGATTCAAGCTTTAACTCGCTTGCAAATCTTCCACCGAATGTGTGTAGATAGGTATCAAGAGCGACAGATAGTTTTGCATTACGTTCCAGTTCCACCTTAAATCTTTTAACATCGTCAGATTCGACAGCCTGCCATACTTCCCTAACGTCACTCATTTGCTTACTAAGAGCCGACAGCGCATCAACCTGTTCAGTTGCTTTACTTGGAAACGTAATGGCTTTTTGCAATAGATCTTCGTTAAGTAGCTTTCTCAGAATTCCTAAATACGTCATCACAAAAAAATCGTTCTCAAGCGTGATGTACCATCGGCGCAATAGATTCTTATTTATATTTTCAAATAAAGTGATTGAGTCTTTATAGTTTAGACGTTTGAAGTCCTGATTTCTAAGGAGACGTAAGTGGCACTCTACTCCCGATTTAAAACTCGATGAAGTAACTCCGAACGCAGCTACCTTTAGGCCAACAATTACGGGGTACAGAGCTCGTAGACCAAAAGAGGGTCTTATTACCGTTGCAACATCTTGTTTGATGTTGCTCGTAATCATTAACTCGAAGTTCTGTTTGTTCCTACTATACCCGGGTACGAACTCCGCCATGCGATACCAATTGTTCATGTTGTAGTACATCCTTCCATAGAAAAAACCGAGTAAGCCTTCAAAGACTTCGGAATGACGCTCTATCTTTTTTCTTGAGACCCCAGACATGTGAAGGAGGTCCTTGTAGACCTGTTCGTATACCGTCTTGGCGAATGAACAAGTAAGAGGAAGAACAATACCTGAATAACTTTCTGCTATATTGGCACTATCAAAATATTCTTCCTTTCCAACTTTAAAATCCCTCGTAATGGGGCGAGACTGAAGAATATATAATTCGCCATCTTTGAAACACCACTCAATATCTTGAGGCGAGTCAAAAAGATCCTGAATCTTAGCACCTACCTTTATCAATTGGCTTATCTTCGACTCATTGAGAGATTCTTCACTACTCTTTTCGGAAATAATCTTCTGATCTTTAAACAGAAGTACTCCTTTTTCTGTAGGAATCGTTTTTCGTACCAAAGTACCATCTTTGCTCAACAAATATTCATCGCACGCACCACCCTCAACGACTGGTCGACAAAGACCGGTTGTTGAATTTATGACTACAGTGTCTTTGCCCACTTCAGTAAACATGACGCCAGCCGTATCGCTGGATATGAACTCCTGCACGATTACCGAACCTGACATTTCTTCGTAGGACTTTTGCACCTTACCTACTTCTGCAATGATATCTCGACGACCTACTCCTATTGCAGTGTAAAAATGCCCCGCAAAAGATCGATCACTTGAATCCTCATTCGCTGCTGAAGAGCGAACAGCGAAATACTCAACACCTGGTAGGCTGGTATCTATCTTTTTCAATATCTCTCCCTCTGACCACGTTGCATCACACACAAAAAATGGAGGCACGAGACAGCCACCGTCTTTAAGTCGTCTTAGCGAATGTGCCTTGCCACTTTTAAGCATTTATATGATTTTAAGGAAATAAATTGCGAGATTGAAGATTCCGTATAAGAGCAAAAAAGACAGCTGCATAAGTTGATCTGTCTGATGTGTCTTCTTCCTTGTATGGATCAGAGTGGACAAAGAAGCCAACATCGCTAATCCTAACGCAAAAGAGAGTAGAACAGCAGTATGTGGCAAAAGAAGTGTTGCAATCCATATGAAAAGTAACGTATCTGATACGAGGAGCACTTGATAGATAGCGATCGCTTTATAAAATCCAAGATACCAAGTGTATGTATCTCTACCCGAACCATCGTCCCCTGGTATTTTTAGCTTACGTACAAACTCAAAAATGACCGTACCGACACTCGTAAAAATAAAGTGAGCGAGAATAAGTGTGTTAAATGGGAATGGATTTGCAAAAATCGTATATACAAAAATCTGCATCAAGAACATTTGAATAAGATTTGCAGCGTTATAACTAAAAAAATATCTGCGGATCTTTTCACCAACGAAGAATTCCTTTCCAGCGAGATATGAGTACGACAGCATGACTACCGCAGTTGCAAAAGCTTGTGATCCTGCACTTGCTGCGATAAGAACCAAAAGAGCAACTGCCGAGATATCTATATGATGCAGTTCCTCTTTGGAGATAGTCCCCGCCTGAACAGGGCGGGTGGCATGGTGTACGTTATCGTGATCAAAATCACGATGCTCATCTATAATTCTAATATGCAACAGGTATGCAATTGAAGCTACAAGTGCGGAACCCATATGAAATATGCTCGGATGAACAGATATAATGGCTCCTGAACTTAAAATGGCTGGAGAGAGACTCAGGGCCAGCACGATCAAAGGGAATCGCTTTTGTTGATAAGAGTAGAATTTCTTAACTGTTTTATATGCTCTTGTGATCATTTTAGAATGGTATGGACATGAAAACTTTCATAGAAAAAAACCTTATCTTTTGACCGTAACTGGCTCACACGTTTCTCATCTACCTGAAAATGAGCGGATAAATGAGGTGGGTAGGTTCGTTGAACAAGATTGTTCCAATACGCCACAACAGCACCATGCTTTGCTGTGCGAAGAATTTCTTCCCATAAGATATCATTTTCTACTGGGGAAAGAGCTTCAAATATGTCCGATAGATTAAACTTGGAAAAGGTGCTGGCGGGTTTAGATCTTAAATAAGTTAAGAGATCATTCGTCTCAATCGAGAGCGCTGACGCTGACACTCGCTTCAACTGCGAATATCCTTTTTCTTGCAGATACGGAGGTAGGTCGTGACCATATTTTCCCGTCAAGCTGTAATGTAAGAAGAAGTTGCTTTCAATAGAGACAGCGGTAAGGTGTCGCTCTAATCTTTTACGATACAAGTCGGCGACTGTCTTTCCTTTTGAATACGAAAACATCCCTCGTTGACGAGCAAACCTTCTCAACATGAATCGGTTGGATGCCAGACCAAAAAGGAATCTCCATCGCCAAGAGTTCCATTGATCTCGGTAGAAAATCCGCTGATCCTCGACATCGCTAAAAGATAGAAGACTTAGAATCGTGCTTCTGGAATGTATGAGTGGTAAAATATTTTGTGCAAACCACGTGGTGAATCGCTCAAAGCGACCACAATGAATAACACCCTTGCCGACTAAGTGGGTATGATTTGACCACCATACACTCGTGGCAGAAGACAGGTGCGGACGTACTTTTTCAAAGTATGAAGCCCTGGTGTTTGATTCAACAACACCTAAAAATTCCAGATACTCTGTGTATGTAAGGCTTTGTGCCGCAGCCATCTTCAGTTCAAGCAAATAATTTTGGGCTGGATTCAGATCAATTGAGACCACTTTTTGCGGACCGGCAAGCAAGAGAGCCAACGTGTTATCTCCTCCCGATGTTATGGATAGAACGCAGTCACCTGTGTGAATCGAAAGCGCTTCTTCCAAGATCTGAGGATCTTCCCAACACTGGCTATAATTAATAAGTTTTTTGTCCATAAGCGAGTTGTTCTGTGTTACGAAAGACGTTTAGTGCCTTCATTAAGTAGCTATGACTTATCAGATTATGGCTGCAAAGAGAAGCGGGAAATTCATATCCCGTAGACCAATAGGGGCTAAAATGTGATGCAAATTGATAAAGCGCAGCCTCTTCTTCCGTAAGATTGAGTTCGCCAAATTCCTGAAACGACACATCTAATACGGTAACGTCGTTGCGAATGCCAAAAAAGTTTAACGTCTCGTCGAGTACCCATTCAGATCGAGGTGGTGCAGGATTAGTAATATAGAATATCTCTTTGAGGGGGCCGTCTTGTATGGTTTTGCCAATATACTCTGCCGCCTGATCGACAGGAACCATGTTTGATTCTCCAGTCATTTTTGGAAATCTCAGCAGGCGCCCATGCTCAATCGCATTACGTGCCGCGGATAAAAACGCTCGTACCATTAGATAGTAGCCGCTGAAGTTCTGTATTTCTCCGGTGTGACTGTTACCGGTTAAAACCGAAGGTCTAAATATGCTATACGATACGCCAGAACTAATAAGGGCTTGTTCAGCTCGAAATTTGTCTTGCTCATAGTCATTATTGAATCCATTAGTTGTGCCTCGTGGTCTATATACAAACGCGGTGCTTACGGCGTAGACAGGCACTGCCAACTCCTTTGCGAGCTCTATCACCCGCAACATCATCTGTTCATTCTTATTTTTGGGCTCACGAAAACGAACAACCCCAGCGCAGTGAACAATGCAGTCGACCGCACCGGAAAATTTAATTTCTCCTTCTTCCACCAAATCACCCTCGATCACTTCTTCAAAATGTACTGGGTGAGATGTAATTTTGCTATTTCCCGAGCGTACAAGAGGTATTAGAGTGCTGCCTCGCCGATGCAAGTCAAGCGATACTTCATGGCCTAAATTTCCAGTGATTCCTGTAATTAATACTTTCATGGGTGCAAAGCAGTAAACCGTACTCTACCCCGAGAGAAGGGGCAAGCAAAAAACGAACCCATAAGCGTTCGTTCAGTTTGCGCTCGACCAAGCTTTGCGGTTAAAAAGCAGTGTTGCCCAGAGAGCAAAATACACAATACCTATAATCCAGCCGGTAATGTACAGGACTTGAGCGTCCTTATTCGTAATAAGCATGATGCCTCCCACAACCTCCGTAATAAGACCGTATCGCACAAGTGCGGAAAACGGTGCTTTAAATCTTGAAGCGATCATGTCGATTAATGGAAGTGAGGCAAACGCCAGCCCGAAAAGATAAATCATTTGAACGAGTGGCGTCAAATTAAAGAACAGAAATCCTTCGGGCGATATGAATGCCGAATTAGCAGACTGGTTTCCAACGTAAAATATTCCAATGACGGCGGCGGCCCCAAGGAGTGTTACTAACAAGCGGGTACTTGCAGGAGTTTGCTGAAGAGATGCAAATAGGAAAACAACCAGAGAAGCAAGAAAAGCCATCGCGCCAAAGGTAACGAACGTTAGAAGCTGTCCTGGATTGATATACCCGATCGTCCACATTGCGAATGCGGTAGCATCAAGCAGAAGACCGATTCCAAAATACTTAAAAACGCGGTCGTTTCTGCTTACAAATTTGCCACCCAACAAGACCGTGGCCAGCACGTTACTTATGAAAAACAGTACTACAGAGGAGTTCATAGTTGTTACTTTCAAAGTATTAATAAGAGGTCTCTTATGTGGAATATAATACTATGCTAGTGTGGATGAAAAGTGTACTTATGCACAGGTAAATGTATCCCTGCTAAATGGAAACATACGAAATAATGCCCAGTGTGTTCCAACACCTCATATGGGGTCCCTTGCGGGTCTCGATGTCTATTTTTTGTTCTCTTGAGATTAGGGGTTTAGAGAACGTCAAAAACATAAAAGGTAATATGATTATCGCCAGCAATCATACGAGCGAACTGGACCCATTGTTAATAGTTGCATGCCTACCTTTCTTTTCTCGCCACCTTCCGCTGTTTTTTACTTCACGTGAAAAGAACTTTTATGCTGAAAACGGGTGGAAACGGATTATTTACGGTGGAATTTTTTTTAAAATGATGGGCGCATACCAAGCATATGTGGGATTAAAGAACTACAAACGTGCCCTTCACCATCACCTTACGTTTATTGATAAGGGAAAGAGTGTATGTATTTTTCCATCAGGAAAAAGAAACCTGCGAGGAGAGGCTCCTGTAGCCAAAGGTGGAGTAAGTTTCCTTGCTAGGGAGAAGCAACTCCCAATAGTACCCCTATTAATACAGGATTTGGAACAGCTCACGTTTAGAGATCTCCTCAGTGGTAAGAGAAAAGTCATTGTGACTTTTGGCGCACCGCTCTACGCAAAAGATATCTTTCAAAATACGGAGGACGCAGTAATTGACGTTGATCGAAACGATTATGAAAAAGCGGCTTCTGTCTTGATGGAGAAAATTCTTCAACTGGCGTAGATACTTATTGACCAGGTACTTTCTTTGTCGCTGAAAATCGGGCAGCCATGAGAATGATGTAGAGTAAAAATAGCCCAGGTACTATCATCGGCATTATTCCAAGACCGCCTAAGTCGCCAAGCCCAGAAAGGTTGCTCCCAAATAAGGCGCTCGGGATGACCGCAGAAAACCCGGCAAGAAATGCGAGCCCGAGTATTTGAATTAAAGGAACGAAGTTGAGCACAAAAATGACGTTGCGTGCGACGATAATTGCAGATATCCACGGATCTAATGCAGACTTAGTATTTGCGAATCTTTTGCTAAATACATAATTTTCAAGATAAAAGAATACTGCAAATACTCCAAGCACCACAAGCATGACGATCCAGAATGGAAGCAACAAAAAACCTGAGACAAAAAGGATAGCGAGATCTAGTCCCAAAACGAGTATAAGTGAAATGACCATGAAAATTCGGTTGATCCGGGGTATACCTTTGCCCCAAATACTCTTTACTACCGGCACTGGGGCAACAGTGGTCTCATTCAAAGCAGGTATTGGCTGTGGGTTGATCATAGTATTGAATTAAAATACCATTTTCTCACACGAATTGCCTACCTACAAGGTCTTGTTGGGGCGTTTTAAGTGAAGACGAAATAAACTCATAGAGTTTATTTCGAAAGCAACCCTCACTCCGTGCATCCACAGCTCCCAAAGTAGATAGAATGACTTATTAAATTTACGTTCGAGATCGTTACGATGACTTTCTAAGTTTTTTATCCATGCAGTCATTGTACGGATGTAATCAGGAGTATCGTCACAAAATTCTTCAACTACAAAACCGGATTGGGTAGCAGCAGCAATAAGTTCTTCCTTGGTCGGCAAGTATCCTCCTGGAAATACGTACTTTAATGTCCACCGATCTACAGGGTGTGGTTTATATCGGCCCGTAAACTGAATGACTGCCGATCCCCCCGGCTTAAGCACCTGTTTGAGCTGGTCAAAAAACAGAGGGAGTCTTTTTTGACCGACGTGTTCTATAGATTCGATCATAGCAATCCCATCGAATTGGCTGGCTGGAAGATCTTCTAGCATGTCACGATATTCAAATGACACCAGCGAGTTCAATTGGTTTGTTCCTATGAGCTGTCGACAATATTCCAGTTGAGCGTTACTTAACGTGTATCCAGTAATATTCCAGTGCATATTTCTTGCAGCATACTGAGCAAATCCACCCCACCCAGACCCAAGATCGAGAACTGATGCGCCAGATGGAAGATTGAGCCAGCGACATATCAATTCAAGCTTTTTTTGCTGGGCTGTCGCTAAATCTTCTGAACCAGTCTCATAACGTCCAGCAGAATAAGACATCGTTTTTTGATCTAGAATCATTTGAAAAAAATCATTGCCAAGATCGTAGTGATAAGCGATTTGATCCTTCCTATCCCGAGGTATGTTTCTGCTAGCGAGAAAAGTGGCGAACATGAGTCGCAACGAACGCCGCACATGCTTGAATTGATGGCGAAGCCGAAGATATGCCTCAAGATCTCCTTCAATCCGCAGACTCCCTTCCATATAAGCCTCTCCAAAGCCGAGTGCTCCCTGGGCCAGCAAGCGTTGGGCGGTTATTGCGTCGTCAATAACAAGAGTAAACGCTATTGATTCACCTGACCCGTAATAACGCTCTGAGCCATCCCATAATTTAATTGAAAATCTGGGCCCGTCGAATTGGCGAAAGATTTCATCTATGACACGCGAATAATTCATATTTACAAAAATAACTGTACGCCTCACGAGACGATTTTTCAACAAAAAAAGCGCCGGCCCTCGAATGGAGATTGCTGTACTTGTTTTGCATCGCTACTACGCAAACCCTTTGATGGTGTAGCGAAGGGCAATCAGTCCAGGGAGATACTTTAGAGTTGCCGCTATCCGTTTTGAAGATGGTAAGTCTGAAGATCTCCACGTCCGTAAAGAGATGTTTGCCACACATGGTTCGAACTACATTTTGAAAGACAGCCTAAAAGCTTCGCTTCCTTCCCGCAGCAAAATAGCTGCTTCGCACTATGTTGCTGCGGGACTTGGACCATGATTACATTTTTCTCCCTCGACTTGAATCTTCGCCGTCGCTCATATTCAGTCTGGGCACCGCCTCGTTGTTTCCGCCTGCTGGCTGAAACATATTCCGGCGTTCGAATCCAAGACGGAAGCTTCGCTTCCTTCCCGCAGCAAAATAGCTGCTTCGCACTATGTTGCTGCGGGACTTGGATTCGAACCAAGGTGACGACTTTCAGAGAGTCGCATCCTACCGCTAGATGATCCCGCAAGGACGTAGCCCATAAGGGCGCCGGTAAGAAGACGATACGAAAAAAATGGGAAATAAACAAGCGCCGCGGCTTTGCCGCGGCGCTTGTTTATTTCGTAGAGGTTATTTCGTGTTTGCGTTTACGTTCGCTGTTGCGTCGGCATGAACCGATGCCTTTACATCGGCAGAGCCGGTGCCGCGTACGCCACTAATGATAGTTTGTGCATCTTTGTATGCGTCGCCAATGTCTTTGCGTGCGGCTTCAAGTTTTGTGCGAGCACTCTGTAGCGCTGTGGTATTTGCCGCCTTCACCGTCGCACTGCCATTGTCAGGCGCAAGATTTGCAACCACCGTAACCGCGGCAGTAGCCTGTACCTTTGCGTCAGCAATCTTCGTGTTCATATCAGAGAGCGCGGCGCTTTCTGTTGTGACGTCAGTACCTGCAGTTTGTGCCGCATCAATACGCGCCGAAAGCTTTACCGACAAGTTTTCAAGCTGACCAGCTACCGAAAGAATACGATCGGCGGCCGCTGTAATTTGCGCCTGCGGAAGCACAAGCAAGAACACGCGATTGTTCTTAGTGATTGATTCAATATCAGCTTTCAGTGTAGTTGTGGCAGTATCGGTTCCAATCGTAGCCTCAAGCGCAGTAAGACTGGTGATTGAAGCCTGAAGACGTGTTTGTATTTCAGCAATCTGACTAGCTGAGAGCCGTGTCATCTGTCCAATGCGCGCAGAGAGCTCTTGAAGTGCTTGAATACGCTTTTCAATAGCGTCTTTGCCTATGGTTTGTCCGCGCGCCATCCAGTCTCCACCCTGCATAAACGGATGCATGCCTGTTGAGGATGCGTGGGTGCCCATGGTGGCCGAGTGCTGAGCCTGCATTTCTAGCCGTGCATCAAGCGTGCCAGTCGCCATTCCCGAGCCTTCTGCGTGCATGCGCATTTCGAGAGGTCGGCCGTCATGTATCCCCGTCGTGGGGTTGCTAGTAGCGTCTTCAGCAAATGCTGGGGCAGCAATAATAAGTGAGAGGAGAAGTGCAAAAATCGAGGAACCGAAAGTGATTTTTTTCATATCGTTGAGAAGTTAGTTTGTTGCGCTAGATGCTTGTGCGTCCACACTTGCATTCACTGCAGTAGAGTCGGCGCTTGTTGCCTGCATATTAGTTCCAATAGACGAAAGGTCTTGCTCTAGGGCGGCATCGGAACTATTAGAACCTGTTGGGAGCGCGGTAGAGTCGCTTTGCATAGTAGCGTCCTGACTCGCATGGGTCGTATACCAGTAGTAGTACCCTGCGGCGAGTACCGCAACGATAACGACGATTACTCCTGATTTCATTGTTGCATTCATAGGTATAGGTGAAGTTCTAAACTAACCGAGCACTTATAAGGTGACGGGTACAGTATACCTTTTCTTGCAGGGTCTAGATTCCCATGTGTGGAGTGCTATACTGCCCACACAACTGAATACGTATCAAGAGGCGGTGAGAGATTCGGCTCTACGACCCGCCGGCAACCCAGAGAGAAATCTTGTTCGGGTGCCCCATCCGACCCTTTCAGGGGAAGATATTCGCGCAAACGAATCGTCCCACGAAAGCGGGACGATTCGTTGTTTATTTCCCTTACCTACTCACCATGTTTCATCTTTTGACCCACTACACTACCGAGAGCGTTACTGCAGGACACCCAGACAAAGTCTGCGATCAAATGTCGGACGCTATTCTTGATGCCTGCCTTACTGAAGACCCAACCTCTCGCGTTGCTGTTGAAACCTTTGGTAGTCATGGCACCCTGATGATCGGTGGCGAAGTACGCACTAATGCAAAAGTAAATTATGAAGCGGTTGCTCGTAAAGTGTATGCAGACATTGGATACACTGAAAAACTGGAAGTGTTGGAGAAAGTTGCTACGCAGTCAGGCGACATTGCAATGGGCGTAGACACTGGTGGCGCAGGCGACCAAGGCATTATGTATGGTTATGCGACCAACGAAACAAACGAGATGCTCCCAAAGGGTGTAGTGCTTGCACACGCACTTGCGCGCCGACTTTCAAAACTCCGCACGGATGGCACACTCCCCTATTTGCGACCCGATGGCAAAACGCAGGTGACTATTAAAAACGGAAAGGTGCTCACCGCGCTCACGTCCACCCAGCACGCAGAAGATGCGGAACTTTCAGAAATTCGCTCCGATCTTACCGAACACCTTTTCATTCCAGTGCTTGGCGACCTTACGGGTGTTGAACTGCTCGTGAATCCTACCGGACGCTTTGTGCAGGGCGGGTTTGAAGCGGACGCAGGTCTCACCGGACGAAAAATAATGGTGGATACCTATGGCGGGCTTATGCCGCATGGTGGTGGTGCGTTCTCCGGAAAAGACGCGACTAAAGTTGATCGTTCTGCCGCATATATGTGTCGCTTTGCCGCAAAAAATTTGGTAGCAAACGGTTATGCAAAAAAAGCACTAGTATCGGTGGCGTATGCTATCGGGCGCGTAGACCCCGTGATGGTGGAGGCTTTTGACGATCAAGGGAAAAATCTTTCCGACATCGTGGCAAAGCATTTTGATTTCCGTCCACGAGCCATCATTGAACGTCTTGGACTTACCAAGCCCATCTTCCAGGCAACGGCGGCATACGGACACTTCGGAGTTGCCGGACGGTCGTGGGAAGCGATTGAGAAGATTTGACAAAATAATATTTCAGCGTATTCTTCCTGTTGAAAACAGGAGGTGCGCATGAGCACATTGATACAACGTTCGTACGTCGTGGTGATGCCGCAACATAGCGGCCTTGTAGGTAATGTTGTCGCGGCGCTTGTCGCGTACGACATCACCATCGACCCGAAGGAAAAGTGGGGGGAGCACGTGTTTCCCCCGCGAGTACTCGCCAAGCTACATGAAATGCTCCCTGGAATTCTCGTTGAAAGACGCGAAATCGAGGAGCGTCCCTATATTCGGATTGGTGTGACGGCGCCGGAGTTGCGTCACCGGCTCTGGAGAGTTCAGAGTGTACCGATGCCGGGATACACGAAGATTCCGGGCCATAAAGGTTCGGGCCCGATTCCAAACCGGTTAAGCGACGTGTGCGCATGGCCGGACAGTGCTTCAGCAATGGAGGACTTCATGGAGTTCTTCGGCCAGCCGTAGCGAGCGAAGGGGCGGGTTTTGTTTCTTTCGAAACAAAACCCGCCCCTTTTTGCATTCAACATTACTGATGCTTGGAGATAAGGAGGTGCAAATGCGAGTGCCCCGGTATCGATTTTTGTTTGCGCACCGGTTCTATCATAAATTCATATGTATCACTCACGTACGATTCCTTTATCTCCGCAAATTCTTTTTGTTCACTTTCCGTAAGTTCACTGTCTGAAGCGTGTCGCTTTGGTACGAGCATGTGGTGCACCTTTGCAATAAGGTCATAGGGGTAGGTGTTTCCAATGATGCGCCATTCGGTAAATTCTTTGAGCGACTCCGCCTTGCACAAAGGACAACCATCTTTTAAATGACCGTCGGCTTTCACTCGCCTATACGCGTCTTCTGTTTCTGGTGTGCGGAGTGTTCCTCCCATACCTACTTCACTTCAAAGCGATCTTTTGCCGCTTTCATAAATGCCGTGAAAAGAGGGTGCGGCGAAAGGGGGCGAGCTTGGAGTTCTGGATGAAACTGCGTTCCCAAATAAAATGGGTGTTCTGTTTTTGGAAGCTCCGCAATTTCCATAAGCACGCCGTCTGGCGAAGTACCAGAGAATACCAATCCTGATTCTTCAAACTGTTTAATAAATTCCGGATTTACTTCATAGCGATGGCGATGACGTTCTTCCGCACTTTCTGTGCCATATGCTTCTTGCGCAACACTCCCTTTCTTTAGGTTGGCTTTGTACGTACCAAGACGCATGGTGCCGCCGTAGTTTCCATCTGCAATCAATTGTTTTTGATCGGGCATCACATCAATCACGGGATGGGGCGTCTTTGGATCAATTTCAACAGTATGCGCACCATCAAGTTTCAATATATTTCGCGCATACTCAATCACGAGCATATGGAGCCCGTAGCACAAACCGAAGTATGGGAGTTTATTCGTACGGCAAAATTCTGCCGCGATAATCTTTCCTTCAATACCTGTTTCGCCGAACCCGCCCGGAACAATCACGCCGTCATACTTTGCAAGCACTGACGCGTCCCCACTCTTTTCAATATCTTTTGCGTTAATCCATTCAATGATTGGTTTCACTTTGAGCGATGCGGCAGAAAATTTAATCGCTTCAATCACGGAAAGATAGGCATCGGAAAGTACGAAATCACCCGTATCAAAATATTTACCCACAATACCGATTCTCACTTCACTGGTTGAAGCTTTCGTGTTTTGTACAAACTCCTTCCACGAACCCATGTCCGCGTCGTTCAAGGGCTGAAGTCGGAGTGCGTCAAGAAGCGCGTCGCCAATTTTGTCTTGTTCAAAATTGAGTGGCACATCGTAGATAGAATCAACGTCGGGAGCGGAGATAATACGGTCAGCACGCACTGAAATGGCAATAGAGAGTTTTTCTTTGCGTTTTGCGTCTAGGGGAAACTTTGCGCGCGCGACAAGAAAATCCGGCTGAACGCCGTAGGAGTTTAACTGCCGCACCGCGTTTTGCGTGGGCTTCGTTTTCATTTCGCCGAGCGTGCCCGGCACCGGCAGATACGACACCATCACAAAGAGCACGTCGTCAGGATGTTGCATCTTCAAAACACGTGCCGCTTCGATGAACAATGCGTTTTGAAAGTCACCAACCGTGCCACCAATTTCAATCACCGAAATGCGACTGCCGTTGTGGTCTGCCGCCGCTTCAATGCGACGCATAATTTCATCGCGCACATGAGGAATGGCTTCCACACATTTTCCGCCGTACCCAAGCGCCCGCTCACGGTCAATTACTGAGCGATACACCATACCACCCGTCATGTAGTCTTCGTTGGTCAAATCACGCCCAAGAAAACGTTCGTAGTTTCCCATATCTTGATCGGTTTCAAGTCCGGATGAAAGCACAAACACTTCACCGTGTTCGGTTGGATTCATCGTGCCGGCGTCCACGTTCAAGTACGGGTCAATTTTTACCAAATTTACCGGAAAACCGCGTTCCTTAAGTATGAGACCAATCGAGGAGCTGGCGACCCCCTTCCCCACACCGCTCATAACGCCTCCGAGTACGAAGATGTATTTGTGTCCGTCGCGTGCCATAGCTAGACTTTGAGATACCTACGCACCGCAAGCCAGCTTGCAAAGCCGCCAAGACCGATACCGGACAACACAAGAATCAGGAAGACCATCGCGAAGTGGCTTGTGTAGTACGTGAAGAGATTGAAACCAGCGAGCCACGATTCAAGACCGGTGCCTGCATACCATGTGCTTGGGAAAAGAACGAGAAGTGTAATCAAGGCCGCGATTAATCCCGCCATTACACCAGCTACAATGAACGGTCCACGAATATAGGCATCACTTGCGCCCACAAGACGCATCACCGTGATTTCGTCGCGCGATGAATAAATAGCAAGACGAATGGTAGCGAGCGCAATCACCGTGGAGGCAATGGCAAACAGCAACGCAACAATAAGCCCAACGTTTTCTGTGGTACGCATAGCGCCCGACAAACGGTCAATCACCGTTTTGTTCTGGTAGTAGTTGATGCGGTCAATGATAGACGTACTGCCGGCAGAAAGTGCTGGGTCGCTTCCGAGGAAGCTCACAACCGCTTCGTATTGTGACGGATCTTTGGCACGAATAGCGATGGATGCATCAAGCGGGTTTTCTCCAAGTTCATCGAGTGCTTGGAGTGTTAACTGATCGGTGGCATGACGTTCACGAAATGCCGTGAGGGCTTCGGCGCGGTTGGTGTACACCACGTCCGCCACTTGTGGAAGTTTCTTCACCTTTGCAATCAAATCTTGAATATCAGATTCGCTTGCGGTGGTTACAAAATAGACGTTTACGTCTACCTTGTCCTTAAGTGTTTCGAGTGTGGAATTCAAAATTGCCGAAAGGAAAATCAGAAGCCCGATAATGCCGAGCGTAACGGTCATAATAAGTACCGTTGCCACCGTTACCGAGCCACCACGCACAAAACTTTTTGCACCCGATGTCGTTATGCGCTTAATGAGTGTCCAGATATTCATAGTACGTATTTGCCAGACGAGTCGTCGCGGACGAGTCGGCCCTTATCCATAGTAATAACCCGCTTCCCAATAGCATCAACCACGCCTTTGTTATGCGTGGTAATAATCACCGTAGTACCAATTTCATTAATCTTTTTCAAAATCTCCACTACTTCGTAGGTATTTATCGGGTCAAGGTTTCCTGTTGGTTCGTCGGCAACAATAATGGCAGGCTGATTAATGATGGCACGACCAATAGCAACGCGCTGTTGTTCACCACCGGAAAGCTGGCGCGGAAAATGATGCGCCTTATCGGTAAGGTCAACGAGTTCAAGAATATGGGGTACGTCGCTTTCGATTTCTTCATCGGGGCGCCCTGCCGCTTCCATGGCAAAAGCAATATTTTCGTACGCGGTTTTATTTGGAATAAGTTTGAAATCTTGAAACACCGTACCGATTTTACGGCGATATTGATAGAGCGCGTTATTTGGAAGTGTTTGCACGTCTACCGATTCGTAGAACACCGACCCATCGGTCGGTGTTTCTTCCGCAAGAAGCAGTTTGAGGAGTGTGGTCTTTCCTGCACCAGAGTGCCCAACGATAGAGACGAACTCATTCGGCGTGATGGAGAGAGTGATGTCTTCAACGGCAGGAGGGTTTTGCCCGTACCGCTTCGTCACTTTGTCGAAATAAATCATCGGGACTTATTGTACCCCATTGCCGTAAGTAAGAGCAACGATTGCACAACACGCACCCCCGATTTTTGACAATATAAGATAAAATAGTAATATCCAACTGACCAAGAGAGGAATCTGGTATGGGAATCATGGCGTTTGTGGTGGCTCTTGTCGTAGGTGGAGCCGTTGGTTACTGGATGGTAACCCAGGGAGCACAGCACATCGGTCTTTTGTGGATAGGCATTATTGTTGGATTCATCCTGTTCATGAACTTCGCGAAGGCAACGAACCCGGACATCTGGGGTCCGGCGCTCGTAGGGTTTTGGCTTGGTGGGATCTTGTGTTGGATGTTTGGCTCCTACACCAACTTCCACCGAACAAAACCACCTGAATGAGGCGTGCGATATGGGCGGGTACCACTTTCGGTATCCGCCCATCATGTTTTATTTCTGATCAGCGGCGTCTATAAAATCGTCGATATCCCCGAGAAGCACCTTGTCTGGATTCCCCGATTCGTGGCCCGTACGGTGGTCTTTCACCATTTTGTAGGGATGGAGCACATAGGAACGTATCTGGCTTCCCCATTCGTTTGCGGTGGTTTTGGCGATTGAGCGTCCTTCCGCCTCTGCTTGACGGATTTCGGCTTCCCGCGCAAATACTTTCGCTTTTATGAGCTCTAGCGCCTTCTCGCGGTTTGCCTGCTGGCTACGCTCGCTTGAAACGTGCACCGAAAGAGTGGTTGGGAGATGTGTAATGCGCACCGCGGTTTCGCGTTTGTTCACATTCTGCCCACCCGCGCCCCCTGATTTTGCAAACGTAATTTCAATATCGTCGGGTTTTAGTTCCACCTTATCTTGTGCAGAGAGTTTGGGAAGCACTTCCACAAGCGCGAATGATGTTTGGCGCTTGTCTTGTGCGTTAAACGGCGAGATACGCACAAGCCGGTGCACACCTGCTTCATGTTTCAGTCGACCATACGCGCCCTTTCCTGCAATTTCAATCATTACGCTTCGGTATCCACCATGATTATTTTCTGTTTCATCAAGTTGTCGCATACCCCACCCTTTTTGCGCGGCATAGCCCTGATACATTCGCAAAAGCATTGCGGCGAAATCTTCCGCGTCGTCGCCTCCTGCGCCCGCAAGTATCGCAAGCGTTGCGCCACCACCGTCGTGCCCTTCTTCACTTCCACCTTCTTTCAAGTTTTGATACTCGCGCACGATTTCTTGCGCCTTATCTTTGTCACTCCAAAAATCCGCCGACCCCATCAGCGCTTCAATTTCCGCCATTCGTTTCTCAGGCTCTGTCATCCCGCGAGTATAGCAAAATCCCGCGCGGCAAGCCGCGCGGGATTTTGTCTGTGGAGCCACCCCGGAGGATCGAACTCCGGACCCCGTCATTACGAATGACGTGCTCTACCAACTGAGCTAGGGTGGCGCCCTTCTTTTCTACCATAGATATCGCACAAATTGGAGACCTTATTAAACTCCGTTAGAACCCATTTTGCAAAGGAATCCTGATTACTCGCGCCTCCCAGAGCGTCGGCGCTCGCCCCGAGCCCTGTCCGCGCCTTTTTTCTTGTTCTGATTCGCGGGGGGTATGCCTGAAATGCATTGGAGCGGCAGGGCTCGGGGAAATACGAATACCCAGTGGACTCGTGTCTGTTTTGTATCCGCTTTGAATCGTCCCTGACTAAAGAGATTCACCCCTCGGCATCCGCCTCGGGGCTGTTTCCGCTATGGCTACGAAGGCCTAGATTCCTTGGGAGCGCCTTTTCCTTGCTCTCCGCCCTGCAGGGCGGGAGCTTCGGGGCGCCTCTTGTTTGGGGGAAGGACGCATCCTTCCCCCAGCTCGGGTTCATCCTCGTTCCTTCGGATTCCACCCTCGCACAACCCCCATCCTCGTTTGCATACGAGGGTTTTGCTGTGTCGCTTCCGCTTCTCGATTCCGTGCCTCCGATGTTCGTCGGCCTTCGTCCTTTAGCCATGGACGCTCATAGCGGAAACAGCCCCGAGGCAAATACAAAATGCTTGCCCCAAGTCCGCGCGAAAACGCGCAGACTTTTCCCTCCCGTGCGCGCATATTCGCCGCGAGGACGCGGCGGTGCTCCCTAGAGAAGTTCACACTCTTCGGCATCCAAACCAAATATGTCATCAACACGCTCCGAATACCTAAGACTTATTATTTCTCGGGATTTGTATGATTTGGCACAAATACTACTTCTGTAGCGGGATTTTCTACTTCCTCAGTAGGTACGGCAGGTTCCTCTTGCGTCATGGTATGTATCATAGTTTTGTAAACTAAATATGTAACGTTACTTATGAACATAGTTTACCATTCTTGTATTATTTATTGGGTTTTAAAATAATTCCACCAAAGGTTTTTATGGCTTGCTTCGTGCAAAGTGCGTCGGAGATTTTTTCGCAGTAAGTAAAGAATTTCTTACACTCATTTTGATTCATATTTGTAGTCCCGCCATAACACACAGCAAAATAATGTACGTTGTCTCTAAGTGTATGGCTTGTTCTTGATACAAATTTCTTAGCAATCTGATCCGCCCGCCATTTGTCCAGTTCGATCAAGATAATTGTTTTCTTTGAACTTGAAGTATTGGAACCGTGTATATCAATTTCATCTCTTACTGTGTTAGAGATTTTATGTAGTGGTTTCCACTCGAAATCGGGAACCTCGATTTTTAACTTTAAAAGTATATCTTCTTGCAATCTATTGATTATTGCTCGCTGTTCGCTCTGACTATACTTATCAAGATGCGGCACCTGAAAAGAGGAGAGAATTTTATGTACTTTGCCTGGAATCAATTTTTTGTTCATATGAGCATGAAACTTCTTATATTATA
>JBBQUV010000004.1:0-79590 GCA_038212075.1 Minisyncoccia bacterium | reverse complement strand
GGTTACCTCAATTTATTGACAAAAAATTTTTTGATAACAAAGTTTCAAAAAATAAAGCTTTTTTATCTATTTATTACTACGGTACATGGCTTAGTGGAGGAGATTTTTCTCCAGATTCCGCAAGACAATCCGTTATTGATTCTATTAACTTTGTTAAGGGTGGCAAATGGCAAACATCATACGATTCCACTTTATTTTCTTGGAATTATAAGAGTATAAAAATACTCGGATGTAGCTTTGCAGGAAATTTAATAGTAACATCACCTATTTTAAAATCAGATGTTTCTTTAGTGGAGCTATACAACCCACTTTTATTAATTGGAAAAAAAGATAAACAAGGAATTACAAATTTTAACAACGAACTGTTTGATATGCTGAATAGAAATTTTATTTTCTTTATGAGAAATGGGTACATCAACACTTTGCGGGGAATTAATAATTCAGCATGGGATGATTATTTTTTTGGTAATGACTCAAAATCATTGATTTCTATAAATAAAGATTTTCCTAAAATAAAAATATATCAGGGGCTTGATGACACAACAATAAATCATTTATGGACGGAACATTTTTGTAGTCTGAATAAAGATGTTTGCGAATATTTTAAAGTGAACGGAAGTGGTCACGATTTTATTAGTTTATTTAACAAAGTTAATTCATATGAAAAAAATTAATGTTGCAATAGTTGGAATGGGTAATTGTTCTGGAGCTTTAGTTGAGGGAGTAGAGTTTTATTCTGCGGATATTAAAGAAGGTATACTTTTCCCAATTTTAGGAGGATATAAGGTGTCTGACATTAATTTTGTTTGTGGTTTTGATATTTCAAAAAAGAAAATAAATAAAACAATCTCACATGCACTTTATCAGTATCCAAATAATTTCAATAGAATTCTTGATAAAGAGGCAAAAAATGAAAACCCTGTTTATAAAGGCCCTACATTTGGCGGAGTTTCGTTTTGTCTTTGAGAGAAGCCGTTATTTTGGAAAAAGGCGAAAACTATTTCGCATGGAAAGAGTTTTTCCAAAAAATCGGCTCGAGCCCCATTCTCAAAGACAAAACGCTTTCATGCAAGTGGGGGGAACTTTGGGAATTCACTGCTTCCGCCGTAGGCGGAAAAGGTTTTGAAAAAATTGACAGTGCGATTTTGGCTCCCGCAAAATCGTTCCATTTTCTTAATTCCGAACAAGTTTCGTTTGGTGGACCGTACAGGATTTGAACCTGCGACCCCCTCATTGCAAATGAGGTGCTCTACCAACTGAGCTAACGGCCCAACGAGGCAAATACTACACTATTTATTTCCCAAATGCATCATCTACCTTAGCCGCCATTATAAAGTCATTTTCTGACAAGCCCTTAATGGCGTGTGTGGAAAAAGTAACCCCTACACGCCCCCACGCAAGGTGAATATCAGGATGATGCCACTCTTCCTGTGCAATCACGCCAATTCTGTCTACAAACGAAAGCGCTTTCGCAAAATCATCAAAAACAAATTCACGGAAAATGCTTTTTTCATCCGTCGCCACTTTCCATTCCGGTATTTCTACAGAAAGTCTATCAATTTCTATAACGGTAAGCGGCACGACGCCACCTTCGCACGGCACGCACTTTTTCTTTTTGAGTGTATCCATATTATTTTGCGAGCGCGAGACCAATAAGGTGGGTAAGGAAGTCGGGAAACGATACACCAACAGCGGCAAGTGATTTTGGCATAAGCGACTCCGCGGTCAGACCCGGAAGTGTATTAGTTTCAAGATAGTACACGCCTTTTGGAGAAACGATGAAGTCGGAGCGGGAGTAATGTTTGAGTCCAAGGGTTTTGTGCATTGTCTGTGCGGCTTGTGTGAGTTCTTCACTCACCTTTCGGGAAAACTGCGCGGGGCAAATTTCTCGGGTTTCTCCGGTGTACTTCACGTGAGCGGCAAAAAATCCGGCTTCTTCGGGAGGAATAATTTCAATGGCAGGAAGTGGGTAGAGCTCATAGTCGCGAAGACCTTCCACGACACCCGCGGTCGCTTCGCGACCGCGTATGTATTCTTCAATCAACACGCCACCCGAACCTTCTTCAAGCAGTTTTACGGTCGCATCGTATACAGGCTGATATCCGTGAAGAATAGAAACACCAACTGACGAACCCCATCGCACCGGCTTCACGACTACTGGCTGAGGAAGTGTGCGAATCGCCTCACGAACGCCCATTTCTGCCGTCTCAAGCGATTCTATAAGGAAGTCTCGAGCAACATTCAGTCCTGCTTCTTTTGCGCGCTGTTTTGCAAGATATTTATGCATTGCCATGTATGAACCAAATGCATCAGAACCCGCATAAGGTACACCGACTTTGTCCAAAAGCTTTTGTACTTCGCCGTCTTCACCATATTCACCATGGAGACCAATAAGTACGACATCTACTGTCTGAAGCGCCTTCACCGGCGTCACTGGTCGACCACGGTCATGCCAATTTCCTTGGCGATCTATATATAAATCACGCACCGTGTATTTTTCAGGAGAAAGATTTGCAACCATTGCCGCACCCGTTTTTAGCGACACGTCGTGTTCGCGTGAAGGGCCTCCTCTTAGAACGCCGACGATGGTTCCTCGCATACGAGGATTATAACGCAGTTTATGAACGAAGGTTTCGTGAACGTGCTTTACGGTGGCGATTCAATGCAAAACGATGCGCTTCACTGTTTGCAAGCACGGCATCGGCATCGGTAATTCCTGCGCGCGCACTGCCAAGCACTTCGCGGGGACGGTGCTTTTCATCTTTCACTACCGCAACAACAGGAATCTGTACACCCGCTTCTTTCAACACATCCTCTGCCGCTTTTTTATGGGTTTTGCCGCCGTCCACCACAATCGCTTTTGGGTATTCCCATTCGGTATGGGGCAATCGGCGCGAAAGCACTTCGCGAAGCGAAGCAATATCGTCGTTTAAACTTTTCCCCCCACGTCCTTGGATACGAAACGTTCTGTAGTCTTTTTTCACCGGCATACCAGCATCGAGCACGGTCATTACCGCAATCGCATTGGTACCAGAAATATGCGCGGTGTCGTATGCCTCAATCCGTGGACTTTCTGTATCTTCTCCACGGTCTTCTTTAATAAGAGAGACATCTTGAATGTGATCGAGTGAAAAAAGCTGTCGACGAATATCTGCCGCGTCTTCAAACCGTTCATCCTTGGCCGCTATGTTCATTTCTTTGGTAAGCATGTGACGAAGTGCCTTGGTGCGCCCTGACAGAAACAGAGCAACGTTGCGAATACTACGCACGTAGTCTTTACGTTTAAATTCACGTGGGTACTGCCCAATTTGGCGACCAAACTCCACTTTTGCCTGATGGTGTTTATTTCCCTCGCGCATTACCCTGCCTGTTTCAGTATTAATCGTAAGTGGCCTATCGGTATCGTAAAAAGGAAAGATGCGACGAATGAGACGGAGCCCTTCTCGTAGCTGGTAGCCTGACGGAAACGGACCGTATGACTCTTTGAGTGGAATATTTCCCGGCACGACGCGTTTAGTGTCGTCATCAATATCAGTGCCGCGAAATGCGAGCACTCGCGGAATGGTTTCGTCGGTAATCACTGCGTACAAAAATGATTTATCATCTTTGCCCATGGCATTTGCTGGCGGGTCATACTCACGAATCATTGCCGCTTCACGTACCAAGGCTTCAAGTACGGTTGGTGTGGTTTCGTACCGTAACCCCGTTGAACGGGTCACCATGTCCACCACGCGCGGTCCGCGTGTGGCAATCAAATCATTATCAAAATAGGAGCGCACGCGGTCACGAAGTGATGTTGCCTTCCCTACATAAAGCACTTTTTTCGCCCGCCCCTTACCTTCGGTAAATAAATACACTCCGGGCACATCCGGCAAATCAAATTTCTGTAAATCTGTGCGTTCCATATAACAATCCTACGCGTCAACACTCACGCAAGCAATCTTGAAATAGAGCCGGGTCCGTCGTGAGACGAACCCGTTCTACAATATGCCGAGCACGCGTTTTGCGAAAAAAGGTAACTCTCCGGTTCTACGATATTCTTCGTAGTACTTGAGTGCCGACTCTTTCGTATCCTGCGGACTACCGTGATACTGCTTATACGCACGCTCCATCGTTTCTAAATCGATAAGCGATTCGCGAGACACGATAATTACCGGTTGCGGCTCAGGCTTGAGAGCTGCTGACATATGGTTCACCCGTATAGAGAGCCTCTAAAGAATTAATACTAGCACCTCTCAGGAACGAGTTATCAACACCCCTTATTTTGTCTTTTTTACGCGACGCTTAAGTGCTTTTGCAAGATATTCACCGGTGTGTGAACCTTTTGTATCTGCAACTTCTTCCGGCGTGCCTTTTGCAATTACTTTTCCGCCACCAAGTCCGCCCTCGGGACCAAAGTCGATAAGATAATCGGCAGATTTAATAACGTCCAAATTGTGTTCAATCACGACCACCGTATTTCCGCGTCGTACGAGTTCCTGCAAAATTTCCAAAAGCTTCTTTACGTCTTCATAGTGAAGTCCTACCGTTGGTTCGTCCAAAAGATACAACGTCTTCATGGTAACGGGGCGATAAAATTCGCTCGCGATTTTCACACGCTGAGCTTCCCCACCAGAAAGCGTAGTTGCCGACTGTCCAAGGGTAAGGTAATCGAGTCCTGTTGAGGCAAGCGTTTCAAGGCGATCAGAAATTGCAGGAATGTCTTCAAAAAACTTTCGCGCTTCTTCAATCGTCATTTGGAGAACTTCAAAAATATTTTTACCGCGATAGGTAATTTCAAGCGTTTCTTTCATAAAGCGCGTTCCGTTGCACACATCGCAGGTTACATACACGGTCGGCAAAAAGTGCATCTCAACAGCAATCATTCCGTTGCCCTGACACGCTTCACACCGACCACCCGGAACGTTAAAAGAGAACCGCCCCGGACGCCATCCGCGCGCGCGGGCTTCAGCGGCAGACGAAAAGAGATCGCGAATGTGCGTAAATGCACCCGTATAGGTCGCAGGATTACTGCGTGGCGTGCGCCCAATCGGCGACTGATCAATCATTACCACGCGTCCCAAATATTCAGTGCCTGTAATAGATGCACAGTGCACCGGTTTGGTTTCGCGGCGAGAGAAACGAGCCGCGACGTTCTTGTGCAGAATGTCATACATAAAAGTGGACTTGCCCGAACCCGATACGCCAGTGATGCCCACCAATTTCCCAAGTGGTACGTCTATGTTTTGATTTTTTAGGTTATGAAGCGTTGCACCACGCACTTTAATAGCGCCTTTTTCTGAAGTACGACGTTCTTCCGGTACGGGAATTTCCGTTTCTTCGCGCAAATAGGAAAGAGTGAGCGAACCGCTTTCGTTTTTCTTTGCCGTAAGCAAATCATCAAGCCATCCGGACGCTACCACTTTCCCACCATGCGTTCCTGCGCCGGGTCCAATATCAATAAGATAGTCCGACGAATAAATCGTGTCTTCATCGTGCTCCACCACAATAATAGTGTTTCCAAGCTCCTTCAAAGAAACCAGTGTTTTAATGAGCCGATCATTGTCGCGCTGGTGAAGTCCAATGGTTGGTTCATCGAGCACGTAGAGGGCACCCACAAGACCGGTACCAAGCTGAGACGCAAGGCGGATACGCTGAGCTTCACCACCAGAAAGCGTGGCGGCCGTGCGATTCAGGGTGAGGTAATCAAGCCCGACGTTCAACATAAACTGAAGACGACTATCAATTTCGCGCACAATCGGCGCCGCGATTTCTTCCTTTAATTCCGAAAGCTGAATGGAATCCATAAACGCCTTTGCATCCTTAATGGAAAGAGAGGTCACTTCAACAATATTTTTTCCAAGCCCCTTATCCTTTCCTTTTACATATACGCGCAGTGCTTCAGGGCGCAAACGCGCACCATTACAGACAGGACAAATTTCTTCAGAAAAAAGCGACTCCGTACCAAGACCGTTACAAGCTGGGCAAGCACCGTAGGGACTATTGAAAGAAAAAAGACGCGGCTCTACTTCAGGAAATGACGCGCCGTCTTCAGGACAAATGAATTTGGACGAAAGTGTTTCAAGCGTGCCATCAATGTGTTTAATCTTCACGAGACCGTCCGCTTCTTTAAGCGCAAGCTCCAAGGCTTCCGAGAGGCGTTCACGCGCCGCAGATGCGTTACGAGTAAACTCCGATATAAAAATAGAATCTACAAGGGCATCAATGTCGTGACGTTTGTTGCGATCCAGTTCAATCTTTTCGCGAAGCGAATGGGTTTTCCCATCCACCACCACCTTTTCATATCCCTTCCCAAGAAGGTCATAGAGCATTTGGTAGTACTCGCCTTTTCGTCCCACTACCACTGGCGCATAAATAGTGATGGCGCGCTTGTCCACCGCCACACCCATAACTTTGCTGTCTTCACCTTCGCCGCGCGCATTCATGCGGGTCATCACGAGCTTTATCATTTCTTCTTTTGAAAGCTTCACAATAGGCACATCGTGATTCACACAATACGGCTGGCCTGCACGCGCATAGAGCACGCGCAGATAGTCATAAATCTCCGTAATCGTTGCGACCGTGGAGCGCGGGTTGTTGGAACGGCTTTTTTGATCTATAGAAATGGCAGGCGACAATCCAGTGATTTCGTCCACGTCCGGTTTTGCCATTTGATTCAAAAATTGTCGCGCGTAGGCAGAAAGAGATTCCACATAACGGCGCTGACCTTCGGCGAAAATAGTATCAAAAGCAAGCGATGATTTACCAGAACCAGAAAGTCCGGTGATAACCGTCATAGCGCCGCGCGGCATATCCACGCTGATGTTCTTTAGGTTGTGGGTACGCGCACCCTTCACGCGGAGCCAGTCGGCGCCGCGTGCGTGGTGTTCAGATTTTGATTTTCCAGTGCTCATAGATAGTTCCTGCCCGTGGTGGGACAGGTACGTGTACGAGTATAGCAGAACGCTCTAGGTAGCCAAAATTTGCTCTATTTTTTGTACAATTTCCTCAACCGACACTTCTGCCTTTACCATGTAGTCGTTTGCGCCAAGTGTTTTTGCTTTTTCTTTATCACTTTCTTGCCCAAGATTGGAAACAACGATAATGGGTGTGTTTTTCAAGTCATCGGTGCGAGCGCGGATTTTTTCTAAAATAGTGAATCCATTCATTCCGCCCGGGAGCATCAAATCAAGCAACACCATTGCTGGTTTGTATTGCTCAAAAAAAGAGAGTGCTTCGGTACCGTCCGAAGCGTAGAGTGTTTGGTATTTCCCTGCAAAGGTATGTCCCAACAAATTTTTAAGCACCGGGTCGTCTTCAACCACCAACATGAATTTTGCATCAGCCATAGCAAGAGTGTACCGCAAGGAAAGACTTGATAACAGTCCTTATATACAGCTATGCGCCCGAAGGGCCATGGATAGGTAAAGACAGGGTGAAGGTAGTGCCTGGCCCCGATTCATTTGCGCTAAAGTTTAAGTCGCCACCGTGGTCGTTTGCAATAGTGCGGGCAATGTAGAGTCCGAGCCCATTACCTTCATTTTCTTTTGCGGCCGCATTTTTCCCTCGATAGAATCGCTCAAAAATATTGCCACGGTCGTTTGTAGGTATACCAATACCAGTATCGCGAATAAGCACTCGAAGCGTATCCCGGCTTGCGTTCACGGCAAGCCGTACCGAGCCCGGAGACGGTGTGTACCGAATTGCATTTTCTACCAAGTTATTCAAAATCCACTTAATACGTTCGCGATCGGCACGCACCAGCGGTAAGCCATCAGTGTGCTCGCACGCAAGGGTAATTTCTCGTTCCGCCGCGAGCGGTTTAAAATCAGCCGCAATTTCTTCTACCACCTGCATGATGTCGACAGGCGCAAACGTGTATTGATGCTTTCCTGATTCAATTGCTGAAATATCAAGAAGAGTTTTAACAATTTGTACTAAATCTTTGCTTTTGTCGCTCGCGTTTTTTATAAGCGCGCGCTGTTCTTCTGTCAGTTCACTCGTTTGCAGTGCCTCAAGCGCCCAGCGAATACCGGTAAGCGGAGTACGCAATTGGTGTGCGGCGGTTGAAATAAAATCGGAACGAACATGTGCCACATCAGCTTCGTGTTTTTGTGATTCTTCGACACCACGTAGAAGATTAATAAAAGAAACGATCAACTGTTTTATTTCAAGTGGCGCAAAAGAAGGAATCACTACAGCAAGATGTTCACCACGGTCGGCAAAGGCATCTACTGCTCTAGTGAGTTTTCGTGTTGGGCTCGCCGTCACTCGAGCAAGAACAAAAAAAAGAATACCGATGAACACCGTGAGCGCAACACTGAGCGTAACCACTTCTGAACCCGCAATGAAAAATAATTCATTTCCTGCATGAATCGGTGGCAATACAATTTGTACAAAGAAATATGCGCCCGCACCAATACCACCAGCAAGCAACACATACGCGATACTATAAATAAGCCAAAGAGGCATGCGTGAATGATAGCAAATCATCACGATTGATATTAAAAGTGAAAACCCTTATTGGGGGTAAGGGTTTTCAAGAAGTTCTGTAAGAGGTGGCATTCTGGTGTAGACGCGTCCCCAGACGTCATACCAAGATCGATGTACTTCGCGCGCTGGCGGAGAAATACACGAGATAAGATTGTCTGCGGTAATAATGCCGAAACCATACTCTTCGCGAGCGGTCTGGCACGTTTCTTTCACGCAAACAGACATGTTAAGGCCCATCACCACGAGGTGACGAACGTCGAATGCTTCTAATTGCTGCAGAAGAACAGTTTCATTGAAAGCGTTGTTGTGCCGTTTTCGCAACGTCATCACCCGAGGAACTTTTTTACTGGCTCGCCGTAGTGCTCGAATAGTCCACCCAAACTTCCACCAGCGGCGTAGTTCGATGACAATCAAAGGAATGTCGTACAAGGCGCAATCCTTGATTACCTGCAGTTGTCCTGCAATGAGCTTCTTCCGTTCGTTAGGCTCTAACCGATACACGAACGCAGGTTGCATATCGATGAGAACAGCCGCAAGCTTTTCCCGTGATATCAGTTCACCCGTCCTAGGAAGACGGATTTCTGTACTTGGTCGCATAACGCCCTCCTTTCAGGCCGGAAGTTACTCTACCTCATTTTTTAAATACGTCACCTACCCCGACGAGAACGTGGTCGACCCTTTTCTTTTGTTTTCTTGCCTTCCAATTTATAGATCTCGTCACGAATCACGGCCGCCGTTTCAAAATCAAGTTCTTCCACTGCCTGCTCCATTTCTTCACGCTTACGCGCCAAGAATGACTCAGGGTCTTCTTTAAAGAGCTTGGAGTCGAGCGCGAGCATGGAATCCACGGTTTTGTCGTGCTCACTGCGCATAGACTCGGCGATGTCGCGAATTTCTTTTTTAATAGAAATAGGTGTGATGCCATGCTTTTTGTTATAGGCAAGTTGTACCGTACGACGTCGGTTCGTTTCACTAATTGCACGATTGAGAGAACCCGTCATAACATCAGCATACAAAATCACCCGCCCAAGCACGTTGCGCGCCGCGCGCCCAATGGTTTGGATAAGCGATGTTTCCGAACGCAAAAACCCTTCTTTGTCGGCATCCAAAATACCCACTAGCTCCACTTCCGGAAGATCGAGTCCTTCGCGAAGCAAGTTCACCCCCACAAGAATATCAAACTCACCCCTACGAAACGCCGTAAGAATTTCAATACGATCAATGGTTTTTATATCGGAATGCAAATACTCCGCCTTCATTTTCTTTTCTCGAAGAAATGAAGAAAGATCTTCCGCCATTTGTTTAGTGAGTGTTGTCGCAAGTGCTCTACCACCACGAGCAATCACGATTGCCGCTTCGTCTATAAAATCGGCAACTTGTCCGCGGAACTTCCCTTCCTCAGTAACTGGACGAATGACCAACTCCGGATCAATCAATCCTGTAGGACGAATGATTTGTTCAACAATTTGACCATCGGGCGAAACAGAATGTTCCCGTTCGTAGTTTCCGGGCGTTGCGCTTGTGTAGAGCACCTGACCCACTCGTTTTTCAAATTCTTCAAACATAAGTGGGCGGTTATCACGCGCCGATGGCAAACGAAAGCCGTGCTCCACAAGCACATCTTTACGTGAACGGTCGCCGGCATACATGCCACCAATTTGCGATACGGTGACGTGCGATTCATCAATCACGGTCAGAAAGTCCGGAGAACCATCTTTTTTATGTGGAAAATAGGAAAGCAGTGTGTGGGGCGGTTCCCCTGCCGTGCGACCATCAAAGTGGCGTGAGTAGTTTTCAATGCCACTTGTGTATCCCATCTCACGAATAAGGGCGAGATCGTGAAGAGTGCGACGCTTCAAGCGTTCTGCTTCAAGCGGTTTTTCTTCGCGCTTCAGTTTTGCAAGCTGTTCCTCAAGTTCAAGCTTGATGTCTTCAATCGCCCGTGCGCGTTCTTCTTCACCTGCAACAAAGTGCTTTGCCGGAAACACAAATACACTTTTCACTTCTCCGGTCTTTGCGCGAGAAACAGGGTCAAGCACTTCAATTCCCATAATGGTGTCTCCGTCAAAACGCACACGGTAAATAGAACGTTCGTTCACGGGCATAAACTCCACCGCATTCCCCACTGCACGAATTTTTCCGGGCTCAAGGTCAGCGGGCGTGCGTTCAAAGAAGATCCGAATAAATTTTCGAATGAGGCCCGCACGGCCGCCCTCTGATTCTTCGCCCACGACCAAACGCACGTGCACTTTTTCGTATTCTGCTGGCGAACCAAGCCCATAAATAGCAGAGACCGACGCAACAATAATCACGTCCTTGCGAGTAAGGAGCGCTTGAGTAGCCGCGTGCCGCAAGCGATCAATTTCCGCATTAATCATCGCTTCTTTTTCAATGTACGTATCAGAATGCGCAATGTATGCTTCCGGCTGATAGTAGTCGTAGTAGGAAACGAAGTAATGCACCGCATTTTCTGGAAAAAATTCTTTGTATTCCTGCGCAAGCTGTGCCGCAAGCGTTTTGTTGTGCGCCATTACGAGTGTTGGCTTATCAAAGTGAGCGATCACATTCGCGCAGGTAAAGGTTTTACCAGAGCCCGTAACTCCAAGAAGTGTTTGGTGCCTCATTCCTCTATCGAGGCCTTTATTTAAGGACTCGATAGCCTTTGGCTGATCGCCAGCTGGCGGAAACGGCGTATGGAGCTTGAAATTGCTCGCCATTAGTTATGCACTCTACCATATTTGTCATTTTCGTATTTTTATTGTATGGTTCTATTTAACCGCAACAAGGAGGAACCAATGGACGCGGCAGTTCTTGAGCCACTTGTGGCTCACAAAAATTTGTTTCTGCTCGGTCTGATGGCCGCGCATGTGGACGGTCTCGACAGAATCGTGTCGGGAACGAGACGGTTCCTCGTGGGACCGAACAACCGACCGCTCGCCACGCTGTCGTTCCGCACCAGCATTGTTCCGAAAGGGACACTGGTGAAGCACGACCTCAGCGACGAGATTGAGATGCTCTCTGAAGGAACACGGTCCAACCGTTTTCCCCAGGATCAGCTCGCCCGTCTCGGCGGCTACGCACACCTTGTGTTCGTCGATGTGCGGCGTGTCCTGAGCTGTTTCGTAGACCCGAAGCTGAACGACCAACGCCCGATCATCGCCATGATGGATCGTGCAGAATCGATGGCGAACTGAAACCACCTGTTCTTTTATGGCCGGCATCCGCAAGGAGCCGGCCATAAATAATTATTTTGAATAGTAGCTTCGCACAAAGTCTTCTCTGAACGTTTCAAACGTGCCGTTTAGTATGGCTTCGCGGGCGTCGTCCACCAATTTCACAATGAAGCCAATATTGTGCATAGAACAAATGATAGAGCCCGTCATTTCTTTTGCGCGAATAAGATGTGCGACATAAGCACGCGTAAACGTTTCTGTTCCGGCAATGATGGTTTCTGGATCAAGCGGAGTGAAATCGTTTTTGAATCGTTCACCGGTAAGGTGAATGATGCCGCGCTTGGTGTAAATAGAGCCGTGTCGGCCAATACGTGTTGCGGCTACGCAATCAAAAAGATCCATACCATTTGCAATACCCTCAAGCACATCTCCCGGTTCCCCAATACCAAGAAAATGTTTTGGCAGTTCTTCCGGAAGTTCATGTACCGCCGCCTGAAGCGCGCCACGCATATCTTCTTTACTAAACGAACCGCCGATGCCGATGCCGTCAAAGCCCAAAGACGCGATTTCGCGCGCTGATTCTTTTCGTAAATCTTCGTGTCTGCCTCCCTGCACAATGCCAAAAATCGCCTGTTGTTTATGTGCGTCAATATTTTGCCGATGCGCCTTAAGAGAACGTTCTGCCCATCGATGCGTGCGCTCCATCGCTTCGCGCTGGTACTCGTAGGGCGCTGTCGGAGAAGTGCATTCATCAAACGCAAAAAACATGTCGGCACCAAGAGCGTGCTGAATTTCTACTGAACGTTCTGGAGTGAAACGATGAAGCGAACCGTCCAAGTGCGAGGTAAAGGAAACACCTTCATCGTCCACAATCGCAAGCTGTCCATGCTGACTTGCCACATCTTCGTCGTACACCGCAACCGCTTCTTCAGTGGGAGCGTCACTTTTAACAAACTTTGAAATGGTTTTTCCAAAAGCCGCACCGAGTGAAAATACTTGGAAGCCGCCCGAGTCAGTCATGGTGGGACCATTCCAGCCCATAAAAGTTCCAAGCCCTCCCGCTGTCTTTACTATTTGTTCGCCGGGTTGAAGATATAAGTGATAGGTATTGGCAAGCACCACTTGCGCACCAAGTGCGGTGAGGTCGCGCGGAAGTACACCTTTCACATTTGCTTTCGTTCCCACCGGTACAAATGCCGGGGTTTTAATCACTCCATGCGGTGTAGTAAGCACGCCTGCACGTGCGGCGCTTTTTGCCGCGCGCTTTTCTATAGAAAATGAGAGTGGATTCACTTCTTCACCCTATCTGCCACACCCCATTTGAGCAAGTATCTACGGGCTTTTAGACCCCTTGACAAGTAGTATATAGAGGTATATAATACTCTCGAACTCAAAGTTCTTGGTTATGTGTGCTGAAAAGTCAGCGCACGAGCCGCAATTATAGGGATTGTTCTCATGTCCAATAATCTGAAGCGGGGAGCAGTCCTCGCAGTCGCAGTCGCCCTTTCGGCCTGTGCACACAACGTTCCAACGCAGGACAACATGGGCTTTGCTTGGACCGAGGTTGTCTCGGCCTGCCGCGGCCTGCCGCATCCCAACAACGAATGCGTGCACAAAGACTTTGTGCGCGCCATAGCAATGGCGGACTACGCCAACCCCGGCCGGGATGAGGCCACCTACATGGGTGTCATCAATACAGCGGCCACGTTGGCGGGAACCACCGCTGGCTATTTCCTCGCCGGCGTGACGGGCAACCCGCTCAAGCAGTCGATGGAAATTGTCGGCGGCGAAGTGGGGGGCTCTGGCCTCGGCACTGCACTGACGTATAACGTGGTGCTGTTCCGGGCCTCCGTCGAAGCCCTGATGTATGGCTTCGGTCGCGATCCGAAGATGCAGGAGGAATATATGGGCCTGGTGGCGTACACCGGTCGCACGGAACACTGGGACGAGATCCAGGCCAAGGTGGATGCCGAACTTCGGCATTAATCGCCAACAGCCGCAGCCGTCGTCTTTGAGCGCGCATCCTAACAAGATGCGCGCTCTTTTTTATACTACTTACTCCCCTTTTGAACCTTCACAAGATCAACTTTGAAAATAAGTGCTGAGTTTGCAGGAATTGGTCCTGTGGCGTGAGCGCCGTATCCCATTGAAGCTGGAATCACCAAAATGCGCTCGCCTCCCTCTTTCATACCCACAATACCCTGATCCCAGCCCTGAATAACTTGTCCCGCACCGAGAGTAAAGCTGAATGGTTGGCCGTGCTTTTCTGAAGCGTCAAACACCGTGCCGTCAGTAAGGGCACCAACATAATTCACCGTGATGGTGTCGCCTGCCGCCGCTATTGCACCTGTGCCCACCTTAGTATCATTCACCTGAAGTGTTGTTGGATCTGGAGCCTGCTCTGCTGGTTGTGCGGCATCTGCGGTTGCTGTTTGATCGGTCATAGGTTGTGTCGTTGGTTGTGCTGAAAATGGTCTAAGGATTGATGGCCCAAAAAAGAGAAACGCGAGCGCGACTACAACTGCTGTGCCAATGGCGACTCCGGTACCGGTAACGTTCATATGTCTTATTATTATTTGGTTACGGCAAGTATATCATCCGCAAGTTCGTCAATAGTCTCCTTTACCGCCTCATCTTCTGTGGACACATGTTCGCTTATAAAGGCATGGACTTCCTCTTCCGAAGCATTGCTCGAAAGAAGTTTGCTAAAGGCGTCTCTTGTCGCATCGTCCATTCGCTCTACCAAACGCACCTGTGTGCCTTGTGCTATAAGTTCTCCAAGTTTTAGAAGTGTGGCTTCCTGTTCTTCAGCAGACATAAACTCAAGCCCGAGAGCGGCAATTATTTCATTTTGTTTTGTCTCAGTCATAACAAATTAATTAGCGTTGAAATACATATACTGATTTTTGAAGAGGTTCCGGCGGCTGATATGAGCTAAAGAATCCTTTAGTAACCCCTTCTACGTGTCCATCCGGATACACTTTCACGTGGCCAGGCGAATGATCCGCAAAAAGCACGTTGACCGGTTGACCAGACGTTCCGGCAAAGCTGTGCGCTAATTTAAGTTGTGCTTCGTACGTACTACCGGCATCTGCAGCACCATACACCGTTAGCTGTCCATCGTGACCCAGAAATACAGCTGGGCCGGGCAATGTTCCGCTCGAGTCAATATCAATATATGAAGCAAGGTGCGGGTTTGCTGGCATGTGTGGAGCTTCTTTTATAAGATCTGCCATCAATGCAGGCGTTACGCCGTGGGCGTGTATTTCAGCATCAAGAATACTACGCACAGACTCTGGAGATTGAGCTGATTCAATACGGGAAAGAAGATCTGCTTGTGGTGCTGGTGGAGGTAATTCAGTATGCGTTGGCGGAAGTGGCGCGACATCAGAATGAGTTGGAGAAACTTCCGGTGATTGCGTTGGAACATTTTCTGGAGCTGGTGGAGAGACGTCTGTGTGAAGGTAGAGGTTCTGTGGAATAGGTTCGCCTGGGTGAGCGTGTTCCCACTCGTAGATTGCCTTCACTTGGGCCAAACTTTCCGGACTATCGACAGACGTCGTGTGTGGTGTGTGGTGAACGGTGTGCTGTGGAGTGTGTTTCTCAGAAATCACCGGGTGATTTGGCTTCATTGTAAGGTCGGAATGGTCTGCCGGATGCACCGTGCCGTCGGCATCGGTGTGTGCAAGCACAATTCCTTCACCATGATGTGGAGTGAACACAATATCCCCGTTTTGCGCGACATCAATGGAATCCCCTGTGTGAATCACCGCGCTCGCGTTTTCTGTTGCAAAACCGTATTCGGATGAAAGAGCTCCCGGTTTTGAATCAAGAATGTGTTGAATTGCGGCGCGTGCTTCAGGCGAAGTGTTTGGATCGTTGAGCACACCACTATCTCGCAACTGTTCTTTGAAATCGCCCCACACTTGGTTTGCGCCCTGTCCTGCGTGCACTTCAGTATGCAAATTCAATGCATTTTCTATAGACGGAGGTGCGGCCCCATCTGTTCCTACAGCATCTGAACCTTCTGGTATGGATTTAAAATCATCTGGGCTTGGGGCTGTGGTACTTGTTTCCCCACCCGTTCCAGCGTCAGCAGGTGGCGTGCCTCCGCCAGAAACCGTATCGCTTGGTGCGGTGTTTGTATCCGCCGTGGATGAATCGGCGTTACTGCCGTTTGATTCATGTGATTGCACTGGAGCGGATTCTGAACCTGCTGAGTGACTAGAAGAAATCGTTGATGGTTTGTGATGATCACCCCACTGTACTGAACCACCGTGGTTCACCGAAGCGGCAGTGTGTTGCATTATGTCGACCGTAGCAAGATGCGTTGCGGTTTCGTACGACAGGCCAACGCCCGTAAGAAGTTCAACCACCATTCGTTGTTTTTCAATCGCTTTTTTATTTCCGATACGATGGGCACGTTCCTCTTTTTGAATTTGATTTGCGCCGGAGCCTTGACTGCGACGAGTGCGTGCCAACTGATACTCCATCAATTTTCCTATCGTATGGGTGTAACCAAGACCAGCGATACCACCCACCGTTGAACCGGCGGTCATACTAATGAGCCCACGCGTCACCTTACCGGCCGCATACCCAAGCACTCCAACGCCACCGCTAAGTGAAAAGAGCGCAGATGCCGCGGCAGTGCTTCCAAGAAGGCGAATGATGCGGGCATTTCTTTTGCCATATTTCTTTTCCAAGTTTCGGTTCCATTCGCCGATTTTGTCTCCCATTTTGCGAAGCGTTCCTTTGCCGCGCTCATTCAGCGCTTCCTTTCGTGCTTCAGTACGTCCTTCTGCCGCACGAGTAATGACGTCGTTGAAGCGCTGAACCGCCATGTATTTCTCAATCATCCTGTTTCGCTTCTCCAGAACCTTCTCCTCTCCGAGAGGGTTATTATTTTCGTCGTATTCAGTGATGCCAAATTTTTCATCCACGCGATCAGTCACTGTTTGACGCAGACGTTTAGTGTAGAGCGCACGAGCGTCGTCGTAGTTGTTTTTAAATTTCGCAAGCAGGTCGGCATCCTTGGTATTAAAAACGTTCTTGAAAAGACGCTTAGTAACGCCATTTTTCGTGATAAATGTTTTGTATTCTGCAAAATATTCTTTTTCTGCACTTATCATATTCTCTCGCTCAAGCTTTGCGCCTGCCTTGTCAGCAAGTTCGCTACGTTTTGCTTCTTTCACGCCCGGCTTGCCGTCTACCGCTTCAATACGTTCTTGTTTTATTTTTTCCTTTTTTTCAGCATTAACACTTTCTTTTGCAGATTTCCTGTCGGTCTTTTCTTTCTTTGCCGACTCTTTAGCATCGACTTTTTGTGTTTTGGCAGTAGCCTTATCACTTGCTTTCTTTGTTTTTGCCTCTTTCTTTGCCTTACTTTTGGCCTCAGAGTCTTCTTTCCATTTTTTTGTTTTTGCTTGCACCGCACCCACGAGCGATTCAAGACGTTGCTTCAAGGCAATTACTTCAGCAGGACTTTTACCCGAGCCTGCCCAGTCTGCAGAGTAGGATTCCCCGCGCTCTGAGCGTTTTTGGTTTTCAGAACGAGTATCTGCTGATGGTTTTTCTTCCGCAAGAATGTCAGCAACGGCGACCTTAACTTCTTCAGCGCTTGCGCCGGCGCCAAGCTTGTCTTCTGGGCGAATAGGTGGTGCCTCACCACCGTCTCTTTCTCTACGAAAATCTGCAGGAGAAATATTTGCTTCTTGGGGTGCGGGCAGTGGTTGATTCCTAAAATCAGCGGGCGACATGCCACCAAGCTCCGGAAGTGAGTCTCTATTACCGCGAAGATCTTCCGGTTCTTTATCGTCTTTTGGTTTTCTTGGAGGAATGTTAAAGCCACCGATTTTCATATATACATTATGACAGATAGCGAGCGTGAATCATACTCTCTACCTGTTGACGGTCGCGCCCATAGGTAAGGAATGATAGTTCACGCAGGTCATCTATTTGATTTGGATTTCCCGCAAACGGTGCCGGTGTTTTTATATTAAATGGTTTCTGCGGCACACCTTTTGCAAGAATCTTGATATATGCGTTGTAGTTTTCAATGTTCACAAAATCCAGTGCGGTAAAGGTTGGTGCAAATTGTTTTTCAAAGAATTCTCCATCTTCCTGCCCGACGCGGAATACTGCCATGGAGCCAACGTTGCCAAACACCGCATCGCGAATTTTTTCGTCAACTTGCGCAAGGAATTGGTGCGCGATATTGAGGGAAAGCTTGTATTTGCGGGCTTCCGACAAAATACCAGGAATAGAATCGGTGGTGATGTTCTGGAATTCGTCGATATACAAGAAGAATGGTGGGAATTGCGTACCGGGGGCGTCGGCACGCGACAATGCCGCCATAAAGAGCTTGCCCACCAAGATAAGCCCTAGCAGGTTTGCGTTTCGTTCACCAAGGCGACCCTTTGAAAGATTCACGAGCAATATCTTTTTCGTATCTATGACTTCACGGAAGTTAAAGGACGATTCTTGCTGACCGACAATCGGGCGCATAAAATCGTTTGCCGTGAAGTCGTCAAATTTGTTGGTGATGTAGGGCACGATATTTTCAAGCGAGGCTTCCCCACCAGCCTGTGTGGCAATTTCACGCCAGAATTGATTGATGACCGGATTGGTACTCTTGCTGAGCTTCAAATCACGGAATGGTTTGTTTGAAAGCACCCGTGCGACATCGAGCAGAGTGGAACCCGAAGCGGGGTCTTCCATCACGAGAAGCGTTGCGTTTCTGAAGTACTGTTCAAACGCGGGACCCATAGACTCAGGAACATCGCCGTACAAACGACGGAAAATGGCGAGTAGTTCGTTCACGATGAATGTTTTTTGCTCCGGATGCGCGGCATCGTATTCCAAAAGATTAAGTCCGAACGGACGTTTGATGTCTGCTGGGTCAAAATAAATGACGTCTTCATAGCGTTCGGGTGGAATGGCGGCAAGAATATCCAAAATGTCGTTACCGTGCGGATCAATGAAGCACACGCCATTGCCTGCAAGAATATCTTGAATGGCAAGATTTTTCATAAACACTGTTTTACCAGTACCGGTTTGTCCAATGATGTAGAGGTGGCGCAAACGGTCTTCAAGCTCAAGACATACGTTGGATGTCTTTCCACGGAATGAATTGGTACCAAGAAGCGTGCCCGCTTGGGGAATACCAAGTGGCGCGGCCGCGGCCGTGAAGCGCGACTGGCTCAATTGTGGCGTCGATTCTATTCCCTTTGGTGGGAAGTGATACATGGTCGTGATTTCCTTCAAAGAAAGGGGCATCTTCGTGGAAGATGGGAGCCGGTAGGAGAAGTCGTGGAAAACACTCTTTGCACGCGATGCAGTTGGGCGATTAAACGTAAGCTGGTTCCCTACCGTGTTTGTAAATTGATTGAATGACGATTCAAGATCTATAAGCCCCGCCTGCGCGCGGTGTGCGTCGGACGATGAGACAATCATGCGAATAGTGGTGTTCACGATTGGCGTAGCGATTTTGCGCTCCACTTGCTCTATATCCAATTTGTTTATATCGGAACTACGAATTTTATTTTCGTATTCTTCTTTCTTTTCTTTGGTGGCGCCAAACAAGAAACTGCCAAATTCTCGCGCAGTCTCTCCGAGCAAGCCAGCTGGTGTTGAAAGTGCGCGCAGTCGGTTCTCTCCCTTGCGAAGCCCTTGGAGGATTTTTCTATAATGCTCGTGGTATTGCTCTCCTGCTGGTTCAATAATAATTTGGAGCGCCGCACCTTCTCCTTCTGCTTCTATTTTTGCAAATGCGTTGAGCACACTATTCAATGGGTCGTAGTCAAAGTTTTCGTAGTCTTTTAGAGGGAGTGCAGGCCACGTGGCAAGCGAAGCCACCGACCCGCACGCTGAGCCATCAGGCACAAAAATGTTGTAGTCGTTTGATTGCGGTATGATGCGTGCGTTTGGAAATATGGAAAGTATTTGTTTCTCAAAGAGGTCTTTTTTATGGTTTGGTACGCCCACATAAAAGAAAAGTTGTGCATGGTTTGCAGGCACCGCAAGCTCCATTGAAAAATATGATGGTTCGTTTGGGTCGGCGTGTTCTACCGAAAGCATTCCTGAATAAAACTGCTCCATCGCAGAAATAAGCTCTTTGAGCGGCTTGACGCGATTATTTTGTTCGTCTTCCGCAGACGGTTCTGGAAGCGCAATTTCGTAGAGCGTCATATGAAGTGCCTTCCATTCTGGTTTCTTTTCTTCAAGCCCGCGCGCCGGCATTCCAGAAAGAATGTATTGGGCAAGAAACCGATGAAAATCGTCCTCCAAGTGCGGGCTGTTTAATTTTTCAAGAACAGTAAGCGCGTTTTTAATGCCCTTTTCTTCCATAATCCCACGAAGTTCGCTCATGGTTTCGTCGTCGGCTTCTGGGTCAAGATTAAGCGCGAGCGCATGCGCTTCGGTTTGTGGCAGTTCGTACTGTGGCGCGAGCACGGTTTGTGGTGCCGCTTGGTGATGGTGCAAAATGCGTTCCTCTACAATCGCTTCTCGCGGTTGTTCTTGCTGAAGCGCCGCAAGCTGTTTTTCTTTTGCCTGCACCTGCGCACGCAAATACGCGAGCTCCTCTTCAGGGCTCTGCAAGGGTTGTGCTGGTGCCTCAAATGCTCCCTCCATTACCTCTTTAGTATACGATACAGTTACTACCGTCTTTCTTTCAGCTCGGGATAAAAAGAAGACGGTTGCTTGCGCAGCCGTCTTCAGTTCTTCGTGTTGCCTTCGCGACTATTTGTGTACTTTGCTAAAGCGAATCATCTCCGCCGCGCGAGCGACGAGGAAGTAATCCTCGATAGCATCCTTCACCGGTTTACCGTTGCGGATGTTCTGCTTGCTCCGCTCTATGCCTTTCGGGTCGCGAATGCGCCACTCGTCATTGCTCGGCGCTTCAGCGAGGTAGAGCGTCGCAATAGCGTCGCCATTATTATGGGAAATGACGAAGCCGTATTCGAGCTTCACATCTCCCATATCCCACTTAACAGCCAGCCAGCCCTTGCGGACGATCGTCGCGTCAATCAGCGCTTCACGCGCCAAAAGACTGAACAGATCCGAAAGAGCAGACGACCATCCTTCCGCCGCAAAAGGAACGAACAGGCCATCGCCTTCCACCGACTTGCCCGCCGGATGAACGAAGACGCCTTCGTCGTTCCATGAAGTGATGAGCGGGTCATCGCCCGGCAACTTCACGCCGCCGAACTCTTCACCGCTCGACTTCAGATAGAACTCGACGAGCGGTTTCGGCAAAAGTCCAAGTGGCAAATCGGGACGGCGCTTGTGGAGCGAACCTAATTCTTCATTGCGGAACCGCACGACGACTTCAAGCAGAATCATGTGCGAGAAGCGCGCGCGGTACATCGTCGCCGATGTTTGCCCTTGAAAAACCGCCCGGCGGCCGTTCGCCTCAAGCAAGCGAAACATCGCCACCATTGTTCTGGTCGACATTTCCCCCTTGCCCGACATTTCTGCCGAGTGTTTATTCCCCCAGGTCACGAAGTTTTTGGCTTCCACCAAGACATCGAGTGGGTGAATATGTTTCGTTTTTCCTTCAAGAACGACGTTTTTCGTCGCCATAGTACTCTCCCTTGATGAGCGTTAAACCACCGATTTTCTTATGAAAATCGGTTCTGGCGGGACTATAACACCGTAAAGAGGGTTGTGCGACTAACGCCTCTATCGTAAGTAGGTTGTAAATACGAACGGTATGGTTTGAATGGCGAAATGCACATCTACGACTGTTTTTCCTGATGAGCTATCTACCGTTGCTACAAAGTCGGTTACGGGCAAGGCATCGGAATTTAAGGTTACAGAAGGTAGCGAACCGCGAGTGACAGTAACCGCACCGTCCTGCCCCGTAAGTACGAGCGGGTTATCTGTTGCGGAATTAAAATCCGGACCATTACGTTTTGTTATGGTGAGCGAATCACCGCCGTGCGCACTTACTACAGAGGAGCTCGTGACAAGCCAATTGATTTTGCGAATAAGAAAAGTGCCTTCTTCTTGTATTGCCGCCGATCGTTCATTTCTTTCACCGCTTTTTAACAATTGCACTGTCGCCGTAATGGCACCACCCATTACTATAGCGAAAAGTCCTATATATATGACAACTTCCAGAAGCGTAAATCCTTTGTGTGGGTCTGCTTTCATGGTGAGCTGGTGATGGACTGTAGTTTTCCTGAAGACGTGCCGCTCGGTATATAGAGCATATTGGCACCGCCATCAAAGTCTAAGGCGTTGTCCGTAAGCAGAGGGACGGCAAAGGTGCCAAGAAGTGAAAGACTGGACGGAAGTACACTGCGCACCTGCACTTGCCCATGCGCACGGGTAGTGTTGGTAGTGGCTATATAAAGGTATGGCCCACTTGCACGAATACCTACGACATGGCGACTGTAGTCCAAAAAACCTGTCTCTACTTCCGTTTGGCCAAGTGGTGTACAGAACGATGGCGAAAGTGGATCAGTAGCGTCAAACGCAAGAAGGTCTGGCGTTCCGCTTGGTGTATCCCGACCAAGGTAGAGCGTATTACCTAACACAGTAATGGCAGTTGCTTGATAGTTTCCACGTAAATCACACGTGGCAATCGGTGTTGGGTTTACTTTTTTTGGATCGCTTACATCAAGCACCTTCAGCTCACCAGTAGTGAGTGTTGTAGCGAGAAATAAAAAGCGGTGTATTTTTTTATCGACGGCTGAATACTGATCACGAATCGCCATATCGTACACCGACGTGCCAAGTGAGATACCCAGTCTTTTTGCTACGGTGTCGTATCCAACTTCAAAAGGACGTATAGGGTAGCCAACATCAAAAATATGCAGTTCCGGTAGCCCACTATTGTACCGAGTGGTGAGATATACCTTGCGATCGTAGTAGACAATGCGCCATCCCTGCCCTTGCGATGTGCTTGTTGCTACTCCAGATAGCACACTACTTGCTATCTGGAGGGGGCTTTTTGGATTAGTGACATCAATCACCCGAAATTGCGTATTATTTGCGGCGACATACGCATACAACCGCCCCGTTGCTAAATCGCGAGCCACGTCTAGCGCATTAAAGGATGCTGGATCTCTTGGCGGTGCGAGTGCCGAGGTGCTTCCCGGGGCACTTACAGACGTGACTTCAAAATAGGGGCTTGTGCTTTCAGTAACATACGCAACACCGTTCACCACATCAATACCGGTTGGTGGAGCGGCAAGGTTCCCATTACTCATTTCGATAGGACTTGACCACGCGCCAAACGGATAATTGAGACCGCAATCTCCACCAAGAGAAACAGCTTCTTTGGCACTTGAAAGATACGACGGCAGATAGGTGGTTGATGTTGGGTAGCGTGGCACCTGCCATGAGATGGTACTTTCCACATACTTTGAACACGGGGAAATATCGGCGACGGTGTTTTGTATGTAGTAGCAGAGGCCACCACTACCGCATGCCGTATCGGTATCTTTGGTAGACGGAGTTGAAACGGCAGAATAGAAATCATGCACCGATGCAGAGCGAATTTTTTCAAGTTGCACTTTGCCTTTGTAGAGTGCCTCGTTGCTGGTTTGAGCTGTCACCGTCCAGTATTGGACACCAAAATCTGCCAAAATCACACCGGCCAGCACAATAGCTATCACCGCAAGGGCGATCATTATTTCAAGAGTACTAAACCCTCGGTGCTTACCAACTAATACCGCCTTCATGATTGAGTGTGATATCAAATGGTAGCCCTCTCTCCGTATCTATAAGAACTATCTTCCCATCATACCTATTCACCGCATCATCACAGCGTGTACTTTCTTGAATACTGGTAACGATGTCGCCGCTTAACTGACAAAAAATAATTTGCGTAGGAGAATCGACATCAAACACCACGTGGTAACCCGCATCGATGATCTGGTGTGTTGAATTATTACTTGTTGCATAATCGGCACCGTCAAAAAGCACGTAACTGTTTGGGTGATCGTTCGGGAAAATAGCAACACCATGCGGCATTTCACCTACGTTATTGAGTGCGTTTGCACGCGCGGTTTGAAGTAGAGTAATAAGCGTCGTGCGTTCAGCACGAAACGCGTCACTGTGATAATTTCGTATGTCCACAAATAAAGAAAAGCTAGCGATGGTACCGACGACGACAAGCACCACGAGTATTTCCATAAGCGTGAATCCTCGCGATGAAGGTTTACGCTTATGGATGAAGATTTTGTGTAATGCCATAGATAGGAGTAATTATAGAGATAGCAATGAACCCAATCAGAAGTCCCATACAAATCATCAGCCCAGGTTCAATAAGAGTGGAGATATTCTTGGTAAGATCATCCATTTCTTTTTCATAAAACTCGGACAGATATACAAGCGTGTTGGAGAGATTTCCTGTACGCTCCCCCACCGCCAGCATCTGCGCCATACTATCTGGAAATGCATTACGGTGTATCGCACAGTACGGCGAGATGGCTTCGCCGCGTATCACCCTTTCTTCAAGCTCTCGCGCGTGTTTTTCATACACAGTATTACCGCTCGTGGTGGCAACAATCGCTAGCGCATTTGGAAACGTTACGCCACTTTTTATAAGTAATCCGAGCGTGCGAGTAAAATGGGCAAGACTGTAATAGCGAATGAGCTTACCGAGCACGGGCACCCCTAGCATACGGCGATCAACGTGTTCGCGAAAAATACGATCACGGTGATACGTCACGAAAAAAGCAATCACGAGAGCGGTGATAAGGACGAACAACATAAGCCCGTGGTTTCGAAGAACATTGCTTGCGCCAATAACGATACGTGTTGAAAGCGGTAGCTTCATGTTGAGCGAAGTGAACACCGGCATAATTTTTGGAAACAGGTAGATCATCAAGAACGCGGTGATGCCGAGTGTCGTGGCTGTAATCAGTGCAGGATACGCAAGCGCGCCAAGCAGTTTGCGGCGAAGTGCTTCTTTTTTATTGAGTTCATTTGCAAGATATTCAAGATTTTTACTTAAACTACCACTCGCCTCCCCCACCATAATGATGTTCACGCCGAACTCACCGAACATTTCCGGAAATTTTGAAAGACTTTTTGAAAGAGTTTGTCCGTTGGCAACATCATCAATGATTGCATCCATCACGCGAACATACATACGCGAACGTGATTGTTCGCGAAGCATGTGCAGACTTTCCAAAATAGGAATACCGGCAGTAATGAGGAAGGCGAGCCGTTTTACAAAAAAAGTTTGTTCGGTGATAGACAGACGAGGTGTACGAGTGAGCGAATATGCCACATATCGTACGTAGATGGCACGTATAAAAACGCTCGCTCGCGAAGCGATTACTTTTTTACCATGAGTGGACGCGCGCTTGCGCAATCGTCCAAGCACCGAAGTGTGTTTCTTTACCATAGCTAATCATTCACTACGCGCAGCACCTCTTCGAGAGTGGTCACGCCCGTGCGCGCTTTTTGGAAACCATCTTCAAGCATTGGTGTCATTCCATTTTTTATCGCAATCTTTTTTAATTCTGCTGCAGGCGCTCGATTTAAAATAGCTTGCTGGATATCTGCATTCGTTTCCATTACTTCGTTCAAACATATACGACCGCTATATCCAGTGTGATTACACCCATCGCATCCTTTTCCTTTGAAAAAGATATTGTTCGCTCGCACCTTACTGCGAAGTGAGGACGCTGAAAGATATTTCGCTACTTTTGCAGTAATGGGCGCTTCTTCACGGCAGGCACCACAAATTTTACGCACCAACCGTTGACCGATGGCAATGCGAATAGTGGACGCAACCAAAAATGCTTCCACGTGCATATCGAGAAGGCGTGGGAGTGTTGTTGCGGCATCGTTAGTATGAAGCGTAGACAAGAGAAGATGTCCGGTAAGCGCGGTATTGACCGCAATGCTTGCCGTTTCTGCATCGCGAATTTCACCCACCATAATTATGTTTGGATCTTGCCGAAGAATGGTGCGCAGTCCGTTCGCAAAGGTAAGTCCAGCGTGCGGATTCACTTGAATTTGTTCAATGCCCTCCACCGCATATTCAATAGGATCTTCAATGGTAACCACGGAAACATCTCGAGAATTGAGCATTCGGATGAGCGTGTACATGGTGGTTGTTTTTCCGGAACCGGTTGGCCCCGTGGAAAGAATCATCCCGTTTGGTTTTCGTATGGCATTCGTGATTTTTTCAGTATCCTCTACACTAAAGCCAAGCGCGCCAAGTGTGTAATTTTCTGCGGTGTTAGAAAGAAGACGGAGTACGGCGTTTTCTCCATGATAGGTAGGCGCAATAGATATGCGCACGTCTACAAACGAACTGTCTCGCAAGTCGTATCGAAAACGCCCGTCTTGGGTCATTTGGTGTTCGTCTGTACGTAACCTCGAGAGCACTTTAATACGGGAGATAATTTCCGAACGTATTTCTTTGGGAAAAACGTACGCGTCATGCAGGACGCCATCAACACGCAAGCGCGCAACGAGGCCATGCAATGTTGGCTCAAGGTGAATGTCGGATGAACAAACTTTACTCGCTTTTTCTATGAGCGCTCCGACAAGTGCGATAACCGAGAGTTGGCTACCACGCTTAAGCTCGCGCTGTACTGCGTCGGTTGTCATAGAAACCGTATATCATTCCCCCTGCTACCAGAAGCAGAGATTTTTTCATATGTTCGCATAGTATCACCACAGTTAGTTTATAGTTTCAAAATAAAAAACAGTGTGCATAACAAAACCGCTCCGGTTTACCGGAGCGGTTTTGTTTGTTTTTGTTGTAACGTTTTAGAAATCCATTCCTCCCATTCCCCCACCCATGCCACCTTCCGGCGCATCTTTCTTTGGTTCTGGAAGATCCGCAACCGCGGCTTCCGTCGTCAAAAGAATTGCCGCCGCAGATACAGCGTTTTCAACTGCCGAACGCGTTACTTTAACCGGATCAATAATGCCGGCTTCTGCCATGTCTTCTACCATTTCGTCTTTCATGGCGTCATAGCCTGCCATTGCTTTGCCTGCCTGCACCTTTTCTACGATGGAACCAGCATTATCTTTACCTGCATTCATCGCAATTTGACGAAGAGGAACTTCAAGCGAGCGAACAACAATGTCGTAGCCTGTTGCTTCGTCTTCGCTCATTCCTTTTTGTGGGTTGGCGGCAAGTTTCTTTGAAACTTTCGCAAGTGCGGTTCCGCCACCAGCAACGATACCTTCTTCAATGGACGCCTTGGTTGCCTTCACTGCGTCATCAATTTTATCTTTAAGATACTTCATCTCAGTTTCTGTTGCGGCACCCACACGAATGACCGCGACGCCGCCAGAAAGTTTCGCGATTCGTTCTTCAAACTTCTCTTTATCAAACTTTGAACTTGATTGATCCATTTGCGCTGTAAGTTGAGCAACGCGCGCGGTGATATCCGCTTTTTTACCCTTACCGCCCACAAACACCGTGGTGTCTTTACCTGCAACCACACGCGACGCCTTCCCAAGCATGGCGATAGTCGCGTTTTCAAAGGTAAGGCCAACATCGGATGAAATAACTTGCCCACCAACGATGGCCGCAATGTCGGCAAGCATTTCTTTCTTGCGGTCACCGTATCCTGGTGCTTTTACCGCGAGCACATTGAACGTACCGCGCAGTTTGTTAACAATGAACGTCGCGAGTGCGTCGCCCTCGATATCGTCAGCAATGATGACAAGTTCTTTCTTTCCGGCCTGTGCAACTTTTTCAAGGAGGGGCAAAATTTCTTGGACATTGGTGATTTTCTTATCGGTAATAAGAATCTGTGCGTCACGCATCTCTGCCTCCATTCGTTCTGGATTGGTAACAAGGTAGGGCGATACGTAGCCCTTATCAATCTGAAGCCCTTCAACAACTTCAGAGGAAAGCTCAGTACCCTGTGACTCTTCAACAGTAACCACGCCGTTCTTGCCAACTTTCTCTACCGTCTCGGCAATGATAGATCCAAGTTCTTCTGATTCTGCAGAAATAGAGGCGACCTGCCTTACATCCGATTTTCCTGATACCGGCTTTGCCATTTTTTTAAGCTCTGCAACAGCGGCGTCACGAGCACGCTCCATGCCGGTACGAATTGCCATAGCATTTGCGCCCTTCATCACACGCGCAAGTCCTTCATCAATCATTGCTTCAAGAAGCACCACCGAGGTGGTGGTACCGTCTCCAGCGCCGTCGTTTGTTTTGTTGGCGACTTCTTTCACAATTTCTGCGCCCATGTTTTCAAAACGATCTTTGAGCGAAATTTCTTTGGCAATGGATACGCCGTCATTGGTAATGCGAGGACCACCATAAGAGCGGTCAATCACGACGTTTCGTCCCCGTGGACCAAGCGTTACCTTCACCGCACGTGCGGCCTTACCAAGTCCTACATGAATCGCCTTTCGCGCTTCTTCTCCGAACAAAATTTGTTTTGCCATAGGTGTAAAAAATTATTTAAAAGTGAGCGTGATTTCCGATTCGGAAAGGATATAGTATTCAATGTCATTAATCTTGATAGGTTCGTCCCACGGCTTTTTGAAATAAACCTTGTCACCAACCTTCACGTCCATAGGAATGCGCTTCCCTTCATCGGTATAACGCCCCGGACCTACGGCAACCACCGTACCTTTTGCCGGCTTCTCCTTATTTACCGTATCCGGAATGATAATGCCCGACACCGACTTTTCTTCTTTGACCATTGGTTGCACCACGACACGGTCTGCGAGCGGTGTAATTCCAAGCATTTCAGTTTTTGCCATATGTTGAAGCGTTACCCTAATAAAACGAGTGTGTGAAGTATAGAGAAACGGGCGACGGTACGCAACACGACTTGACTTATATGAGATTTTATTTAAAATAATCATGAACTTGAACATGGAGTAGTTAGGTGACGGAAATAAAATCGTATGCAGCGGAAGGTCTTCCTTTCGAACTGCGGTGCGAAAACGCACGAAAAGGCCTCGAATTTCTTTGGGGTACCCTTCTTGAAATTGCGGCAAATGACGCGGATTTCTTGGAGCGGCAACGCAAACAGTACGCCGAACGAATGGCCACTAGTTCCGACGCCATTCAAGCGTTCTTGCGCGGCGCCTTTGAAGACAACAAACAGCTCATCAAGGGAAGCGCCGAAGACTTACTGGCTGTTAGCTGGAGAGGTGGCATTAACATGTTGAAACCTATATGGGGTGACGACGCTGTTGATTTCGCTCTGAAGGCGATGGAGGTAGGTTCACGACCACAGAAAAATTGAGAACTTCGGCGCGAGCAGGAACACCACCTGCCGCGCCGAATTATTTATATACAAGCGGAGCGGGCAGAGCGTTTTCCCCACCCGCATTTGCCCGCCCCCACCCGGTTATGGTAAGGTTCGTACCACAGATGCAGGCATTTACGGCAACATTGCCCTACATAGAGATTGCGCTCTCCCTTCTCCTCATCATCGGCATTGTCCTCCAGCAACGAGGGGCAGGCCTTGGAGGGGCTTTTGGGGGTGACAACTTCTCTTCCACGTTCTACAAGCGGCGCGGCGCTGAAAAATTCTTTTTCAACGCGACTATTGTCGTTGCGCTCCTTTTCGTGGCAGCAGCAATCGCCGGTTTCCTCATCTAAATCGTAGCGGACGGAGTCGTCCTGCGCGAATCGCATGCAAAACGAAAACGCACCTCTCACAGAGCGGTTGAAGCAAACGCGGACAATTCCGCAGATTGAACGCTTGTCCGCGTACGTATATTCCCTTTCTCTTGGCGATAGGGTTATTGCCGGCGCACTTGGTGTGCTTGTCGTACTCGGAAGTCTGCTCAGTCTATACGCGCTTGAACAGCGCTTGCTTGTGACGGAACCCGGCTATGGAGGAACACTCACCGAAGGTGTTGTGGGCTCGCCACGGTTTGTGAACCCCTTGCTTGCATTGTCGGATTCTGACCGCGACCTTGTGGCGCTTACGTATGCCGGACTTCTGGGTGAAGACGGCAACGGCAACTTGGTGCCAAAACTTGCAGAAAGCTATACCGTTTCTCCTGATGGAAAAACCTATACGTTTATTTTGCGAAAAGATGCTGTCTTTTCAGACGGAAGCGCGGTAACTGCTGATGATGTTGTCTTCACCATTCAGAAAGCGCAAGACCCGGCACTAAAATCACCGGAATACGCGAACTGGACAGGAATTGCGGCGCGCGCGCTTGATACACGCACCGTGGAGTTTACGCTCTCAAAAACCTATGCCCCGTTTGTGGGAAATACGACACTTGGTATTTTGCCGGCTCATTTATGGAAAGGTGTTGCTGACGAAGAGTTTCCATTCTCAATACTCAACACCGAACCCGTTGGCGCAGGACCCTTTACAGTATCGTCCGTTTCCAGAGACAAAAGTGGCATTATTAGTGAGTACAATCTTGCCGCAAATAAAAGCTATGTCCTTGGTCGCCCCTACTTAGACGGTATTCGCTTCGTCTTCTTGTCAGACAACCAAGAACTCACTGACGCTTTGAAAAACGGTCAAGTGCAGAGCGCGTACGGCATTCCAGGAACGGGCGCTCACACCGCTCCGTACTCTCGCGTTTTTGGCGTATTCTTCAATCCGAACCAAAACCCTGCATTCGCGCGGCTTGAAGTACGCAAAGCGCTTTCGCTTGCACTCAATCGCGACAGCATCGTGAACGATGTGCTTGGTGGATTTGCAAACCCCCTTATTGGGCCCGTGCCACCCGGAAGCGATGTTCCGAACCTTCCCATTCCAAATTCCGCGACACGAATTGCGGACGCTACAAAAACACTTGAAAGTGCAGGGTGGGTGTACAACAGTACGACGCGCGCATGGGAACTGCCAAAATCAACACTCACCCTTTCCATTACTCTGCGCACATCCAACGTTCCGGAGTTGAAAGCAGTAGCAACGGCGGTGAAGGAAGACTGGGAAGCACTCGGGGTTCCTGTATCCATTGAACTATATGAAGCGGGTGACCTTGCCCAAAACGTGATTCGTCCTCGTAAGTACGATGCGCTCCTTTTTGGAATGGTCATAGGCCGTGACCGTGACCTATATGCTTTCTGGGATTCCGCAGAACGAAATGATCCCGGCCTCAACATCGCGCTCTACGCAAATAAAGACGTGGACACGCTTCTTGAAAAAAGTCGTGTGGAGACCAACCCAAGTGCAGTAAGCGCAGATGTTGCTAAAATAAATGAACTTGTTTCCGCCGATTACCCTGCCGCATTCGTATACGCACCGGATTTCTTGTACACCGTGCCACCGGAGCTTAGTGGGCTCATGCTTCCACAAATCACCGCACCGTCTGATCGCTTTGCGACAGCGGCAGTGTGGTATTTGCGTACAGAGCATGTGTGGCCATTTTTAAAAACTCGATAGTGAGTAGTTGAAAGTTCGGAATGGTTCCGAATTCCCAACTGAGCACAATCAAAAACTCAGACAAAAATTAAAATAAATTATCTACATATCTATGTCACCAGCACCAGCGCCGGCACCGGCACCCCACCAACCACACCGATCTCCAGACGGGCATTCGGCTCACCCTCGCCCATTTACCCCGCGAGATGGCGGACAAGGACGACCACCCGAGCGAGATGGCGGCGGATTCAACCGTGGCGGCCCTCGCCGTAGTGGCGGACGCCCCGGCGGCAAATCGCGCGAAATTCGCAGAATGCTTCGCCGTCCAGGCCCCCCAACACAAAAACAAACAGCGGAATATATTCCTGCACCTGTTGCACCAAACGTCGTTCGCATCGTCCCCTTGGGAGGCGTTGAGGAAGTCGGACGAAACATGTGCGCCGTTGAAGTCGGTAACGATATCTTTGTCGTCGATGCCGGATTCCAATTTGTTTCTGAAGACGCTTCACCGGGTGTAGACTACATTCTTCCGAACACCAAATATCTTGAACGCAATGCGAGTCGTGTTCGCGGCGTAATTATTACCCACGGTCACCTCGACCACATCGGCGGTATTCCGTTTTTGATGAATCGATTCGGCAATCCGCCAATCTACACGCAAAATCTTACGGCGATTATGATTCAGAAGCGCCAAGAAGAATACCCGGATATGCCGAAACCGGAACTCGTCGTTGTTGACGTTGGCAACACGGTTACTATCGGTTCCTGCAAAGTAAAATTCTTCCCCGTCACCCACTCCATTCCAGACTCTATGGGTGTGGCGATTGAAACTCCGTACGGAAACGTTATCTTCACCGGAGACTTGAAGCTTGATCATGAAAATGGTGATCCTGCTCAGCACGAAAAAGATAAGTGGGGAGCGCTCGGAAAGGAAAATAATCTTCTTTTCATTGGCGACTCTACAAACGCGGAAAAAGATGGATTTTCTATTCCTGAAAGCCGCGTGCACCAAACACTGGAAGACATTGTGAAAGCAGTCCCAGGACGCCTCATCATTGGCACCTTCGCTTCACAGTTTGAACGTATGATTCGCATCATTCAAATTTCCGAAAAGCTTGGAAAGAAAGTGGTGACCGAAGGCCGCTCTATCAAAAACAACCTTGAAATTGCGCAAAAAACGGGACTCTTGAAACTTGAAAAAGGAACACTTATTCCGTCACAGGAAGTCGGCGATTATCCGCCGGACAAGATTGTTATTCTTGCAACAGGTGCCCAAGGTGAAGAATTCGCCGCACTTATGCGTATTGCAACGAAACAACACAAATCTATTCAGCTTACTAACCGCGACACCGTGGTGCTTTCTTCCTCGGTTATTCCAGGCAACGAACTTGCTGTGCAAAAGCTGAAAGACAATTTGTACCGTAACGGCGCCACTCTTATTCACTACCGTTCGTCCGACGTGCACTCAACAGGACACGGAAACACGGGTGAACTCGTGTGGATTAACAAAACCGTCGGCGCAAAATTCTTCATGCCCGCATACGGCTACTACTCAATGCTCGCCTGTCACGCAAAGGCAGTGGAGCAAGCCGGTCGTCCACGCGAACAAATCATTATTCCGGATAACGGAACAGTGATTGATATCATCGATGGTGAACGTCTTGAAATTCACAAAGACAAAGTGCCCTCGGCTCCGCTTGTCGTGGATGGCTTCTCTATCGGCGATATACAGGAAGTGGTCATTCGTGACCGTCAAATGCTCGCCAAGGACGGTATGTTCGTGGTTATTGCGACAGTGAACTTGAAGACTGGCAAATTGCGTAAATCTCCAGACATCATTTCTCGCGGATTCGTGTATCTTCGCGAATCACAGGACATGTTGAATCAAGCACGCCTTTTGATTAAAAAGACAGTGGAAGATACGACGCAAGGAATGAATCCGGTGGACTTGGATTACGTGAAAAATACGCTTTCCGACACCCTTGCAGGATTCCTCTTCACTCGGACCAACAAAGCACCAATGGTTATTCCCGTGCTTATTGGGGTGTAATAACGCTGACGTGCAAAAACACCGCCGCCCGTACGGGCGGCGGTGTTTTTGACTACTATATACATATGTGTAACAATCACGCTTTGTTCTTACCAAGGAGGTGGCAGAAATGCCCAACATTGAAGTGCATGGAATGACTGACGCACAAGCGGCAGAAGCCTACGTCAGTGTCTCCACGTCACCATTCCATACTGGCCTCGTCAAAGATGTCGAGGTGCTCGAGAAGGCGATGGTGCTCATTCGTACAGAGCTGGCGGAAGTCTTTAACGACGCCCCGTATGCCAAACACGTGGTCATCACGACAACTGCTGACGACGTGCGCAATCTGAAGGGAGAGCGCGATCCGTTCTTCCGTGTCCTTGGAGGCGAACACTTTCTTTCCACAAGGAAGGAAGATTTCAAACAGCGCCTGAAGCGGTTTGGTTTCGGCGTTGAGTTCGTCTTCACTGACTATGTTGCCCCCGAAGACCTTTAGCCGCCACGGCGGAAACTGACGAAGTCGTCCGTTTCCAATCGGGCGGCTTTCGTTTTATCCAGAACTCGTTTTAAAAATCCGCTTGGCACGCAACCGCCAAAGAGAGACCGGAGTTTAGTCTTTGGCGGTTGCGTTCCTGCGGGAGCAGATTTTGAAAACGAGTTCTGATGTTACAATTCGTACATCATGCGTCCCCGTGGTTTATTGGCTTTTGGAAACTTTTTTTCAGTCGCCCATTTCTACCTCATTATTTTCATTCTGGCACCGTATCTGACCACATTTATGCCGGCGGAAGAAACAGGACTTGTTATTTCTGCCGGCGCACTCGCCACGCTCAGCATCTTCCCTTCCGTATCCCGTCTTGTTGCCCGCTATGGCCCACGACGTCTTGCCCTTTTCTTTGGCATTGCGGAAGCTATTGTTCTTGTTCTTCTTGCGGTGAACCCGCTCCCCGTACTTGCCATTATCTTTGCGGCACTTGCCTGTGCCATATCCCCCCTTATTGCCTACGGTCTGGATATTTTGCTTGAAGCGACAGTTGCCCATAGCGAAGAATCTATGACCGGACGTGTGCGCACCGCATTTCTTACGGCCGGCAACGCCGCACTTATTCTTGCACCCCTTACGGTCGGGTTTCTGCTTGATTCCACTGACGCGTACTATCGCGTCTTTTTTGCCGCCGCACTTTCGCTTCTACCATTCATCGTGCTTTTTACCATTCAAAAATTTCCTGAAGGCAAACCACCGCGTCCGTCAAACTTTCATAAAACATGGGTGTGCATCCAAAAAAGCCGTGATTTGTATTCCATCATTTTTGCAAACGCGATTCTTCAATTTTTCTACCACTTAGCACCGCTCTTTATCCCGCTCTATTTGCATAACGCACTCCATATTCCTTGGTCATCACTTGGATGGATGTTTGCCGCAATGCTGCTTCCTTTTGTGCTTCTTGAATACCCTGCAGGCGTCGCGGCAGATCGTTGGCTTGGTGATAAGGCACTTCTTGTCGCTGGATTTATTATTACCGGAGCATCATTTGCCGTTGTGGGATTACTTACGTCAAATTCACTCATTTTTGTTGTCGTTGCCGTATTGATTGCGACCCGTGTTGGCGCGGCGCTGGTTGAATCAATGACTGAAGGCCACTTTTTCCGTCGTGTTTCAGAGTCTGACACCGACACCGTAAGCCTTTTCCGTATGATGCGCCCGCTTGCGGCACTTTTTGCACCACTCATTGGCAGTATTTTGCTTGCGACGGGTGGATATTTCTGGCTCTTCATTATCACGGGCGGCGCTATTCTGTTCTGCGGCGTTGCAGTAACCATTGGACTTAAAGAAATTACTCCGGAAGATGGTAAAGCCCTCGAGACCTTTGAAGCAATCCTTCCTGCAATAAACGCTGTGTCGCCATTTGCATTTGAATCACACGTTCCTCCCCCAGAAGCGATAGAAGAGATGTAATGGTTTGAGGTTTTTTATGGAGTGCGCGAAGTATTGCGCCGCGCGCTTCACGAACTGAGCCTTTGAAGGTTGATTGTTTCGCATACCCCTTTACGCGCGTGTTTGTCCGGACGCCAGATCGTTTCAAATATGCACCATAATCCATAAGTGCCGAATACCATTCTCGTGCTTTTCCTTTTGGAAAAGTACGGACAAGTATCTTCTCAATGTCCGCATCACTCACTTTTTCTTTCTTTGGGAAAAAATGGTGTATCACGACGGTGCGGATATTTGTTTCAATAAAAATCACATCGTTGTTATACGCAAAGGCGGCGACAGCGCGCGCAGTGTAGGGTCCAACGCCACGAAGCGATTCAAGCTGTTCAATTTGTTTTGGAAATGTGCCCTGATACTCACCTACTATTTGTTTTGCCGCTTCATGAAGCATTTTGGCGCGACGATTGTATCCAAGGCCTTGCCATACCGTAAGCACGCGCGCCAAAGGCGCGCGTGCAAGGGTTTCTACGTTTGGAAATTCTGTAACAAATTTTGTGTAATACGGAACGACTCGCTCCACCTGCGTTTGCTGGAGCATGATTTCTGAAACTAAAATAAGATAGGGGTTGCGTGTTTTTCTCCAAGGAAGTGCGTTTCGTCCATGAGTACGGTAGTAACTCCACACCGCCTTATGAAAGGTAACTACCTTATTTGATTTCGTAGATGACATCCTTTCGTTCAACGACAATACTCCAATTTCTTTTTTGAGCGTGATCGTACAATTTCTGGTTTGGATTGAATGCAATCGGGGACTCAATTGCCTCAAGAAGGGTAATGTCACTTTCTGTGTCCCCCACCCCAACAGAACCTTCGAGTGTGAGATTTTCTTTTCGTACTGCACGCTGAAAAATCGCCGCCTTATTTTGAATTAAAGCCTCTTCTTCAACCTTGCCCGTGAAATTTCCCGAAGGACCGGTTTCAAACAAATAGCCGTACACCTTGTCGAACCCTGCTTCAAATCCAAATCCGTCTACAATAAACTTTGGTGAGTGTGAAATCGCGAGCAAAAAATAGCCCTTCTTTTTTAATTCCATAATAAGATCACGCGTATAGCGATACACTCTATCTTTCTTTTCTTCAATAACTTCTCCGGCGGCGTTTGCCACCGCTTCAAAAGGAACTCCTTTTATTTGTTTACAGAAAATATCAACCACCTTACGTACGTATGCTTCATAGTCGCCTTTTCTATCAAGCCACTTCTCCCGTTCGTCTTCGTAGGCTTCGCGGGTTTCTATAGGAAAGGTACCTTTTTCAATAAGTCGTTCAATAAGTTCAAGCGTGAGCGAGGAACGAAACACTGTTCCGTCTATATCAAATACCGCTACCGGTCTCTGCTTCTCCATCCTCCTATGGTACCGCCGTTTCAGTGTGGAGGGAAACCTATGGCTTAGGATGCGTTTTTCTACCCACAAACGCCAACGCGAACGTGAGTCCGTTAACCACCGCCAAATACGCAGGGAAAAGTAGATTTGCAGTATCAAAACGAGTGGTAGAGATAATTGCCAAAAGTGCGGCTACGGTGGTAAATGCCCAGCCTGTCGGATTTTCCGACCACGGATCTTTGTACGCCTTTCGGAGTGTCGGAAAAGCGGCGCACCCGTCGGCAACAACAGAAAGCACGAGTGCGACGAGTGCATTGCCGGTAACTACCCACAGCACGATAGCCAGCACACCGACGAGGCCGCAGAAAAGATCAGTGCGGTCATATGATGTATACCCATATCCAATGACAGAAAGTACGAATACAATCCCAATAGTTACTCCATCGGCGATCACCATCACAAGCGACCACGATGCTCCTGCGTGTATTTGAGCGGCAATGGCTATGGCTTGAATAAAAAGCCACAAAAACCACGTAACCGCATTGGGGCGTGTTGTGCCGTACAAAATATCTCGAACATAGGGAATAACAGAACCAAAACAGAGAGACGCTGAAATAACCGCGACGATAAGATGCCAGTCCATACTAGGTCACTTTTGGCCAACGCTTTACTGCTTGCGGCCATAGTTTGGTGAGCGGATGCGCGAGACATTCGTGTGGACGTGCCGGACACACATACCGTCCGTAGAGCACCAGCCCGTTATTTACGTACTTCCAATCTTTTTTTGACACCAACGCTTCTAAGTCTTTAGAAATCTTTTTTAAATCTTCGTTATCCGTAAGATCAAAACGTTTTGCAAAACGCTTCACGTGCGTATCGGTTGGAATACCTTCCCACACTCCGTAGAGTTCACCCAAAATAACGTGCGCGGTCTTGTATCCAATGCCGGGGAGTGCCACAAGCTCTGCTTCTGTGTTTGACACCTTCCCGTTGTGTTCTTTCTCTAGTACTTTTGCGGTTCCAATGATTGCCTTGGCTTTATTGCGAAAAAACGTAACGGATGAAATCTCTTTGGTAAATATTGCAAGATTTGCACGCGCAAAATCTTTTGTAGTTTTATATTTCTTCCAAAGGGGTATAGTGACCCGATTCACTGTTTTATCAGTACACTGTGCCGAAAGCATCACCGACGCAACAAACTGCATCGGCGTATCCGCAACAAGTTCGCTTTTGGGCGCTGGATATGTCTTTTTCAAATACGCCACGAGTTTCCTTGCGCGCGCCGTGCGCTCTATAAACCGTGCGGTAGCCATTGCGGCAGGATACCACAAAGGCCGTTCCATCATTGTGATGAAACGGCCTTTCGTATGAGTCTGCCCCCAAGAGGAGCAAGACTGAATTCGTCCTCATCGTCCATAACCCGTGAATCAATCTTGGTTATGTAGACGCCGAACACTTTTTCGGCAAACGAATGCAGTACCATCTTCCTCATCCACACCTCAGAAGTCATGGCTTCAAGAAGCGGAAAGATGCTATCAAGCAGAAACTTCGCCGCCTGACCTTTTTTGTGTCGCTTTAGAAAGCTTTTTCCTTTGAGTTCATAACTTGAAAGAGCGTGGGTTAGTCGTTTGAGAAAAGCAATTTCGTTGCCACGTTTCTTCCCTTCCTGTATGGCGAGGTGAAGAAACGCTTCAGCGGCGATTTCTATACGGCGCATAGGCGACCCCCTTTGGTTCGCTCGTACGCTACCGCGCTTAGTGTTATTTCACAAGATGCTGTAAGTCAGCAATAACTTCACCGGCATGAATCTTTGGTTTTACCTTTTCGTATATTTTTACAATAGTTCCTTCCGGATTCACCAAAAACGAAGTACGAACCGTGCCTAAATACACACGACCCATAAATTTCTTTTCACTCCACACGCCGTATGCATTCACCATCTCTTTACGCTCGTCCGAAAGAAGCGTGAACGGGAGTCTATAGGCATCGGCAAACTTTTTATGACTTTTCACGGAGTCGGTTGAGACACCAAGAACCGTGGCGCCAATCTTTTCAAAATGCTGAAACTCGTCTCGCATGCCACTAGCTTCAGTAGCACAGCCGGCGGTGTTATCGCGCGGGTAAAAATATATGAGCAACCACTTTCCGCGGTAATCCGTAAGACTGTGCTCCACACCATCTTGATCGTGAAGCGTAAATACAGGCGCAGGTGCGCCAACCTGAGGAAGTGCCATATTATTCTATTTCAAGTACGTCAGTGTCTCTCGGATAGGCAAAACGATAGAACAAAGAAAGCATGGTGCCAGCGGCGGCGGCAAGCAAAATGATGAAAACAAACCATCCGATAACAGGAATCAAAGAAACAACAGAGAGAGCTAGCATACCGAAGACGGCGTCGCGCCAAAAGAACGTCTCGCGCTTTACGATGTGGCGAGCAAGTGCGGCGCCGGCAATAACTGCGGCATAAAAGTAGGCAAGAAGAATGAGAAGCATGTAGGCGGCAATAAGCACAAACGCGATGCCGGCGCCGGCAAAAGATACAAGAAGAAGCAAAATAAGTACGGGTGTCGCCACGAGAGCACCAAAACCAAGCAGGGTAAGTAAAATGAAACGTTTTACTGAAAACGAGAGAGCACGATCAGCCACCGCCTGTGCAAACCGTGGGAAAAGCCCAGCAAACAAGCCGGCGCCGATAACTGCGGCAAGAATACGCACAAGAAAAAAGACACCAGCGCCGGCAATAGCAAAGGTTTGCGCTTGTGCCGTTGTCGGCAAATATGACGTGCCGGTATAGGTTACTCCCCCATCCACGACAACGCCGTCAGGCACTTGTAATTGCTCGGGCGCATCATACAAAAGCTTTCCGTGAATAACCGTACCTTTTTCAAGTGTAATCCGGTCAGAAGCGGTGATGGTAACGTCTCCCGTAAATTCACCAGAAAGAAATGCGGTGCCAGCAAAAAGAGTGACCGGACCCTTAGAACCATGCTCTAGATTTATCGTTCCAGCGGCGGCCCATACAAATGACGGCGTGGAGAGCATAGTAACTGAGCCACCAACTGCCACTAAATCGCCGCCGACCGTGTCTTCAATGAGAATTTTTCCACCACCAACACGAGCATCACCGGAAATGGGCTTTCGTAAATCAATCGTGCCTCCGGTAATAAACACATCTCCTACCACGGGTGCCGACACTACCACCGAACCTCCTGCGGCTGAAAGATCACCGGTAATAGGCGTAGTAACCGTAAGCTCAGCGCCTGCAAGATACGCGTTTCCTTGAGGAATTTCAGAAACAATAAGCGTCCGCGAGGATTCTACCGTTGCGGCATACAGCCCAACCGGAAGCGCGAGAAGGGCGAGAGCGTAGAGTGCGGCTCGCATCATAGGATTACGATACCACAAATGGCACGTCTGGCGATACCATAAACACACGGTTTCGTTCTCGTTTCCAAATCACTACCACTGCACAAAAAATAAGAATTGATAGAAATGCTGATCCAAAACAATACACACAAATTGCTTTTATAAGCAGCAATTGAATTGCTACAAAAAGTATAGAAGCAACACATCCTATGAGACCAAAAAGGAAAAGTCCGAGACGCACCAATCGACGTGATACTTCGGGGATTCCGAGTGTCGCCGCTGAAAGGACGAAAATAAAGGCATAGAAGAAGACACCATAGAGCGCAAGCGGAAACCCAAACAGGTGGGAATAGACACTTTGGGCAACAATATTACAGCCATCAAGCCCTGCGATATCACAGGTAAGTGATGCTCCGGAGTAAGCGCTTTGCGTGAGGTACCACGCGTCAGCAATCCCGAGAAACGACAATAAAAGTGTCGTCGCCGAGAGCGTAGAGGTTTTCATTGCCCTATCCTATCCCGATTAAAATGAGACTGCAAACAGGTGTGGTATTGTAGATTTTATACCGCCAATCACTATGAATGAAGAACAACTGAAGCAAAAATTAACACCTGAAGAATATGCCGTACTGCGTGAAAAAGGTACGGAAGCCGCGTTTTCTGGTGAATATGTTGATAATCACGAATCCGGCATGTATCGCTGTAAGGTGTGCGGGAACACGCTCTTCACTTCTGCGCAAAAGTTTGATTCGGGAACTGGCTGGCCGTCGTTTACCGACCCTGCCGTAGCAGAAAATGTTGGCACCCGTCCTGACGACTCACACGGCATGCACCGTACCGAGGTATTCTGTAAACACTGCGACAGCCACCTTGGTCACGTGTTTGATGACGGGCCAAAAAATGCTGGTGGAAAACGCTACTGCATCAACTCTGTGTGTCTTGCGTTTGAAAAAGAAGGCGAAGCAACCTAAAGAAACGCTTTAGCGGTGGCGCCATTCGTGCTCCTGACGCACCAGTTTTACCTTATCTTCTGGATTACGTAAGAGCATCTCTACAATACGTTCGGTGCGCACCGACTGTGACCCTTTCACCAGAACGATATCACCCTCATGAACAAGCTCAGTGAGGAGCGTTCCTGCAGTGTGAGCATTCTCACACACATGGACGGCGTCTTCTTTCATACCGGCATTCTGTGCCGCTTCCGCAACAGCTCGAGCGCGTATGCCCACAGTTACCAGAACGTCGGCACACTGTGCTGAAAGGGTTCCCACTCGTTCGTGTTCTTGTACCGAATACCGCCCAAGTTCAAGCATGTCGCCAAGTACCGCAATACGGCGCTTTGCCTTTATGCCACACAGTGCGTGCAGTGCTTCTTCAACCGCCGCGGGCGAAGCATTGTATGAATCGTCTATCAATATGCTTCCCTCTTTCCCGGCAAGTATACGAGAACGTCCCGCAGGTGGTGTGTATGAAGAAAGACCGGTAAGAGCCTCAGAAAGTGAAAAACCAAGTGCAATAGCGGTTGCCAAAGCCGCGGCTGGGGCAAGAAGCTGAGTGCGACCGAGCGCACCTCGTACTTGCAGTGTTTCGTGCGCCCCACCAACGGTCACCGTTCCCTGCATTCCTACAATGTTTCCGTCTTCCATCCAAAGTTCAGGATGAGAAATCTCTACCGTTGCCCCTTTTTTAAATCCAAATGTAGAAATGGCAACAGGAAGACGTTGTGCGTACGCAAGTGCATATTCGTCTTCCGCATTCACTACAAGCGGTGCCGCTGGCGCAAGCCCATACGCAGGTACAAATTCTTCTTCACGCACAGCCTCTGGCGTAGCGTATGCCTCGACGTGCACCGGCACTTCAGGAAGACGCGTTACCACCACTGCATGAGGAAGCGCGATATGGAGAATTTTTGCAAGGTCACCGGGACGATCAGCGCCCACTTCAAGAATCAGTATTTTAGGATAGTGGTTTGGAAGGATAAGAAGAGCGAGCGCTTCTTTAAAAACACGCAGCCATGAGAACGGATTAGTCCACGGATTTTTAGAGCCAATGATGGTGAGCGGTACGCCAACCTCGCTGTTATAGCTTTTTTCACTTGCACGTACAAATGATCGTTCGGAAAGTGCGGCCTTAAGCGCATCCTTGGTTGATGTCTTCCCTACGCTTCCCGTCACCATCACAATAGTTGGTTTATATTTACGCACAATAAAATGTGCAAGCATGGCAAGGAGAGCGGCGACAGGAGCCTTCAGAGTACGTTTAGTTGTTTGTATCATGGTAGGTGGCCCTGTCAGGGGGAATTGAGTAATAATTGGTCAAAAAGTGCACAAGGTCAACAAAGGAACCAGTAAGGGTCTCCGAGGCATACTGCACATTCTGTGGTTCGCGTGTATATAAAAGGATGATGAATTTCGGGTCGTGCGCTGGAAAATAGCCGAAAAACGAGTGGAAATAACGGTCTGGGTAGTACCCACCAAGCGGTGACGCAATTTGTGCCGTGCCGGTTTTTGCCGCCACACTCATTTCCGGTGTCTTTGCCTTTCCGGATAGCAATGCGGTATCAATTGCGGTTACCAGAATGTTTGTCGTTCCTACGACGCTTTGCGATGTAAACACCCGCTCCGGTTCGCCCCATGAAAGAGTGCGAGTAATGCCGGAAGAAAGACGGATACCGGTTGCAAGGTGTGGTGTCACGATGGAGCCGTCATTGGCGAGCGCACCGAGCGCGCGAATCATTTCCACCGGCGTAAGCGCAATACCCTGCCCAAACGATGCAGTATCGTAATCCACATCGCGCGTGGTGAGATTTGCGAGTGTTCCTTTAATTTCACTTGGTAGGTCAACACCCGTTTCTGTGTCCATGCCAAGACTCGTAAAATACTTTTTCATGCGATCGTGACCAAGGCGGGTGGCAATCCACGAAGCACCCACGTTTAGCGACTGTGAAATAAGTTGCTGAACAGAGGTCGTGCCGTGTGGAATAAGATCGTGGTTACAAATGCGTTTTGTATCAACAACGATACAGCCCGTGTCGTTATAGGTGCTTGTTGGCGTGATAACGCCAGCGTCAAGACCGGAAGCAACCGTGAGTGACTTCATAATAGAACCGAACTCGTAGCGTCGTTCAACAAGATGGTTTGCAAAATAGGCGGGATTCGTTTGACTAAAGTCATTAGGGTCAAACGTTGGCACGGTTTGGAGCGCAACGATGGCGCCAGTTTTCGGATCCATAATAATCCCACCGGTTTCTTGGCTGTGATATTTCGCGTTTATTGCCGAAAGCGTTTCATCAAGTTTTTCTTGCACCACCGGTTCAATAGAGGTAATCACGTCGCCTTCGCGTGCCGCACGAACGTCAACCAAGCTATTTCCAATGTCCGCAAAGAGTTGTGCAAAGAAATTTCCAAAAAGACCGTTCCCGTCGCGCGCCAGTGTACTTTCGTAATATCGCTCAAGACCAAACCTGCCAGCGATACTGTTGTCATCGTTGTACGCAACAAATCCAACACTCTGTGCGGCACTTTCGCCGGCCGGATAGAGTCGCCATCGTTCGCGAATCACTGATACACCGGAAATATGCTGTGCTTGGAGCGCATTGCCTTGTTCTTCCGGAACATGGTCAGCAATTACTTCGTATGGATCATTTTGTTTTTCTGCATGCTGTATGAAAGCGTCGTGAGCAAGGGTGAGATGCTCACTCAATATCCCGTAGGCCGTTTCAGGATCGCCAATTTTTTCCGGATTAATAGCAACTAAAAATCCGGTTGCGAGCGTTCCTGCGGAAATAAGCGTTCCGTCTTTGCGAGTAAAATATATTGCACCACGATCATAGAGTTGCTGGCTCGTGTTGACGTATTGGTGTTGTGCTTGGAGCGCGTAGTCGGCACTTTTCATAACCTGCAGGTAATAGAGTCGCACCGCAAGAAGCGCAATCAGCAAAACAATGACGATAAAGATGAGGCGGATACGAGAACGGAAAACGTGCCGCATGTGTTAGTTTGCTCGCGTAAGTACCGGTGCCTGAGCGGCACGGGCATAGAATTTGGTGCTTGGTGCGCTAAACCCAAGAATCCCGGGATTGGTCGCATCAAGAGCGGCAATAGCGGTGTAGTAGCGAGCCTCAAGCTGGCCAATAGTGCCCTCAGTATTGCGTATCTTGGCAGAAAGCTCTGTCTGATAGCTTGCAAGATAGATGGTGCCCACGACAAGCAAAAGGTAGGAAACCACAAGAATGCCAAACGCACTTTTCAAATAGATAAGAAAGGGGTTATGCATACATCAGTTCGTGAGGAAGTGCAGAAACAGGTTCATCTCGTTCGTTTGATTCAAAGATGCGCAGTTTTGCACTGCGTGCGCGCGGATTCAGTTTCAATTCCTCGTAGGAAGGGGTAATTACTTTTTTATTCACCACAGAACCCGTACCTTCCGCGACAGCATCGCGGAAAATAGATTTCACTATTCTGTCTTCAATAGAATGAAAGGTGATAACCGCGATGCGCCCACCCGCACCAAGGTGCTGTATAGCGCCACGAAGTCCTTCTTCAAGCGCACCAAGTTCGTCATTCACGGCAATACGAAGCGCCTGAAACGTTTTTGTTGCAGGATGCGTGCGACGGGTGCGATACCACGCTGGCACGCCTGCGTTTATAGCCGCCACCAAATCTTGTGTTGAAAGAATACGAGCCGTACTGCGTGCGCGACAAATTGCTTTTGCAATATGTCGGGCGAATCGTTCTTCACCGTAAATGAAAATCAGTTTTGCTAGCTCTTCTTCTGGCATGGTATTCACGAGCTCTGCCGCTGAACCATGCACTTCCGGATTGCCATACGTCATAAGAAGCGGTTCGTCGGCTTGAAATGAAAAACCCTTGCCATCAGACAACTGGAAACCGCTCCACCCCAAATCAAAAAGTGCCTTATCAATATGGCTAATGCCAAGGCGCTCAAGCACGTGGCCAATATTTCTAAAATTATCTTCCATCAAATGCACCACTGGCCTATCAGAGCGGCGGTCTTCTGCCACCACTTCGCGCGCACGTTCAATCGCGTTGGCGTCTTCATCAATACCAATGAGCACGCCGTCATTTGAAAGCGACGACAGCAATCCGCGAAAATGTCCTGCGCCGCCCACCGTAGCATCAAGCACTACGTCTTGTGGGCGCACGCAAAGTGCTTTCAGTGATTCTTCATAGAGCACGCTTGTGTGTCCGGACTTCATATATTAGAAGGCGCCTGCGTCACCCAGTTTTTCAGCAAACCGGTCAGCATCACGCTCAATAGTTTTGGTGTACGTATCCCACGCACCTTCTTCCCACACTTCCACACGGTCGTTTACACCAGCCACAACTGTTTTCACATTGAGTGATGCAAATTTCTTCAAATAGTCCGGAACGAGGATACGTCCGGCACTGTCTACTTCTGCTTCACTTGCGCCGGCAAGCATAAGGCGCGCAATACCGCGGCCAGCGGCGTTACCGGTTGAATATGCGGCAATTTTTGCCGCTTGTTTTTCCCATGCTTTTTTTGGATACACAAAAAGACACGTATCAAAACCGCGGGTCACGACGACCGTCCGACCAAGCTCCTTGCGAAATTTCGCTGGTAGCGAAATACGATTTTTAGGATCAAAGGTGTGACGATATTCGCCGATAAACATAAAAAGATTTTTTGAGGAGAACCCGGGAAACGCAGGACATACCTGTGTTTCCCACTTCCTCCCACTAATACACAAGTATATGACACTTTACCCCACTTCCCCAATGGTTATCCACACAAGTTTGGACTTTGACAGACTGAGGGGAACTGGTACGATTCACCCATGGTTCATCAAGCAACGTGGTTTACGTATTGGCTCGGCCTTCTGACGAAGGTCGGCGTTTCGCTTGATGTCTCTCTCCAGCCAGTGCGGGCATAAGAAAGAAACATGAAGCGAGCCTCCGACCGAAAGGTCCGGAGGCTCGCTTGCTTTTAGGGGCAGGAATGATCTTTCCAACACTCAAGCAACGAGAGGTAGAAATGACACCCGTAGCGACAAAAGACGAGCGCCGTATCCGATATGTGGCGTACGAAGGTGACCACATCGGAGAACGTGCTCGCCGTTTTCTGGTGACTATCGGTTGTAGCACCGAACGGTTACTCATCGATGATGCGACGATGACCGAACCCTACATCCATCCAACCACGCTGGAAAAAGAAGGGACTCGTATCCGCATTGCCCTCTTCGCCGCACATCGCGTTCCCAATCATGCGGCTTCGGAAGGCTCTGTTCTTTACGAACTCACCCCTGAAGAAATTCAGGAAGGAATGTTCCAGCAACCGCAGTGGACAGGTATGGCACAGTACTGTGTTGCTGTCTTTCCTCACACTGAACAAGAACTACAGGAGGAACTAGAGCGTACCCACTATGCACGAATCGGTCGGGACATACCCGCTGGTTTTGAGCAACGGGCACGGCGAAATCCAGCGTGCATATAAGGTGAAAACCTTACAGAGTGAAAAGAGCGACCCGCAAGGCCGCTCTTTTTTACATCCACACACCATAGATTGACGATACTTTTTGAACTGATAGATTCGTAGGTATGGTTCATCAAGCAATTATCGTGCGTTCTCACCTCGTCCTTCTACGAAAGGTCGGGGTTTTGCTTGATGTCTCGTTCTAAAAAAAAGAAAGAGACCTCGCGCAAGTCCCCGACCGGAAACGGTACGGGGATTTGGCTTTTTAGATCCTCTATAAAGCAGTCAACACAATGCGAGGTAGCTATGCACATTGAAGACAGGAATCAGGAAAGTAACACACCTGAGACGACGAACGGCTCTACAGCCAATGAATCGAATACGACGCCAGCACTCACGATGGCAGGCGTCTATCACACAAATCCGCAGTACGATGCCGCCCTAGGGCACCATACTCGACTTTGGCTCACGCGAGATGACTAACCACCGATTGCGTTGGCGCAATCGACAAAGAGCGACCTACAAGGCCGCTCTTTTCTTTTATCCTATAGCTTCTTTCAAGCGCGCGAGCACAAAGTCACGTGGAAGCACCGACAAAAACCATCCTGCCTTTGGTCCGGATTCACGATTCAGGAAAATACCGTAGAGCGCAGTAAATAATTCCTTTGGTGCAATTGGGGCTACGGTTTTAAGTTCGTGCAATTTTGCATGCACCTCTTCGCCCGTACGTGGCGCTTCGTTCATAAACGTATACAAAAGAGAGAGTGCGTTCTTTTGTACGTCTGACAACGTAACCACTGGAAACGTTTCCTGAAGCACGTATTTAAATTCTTCCGGTGCATAGGTAGCAAGCCAGAATTTTGCATATTCTGCTCGTTCACCAAGCGCGCGCGTTTCTTCCGGAGAAAGTTCACTTCCCTTTGCGCGTTTCGCTTCCTGCGTCAAATCAAGATGTGGCATTTGCACAATGAATGCCACTTCACGGAATCGCATCATCCATGGCGCAGTCACATTTGCTCGAGCGTCGGGAAGCTGGGCAAGCGTGAATAGCCGCGCATAGTCGTCTTCAACACCATTTCGTACCTGTTCGGCAAGATCATCGTACCAATCGTACATACGAGGAACAGAATCTCCGGAAGGATCCACATTTATTTGCTGATTGATGTCTTTACCAATCAAAATAAGACGCAGAATCTGCGACGGAAACAGTTCCGCCATATCTTTTGCCGATGTTCCCCTTCCTTTACTCGAAGACATTTTTGCACCACCAACAAGGAAAAATTCGTAGGGAATATCAAACGGTGAAGCAAATCCAAATAGTTCCCGTGCAATATGATTGCTCACGTCGCGAGCACCACCCTTGGTGGAGTGGTCTTTACCCGCGCCTTCAACATCTACTTTCTTTGCCACCCATTTTGCCGCCCAGTCTGCCTTCCAAAAAAGTTTTGCGGCACCATCCCATGGAGCAAGTCGTCCCGTGTGCCCGCACGATACGGCACCATCGGGGTTTTTATCGCAGGCATAGCCAACGGTTTCTCCATCAAAATCAAACGCACGCGTGGTCATCATTTTTCCGCACTCCTCACACACAACCGAAACAGGAAGCCACGACTCATCTTTTACAGAACCGGAAACATCTTTTAAAATCCTGCGGATGTCAGCGGCGCGTTCAAGAGCCGTACGAATAAGATCGTTCATCTTTCCCGCCTTGTAGAGATCGGCATAGGTGCGGTAGTAGGCCGGCATAAACCCTGCTTTTTTGTGCACCGCTACAAATTCAGCGCCAAAGTATTCAGCGTAGTTTTCATATCCTGCTTCTGGTGACGGCACTGCATACAATGGTTTACCCAAATGTTCTTTAAATGTCTCTTGATCTAAATAACCCGGCACCGTATCAAAGGGATCAAAGTCATTAAGTTCGTAGAGGTATTCGTTTTCTACGCCGTATTCGGTAAGGATTTCGTTCACAATGCCATGAATAGCAACACCACGCATAGCACCAATATGCACACGACCGGAGAGAGTTTTTTCGTCGCGGATAATCAGTTTCTTCCCGCTTTGTGCGCGGGTATCTTGAATCTCTTTAGCAACGCGGTCTGCCCAAAACATAGAGGCATCCTACCATAACATCAGCAGGCGCCTTTTGGGCGCCTGCTGATGTTATGTCCTGTTTTCTCGTTCCTTACGAAACTTTTTCAACGCTGTAAGTCTGCTTTCCGTTCGGTGTCTCAAAGGTAAACACCTCCCCTTTCTTTTTTGCCATGAGTGCGGCGCCGAGTGGCGACACGTGGGAGAGTTTGTGCTCGCGCATGTCTGCTTCCTCGCTTCCCACAATAGTGTACTCGTGGGATTCACTTGCGCCTGATTTTTTAATCACCACTTTTGAACCAAACCCGACAACATCTTTTTTCTTATGGTCGGTTTGAATTTTTGCGTGCTTCACCAAATCTTCAAGTTTGCGAATACGTTCTTCCGTTGCGGTCTGGAGTTCACGAGCCTCCTGATATTCCGCATTTTCGGAAAGGTCACCGAGTGAACGTGCGTATTCAAGGTTCTTTGCAATCTCCGTACGACGAACGGTTTTTAAATGTTCTAATTCGCGTGAAATCTCATCAAATTTTTCCTGGGAAACAACAGTGTCCTGCGAGTCAGTCATGATAAATGGTTATGGTGCGCGTATTGTACGTGGCAGATTATGAAACGCAAGCTCCCCTACTCAGCAAAATAATCAGGTGCAGTATCGTGCATTTCTTGGAGCACTTCTTTCATCACGTGAATACCGCCTGCTTCGTTTGCCGAAGAACCGTGATCCATTACCACAACAAACACATACTTTGGATGCTCGTACGGAAAGAATCCAGCGACCCAGAGATTGTTGAATTCATTATGTAAACCCGTTTGTGCCGTTCCTGTTTTTGCACCGGTACGCACAAACGATTCAAGTGGCACAAGCGCGCGCGAGTTTCCTATTTGCGAACCGAGCCGCATTCCTTCGCGCACTACTTGAAGAGTGTCCGGAGAAATCGCAATAGACTCACCACTCGTTGGCTGTCCCTTTAAAAGCACGGGGGTGATGAGCTTGCCACCGTTTGCAATTGCCGCATATGCACGCGCAACTTCAATTGGGGTGACCTGCATAGAATACTGTCCAATAGCCGTGTGGTAGGTATCCCCAATACGCCAAGGGTCGCCATAGGTTGCTTGTTTCCAAGCAGGTGTCGGTACAAAACCTGTTTTCTCTCCGGAAAGTGGAATGCCTGTTGCGCTCGTAAATCCAAAGGTGCGAAACCAGTATGCCAAACGCTCAATACCAAGACCTTTTTGATTCCCGTACCCACCACCCACTTCATAGAAATAGACGTCGGACGACCATGCGATGGCTTGACGCAAATTGAGCGGCCCATGCGCCTTCCAGTCAGGGAACACCGAAGGGTGTGCCGGGTCGTAGGGGTTTGGAAGCGATAGAGAGCCAGTAGAGACAATAACAGTGTCTGGGGTGATGGTGTGGTCGGTAAGGGCGCCTGCGGCCTCTGGCGGCTTCACAATAGACCCAGGGGCGTAGAGCCCTTGTATTGCTCTATTTAGATACGGCTTACGGGAACTGGTGGCATAGGATGCAATGGTATCTGCAGGCGTGCCCGAAGAAAGCACATTGGGGTCATATTCAGGATACGTAACGAGCGCGTTAACTTCCCCCGTATTCACATCCATCAAAATACCAGTGCCCCCTGAAAACGGCACCTGCTCCGCAAGCTTTTTAATTGCATGATAGAACGCAAGCTGTACCCGTGAATCAATAGAAAGAGTGAGTGTTGCTCCGTCCGTGGGTGCAATACTACTTCCCTCTGAAATGGTGCGTCCTTGCGAATCTTCTTCAACGAGCACCGAACCGTTCTGTCCCGAAAGCTGGGTATCGTATGTTTTTTCAACGCCCGCAAGTCCGGTAATCTCGGTGTCGTAGTAATGGCCGGAAGAATCTTTTTTTGGATACGATACGTAGCCAAGGAGTGAAGAAAATGCGTCCGACGGATATACGCGACTATTAAATCCCGTGTCTGTTTTTCCATTTGAGACAAGCACGGTACCGTTTCTATCGGTAATAGCGCCCCGTTCTGCGAAAATCGTTTCAGGACGCAAAATATTTCGTTCGCTTTTTGCCGCATAGCTTGCACCTTGCGCGACTTCAAGATGCCACGCCTGTGCGATAAGCACGAGAACCATACAAGTAAGCCCTGTACCAAGAATGCGGTAGGTACTTGATGCTATAGGGCGCTCAAGTCGCCCTTCAAGCTGATTGCGATCAAAATCCGGGAGGTTCGTGGCATCAAGAAAAATTTCATCTGGAGCAATCTCCGGATCGTGATATCGCTTTCGCCAAAAGACACGAAACATGTAAAGGATTTTATCCTACCTGCCCGCCTGTGGCGAATTATTCGGGCAAAAAGTCGTATACCCGGCTACGAATGAATCGGCTCGCAAAAAAGGCAATACCAAAACAAATGAGTCCAAACAGCGTGCCTATAGGGAGCGCACCCGGCGTGTAATAAAGTACGTCGGTAAGAATACCAAAAGCAAGCACGAGTAGTGGCACAAATAATGAAAGGATAACCGCAAGGATTGCGGCGTAGTGCCATGGAAAGGCAAAAAGCGAGAAAAACGCTACCGCAAAAAAGAGAATGCGTATCATAGACGGGAAACAGCTACCCACGAAAGCGAAAACGGGTTCACCGACGCTTGAACAAAAAGTGTTGCGGTTGGGCTTGAAGCGTTTTCATCAATACGCACCACGGCGCCCATAAGTGCGCTCTTTGCTGAATACACCACGTCGCCAACTAAGATACCGGAATCTTTCGGTGCTGTTGCTGAAAACGTGCCGGCGCCACTACCAACCAAATCCACTGGCACGCGGTGCTCTCCAATGAGCACTTCTGTTTTTATCCCCGCTGAAGAAAACAGCGTGACGCGCGCGGTTTGCGCCGTCGTCACGTCAACTTTTCCAAGGGGTACACCGCCCGGCCCTTCTACAAACGCACCGGATTGCACACCGGCGGTTTGTCCGGCATCAATAAGAAGCGAATCATACGGAGAAAGGGGCGGACGCGCGAGCACTGCCGCAAGAATTCCGGGCACCGACGCGCTTCTGGAGCCTAGAAGAGCAGTGACGTCGGCAAGCTGTGCTTTGAGCGTTGCGTTTTCTTCGCCAAGCGTCGTGTTTTCTGCACGCACGGCATCAAGGGTGTGTTGAAGTTCAATAGGATTTGCAAACGAGGCGCGCGCACCATATATCGCCCCCGAAACTGCCACAGACGCACGCCACAGTGGCGTCGCAATCGTCACCAAGAGATTCGGCGCAAACACCCGAAGTGCCACCGCAAGTACCACAACAACGACCACCGTGGCAGACACGCCACGGAAGCCACGCGGAAACAGTGCGTTACGCCTCGCGAAGGACATCCTCTTCATCGATAAATAGACTTGCCCATGGTCCCGGATCCTCAGTCACAATGCCCGTACCGCGCACCACTGCCGTAAGTGGGTCGGGCGCAGTGTGCACCGGCACACCGAGCATTTTGGAAAGCATTTGCGGAAGACCACGAAGCAGTGCTCCGCCGCCGAAAATGACTACGCCGCGCTCAAGTACGTCCGAAAGAAGTTCTGGTGGCGTTTTTTCAATCACTTCTTTCATCGCCTCCATAAGTGCTTCAAGCGAAAGCTCGAGTGCTTCGCGCACGTGCGTGTCGGTAAGAATAATTTCGCGCGGAAGCCCTGTCGCAAGGTCTCTGCCACGCACAGCGCGTGAAAGCGGTTCTTTAAGCGGCGTTACTGCGCCAATGGAAATTTTTATGTCCTCTGCGGTACGCTCCCCGATAGCAAGTTGAAATTCACTACGTACAAAATCAATAATATTGTCGTTAAATCGGTCACCCGCGATGTGTGAACTTTTAGACGCTACGGTGCCGCCAAGCGCGAGTACGGCAATGTCCGTAGTGCCGCCACCAATATCAAGCACCATGGTGCCAAGCGCTTCATTGATCGGAAGTTTGGAACCGATAGCGCCCGCAACTGGTTCATCAATAATGAATACTTCGCGCGCGCCTGCGGTCATTGCCGCATCGCGCACGGCACGGCTTTCAACATTTGTTACTCCCGTTGGCACACCCACCACCACACGCGGTCCAAATAGCTTGGATCGTCCGCCCTGCGCTTTGTTAATAAGGTAGGCAAGAAGTTCCTGAGTAATTTCAAAATCAGAAATAACCCCGTGGGAAAGAGGACGCACCGCGCGGATATGCGGTGGCGTTTTCCCGAGCATGGTTTTTGCTTCTCGTCCTACGGCCACCACCTGTCCCGTTTTGTCATTTATGGCTACTACTGACGGTTCATTCAACACAATGCCGCGCCCACGCACGTACACGAGTGTATTTGCGGTACCGAGGTCAACACCAATATCGCTTGAGAAGAGCGAGTTTTTTGAAAATCGCTTCATCATACCTACTGCGTAAGCACGTCTTCGCGTGATTTTTTCGTCACTTCTCCTGTTTTGCGATTCACCACTTCAAAAGTGCCGTCAGCAATCCCCTGCTTACCCACCACCACACGTGTCGCAATTCCAATAAGGTCGGAGTCGGCAAATTTTTCTCCTGCGCGTGCGTCACGGTCGTCATACAACACACTCATGCCGCGCTGTTTCATTTCTGCATACAGGGCGTCTGCCGCCTGAGAAACGTCGTCTCCTTTCTGCCCGAGCGATACCAAATGTATTTTGAACGGTGCTACTTCTTCTGGCCACACCATGCCCCTGTCGTCAGCAAAGGTTTCAACGATGGTTCCTACCAGTCGGCTCGTGCCAAATCCATAGCAACCCATAATCGGCGTTTGATCATTCCCTTCTTTGTCTTTGTACATAAACCCGAAAGCCTTCGGATACTTCGTGCCAAGATCAAACACGTTCCCTACTTCTGCCGCGCGCGCCTTGGTGAGTGTTCCTTTTTCACATTTTGGACACGTGTCACCTTCAGCAGATTTTGCCACTTCTACGTTTGCACAGTGCGTACAGGCATTGCAATACAAAATATCGTCTTCACCCGCGTCAGTAAGCGCCATAAACTCATAGGACAGTTTTTCAGAAAACGCACCACCTGAGGCCTCGGTTACCTTCACATCGAGTCCGCAACGAGCAAACGCCTTTATATAGGACGCTTTTACGATTTCATAGAAACGGTCAAAGTCTTCCTGCGTCTCGTGGAAGCTATACATATCTTTCATGCCAAACTCGCGACCGCGCATCACACCAGACTTTGCGCGCAATTCATCGCGATACTTCTGTCCAATTTGATACACCGCAACAGGAAGGTCTTTGTATGAAAGCGCATACTCCTGCACGACAGGTGTCACGATTTCTTCTTCGCTTTGTCCGAGCGCGTATTCTTTTTCGGTGCGGCTCTGAATTTTAAACAGCACGTCAACCCCATCCCATCCGCCGGTCTTCTTCCAATTTTCAGATGGGTGCAGTGTCGCCATGCGGATTTCTTGTCCACCGATTGCGTCCATCTCTTCACGGATCACTTTCTCAATGTTGGTAAGCACACGATTCCCGAGCGGCAAATAGGAATACACTCCCGCCATTTCTTTATGCACAAATCCAGCGCGAATAAGAAGCTGGGCGTTTTTAGCCGCTTCGTCAGACGGTGCGTCGCGACGGGTTTTGGTAAATAGCTGGGACTGGCGCATAGTCGCTTGATTATAGGAAGGATATGCCTAAAGCGCAAAAGTGGCTTTCTCCTGAAGTTATGCACCCACCCCCATTGATTTCGGCCGTGGCGGGAGTATACCAAGGTGATACCTGCCCAATGACTGGGTAGGACAGGGAGAACGACGCCATGAAAAGTTTGGTAAAAATAGGCGTTGTGGTAATGGGCTCACTGCTGCTCTTTTTCACCGCCAATGCCGAGGCAGGTCAGTTGACCACCGCGTCGCTTCAAACACGACACGACCTGGCCGATCACCTTCTGACGCTCAACAAAGTGACTGTGTGCACAAACGAGGAAGACAACGAGATGGCAATCGCTGATGCCGGGACTATCGCGACAAAAGGCACAGCCATTTCGTCGACGGGCGTTTCTCTACCCAGCGGCACCGCGTGCGCATTCGTAAAGAATGCAAATCTCGCGGTGTGGCTCACTGGTCGAATGATTCAAATCGGCGGGACAGGAAGTCCTATCGTCGCTGAAATTCATTCGAAGGACGGGTACGCGTACGTCATTGTTCCTCCAACACGATTCGTCGTCGCATCACAGTAACGACATGCCCTAAGGAACGAAGAGAGCGGACGCACCCCAGCGCCCGCTCTTTCCTTTTCTGTTACACAAACAACTTCCAAACATCGTGCGCCGTCACCACAAGCATGAGGAGAATAAGTAGACCAAACCCTACGGTGTTTGCCATAGTGGCAACCGTTGGGGGAATACGGCGTCGCGTAATGCTTTCAATAATCACAAACAGCAACCGACCGCCATCAAGCGCCGGAACCGGCACAAGGTTAATAAGTGCAAGATTTATAGAAATAATCGCCGTAAGAGAGACAAGTGCTGAAAGTCCTGCTTTTGATGCAGTGCCTACTGCGCCTGCAATACCTATGGGTCCTGACACTTGCGAAAGGTTTGCAGAAAAAGTGACGATGCTTCCAAAAAAGTGTACAAGCCCGACTGCCGTTGCTTTCACAATTTCCCACGTATACTGCGCACCAAGAATAGGAGCACGGTAGAGAGAGACAGGGACCGTGCCCACCACCGCAAGCCCTACTCCAAGCGCAAGGCGGTCTGGTGCAGAAGCAATCACATTTTTTTGTGGAACTACGGAAAGCAAAATTTCTTTGCCGTCTCTCTGCATATCAAGGGTGATAGGTGTACCTTTGGTGTCTTTTGCCACAAGCTCCGTAAACGCCTTAGGGTCGGTGATCGTGAGCATGTCATTTCCCACAATCACTTTAGTGATGGAGTCGCCTATGATTATTCCTGCATCGCTTGCCGGAGAACCCGGAAGCACATCGGACACGGTAATGACCGCATCTTTTGCAAACGCAATTTCATTGTCATCAAGTGCGCGCGTCGTGCCTGCGGCAAGACTGCCGGAAATAAGAATCCACGCAAAAACAAGATTCATCGTAATGCCGGCAAGGAGCACGATAGCTTGCAAAAATCGGTTTTTGTCCGTAAACGCACGACCATCAGTGGTAACAGCATCCGAGTCTTCGCCATAGATTTTCACAAACCCCCCAAAGGGGAGCCAATTAAGGGTATATTCGGTCTCTCCCTTTTTAAACAACACGAGTGCGCGTGGCGGATACCCGATACCAAATTCATCCACACGCATACCGGAAAGTTTCGCGGCGATAAAATGCCCAAACTCGTGCACGAGTATAAGCACGATAAGAACGAGGATGAGCAGAATGACTTCCATAGTAGATTAAGCGGCAATTTCCTCCCCTTTCTTTTTGGCGAGCGCTTCAAGCACCGCTGTCGCCTCATCAATCATTTTTTGTACTTCTTTTTTCAATCGATCAAGTTCGTCCTTGCCCATACCTCCCTCTTTTTCTTTTGCTTCCAAATCGTGAAGGGCGTCGGTACGATGCCCACGCAAGGTTACCTTTGCATGTTCATGCTTTTCGTTTGCGAGCTTGGTAAGCAGTACACGACGGTCGGCAGTAAGTTCTGGAAAAAGGACACGTAATCCCATATCATCGGTTGCAACCGACACGCCAAGATCGGCTTCCGTAATCGCCTTTTCAATATTTTTTGTTACTTCCTTATCCCACGGAATAATACGGAGCGTTCGAGCATCTTCAATAGAAACAGAGCCAAGCTGAGTCATGGGAGTGCGCACGCCGTATGCTTCTGGCTTCACCAAGTCAAGAAGTGCAGGAGACGCCCGACCAGTGCGCACGCCGGAAAGTTCACGCTGGAGCCATTCTTCGGTTTCTTTGACTTGGGTTTTGAGTTTAGAAAAGTCGTATGCCATAAGCGCAGTATAGCAAATTACGATAATTTTTTCGGTGCAGTGAGAAGAAGATGCTCCAAAATTGGTTTGAGCGGTGCCGCTCGGTCATGCAGTACTGGCACCAATCGATCCAGATCATATAAAAATGAACGGAGTGTACCGGCTTCAGCACTGTCTTCTTTTATCGTACGCCACGCGCCATATCCCGCTCGAGTGAGACCTTCCGCAAGCCGTAGCGCCTTGGCTCGTGCTTCCTGCTTCTTTTCATCATCATCTGATTTCGCTTCATCAAGAATGTTTGCTACAACCTTTTCACGAACCGTTGTGCTACCGCCTATAAACTCCTGCGAAAGTGGATCAATAGCCTGCACTTGTGTGCTCACCGGAAGTGGTTGGAGACGCGAGCGAAGTGTATACAGTAAATTCCCTTCTGACGGAATCACCAGCACGAGCGTGGTTTCTGCTGGCGGTTCTTCAAATAACTTCAGCATCGCGTTCTGCGCTTCATGAAAAAGACGATTCGCCGCAATGATATAGAGTTTTTTATCTCCAACGAGCGGTGAAAGCTCTGCTTTCACCGAAATACGACGTGCGTCATCCACGGTAAAAAGCCCGTGGCGTTCAATAAGCACGTCAGGGTTTCCGGTAGAACTGAGTCCCAACGCGCGCTCGCCAAAGGCGAGCGCGGCCGCCACCCCCTCTTCCCTTTCTCCCGCAAAAAAATACGCGTGGTACATTAGGTTGATTTTAGCCTACATTGACAAAAGTGTGTTTTTAGTATATTATATATATTCACCTTAGGAGGGTATTTACCCATGCGTTCCTTGACCGACACTTCCCGTTTCCTGTACGCAATTGCTATCGTTGGCGTTTTCACGCTTCCGATCGCACACGCGCTTGCAGGAACATATCCAGCGCCGTGCTGTGTGACGCCAGTCGGGGATTCCACCATCCTTCCGGATGGCGGTGTCCTGCGGTACAAGTGGTCCACACAATACGACCTGATCACGGCCGAAAAGTACAAGGACGAAATTTCGGCCTTGTGTGGACTCGGCATGGCGCAGGAGCCGCCGCGCGATCAGTTGATCGCGTGTCTCAACACCAACACGCACGGCTTGCGGTTCTACTACGAACCGCCCCACTGAAGCTTCTGCCCGCGGCATGGACTGAGCGCATGGAATATCGATTTACTTCGATCCCTTCCATGCGCTCTTTTTTATATCTTTCGGACAATTCCGTTAATTGCATCCACTTCAACCATATCGCCATTTTTGAATACTTTCGTTGCGATTTTGGTGCCTATAACACAGGGCTTCTTAAGCTCACGAGAAACAATTGCCGCGTGAGAAGTAATGCCGCCCGTATCAGTCACAATTGCCGCGGCATTTTTCATAAGCGGAACGAAGTCTGGTGTGGTTTCGTTTGCGACCAAAATATCTCCCGCGACAAAACTGGCAAATTCACTTGGCCCCATAATGATGCGTGCGATACCGGTAATTACGCCACCCTTGCTTGCGACAGTTCCTTTAATCTCAGACACGGAAGTATCAACTTTTGGAACAGCCGCATCAATGAGTGTGGCGAGTTCTGCACCAACAACAATATGCTCAACACCGTTATCAACCCATGCCCCATATCCAGCTTTTCGTTCAGCAAAGTTTGTGGGGAGCTCAATAGAGTCCTCACTTATATCAAGCGCTTTTATAATCTCTCCACTTGAAAGCCAAGTAAGCTCCTCGTAGGTAATACTCCATTTCTTTGCCACATCCGTAAGTCGTTCACGCGAAAGGTATGCCGCTTTGTCACTCACTTCTGCGCAGTGGGTGCGCCAATATGCAAAAGCTGCGAGAAGTTTCCATATGGTCTGATCGCCTTCGCTCGACGATACGGCAACTGATCCCTCTTCCACATCCCCTCCCTTATTCAGTATGTCTTGAATATCAGAAAGGCATTTTTCGAGCGTGTAGGGCTCTCCTTCCCAGTGATGTGTGCCAAACCAGGAAAATTCCTGAACATGATCATGAATTTTAGCGAGAAGGGGCGTCGACGCGTCATCCATTACATGTTTAGTGAGTTCTGTTACTGGAATAGCTGGGTATTGCGCACGCAATGCCCGCGCGAATTCTTTAAGTTCAATGGTCTGCTGCTCGAGCAACGTAACGCGGGTATAGGGACGCATATGCCGCAAGATATCGTCGTCACTTACAGCTAGTCCTTGTTCGCGTGCGATTTCTTCAAGTGACGTGGAGAACCGGAAAAGGAATGACCACGCGCCAACAACCTCGAGAAAGGCAGCAAAAAGCTCTCGTGCGTATTCAGCATTAGAAAGCATCGTATTGCCAAGAATCGCAAGGATCCGCGCTTCGCTTTTCTTTGATGATGTCTCAAATTTCTCAAGAAATTCTCCAAGCGTTCCTTCGCTGTATCGTTTATTAAAATAAGTCTTCACTGCATGGTCTTCATCCAGAGGAGTAAGATGGTACCCGTCGAGGAATACGATCGCCGGGAGCGGAGAGTCCTGACTTACTTCACGCGCGCACTCTGCTTCATCCCAGTGTGTCCAAAAGGCGCCTGAAATGGTCGGCTGTGTCCACCGTCCATAGTTAATCCATTTCTTCTCTAAAATATCGGTTTTATTCATGCAAAAATTATACAGCGTCAGACGGTGTTGCCGAATCAAGTATCTTTATAATTCCGTGGATCGCATCTACCTCAAGCGTATCGCCCGTTTGCACCACTCTTGTGGCAACTTTTGTTCCCACCACGCAAGGTAGCTTGAATTCACGACTAATGATCGCGGCATGACACGACATGCCGCCCTCGTCTGTCACTACGGCGGCGGCCTTTCGGAAAGCCGGGATAAATTCAATCGTCGTCATGTATGTTACCAGTATCTCTCCGGGTTGAAGTTCCGAAATCCGTGAAGCATCTTCAAGTACTCTCGCCTTCCCGGTGATGTGCCCGCGCGAAGCGGCAAGTCCCTTGAATTCTGAGACGTTCATATATTTCTCAAACGGCTCAGCCAATCCTTCCGTGTTGATGACACTAGCAATTGCATCCTTACCAGTCGTAAGATTGAAGTCACCTCCCGTAATTACTACAGCGAAACCATCTTGCTTACGACTTTTGAGTTCTTCGTTTGAAAGTCTGTTGCCAGAAGCAAGAAGTTCCTGAACCTCGATATATGAGTAGTCGAAAAGCTCTGTGCGCGCGAGACCGTGACGCCGACCTATCTCGTCCAGCAGTTTGTGATAACTGAGCAGTATCTTCGTAAAATATCCCTTGGTCCAATCACGTTGTGCAATAAATTCACCGAGCGCATCTATGGCATGAAGTACGTCCGGTGGTGGTGACAATTCTGCGATCGCATTATTTCGCTCCGCGTTCTGTTCGGCAAAATTCTCAAGCAGTTCCTTAAGCTTCTCCTCTGGCCTTAAGGTCTCCCGGAATGCTTTTTGAAAGAGTGCTATCCATTTTTCACGCGACCATGCATGCCCAACATATTCCGAATGCATCCACTCATATTTTGAGACATGTCCGGTAAAAAGCGCATCCTCTTTCGGAAAACGTTTTAATGCAGTACTTGCACTCGCAGTATTTTCACCAGCGAATAAAATGGCGAGTTCAGGCACGCGCGCTATCTGAGCCGCAACGCCATAGAAATCTTTCTGCTCGGTGAAAGCAACGGTCTCGCCTGTGTTCACAGATAGTAACCCGCGGTAGGTATCAAAATCTCGACTCTTATGGAGTTCCTCAAGCCGTGAACGCAAGAAACGAATAATACGATAGCTCTCATCGAAACATGCTTCAATACCCCAAAGCTGGACCGAGATAATCGGTGCAATCATCAAACTCGAGAGTATCTCGACGTAGAGTGCTTCGAGTTCTGTATCCGTAAAGGCGACCAGGTCCGCGGCATCAATCTGCTTACAGCTCGCAAATATTGCGCCGAATAATTCATCGGTACGTTTCTTGAAATCTCCTACAAAATCCGGATTTTTATCGATACTTTCCTGTACATCCTTGTATTTCCCCTCTGACGAAAGCTGATGCTTATCGTAAAAGATATAAATTCCTTTACCAGGAACGCCCACAAACGCCTGATTATCAAACCAGAAATCAACCGCGGGCGCCCACCCCTTCCCTGCGAGTCCACGCATAAGAAAACTCATATGATGAAGGCTTGAATTCCTCCGGTGCGCCCAGAACCATTCAAGGTTCTTATTCATGCTTCTGGGGTTTCTCTCGGAGAAAAATCTTTGATAATGCTACGAATGACTGAGAGAGGGACATCCTGATCAAAGATATATTTCTGTTCTTTTCCTCCTTCGAATCTTAGGTGGATGCGTGGTTCTTCTCCGCCAGGGCGAGCCACGATATTGATGTCCGACCCTTGCGTTTCCATAACACCGGATGGGACGGCGTCCAGCAGTTTCTGTCGTTCATCCTCGCCAAGCGTACGCTTCACGACTTCGGCGACGAATGACTCATTCACGCCCGCATGTGTTCCCATCACTTGTTCACGCTCAGTTTCTGGTTCTTCGCCACGCTCAAACATAAGTTCGGCACGGTCCGCCATTTTTGACGCTATGGCCGCGAAACGTACTAAGACTTTTGCTATCTCGCGCGCCTGGGTACCGTAAATGGTATTGCTCGCGTCTCCTTCCACAAGCGCCTTATCAGCCTGCTCAGCACACCATTTGAGGAGCGTACCGTCATTCGATTTCTCTAGGATGATGGGAAAATCTTCGTCATCCTTGCTAAACGGCATGTCGAATGCCTTATTCGTCCACGGCCTACCCAGTTTCTCAACCAGTTCTTCATAGGTTTCGGTACCTTTTATTTCCGGATTATTCGCGTGCGCGACGTGCATCGCGGTCTCACGGGTACGCGCTCGGCTGCTACCACTTGCAACGCCGCCCGTTGTTCCTAAACTGACACCTTTCTCATGGGCTTGCATCCTGCCTTCCGATTTCAGGGCCATTACCATATCCACTTCGGGGGTCACGTCATGAGGGCCGTCCTTCTTCCCATGTCGGAAGATATGCATTCGAAGATGAAATGCCTTCGGAGCCTTCTCGTTCCCTTCCGCGTATGTATGCCTGAAGCCTTGTTCCATAAATAGTTTTGGTTATACAGCAAGCATAGCAGAATCTTTTCTCTCTGGTTAAGGATCCGGACAATGCCCTTACCAGCATCTACTTCGATCTCATCCCCATCCTTCACAAGCTTCGTACCTATCTTCGTTCTGACGATGCACGGAATCTTGAACTCGCGGGAAACGATGGCGGTATGGGAAAGCAAACCTCCCTGGTCCGCGACGATGGCGGCGGATTTTTTGATAATAGATGTAAGCTCCGTTGTCGTATCTACGGTCACGAGTATCTGTCCCTGTTTAAATTTGTCGCGATCCTTAGCTGAAGTTACTACACACGCAATTCCCCGGACAACTCCGGGATATGCGGAAAGCCCTTTGAACTCTTTTGTATCAGTAACCTCATCTTTCTCGAGAATCCGATCAGTAAGTTCACGCGCTTCTCTACCGTACGTGAGACTGATGACACCGTCCTCAAGTAGCGCAGTCCAGTATTCCTTGCGCTCCCGGATGTAGTCTTTATTCACTATCCTTTTCTCGTGTATGAATGCGCGCAATTCTTCCAGCGTAAGGTAACGAACGTCTATCCACGAATCGAGTCCGACGCGCTTGCCGAGCTCAGCAAGAAGGGGTCTCGAATAATACAATCCCTCAATGAGATCGGCTTTAGAGAAATCAAGGACGATGAGATATTCCTGCATCGTAAAGACAAGCGCTTGCAGTAGAGCGGTATCAGAGTGGCGAGCGAAAAATGCTTTCTGTTCGCCCGTCAGCTCTTCAAGACGTGCTTTCGGAGATTGCTGGGTTGTCCATTCGATCCCCGCCTTCCGGAGATCAGCGATGCGCTCTCCGATCTGCTTTTGATATTCCTCGGCGGTACGCGGCTCGCCAAGGTATTCCATATGGAACCAACCGAGATTTGTGACAAGAGTATCGAATAATACAGCTGCATCGGGTTGCTTACTCCAGATTTCGTACTGCTCGTCCGTTCCTGAGGGATATTCGTGCTCAAAACGATCCTGTATCTCAAAGAGCCGCTGTTCTTCCTTCTGGACGGTTATAAGACGAGTAGGGGTAAGAAGAAGTGCAGTATGACTGAGCACTACTTCATCGTTTGCATCATTCCCAAGAGCTGTTTTGAGTTCCGCTTCGAACACATCCTGCAAGTCGGAAGCGTAAATTCCGAGAACCATCGGATGAACCGTCGTAACAACTAGCTGATAGAAATGGTCGAAATACGCGAGGACTTCGTCGGAACTAATGGAACTAAAATCGACTTCCTCGAAGAATTTCAAATCTTTGACTATATCTTTATAAGTCGTATCTATAGCGTCGAAGAATTCTTGCGTATATATGCCAGCACGGACCTCTTCTTCCATTATCTTTCTAATACGAGCCCTGTCCTCAACATTGTGACAGAGGCGCACCGCGTACCCTTCTCCGACGTCGAGCGCCTTCTCTATCTGACATTTCGTACCCGGTATCTGTCGCTTATAGGAATCAAGAAGACCATACCCCTCCATCAGCGTCCTATTGCGAACTCCGAGTGCTACATAAGGCTTCATGTATGTCGTCTTATTATTTATAGAGGTCTTGGAGCCAGAACACTTCGTACTCCTTACTCGATACGAACTCCTCATATACTGGCCAGGAATCGATGGAGATGCCCATAGGAATATCGTTGGCCATCACAGGCGCGAGGAGCCCATCTGTCGGACGCCAGTCCATGCCGGCGGCTTCGAAGAGCCGGTTGAACTGATACGTTTCCCACTCGACAAATTTGAGCTTCGCTTCATGAAGTGTAAGTTTCTCATAGAGATGCGAGTACTCGGTTGCGTGCTTCGCAATATCCATAGCAACCTTCGCGATCTCATCTTCTGGCAGAAAGCGCCCGTCTACTTTTACCGCTATGGCCGCTGTGTTCGGCACAGACGGACCGTCATACAAAGAATGCATTCCGATAAGTTCGCATCGGAAGTGCACTCCTTTCAATATCTGGTAGATAGTTACTTCTTCGTATGGAAAATTTTTCACCTCGGGCCAGAGCTCGACTGGTTTCAATTTCGGGAAATGCTTTACGACAAGAGTTGTATCCGGACCAAAACGCTCGCTCGCGTCATAAGGGCCGTATGCTTCATGCGCTTCTTGTGGAAAGAAGTCGCGGTAAAGGGCGAATCCTATTGACGCGGCGCTTACATACATCTTCCCCGCGTCCTTCACGGCCTGCAGGTTTTCTTCTATCCACGGAGTATCGGTAAGGGTACCTGCGACTTCCTCGGATGTATGAATAAGATTCTTGGCAAGAACCCATTTGTCTTCGAGCATTCCCGCGGAAAGGATGCCATCGAGCCAATCGAATATGTTTCGGGCGAGCACACGATACTCATTTTTATCTGATATCTTCGCGTATTCCCAAGCGAGGAACAAAAAAGTGGCACGGAGCGTGGATGCAGTACTGAAAAGTTTGAAAAGTACTTCCGGCTTCGTACCGAGTTCCGTATGCTTTATGCGCAGACGCTCGAGAAAAATGAAGGAAGCTCCTTGCTGCGACTGATACGCTTTCAATCCGTCAAGCGAAGACCATCGCGATGGCACCATTCCTACATACGCTTGGTGGACGGAGCGAGCATACTCGTCTATCCAGGAAGGAGTCATATCAATCGAGCATCTCGACCGTCCCGGCGGAACCGTCGACACGCACCCGCATGCCGTCCTTGAGTGTGGTCGTTGCCTCCCTGGTTCCGACGACGCACGGCACGCCGAGTTCGCGCGAAACGATGGCTGCATGAGTCGTCATGCCGCCCTTATCGGTAACGATGGCAGCAGCCATAGTCATCATGAGCACCATTGAAGGCTCTGTCACCTCCGCGACAAGAATATCGCCTTCTTTGAACTTACTGATATCGTTTGAGCCAATCACGATCTTGACTGAGCCTTCTGCGATGCCCTGGCTTGCTGCCATACCTTTTATAATCATAGTTTCCTAATAATACCCTGTTCGGCATCTACTTCTATCAGGTCACCGTCCTTGAAGATTTGTGTTGCGAATTTAGTTCCAATAACGCAGGGCTTTTTCATTTCTCGAGCGACGATAGCGGCATGACACATGATGCCACCTTCATCAGTAACAAATGCTGCTGCTTTTTTCATCGCAGAGAGAAAGTCAGGTGTGGTCATCGGCGATACCAAAATGTCTCCATCTTTTACGTCGAGCATTTGTCGCTTGTTCTTCACAATACGCACCGTGCCAGTCGCCATGCCCTTCTGCGCGACCTGCCCTTTCACTTCGTTTACCTCTGGTACCTTGTCGAACAACCCGACGAATTCATATTCCGGATGCTGCTTTGCATACGCTTCAAGTGTCATTACCAATTGCTGTCTTCCGTCGATGCCGACGACACCTGCCGCACGCATCTTCAGTACCTGCATACTCGGTATGTTGGGAAATTCATCGGCATATACGAGATTCCCGAGCCGCGGCTCCGCCCCGAGCTTCTCTATGCAGTCCTTGATGAAAGTATCGTTGCTCGCGAAGAATTCATCGGTCCTTCGAATCTCCTTCAGTCGGATAAGTACATCCTCCGGAATCCGATCGTCGATGCACGGGTAGTACCACATCGAAAAAAGCGGTGCGGCGACTCGAATTAGTTCGCTGTACTCTTTGATTTTGGAGAGGTTATTCGTGGCTCCTTGGTGCCAAAATGTTTCAAGTGGCGCAAGGAGCGCCATGTATTCTGCTATATATGGATCAAGAAATGCATGGTTGGCGTTCACTCGCGCAAGCAATTCGTCCTGTATCCATTGAATAGCTGCTTCATTTTCCCATATCTGCATGTTCTCCTCGGTGACGTAGAAGATTTCAAATATTTCAAACGGTGACGTGAGGCCAAGGCGCGGCAGAAGGACGTCAAGAAATCCGCGCGCCCAATACTCCTCTATCGCGAGCGTAAAATCTCTCTCGTAGGGTTTGGTAAAGATAATTCTTTTCTCACTCATACCCTATATCTTCCGCACTACTCCTTTGTCTCCGTCCACCTCCACCATGTCTCCGTCCTTAAACAATTGCGTTGCAAATTTCGTACCTATGACACATGGCTTTCCAAGCTCACGCGAAACAATTGCCGCATGACATAAAAGCCCACCTATGTCGGTAACTATTGCTCCCGACTTTTGCATAAGTACGATAAAGTCCGGTGTCGTCATGGTCGTCACCAGCACGTCACCGGGCTGTAATTTATTGAAGTCATACGTATTCATAATGATCCGAGCTGGGCCAGTGAACGAACCTCGGTTGCCAATCTGTCCCACAAGTTCCTGCGTGCCTGCTCCGATGCGAGGAACCATCTTTTCCACAAGAAGATTAATGTCGGCCGGATCATCAGCAAATATCATTTTGCCGTCTGCGCCGCCGATGACCACCCAATCTACTGTCTCAAGGCGCTTGTTGGCTCTTTTTTTCAATTCCTCAGTAGTGATTTTTCCTTCGAGCGCCTGGTCAACTTCATCAACCAAAAGACACATAAGCTCTCGATAGGTTAGCCCAATTTCACCAGCGACTTTTTGCAGAAACGGTATAGTTTTTTCAGAAAAGATAGAGAAGTATTCTGCTCCGGCTTGCTTTACATACCCCACTGCTTGCATGCACTCTGCGACAAACTGGAGTTTCGAAGAAAGCGGTGAGGACGGAACATACGCGTGCAAAGATTTTGTTGTATCGATATGCGCAAGCTGTTCGTACAGTCGTTCGGGAGTTAGCGGTTCTCCAATAAAATTGAAAATCTCTATCCACGAATAGGCTTTTGCATGTGTCTCAAGTTTTTCGTATAGGGTTGGATCATTCTTGATCTCTGCAAATGACTTTCCTTCTACCTCCTTCGCAAGCGAGGTCAAGCCCTCTTGATACCGAATAAGTGGCGTATCAACCTTGGGCACAACATCCAGAGCATGTTCGGCTGGAATCTTATCTTCGATAATCGCTTCTTGCAGTCGTTCCTCTACAGGCCACTGGATATAGGACGCACCAATAAGCCAAAGAAAATTTACTTTCTTTGCGGTAGCTACAAAATCTCGGAAAGCATCGAGCGTGGGTGGCTTTGTTTTTATTTCTTCTCCTTTCTCAACTGCCCAAGAGAATATATTGTCCGACACACTGACAAGGTTTTTGAAAAACGCACCGTTCCGTTCGTCGATAATCTGTTTGATTTGTGCGTCCACGTTTGCTCGAGCCGCTTTATTGATTAGGAAATGACCTCCCTTCAAATTCATCACTCCTGCCCCCTGCATATCGAGCTTTATATCTGTAACGACATCTGGCACCCAACAATCCTGCCAGAAACACGTTGGGAAAAGATCATTCTTCCAAAGCCCGTCGTACTCGTAATCCGTAGGATTAAACCCCTGCAATGCTGGAGAATTAAAATGTAATTCGCTTGCTTGGTTATTATTGGTGAGTGTCGTAATAGGACGGCTTTGAGTGATGTACATTTCACCTTTTTCCATTGCCCACTCAGTGTCGACAGGAAAGCCGTAATGCTTTTCAATACCAATGACTGTTTCGGTAAGTGCGAGTATTTGCTCGTCGGTAAGTACCTGTAGCGATGCTTTTTCAGTCGGGATGTTGCGCCATTCATTTCCCCCTCCCTCTTTTCGATATATCGCGCGCGTTTGTTCGGAAATATTCTTATCCATTATTTCTCGTGGCACTTTCGTGATGACATAGGAATCCGGCGTTACTTGCCCCGACACCACGGCTTCACCCAGCCCAAACCCAGCTTCAATAATCAGCTGGTTATAGTCTTCGGTAACCGGGTGCACAGAAAACGCGATACCAGCGGCATCGCTGTTAACCATTTTTTGAATCACAACGGCGACCGAAATGTGTGTGGAGTGAAGTCCTTTTTCAAAACGATAGAAGATCGCGCGCGGTGTGAATAGCGATGCCCAACAACGTTGTACGTTTTCAAGCAGGGTCGCATCTGTAGTGTTGAGGTACGTATCAAGTTGCCCTGCCCATGCCGCCGCCGCACCGTCCTCGGCAGTTGCGCTTGAACGCACTGCGACAAATTCAGCGCCGAGTTTTTGAAAATCAGCAACGATCAGTGTTTTCAAATCTTCTGGCATCGCCGCCGCCAAAATAAGTGCTTGAATCTTTTCTGACGCACCTTCAACAGTGTGTATTGCTTCGGTATCTACGGTATCCAAAATTGCACTGATCTGAATATTTAAATCAGTTTCTTTGAGAAATTGCTCGAAGGCATTCACCAGCACAACAAACCCTGGTGGAACCGGAATTCCTGCTTGTGTCATTTCGCCCAAAGACGCACCCTTCCCTCCCGCAATAGCGGCATCTCCCTTTCCAATCCGTTCGAACGGCCGGATAAGTTCCATCTAGAAAAATTAGCACTTTACAAGATATTTGACAAAAGAAACTATTTCTTGCTGATGATAGTTTTTTTGTAGGTATCCAAATGCTTGAGTGCAATACCGGTACCCCGCGCCACACAGAAGTACGCGTCGTTTGCGAGCATTGCCCTAACGCCCGTTCGGCGAAGCACGAGCTCGGGCATGTTGCGAAGTTGTGAGGAACCACCCGTAAGAATGATGCCGTTATCAATGATGTCGCTTGCAAGCTCCGGTGGCGTTTCCTGAAGCACCTTACGCACCGCACCCATCATTTCGCGTAGTTCCCTATTGAGCGCTTCCACAATTTCATTTGTTTTTACCTCCACGGTACGAGGAAGACCGGAAACAAGGTCGCGACCCTTTACCGAAAAAGTAAGCTCTTCATTCATTGGCACCGCCGAACCGATTTTTATTTTTACTTCTTCAGCACTCTTGTCGCCAATTGCAAGATTGTACTGCTTTTTCAAATGGTCGGTGATGGCGGCATCTAGGCGATTGCCTGCACACTTTACGGAAGCGGCGGCAACGATACCGCCAAGCGAAATCACCGCAACGTCGGTGGTGCCGCCGCCAATATCTACCACCATGCGCCCCATTGGTTCTTGGATGGGAATACCAGCACCAATAGCCGCAAGAATTGGTTCCTTCACTACAAACGCGTCTTTTGCACCCGCTTTTATTGCCGCTTCAATCACCGCACGCTTTTCGGTGGACGTCACTCCCGCTGGAACAGAAATCAAAACCGTGGGGCGCATAGGATTCCATTTACCAAGGGCCTTCTTCATAAAATATTTGAGCATCGCTTGCGTCACACGGTAGTCGGCAATCACGCCATCTTTCATGGGGCGATACGCAATGATGCCGTCAGGAGTGCGGCCAATCATTTTTTTTGCCTCCACGCCAATCGCAAGCACTTTGTTGGTTTCTTTATCAACCGCAACCACCGATGGCTCATTTAGCACCACGCCCTTCCCGGGTAAAAAAACAAGCACATTTGTTGTTCCCAAATCGATACCAAGCTTCGGAGAGAAAAACGACATAGCGACATCATACCGTAACGGGCGGAAAAACGACAAACAAGGTGAGTCGTGAAGTCACACTCCAAAAAGTGATGGTACAATTGCACGCAATGGCTGGAGATGAAACGCTTGGGTTTAGGGTGGAAGGCGGTCAGAAGCTGTCTGGTACCGTCGTAACCAACCGTTCAAAAAATGGCGCCGTTGCACTCCTTGCGGCAACCCTTTTGAACCGCGGCGTAACCACGCTCCAAAAAATGCCGAAGATTGAAGAAGTAAACCGCCTGGTGGAAGTGCTTCGGTCCATTGGCGTCACGGCAGAGTGGAATGATCACGACCTCACCGTCACTCCGCCCGACACGATCGTGCTTGGCAACATTGACCGAACAGCGGCAACACGTACGCGAAGTATTTTGATGTTCATTGGCCCCTTGCTTCATCGCTTTGACACATTTGATATTCCACAATCGGGTGGCTGTACTCTTGGTCTTCGTTCAGTGCGCCCCCACCTAAACGCACTTGAAGACTTCGGTGTTTCTATCGAAACTTTGAGTGATCGTTTTCACATAAGTCATAAAGAACTGCATCCTGCCACCGTTATTCTGTATGAATCAAGTGACACGGCCACCATCAACGCGTTGTTTGCCGCGGCAGGTATTGAAAACGAAAGCATTATTAAATACGCATCGGCAAACTACCAAGTGCAGGAAGTGTGCGGATACTTGCAGGCACTCGGCGTAACTATTCAGGGCGTAGGCACTACCACGCTTCGTGTGACGGGTGTGTCAAAAATAAAAAAAGACGTTACCTACACCGTTGCCGAAGACCCTACCGATGCCATGTTTTTTATCGCCGCCGCGGCAGTCACCCATTCCGCCATCACCATAGAACGTGCACCCATTGAATTTCTTGAAGTAGAACTTTCTATTTTGGAAAAAATGGGTTTAGCGTTTTCTATTCTTGGTGCTGGTATTTCTGAAAACGGCATTACTAAGCTTGCCGACATTTCTATAAAACCCTCAGAGCTATTTGCATTCCCTGAAAAAATTCACGCACGTCCTTACCCTGGACTCAACATTGATAACCTGCCGTTCTTTGCGGTCATTGCCACACAAGCGGCGGGCACCACTGCTATTCACGACTGGGTGTATGAAAAGCGCGCCATTTATTACACCGAACTAGATCGCCTTGGCGCAAACACGGTTCTTCTTGATCCTCACCGCATTCAAATCACCGGTCCAAGCCACTTACGCGGAGCAGAACTCGTGTGCCCACCCGCACTGCGCCCCGCGACCATACTATTAATTGGTATGCTCGGCGCCGAAGGCCGTTCCCTTCTACGAAACGTATACAGCATAAATCGCGGGTACGAAGACTTGGTCGCACGACTAACATCCCTAGGGGCACACATAGAGAGCGTCGGGGGATAGTCCCCAGTTCGCGCGCTTGCCGTTTCTTTGGTATCTTTCACACCAACAGCGAACCGTATATGCCTGATTCTGAAACTATTCAAAAACACCTACGCCGACACCTCATTCTTTTGTTTGTGGGTCTTTTCCTTGTCATCATTATTGGTGGCTATGCTTTCGGGTATCGTCCGGGCCCTGGCCTAACCATTGTGCGCGTTGGCACACTTATTGTTACTGACCTTCCGACCGGCTCCTCTTTGTATGCCGACCAATCTCCGCGAGGTACCACCCAAAAAGCGGGTTCACTTTCTGCTGACCTTGTTCCGGGCAATCACACTATTATTGTTGACGTGCCGAATCAAGAACCATGGAGTGCAATCGTAGCAATTGATTCAAGCAAAACCGTAACGGTCTCACCAATTTTGGTTCCGCGTCAGCCCGATCCTAAAAAACTTTCCGGCGATGACGCTGTCGTGGCGGCGCGTGCAGTATCACTCACGAAATTTCCGACTGAAGCCGCTCCGCTTTCCATGGGCTGTACCAATGTCTTTGTGTCTGCCAACCGCGTTATTGTGAGCATGGCAACCACCACACCATCCTGCACACCGCCCGAATTCCTATGCAGTGACAACGTGTGTTCACCCACTATTGTGTACGCGCCCGTCGCACCACTGCACTCGGTGATTCCTTTTCCAAACCGAACTGACGCCGTGATTGTATCTGCCGGCGACTGGGTGTACGCGCTCGGTCTTGATCCGCGCAGTCCGCAATATTTTGCCCCCATTGTGCGTGGTACCGCACCAATGCTTGGTACTGCCTCAAGCACCACATTCTACGTACAAGACGCCGGCCACACCTACTCCGTGAGTTTTTAGCGTGCATGATACACTCGGCGTATGAAGCCGATTGGAGATTTTTCATCGGAAATACAGAAGAAGCTCCAGGAAGCAAAAGCAACGAAAAGCCGTAAAACCGAACGGGGCGAACTAATGCAGTTTTTTGTGCGACATTTAAATTACGCTCGCCAAAAAGATGGGCACGGCCCCCTTACCATGTCACGCATGGGCTACATCTTGGAGCAAATTCCAACCAAAGATTTGTACTATTTGAAAAGCGTATGCAGTCAGGCAAAAAATTTTAGTAAGAAGTTCTGGTGGGAAATTGACCCGAAAAAACACTCAGATTTGAACCCGTTTTAAATAGATTGACTACTATCTAGTTTAGTAGTATTGTCTTCACGTTGTCGGTGCGGGCTAATTTGGGTGTCAAAGACGGAAACGCAAGACTCCGTTTAGGTCCCAGATGGAGCGGTAAGCCCCTCCCCGTATCCACGCCCGCACCGGCACGCCGTTCTTTACGTACATAGTTAGGTCATCCTGAGCAAAAGCGACGCAGTTCGTCGCATCGCCCGCCCCTACAGGAGACCTTCCGCCGCGCCCTAGACGCGCTTTCGCAAATCACCTCGTCCTCATCGGCATGGGAGACAAGAGTGATAGTGAGCAAAGACTCCGCTCGCGATTGCTTGCGCTAGTGGCGCGGCGGTAAAATGTGAAAGCACCACGATTAACTTCGGCGGTGCTTTTTTCATGCATTATTGCTATAGTCCCGCTATGGTTCTCCCCATACGCACCGATGGCGACGACGTGCTTCGCAGTAAAGCAAACCCTCTTCCAGAGGAGTTGTTTGGTACGTCCGAGCTCAAAAAAATGCTCGACGATATGAGCGACACGTTGGATGCTGAAAAAGACGGTGTTGCTATCGCCGCCCCACAAGTTGGTATTCCCTACCGTATTTTTCTCGTGCGATACGACCGCATGCTTGCGCCGTCGCAGGAAGCTGAAGAGGAACCTATGCCCGAAGTTGGTGTGTTTATAAACCCTTCGTTTGTACGTCTTTCTAAAAAAAATACTTCCGTGGATGAAGGGTGTCTTTCTGTGCGCAATGTGTACGGCAAAACAAAGCGCAAAGACCGCGCCACCGTAAAGGCATACGACGCAAGTGGAAAGAAGTTTGAACGAGGTGCGGGCGGCCTGCTGGCTCAAGCATTTCAGCATGAGATGGACCATCTTGAGGGCGTTCTGTTTATTGACCATGCCACCGATCTTCTTGAAACACGCGAAGAAGATCGTGAAGAAAACAGAAAGAAACGCCAAGCAAAGCGACTTGCTGATGGCATGTACAACGAAACATCCGATGCATAAAAAATTCGTTTATTTTGGCACTCCGTACGTTGCAAGCGATACCCTTGCCATACTTATTGGCCGTGGATATGTTCCTGCCCTTGTTATCACATCGCCCGATGCACCAAAAGGGCGAGGGCTCACACTCACCCCGTCAGAAACAAACGCCCTTGCTGTTTCGCACAACATTCCCGTTCTTACACCGGAAAAAATTACTCCTGAAATCGTTGAGGAAATTAAAATGTATGGCGCAGAGTATGGCATCTGCGTCGCCTACGGAAAAATTCTTCCGCAAAAACTGATTGAGGTGTTTCCTCTTGGTATTTTGAACATTCACTATTCCCTTTTACCAAAATACCGCGGAGCGTCTCCTGTTGAAGCGGCGCTTTTGAACGACGAAATGGTAACGGGGGTGACAATACAAAAAATGGTCAGAGCACTCGATGCTGGCGACATTCTTGCGCAAAAAGAAGTAGCTATTGAGGCGGTAGAAACCACTAAAGACCTTCGCCCGCGCCTCGTTACCATCGGCGCAGAACTCCTTGCCAATACTTTACCGTCTTTTGAAAACGGTACCGCAACATTCACACCGCAAGACGCTTCACAATTTACTCATTGCGGGAAAATAGATAAAAGCGAAGGACAACTTGACCTTGCAGGGAATGCAAAAACAAACTGGGCAAAATATCGTGCCTATGCAGAATCTCCGGGCACCTATTTTTTCGCTGAAAAAAACGGCAAGCAACTGCGCGTAAAAATCATCACTGCTTCCCTTTCAAAATCCGGCGAATTCACTCCAGATCGAATTGTCCCCGAAGGCAAAAAAGAAATGAACTACGCGGACTTTATGCGCGGACAGTAATCGTTACCACACTCCCGGACCATCGCCGTCTAAGTACCACGCGTCGTTTATTTTTACGAGCTTAATAGTATTTCCGGATGGAAGTTTGCAGACTGCGTAGGTATCATTTTTTTCAAGAAGTGCCGTACAGCCCCGAAACGCGTAGTAATTTTCAAATGTGCTGTGTGCTTTCCGAAGGGCAAAATACTGATACACACCAAACACTATGGCAAGCAGGCCTAGCACCGTCCCGACCGTAACCCACTTTTTGTTCATATACCTTCTATAACCTCCCCTAAGTAGGTAAGGTTGTTTTAGATAGCCACGCTGTGTATACTTTTGCGGTGCGGCTATAGATAGAAAAACATTCCGGCTTAGCTCAGCGGTAGAGCAGCTCGCTGTTAACGAGTTGGTCCCAGGTTCGAATCCTGGAGCCGGAGCAAAGGTGCTGATAATATAACGCCGTCAGAAAAAGCCTTATCTAAGGCTTTTTCGTTTTTAGGGTGATTCGCAAATGCTTGTTCAGCCTCCAAAAGCTGCTCAAAAAGCGGGGCTGGAACCGCTGTTAATATAACGCCGTTGAGAACCTCGAATCTTTCCCAAAAGAATGACAAATATTGCCGCTTGAGGTCGAATGAAGATTTCGTATACGCTCCATAGATATCTCGGGTGAGAAGTAGAACTTCTTGCACTACATCTATGTCCACCTCTCGCTCGTTCTTAAGGCGCATCAGTTCTTCCTCGATCTCCTCAATCTTTACCTTGGTCTGACCACGAAGTCTTTTGAAGTCATCATTATCGATGGCATTGTTGAGCAATTTGTCTTCCAGAGTCACTAACTGGGTTTCAAAGCCCGTGCGCTTGTTCACAAGAGACTGCCTCCGCCCTTCATAGACTTCGCGCCCCGCAACAAGCTTGGCTCGAGTCTTTTCAATGACAAGACTTACAAAGTCCTCAGAGAAATGAAGCTTACGGAACTCCTTAGCCACCATGTCCTCAAGCTCGTTCATTTCGCAATACTTCCCACAGCCTGTCCGGTTGGGACAGTGGTAGTACGCGATACCTTTTAACTTTTTAATGCCATTCGCCGACATATCGTCTTCCGTGATTACTGCACCTTACAAATCCTGCAAGTAGCCACTTATGCTTCCTGCGGCGAGTAGCTTTGTGATTGTTCGTTGCCAGAACAGCTTGCACTCGGTTGAATGTATCCTCGTCTACAAGATGTTCATGCTTGCCGTTCTTACAGAAGGCTTTACCCCATTTAACTTCGCCTAGGTAGACCCTATTCTTAAGAAGGTCGAAAACTCGACTTGGTGAAAGAGGAAACCCTTTATGGCTCCTCATACCTCGTTCGTTCATTAGGTCAGTAAGGTCATACACGCTGTATACACCCGTTGAATAGAGGGCGAAAAGCTCTTTAATAAGCGGAGCCATTACCGGATGTGGCTCGATAACTTTCTGCCCAAAGCGGTCAGGTGCGTTTAGTTTTTCGACATTCAAGTAGCCCACAGGAGGAAGCGATGGGAAATAACCAGCCTCAACCTTTGCGTACAGCGTCGCCTTAACCTTTTCAGAGACTTGGTCCCGGTAGAACTGATTGATTACCGCGCCTACTGAATCCGCCATTACGGAAGTAGCAGAGCCGTCAGGAGTACTCCCAGAGACATAAAGCACTTTCACTTCATGCTCAAGTGCAAGCCTCATCATTTCCATATGTGCTGGTGCGTTGCGGAAGAGCCGGTCTGATGAGAGAGCAATGATAGCCGATACTTCTCCATCTTTAATGTACTGCTGTATTTTTTTGATACCATCTCGTTCCTTGAAGCCACTGATACCACTTTCATCAATTACCTCAATGACTTCGTACTTTGCTTCCTGTGCCCGCTTGAGACATAAGCTTCTCTGAACATCAGGACTAAGTCCGTCCTTTTGGTCTTCCGTGCTTACGCGAATGTAGACTACTGCTTGTTGCTGTTCCATATTTGTTGTGATATTAAGTTCTTAAGCTTTTTCCACAACCGGCTTTTCCACACTTGAGGATTCCTCAAGAGAGATTTGGACGGATTCGGCGTGGGTATAGAAGTGCGCTCCATGCCCACCGTTTTCCTTTGTGAGTTTCCTGTCATCCTCCACAAGACCGTTGAGGGCAGCTGAGATAGTGCGAGCTTTGTAGCTTTTCCCAAGACGATTCAGGATTTCCTGCCGTCCGAGTGTCTTACTCTCGCTTTTGGTGAAGAGGTCAATAATGACTTCCTTGGCTTCGTCTTTCAGTTCGCGGTCCCTATCGAATTCACCGAGGTACTCGAAGCCAAGAGCCTTTGTTTCTTTGTCTCGGATGAGCTTCACCGAGAACTCTTTCTGCTTTTCCGTCTGCCGAGCCTTGAGGTGGTTGAAAACGACGATGTCGTCCTGCTCCTTGTATTCGAGAGCGAAGTGCCAGTCCACCGCCGCGAAGATGTCCGAGGAGCCACGGAGGCTATTCGAGGAAACCTTACCGAGCTGGTCCTTACGATGATGATGGCTGGGACTTTCGCGGATTCTGGGATACCAACGCACCCCAAAGCCTACCCCAAAGAATATTTGACGCAAATAAAGCATCTTTTCTCGATCCCGAGCTCTCTAGGTGATTCGTGATCAGTCAAAAAAGGAAAGTGTAAAGAAACCCAAATACTGTTTCTTTTAGGTAATTATTCTTATATGGGTATAATGCGGAGCAAATGAGAAAATCAAAATATACCCCTGGAGGGTACGCACTTTCCGTACGCCGCTCAAGCACAGGAAAAGGATTGTTTGCCGAAGAAGATATTCCCAAGGGGGTCTGCGTTATTGAATACACCGGTCGCGTCGTTAGTGAACGTAAGGCTATAGAAGACGCTGGTAAATATTTTTTTGAGGTTGCCAAAGGCAAAACTATAGACGGAAATATTCCTTCAAACCTTGCGCGCTATATCAATCACTCGTGTCGCCCAAACTGCGAAGCGGAAGGCCCGAGCGGTAAAGTATTTATTTTCTCGCGCAAACGTATAAAAGCGGGCGAAGAGCTTACGTATGATTATGGAAAAGAATATTTTGACAAACACATAAAACCAAAGGGCTGTCGCTGTCAAAAATGCGGATAATATTCAGCGATGTGGGCATCCTGCCCAGCAACACGGCCGACGCATACCTTTACGCATTTTATCAATACCAACCGTTATACGGCGATCTCTCGTTTCCTTTTGCTTGGCAGACGTAACCCAACAAATCCACTCATTGCGCGCAAGCGGTGTGATGTCTGCCCACACTTCCCTCACCCGACGATCAGATTCTACTGCCTTGCGAAAATCCGTCGGCATTCTATGCACCGCACCACCAGCAGTTCCCTTTTTGGTCATGCGTTCACTATAGCAAATCCGCCACTTCCCATATCAGCAACCTTCGACCTATACGAGTAGTTAGAATAGATAATGACTGAACGCATAGCACTCAAAATATTTTGGACGTTTATGCTTCTTTGTGCGAGCTCATTCCTTATATCTTTGTGGTTTGGGGAAATAATTCCCGTAAAAATCATACCGACCTTTTTTATCATCGGCTTTGCGAGTTTTCTTATTTGGGCGCCAATCATAACGTATAGGTTTTTAGCAAAGTAATCAAAACACCACCGGCGCCTTTCGGCGCCGGTGGTGTTTTGTATCTTAGTTAGATACGACCTTTACTTATGCACCAAGAAGCGTGCGAATCGTTTTGATGTCTGCATGAGCGTGGCTCATGTCATCGCGTCGAATCTGCATCTTTGTGTGTGCATCAGCAACAGCCGCCTTGTTCGCAGCCTTGATAGTCACATCTCCGTGATCTGGAGCAAGATTTGCGATTTCAGCAAATGCGGCATCTGCATTCGTTTTTGCATCTGCAACTTTTGCATTCATATCATTAAGTGCGGCCTGAGCTTGGCTCTTGGTGGAACCGTCAACGAGCGCATCGATACGTGTCTGCAATTTTGCAGAAAGCGTAGCGAAGTCCGTAACGTTTACACCCATTGCATCTGCACCAGCAGCCATGCCAATCTGTGGCTTTACAATCGCGTAGATGCGATAGTCAGTGAAGATAGAATGGATGTCGGCAGTAAGAACACTGACATCAGTGTCGGCGTCAATCTTTGCCTTTAAGGCAACCATTGATGCGGTATTCGTGCTAATGGTAGCCGAAAACGCTGCCTTCTGAGCATCAGAGAGTTTCTTAGCACCAGTTATGCGTGCCTGTAGATTTGCAAGCGCGGTAATGCGATCAGTCGTAAGACGGTCGCCGTAGTGCTTGAGTGTGTTCATACAGGTTGCGTCGCAGGTACCGTGTGCCGCTGAAGCAAGTGCCGCTTTTTCAAACGAGACCGCCGCATCAGAAGCAACCTGGTCGTTCGATGCCGCAAAAGCAACACCCCCGGTCATGCCGAGGCCAACAACAACTGAAGCCAAACTGAGAACTGTTTTTGTAATGCTGTTCATGTGATTATATATAACCTTGTAAGTAGGGCGTAAAATGTTCCCATAAGAGAAGACGGGGCTACCCCTCAAACCTTACAGTCGCTCCAGCATGATAGAATTTCGATATGAACTACTGGAATATATTCGGGTTAAACCCAAACTTTAAAGAGTTTTTAGAAAACCATCCGGATAAAACGCTTATTGGTGTAGGGTGGTCCATCCACTGGCGTCTTGCCGTAGTTGCTCTCACTATTGAAATGGTTATTCTCCTTTTCGTTTTCGCGGTAACTTTAGCGTTTTAAACGATACAAAACACACATGGCGCCAAAGGCGCCATGTGTGTTTTGTATTTGCATTTTTTAACTTTGCGGTCGTTCCTGCTGATCGAGCTTTGCGGCAGCTTCCGGAGTCGAAACCGTTTTGCTCATAAGGAATAGTTTGATGATTCCCCACGCAATAACGAAATATACGAACATGCCGAGTAGTGTCGTCCACTCAAAAACACTTCCCTGCACTACTGTCAGGCGGAATACAGAAATAAACGGTTGAGCAAACGGCCAAGTAATGCCGTATATAAAACTCGTGAATCCCGCACTGGAATTGGCCGCGGTCATTTTAAGTACGAAACGGAACGCGAGTAGTATTTCTATAAGCGCAAGAATGTACCACACGATCTGCGTACCGCGAAAAATAGGCTTTGTTGAAGGCGAGTTATAGGAGTCCATAATTTTTAGTGATGAGTAATTAGCTGAGGAGCTGAATAACGATCACTACCACTATAATGACCAGCAGTGCGTGAATAAGGCTCCCACCAACGTTGAAACTGAATCCGAGCAACCAAAGAATAAGAAGTACGGCGGCAATAGTCCAAAGCATAGTGTTGTTGTTTTATTGAGTGCGACGAGCGAGCACTCGATGCAAGTAAGGTTGTATGCTACTCCGCCCCACATGAAGAATACGTGAGGAAATTATTTTTAATTCCTCATCTCCCCTTTATATCCTTCTGGATATACTACTGATAGCTATTACGGTAAATGAGTATACTGTGAAGCGGTGAACCACCCTCCAAAGATTCCTGATCCTCTCGGTGACCCCCAAGAAGGCCACATACTCACGAGGGCAATCATAGACACTGTGCGTGAGCCACTCATAGTACTTGATGAACATCTGCGCGTTGTTACGGCAAGTCGTTCGTTTTATACAAAATTTAATATTACGCACGAAGAGACACGTAATAAGCTTTTTTATGCCCTCGGTAACGGGGAATGGAACATACCTGCACTTAAAAAACTGCTTGAAGAAGTAATACCAAAAAATCGCACGGTTGAAGACTATGAAGTAGTACACGAATTTCGCACCCTCGGCACGCGCGCCATGCTTATTAATGCCCGCGAAATCCATTACGACAATGACAGAAAAAAGATGCTCTTGTCTATTATTGACGTTACCGATCGTCGCAGAATAGAACACCGACTCGAGAAACTGTCGGAACAAAAAAGCATTCTTCTGAAGGAAATGAGCCATCGCATCGCGAACAGTCTCCAACTCATTTCCAGTATTCTCCTTTTAAAGGCAAGCACCGTATCTTCAGATGAATCAAGGCACGACCTTGAAGATGCTCACGAACGTATTCTTTCTATTGCGACAGTGCAACGTCATCTTGACCCAGCAGGACTCGACGAGTCAATACGCGTTGGCCCCTATTTAACATCACTCTGTGAAAGCCTTACGCATTCAATGATTGGTGGACGTAAACCAATCACCATTACCGTGCACGCCGAAGAAGGAACCATCGGTTCCGAAGAAGCAGTGAGCTTGGGACTTTTCACAACCGAACTGGTTATAAATTCTCTAAGACATGCCTTTCCGGGAGGCACCGGCGCAGTGGAAATAACCTACAAAGCAAATGGAATAAAATGGGTGCTACAAATTAGCGACAACGGTATTGGCTACACTCCGAGCATCAAAGGCCAAGAAGGGCTTGGCACAAGCATTGTTGCTTCTCTTGCAAACCAACTAAACGCGCAACTTGTGCGAGAAAGCAGTCCTAAAGGCACAACGATCACTCTTTCCTACCCTAACAGT
>JBBQUV010000003.1:0-89117 GCA_038212075.1 Minisyncoccia bacterium | reverse complement strand
ATGAATACCTACAATAAGACCTGTGGTTGTTGATACGCCGTTGGTATCGACGGTATTAAATCCTATACCACTATAGGTGTTGTTGGCGGTATTTGTGTTGGTGATGGTATTGCGGACACCAGAAGTTACTGCGGTGAACGTACCTGCACCTTGAGTACCTGACGTTTCAAGAAGCGTTTGTGGTGAATTGGTGCCAATACCCAACCGTTTATTCGTCTCATCCCAATAGAAGTTGGCGGCGGCGGCAGACTGGGTGAGCTTCGTGCCGTCGCTGAATACAACACCGCCGTTGTAGAAGGTGGTGGTTGCCGTACCGCCGTTGGCGATGCCCACAGTACCGAGTGAAAGCGTAATTGGTGAAGAACCGAAGACTACTGGATTTGCGGAGAACGAAAGTGCACCACTTGTGGAAAGTGTTGTGGTTGCAGAACCGGCGCCACCTGCGACGTAGTCGGTGCCGGCGGTTGCGGTAGAAACAAGACCATTTGTTGCTTTCAGAAGACCAGTGAGTGAATCAACAGTAAGCGTGCCGCCGATGGTTGCGTTACCGGAAGTTTTAAGTGATCCCGCAGTGGTATTGATCAAACCAATACCAACTCCACCAGTGATGTATGCGTTTCCGCCGACATCGAGTTTTGCAGAACCAGACGGAGCCGTCGTTGCAATCGCAAGCGTGTCGGAGAAATACGATGTGCCGTTAACTTCGAGAATGGAGCTTGCGGTCGTCGTTGAATTACTGCCGACGATAGTAACCCACGACGTTGTTGTTGGGTAAATCGCAAGATTGTCGGTGGTGGTTGCCCATGCACCAGACACACTTCCGCCACCACCACCGCCGCTTGGTGCTTGCCACGATGGAAGCCCACCGGAAATGGTGAGTACTTTACCGACCGAACCAACAGGGAGTGCTACCAGATTTCCGCCGCCATTAGCATAAAGGATGTCGCCTGGATTGTAGGAATTGATTCCAGTGCCGCCATTACCCTGCCCAAGAATTCCCGTAACATCTCCTGAAGCAAGATCGATTGCGCCCGTGGAAAGCGCACCTGCCGTTGCTCGTAGGATTCCAGTGAGCGCCGTGTTTACCGTTCCAAGATGTGAAAGCACTGTGATGGAATCAACAGACGTTGTAGCCGCGAGATTTGAAATGAAATTTGTATCCGCACGTCCGCTGGTGAAGTAAAGGTTGGAACCTTCAGCAAGGTTGCTGGTGGATTTTGTGGTGAGCCATGTGTTTGCCGATGTTGTTGAGAAGAAGTAACCCTTATCAACCGTGGCGAGGAACGTGTTCACACGAGCGTCGGTGTAGTACTGGTTTGTTCCGCCTTCGGCGAGGGCGTCAGTCGTTGTGGCGTTGAAGAAAGTGTAGAAGGAGGAGCCGAACGAAGTCGTATCAAATTTAAGATTCAATGCATTTTGCAAATCAGTTTGGTTTGAGAGCGTGCCCGTAATTGAACCCCACGTGCCGCCGCCCGAAGAAATACCGAGCGAAGATGTTGCGACATATTCCCAATTACCATTTGCATCGCCAACAAGAACCTTTCCGTACGTTGGTGCGGTTGAAGTGCCAGTGCCGCCATTTGCAATTGCGAGTGTTCCGCCGAGTGTAAGTGTGCCTGCACCCGTGACTGGGCCACCCGTGAATGAAAGGCCTGTGGTGCCACCAGATGCATCAACCGATGTTACCGAGCCACCACCGGCAGTGGAAGAAATCGTCGTGCCATCAAACGTAAGACCTGAACCAATAACGAGCGTGTTTACTTGCGATGTTCCATTGCCTACGAGAATGCCGGAAAGCGTTGTTGAACCCGTGCCGCCGCGCGCAACGGAAAGCGTACCAGTGGTGTCAGAAAGTGCGATACCAAGCGACGACGTTGCAATCGCTTGAACGTTTCCGATTGCACCAGTTGGATTTCCAATGATGGAATTTGCACTGACGGTTTGGAATTTTGCAAAAGTCACTGCGTTGTTCGCAATAGTTGCCGCAGAACTTCCTGGACCCACTGCTGTTACGTCACCCGTGAGCGCAGTGATGTAACTGCCGGCGGTTTGTTTGTTGTTAAACGTTGACCAGTCAGTTCCTGAAAGAAGGCCACGTACTGATGCGCTTGCGCTTGGGAGATTGAACGTGAACGTTCCAGAAGAATTCGTAATGCCCCAATCGTTGTTAATTGCCGTTGACGACGTTGCAAACGTAATGGCACCGGTTTGTGCGGAACCGGAAGACTGCGCAACTGAAAGCACGCCTGTGTTTGAAATGGTTACGTTTCCGGTTGCGCCAGAAACGTTGATGCCGGTTCCAGCGACGTTTGAAAGTACACCTGTGTTAGTAACATTTCCACTTGCATATGAAAGCCCTGAAGAGAACGTGGTGGTGGCCGCGTTGTATACCGTGCCGTTGTTGATGCCGAAGATACCGGTGTATCCAGAAGCGTTAACCCCCGTGCCGCCGCGCGCAACCGAAACCGTTCCGGAAAGTTGTGAAGCGGGAAGCGAAAGATTTGGAAGATCGGTAATTGATGCAACGGAAGTTGTGGCAGAGAGCACGGCAACGGCGCGTGCGTCAGCACGCGCATTGGTGAAGTACTTGTTTGTTCCGCCTTCAGCGAGGGCGTCGGTGGTGGTTGCGTACCAGTTGGAAAGTGCAAATTTTGCATCGAGTGCGTTTTGCAAATCAGTTTGGTTTGAGAGCGTTCCAATAATGCTTCCCCATGAAGGATTCCCGCCAGCGGCAATACCGAGCGTTGATGTTGCAACCAAATCATATCCACCCGCCGCATTCCCAAGCAATACTTGGCCGTATGTTGGTTCGGTAGAAGTGCCCGTTCCGCCGTTTACAATAGCGAGCGTTCCGCCGAGTGTAAGTGTTCCTGTTGACGTGATAGGACTGCCGGTGAAGGTAAGGCCGGTGGTACCGCCCGATGCCGCAACCGAAGTAACACTTCCGGAACCACCACTCGAACCACTCACGTGGAAGTTGCGCGCGAAGCTGTCAAAACTTGCGGACACAAAGTCGTGGAGTGAATTCACACTTGCGTCTACGTAGGTTTTGTCGACACCTGTAGTGGTGTACGAAGGCGAAACGTAGTTGTTTACCGTGGTGAACGACTGCGTTGTTGTGCCGTTTGCGCCAAAGTGTCCTTCCGGTGCTGGCGCAAAAGCAAGCGGCGGAATTGGTTCCAAGACAAAGGCGATAGCGCGAAGCCCTGTTGCAAAAATACCGTTGATGAAGTGGTAGGTAGAAAGGGCAAGACTGCTGGTGGTATCAAATAACGATCGTGGTACAAAAGCGCGAAGGAGTGTTGGCTCTTCCGGAAGCACTACGCTTGCAAAAAGTGGGTGACCGGCGGCAGTGATGGAAATTGCTACGGCGTGTGCAGTATTTTTTGTTGCAGTTGAAATCTCCGCGAGCGTTGTGTGAGCGTGTGTAAATTCTTCTTGCGCAAGTGACGCACCGTTTGCAAGTGCTTCACCAGTACGCACGAACGGTGTAAGTGTTGCTTGAGCCGTGTGTGCAGAAAGATTGCTGAGCGATGTGCCGAGTGCAATTTCAGCGTTCAACACGTTTTGCGCAACGCTGGTTGAATGCTGTACAAACGCGAGAACGCCATGCTCATACGCACCAAGCGCGAACGCTGGTGCTTTTTGAACGGCACCACCAACACCGTCGCCAATGCGATACACCGCGATGGTAGTGCCTTCTGCAATTTTTGGTGAACCAGTGACCCACGCAGTAACGCCGTTTTGATATCCGGTGAGCACTGCCTGTGTTCCGTCAACAATCGTTTGTGCGAACGACAAATCCGCGTGAAGCGCGGTGTGTGGTGCTTGAGTGATGAAATCACGTACACGAGTTCCGACAGCGAGCGCACTGTCGCCAAGTGAAAACGGCGGCGCGGTGCTCGTAGCAAACAGTGGCGCCACTGGTGCTCGTTCAGGAACCGACAACGATGTTTCAGCAATCGCAATATGCGATGGGAGCGTGAGTGCGGAAATATTTTTTGTGTTTGTCGTTACGGCGAGTGTTGCGGTAGTTTCGTTATTTTTTATGTCTGCAATTTTTTCTGCAGAGAAGTTTGCAAACTCAGTGCGCAATACCGCAAAGCCTTCTTGCGTTTGCGCAGTGAGTATTCCGGTTTGTGCGACGAGCGCCTTGAACGTTGTGCTGTTTCCAAAAAGTGCACCCATAGAAACAACAAGGATGGCAACGAATGCGGCTCCAGCGTGGCGTACGAGGGAGATTGGAACACGAAGAGCTACGTGTGGGCGAAAGTGTTCTACCGACTGCTTGGCAAAACTAAAAGCACGTGGCGTAATCGAAGCATTGGCTCGTTCTCGATATTCGTTCGCGCGCGTACGCGCGAGTGCGCGCGCGAGCTCTTGATTACGTTGTCCCTGCGTTTGCATAAACGCGAACAAAGATTCACGTTCAACAATCCATGTCCGACCAACCTGTTCGCCCTTCACTTTTCCAGAACGTGCAAGGCGCGAAAGGTAGTCTGAAGAATATCCAGAAAGCTCTGAAGCCGACTTGGTCGAAATGAGATTTTTTTCGAGTAAAGGTTCCATGTCGGATGAGCGATTTATCTAAATAATACCTTGATATTCCGGCGTTTTATCGATTTTCCATGTGGATAAACTCCGACTAAACTTTTCGTAAAAAATTTCTAGAAATATTTTCCTGTCTGGTGTACTGAATCTAAGATTTTTTGAATCAAAATTGCATACCGTACTCGCCTCTTGGTGACAGCCAAAAGTCTTTGTTTCCTCACATCAAAAATTTCATCTCGATATATGGCTCAACGTATGCCTTATACGAGCCTCTCGTGCCAAAGAAGAGGCATGGAGATCGGGCGCTAGTGCAAAACTATGTGAACGAAAATATTTGCTTCAGATAGATATATATAATGTATGTCGCAAAAGATATCTTTATATTATTGTGCGACACAAAATACTCTTTCTGATCTTCTGTATGTAGAAATACGAAAATACCTACCGAGATTTATTATTTGTCTATACGAGACGAGAAATCGTTATAAATACTATCTTTTATAGACTGTTGTTCCGGTGATTACATTGAGCTCGTTAAAACGATAATACTTATTCCCCGTTATCTTGTTTACAATTCCACTTCCAAAGACGGCAAGGGTCATTGCGCTAAGTGCAACCGCTATGAATATCGTTCGTAGAATTGCTTTTCTTGCTTTAAACAGCCTTCCGTAGCTCTTGTGAGGCCTCTCCTGTGCAGTATCCTCTGTTTCTAGGTTATCTATCACTTCTTGCCAAGACTCGTCTGTAACAGCCACTTGAGCCGGTGGAGTATCGTCATTGGTAAGCCGTTCTTCTTGAACCGAGAGTTCTTCTTCCGCTATGGGCTGTATATGCACCGGCACCTCGGTTGAATCACTTCTAGAAACCTCTTGATCGGGGCTTGTTGCCTCAAAATCCCCTGCCACCGGCTCTTGTGCTGTAGACCAGTCTTGGAGTGCGGACTGGATGTCTTCTATTACCGCTTGCTTGCCGCGCACGTGGAAGGGGCTTGCCACGGTGTTTTGCCAGACATCTTCGTGCCGAATAGGCGGTATATATGCCGGCACTTCTGATTCATAGTGAGTTTTCTCCCATGCAGATACGTTTGCTGTCGGCTTTCTTGTTTCAATAGACGCCTCTACCACTTCTTCCTTCTTACCAAAACGATGTTCCCGGATGGAAGTTTCAAGTACGTACCAGTTACGGCCTACGAGCCGCGCTTCTACGTGCCCTTCGCGACATAGTTGGCCTACATAATCTTTTGCGTATCCGGTAATTTCTGCAGCACGCTTTGACGAGACGTATATCTTGCCGTCTAGAGTTAGTTCATTCATATCGGTAGTATATGCTCTTCTTGTCTTGTATCAAAGTGATTATAAACACGCTGTGCCAAGATGGCGCACTTTGCCATCTTGGCTAAAAACAACCCTATTTATGCCTTCCCAAGCTCCTCTACCAGAAGTTCTTGTATGACTGTCGGATTACCTGCGCCCTTTGTTTCTTTCATGCTTTGACCAACAAGGTACTGGAGTGCCGCCTCCTTTCCTTTGCGGTACTCGTCTGCCACTTCCGGTGAGCGAACGATGACCGCCTGTACTGCAGTACGTAATGCTTCGGTGTCGCTGACTTGTTCAAAACCACTTTCCTTTGCAATTGTTTCTGGATCGCCTCCGTTCTCCAACATGATGGTGAGTACTTCTTTTGCTCCACGCGATGATACTTTATTTTCATTCACCATGTGCATGAGTGATACAAATGCGTTTGGTGAAATGGAAAGTGTGCGCGTAGAATCTTTTGCAAGCCATCCAGCAACATCTGATGCAAAGTAATTTGCGGCGAGAGCACTTATTTTTTTATTTCCATCGAGCGTAGAAAGTACTGCGTCAAAAAATACCGCGCGATCTGTGTCACTTCCAATTGACGTAATTGCATCTTTTGAAAGACCAAGAGCGGAATATCGTTCACGTCGTTCCCATGGAAGCTCTGGCATGGACGCGCGAAGCACCGCAGCTGAAAATTCAGGCACGTCCGAGATGACCAGTTTTGGTAGGTCGGGTTCCGGAAAATAGCGGTAGTCGGCGCTCCCCTCTTTGGTGCGCTGGCGAAACGTGCTCTGTTTAGACTCGTCCCATCCGCGAGTTTCTTGGAGTACCTTCTCCCCTTTTTCAAGAAGCTCGGCCTGCCGTTCAATCTCGTATGCAAGGGCTCGCTCGACCGAGCGGAACGAGTTTAGGTTCTTAACCTCTACCTTTGTACCGAAGGTATCGTTCTCCGAGATAGAGATGTTTGCTTCAATACGCATTTCTCCTTTTTCAAGATTTGCTTCGGATGCCCCGAGTGTGCGCAGAAGTAGCTGCAGTTCGCGTGCGAAATTCCCTGCCGTTTCTGCATCGTGCATTACGGGCTCTGTGACCAGTTCCATAAGCGGCACACCGGCACGATTAAAATCGACAAGCGATACTCCGCCGCTGTGGATGGATCGCGCGGTGTCTTCTTCCAAATGCACACGCGTAATCGAAACGCCATTCAGTGAGCCGCCCGTAACGAGCGGATATTCGTACTGGGTGATTTGGTAGCCTTTTGGAATATCTGGGTAAAAATAACTCTTGCGGTCAAACTCCGTAAAATCGGCAAGGGTGCTTCCGAGCGCGGTGCCTACACGAAGTACGTGGTGCACGGCTTCGCGGTTAATCACCGGCAATGTGCCAGGGTGCGCCAAACAAACAGGGCAAACGTTTTGGTTCGGTCGAGTTTCATCCGGGTCATTCGGTGAGTCGCAGAACATCTTTGTCTTGGTTCTCAATTCTGCATGAACCTCAAGACCTATGGTGGGTGTGTATTTCTTCATCCGTACCTATACTATTCACCAACTCACAAAAACTATCAACCTTTGGCAAGGAGTTTTGAAAGCGTATCCGAGAACGCTTTAAGGATATCTGGGTCGGCAACCGAGACCGTCAGTACCTCCTTCCCTGTTGCCTTGGAGAGGGTGGCAATTGCCTTTTTGAGGGCAGGCGGTTCAAGCAAGTCAATTTTAGAGAGGACAACTACTTCTTCCTTCCCTCCAAGCTCGTGACCAAAGGATTCCAGCTCCGAACGTACCCCGCGGTATGCCGAGACAAGGTCTTCTTGTTCAGCCGAGACAAGATGTACAAGAATTTTGGTGCGTTCAATGTGCTTCAAAAACTTTGAACCTAGACCCTTTCCTGTGGACGCGCCTTCAATAAGACCAGGGATGTCGGCAAGAATCTGCCCGTAGAAGTCACCAAGGTGAGGGTCAAGTGTGGTAAACGGATACGCACCGATCTTGGATTTGGCATTGGTAAGCGCATTCAAAAGTGAGGACTTCCCAGCATTTGGGTAGCCAACGAAGCCGGCATCGGCGATAAGTTTAAGGGTGAGTTGGATATCCCCACCATCGGCTTTTTTCCCGTCAGTTTGTTCAAAAGGGTTTTGACTTGTGGAGCCTTTGAAGCGTGCATTTCCCTTTCCGCCATTACCGCCCTTAAACACAACAACCTGTTCGCCTTCGTGCGTGATATCAAAGGTTTCGTTTGTGGCAACAACACGAGCAACGGTACCCACAGGAACTTTCAACACTACATCTTTTCCGTCTGCACCGTGACGATTAAAGTTGCCGCCCGCTTCACCGGGTTCTGCAGAAAAGTCTTTGTCGTAGCGATATGGTGCGAGTGCCGCAAGATCTTGCACGCCAAGAAGAACGACGTCACCACCCTTGCCCCCGTCGCCGCCAGCAGGCCCGCCCTTGGCGGTTTCTTTATTGCGAAGCCAACGGATCACGCCATTGCCGCCTTTTCCTGCCTGCGCCTTCACGGTTATTTGGTCTACAAATGCCATAGTTCCCTCACCCTATCACACTTACTGTTTTTAGAAATTCTTGAGACTATTATTCAACAACAGCCCAACCTTCTGCAAGAAGCGGTTCGGCTTTTTTATATTTGAGCGTTTGTGTTTCTTCGCCCTTCTTGATGGTTACCATGTCGTTACGCTCGTAGCCCGCCGCTTTCACGATAGGTGCTTGTTCAGGAATGACGCCGCCTTCGGTAGACGCAGTCGCAAGTGCGCGGCGTGTTTTTTCTTCTTCAGCACGAATGCGTGCGTCGTCTGCCGGAACAATGCGCGGAATAGCTTCACTAATGGCGCGTGCAGTGTTTGCTTCCATGTCACGGAACCGCGCGAGTCCCTCGCGTCGGTATTCAATCAAAGGGTCACGCTGACCGTAAGCGCGCAGTGACACGGCACGGCGCAAGTAATCCATGCCTTCAAGCTGTTCGAGCCAAAATGAATCGGTAACCTGCAGAATGAGGCGACGCATGAGCGCGATAAATACGTCGACACCAATTTCAGCTTTTTTTGCATCGTAGTGTTCAATAGCGTGCTCGTCACCACCGAGTGCAGTAAAAATAAGCGCTTCCACTTCTGCAGGAGTACCAAGCAGTGCCGCGACACGACGCCCATAAATAGTAAGACGCTGGGTGTTGAGCACGTCGTCATACGCGAGCACTTGTTTGCGAGAATCAAAGTTAAATCCTTCAATACGCTTCTGTGCTGTTTCCAACGATTTAGTAATCATTGAACTTTCAAGTGGTTCATCTTCTGGGATACCAAACGTGCCCATCACTTTTTTTATAGTGTCAGAAGCAAAAACACGCATCAAACGGTCTTCAAGGGATACAAAGAATCGTGTTTCGCCCGGATCGCCTTGGCGACCGGAACGGCCGCGCAACTGATTATCAATACGACGTGCTTCATGGCGTTCGGTACCAATCACCGCAAGCCCACCAAGCTTTTTTACTTCTTCTTGTTCTTCAGGCGTACTTGGAATACCGCCAAGCTTAATGTCGACACCGCGACCAGCGAGGTTGGTAGCAACGGTGACGCGCGCTTTTCTTCCGGCCTGTGCAATGATTTCACCTTCGCGTTCGTGGTTCTTTGCATTCAGCACTTCGTGGGGCACGCCTGCTTCGGTAAGATACTGACTCACTACGTCGTTGTCTTCAATAGAAACTGTACCGACTAGGACTGGCTGACCGTTCTTATATAAATGAGCGCATTCGCGAGCAACCGCTTTGTATTTTCCTTTTGCCGTTTGAAAAATAAGATCGTCGTGATCCTTGCGTTGCACTGGGCGGTTAGTGGGAACCACCACCACGTCCAAGCCATACACCGTATAGAATTCTTCCTCGGAAGAAAGCGCGGTGCCGGTCATGCCGGCGATCTTCTCATACATGCGGAAATAGTTTTGGAAGGTCACACTCGCGTACGTGCGTGTTTCTTTTTTCACCGGCACACCTTCTTTTGCCTCAATCGCTTGGTGAAGCCCTTCCGACCATCTGCGCCCCGGTTGCATACGGCCAGTGAACTCGTCCACAATGATAATCTCACCGTCCTTTACGACGTACTCTTTATTGCTATGAAAGAGTGCCTGCGCACGCACGGCAGTTTCCAGATGGTGGGCATACTTCATGCCGCCTTCGGTATACAAGTTTTCAAGACCGAGTGCGACTTCAGTTTTTCTAATTCCCTCTTCAGTTACTTGCACAGCACGCTGTTTTTCGTCAACGCTATAATCTTCACCTTCGTGCAAGGTTTCTACGATTTTAGAAAAACGCTCGTACAGCCCTTCTGCATCTGCCGCAGGTCCAGAAATAATAAGCGGCGTGCGTGCTTCATCAATAAGAATAGAGTCGACTTCGTCCACAATAGCGTAGTGATGGCCGCGCTGAGTTATTTGAGTCAAGTCGTACGCGGTATTGTCGCGCAAGTAATCAAAGCCCAGCTCGTTGTTTGTGGCATACGTAATGTCAGCGGCATATGCTTCTGTTTTTGAAACAGGACGCAAGAAATCATAAAAAACGCGGAAGGAGCCGGTTTCATCACGCACAGTATCTTCTTCTTTTGTTGTGTGAAGTGCATCGTACACATATGCGCCTGTGGAGGTAACGACGCCAACCGTGAGTCCAAGATATGCGTACACCTGACCCATCCACGCGCCGTCGCGGCGTGCGAGGTAATCGTTTACGGTAACCATGTGCATTCCTTTCCCAGCAAGCGCGCGCAGTGTCGCTGGAAGTGTTGCCACCAACGTCTTTCCTTCTCCAGTGCGCATTTCTGCAATGCGACCTTTTGCAAGCGCCAACCCGCCAATAAGCTGAACATCGTAGTGACGTTCATTTAACGTGCGTCGTGCCGCTTCACGAACAAGCGCAAATACCTCTGCAATATCTTCGTCCGTTTCGGGGTTCCCGTTGGTGCGTGCTTTCACTGCCGCCAGGCGCTCTTTCAGAGCCTCCTGCGACAATACTTCAAGCTCCGGCGCAAGGCGCGTAGCAACAGCAACAACTGGAGCCGCGGCCCGAAGAAAGGCCGCGGATTGGTTTTGCGAAAAGAGTTTACTCAAGAAACCCGCCATTCCCGCTACTATACCCCAGTACACGGCGGCTCGCTACAGGCTCTCTAGACTGACTACCGTTGAGTGCCAAAAAGGAAAACGCCCCGTGAGGGGCGTTTTCCAGAAAACTATTTGCGCTTCTTCTTCGAAGCCTTCTTCTTTGCTACTTTCTTCGTAGCTTTCTTTTTCTTTGCCATAGAGATGGTACGTAATTACGTTTGCTATGACTGATAGAGTCGACCATGTTCGCGCGAACTTTTTTTGAGAAAATTTCGCACGATTGTTCTTGCACTTATTCATTATTGCGCGTGTAAAGATTTTTTGTGAGAAAAAAACGCGAGATGTGGATAACTCATCAAATGTAGTATCGCGAAAAATTATTTTTAAAAAACTTTTTTATAAAAAATTATCCAAACTTGCGCACTTCCCACTCAAGCGTAATGCCAGTTGCGGTGAATACTTGTGTTGCAACTTCTTGCGCAACTACTTCAACGTCGCGTGCGCACGCACCAGCTTCGGCAACAATGACAAGCGGTTGAGCTTCAAAAAGCCGTACCGATCCGTGTCCGAACCCTTTCAAGGAAAGAACGTGGTCAAGAATCCACGCCAAGGGCACTTTTATTTTATCGCCGCTTGGAAATGCGGGCATATCCGGATACTGTTCTTTGAGTACAGCGAACGCTTCTTTGGAAATAAGCGGGTTTTTAAAGAACGAGCCCGCAGTGCCGAGCACGGCAAGGTCAGGAAATTTTTTGGAGCGAATACTCCGTACTGTTTCTGCGATTTCTACCGGAGTAGAAAGGGGCACGCCTACGGCGACCTGTGCCGCAAGATCTTTGTAGGAGAGCTTTGGTGCTGGTGTTTTTGAAAGAGTGAGCGCGACACGCACAATGATTAATGTTTCGTGCTTAAAGCGACTGTCGCGATAGCCAAATCCACACTCTGCATTTTGTATGCGCACCAATGCGCCCGTTGCCGGTGTAATAGCGTCAACCCACGCAAGCGTTTCTTGAAGCTCGATTCCGTACGCACCAATATTTTGCACTGGTGCGGCACCCACCGTTCCCGGAATGCCGGCAAGATTTTCAACACCCCACAACTCTTTTTCTGTAACCGTTTGCACAAACGTGTCCCACGACATGCCCGCATCAGCGACACACAGCACCCCACTTCCTTCCTCCGTAAACAAACACGAAGAAGCAGTAAGCATAATCACAACGCCTTCATACCCAGTATCGCTCGCAAGAATATTACTTCCGCCACCAAACACATACCACGGTAGCATGTGGTCTTTTGCAAAATGAAGCGCTTCTCGAACATCATCATCATTCATGCAGGAAATCACGTACCGCGCGACTCCTCCTATTTTAAAGGTGGTGAGTTCTGAAAGAGGGACAGATTCGCGAATAATCATTTATTTAATTTGAGAAAGAAGTTGTTGCCCAGCACCTGCCGCTTCAGGATGTGCGGCTACTGTTTTGGCGATAATCGCGCGAGCATCGCCAGTGCGCCCAACCAGCATATACGCCGAAGCGAGGTGGAACCCAGCATCAATACTGCCAGTATTCCGATTGCTTTGTTCAAGTATCAAAATCATGTCCGGATATTGTTTCACCTGGTAGTAGGCATAGACCAAGATAGTATTGTCTACGGTGGTAGTTGCATAGTGGTCAAGAAGAATTTTTTTTGCACCGGCGCTATTTCCGAAAAGAATTTCGCCGGCCGCCGCATAGATATTGGCGTCATCAAATCCGTGATCAAGTGCGTACGCTTTTTGATAGATTTCATGCGCTTTCGGGATATTCCCCAATTGCCAGTAAATGGTGCCCTGTTCAAGCAAGATTTGTTGTTTTACTGGTGACAACGCAAGAGCCGCCTCAGTTTGTTTAAGCGCACTCTGCATGTCCCCTGCAATGCGATACACCAAGGACCCTTGCAAATAGACGCGGGCGTCCAAGGGACGCTGAGCTTCTTCAGCCTTAATTTGTTCAATCGCATACGCATACAGGGGCGCTTTCTGTTCCGGAGTAATTTGTGTCTGTGCTCCAACTGCGGCGACGTAGTTTACGATTTGTTCGCTAATTTCCTGCTCCGCAAACGAACCGTCTGCGATTGCTGTCTTGAAGTAGGCAAGGTTATCTGCATAACTCTGTTGAGGAGAGAGGGCGAGAAGAAGATCGTGTCCCGCAGACAAGTTGGGTACGTTTACAAACCACAAAACAACGACGGCACCAACAATAGCAACCGGAGTTACTACCGTGCCGACAATATCGCGAGACACTGCAGGGAGATGTTCAAGTTTCTTGAACGGACGTGCCGATGCACTGTGTGCGAGTGCGAGAACGGCCGCGATAGGAATGTAACTAAAGAGGTTATCGAAAATAAAGAGCGCTTGAAAGGAATAGGCGGCAACAACGCAGGTGAGCATAATACGTTCACCTTGCGACACTGTTTTACGATAGAACGCGACAACCGCACTTATAAGAAGCCCGACAAATAAGAGAAGCGCGGGAGCGCCACCAGCAGTGAGCCAGTCAAGAAAAGCATTGTGTGCGCGGTCAAACCACGGCTCTTGCGCATACATTGAAGGTTCGTAGTAGGTATTGAATATGTAGTTAAATCCTTCCTGACCCCAGCCAAGCATCGGGTGCGCTTCAAATCCGTGCCATGCCATATTCCAAATCGCAAAACGTGTTTGTCCGTCGGAAAGCGAAACAGATGCAAGACGAGAAAGTGTCGGATCGTGTTCTATAAAGGAGGTGTGACGAAATACAAAAATACTGCCGACGAGTAGGAGGATGACCGCGATGGCAATACTGCCGCCCACACGCCCCTTCTTCCCTGCTTCAAACAACCACAAAAAGATACCGAGCATGACAGCGCCAATCGCTCCCAAAATCGCGCCACGCGTTGCGGTAAAAAAGAGAATCAATGAGTGAAATCCAGCGAGTGTATAGAGTGTGTAGCGCACCCAACCTTTTGACTCAACCGCAAGCCAGAGCGCGACGGCAATAGCAAACAAAAGATACCCGCCAAGATACGCGGCGTTGCCAAGCGTGGCATCAAGGCGAACGCCTCCTTGATGAATCTGAAAAGCGCCAAGATATTGAAAGAGGCCGTAGAGAGAAACGATTGCAGATGCTGAAAGAAAGGTCATCCACCATTTACGCCACAGAGTGTCAGCGGTAAGTACCGAACCAGCAACAAGGAAGAATGCGAACATATGAATGAGGGTGACCCACCCATCCATACGTTCGAAGTTTGACCAGAACGCTTTCATTGGCGACACAGCAAATGAATCGGCGAGAAACATCCACACCACAAGCGCCCCATAGAGTGCGAGCGTCCACGAAAACTTTGGTCGATATTTTGGTTCAGCAAGTGCAAGCACCACCCATGCAGAAAATGCTATTTCAACAAGAATGCGAAACGCAAACCCTTTCCCTGAGATAAACGGAAAAAAGAGACTGTAACTAACGTACAGCACTATAAATGGTATGACAAAGAGACACGCGTAGATGATCCATTTCATTGTTGGCCTCACATCCATGAAAAGGAGTATACCACTCGCCCCTGAAACAGAAACGAGAGTGCCTGGGCACGGGTTATAGTAGGTACATCGTGGAGCCAACAACGAACCAACCCCGTCAAACGTCCTATCTGGGGCGTCTTTTTCAAACTGACATAGGCTACCTTGTACAGGGTGGGTCATGGCTTGCTCTCGGCCAATTCGTTGCATCAGCGTCGGTCTTTGTACTTGCGATAGCGTTCGCTAACCTTATTCCAAAAGAGACCTACGGTATCTATAAATACGTACAGTCGGTTGCCGGCATTCTCGCAGTCTTTGGCATGTCCGGTATGAACACCTATATCGCGCAGGCAGTTGCGCGCGGCGCAGAAGGCACTTTTTTGTCTGGTCTTGGCGCACGCATTCGTTGGGGACTTATCGGCGGCGCGGGAGCTTTGGGTGTAGCGCTCTATTACGTGTATATGGGAAATGTACTCCTTGGAGAAGCTTTTCTCGTGGTCGCTGTCTCTACACCGTTTGTAGATGCGCTCGGTCTCTACAATGTCTACCTGCAAAGTAAGAAGAAATTTCGCGAGTCCATTATCTATTTCTCCTTCGTGCAGGTCGCGTCAGTTGCGACGCTTCTTGTGACGGTGTCATACACGGATAATCTCCTTATCCTCATTACCGCATATTTCCTCCCTCCGATCGCACTTCGGCTTTTCTTCCACCTGCGCACGCTCGTGAAATTTCCGCCAAATACGGTCGACGATCCAGACGCACTTCGTTACGGCACGCACCTTTCTGTGATAAACGTCCTTGGCCAGCTCGCTGGCTATATCGATGCAGTCATACTTTTCCATCTCCTTGGCGCCGTGTCCGTCGCGCTCTACGCATTCGCACTCGCTCCCGTCGACCAGATACGGACGCTCTATTCAAAAAACCTTCCCGCGCTCGCGCTCCCAAAACTCGCGAATCGTAGCATGAGGAGCATCGACGGACTCCTTATCAAGCGCATGCTCCTTCTGGCCGGCCTCGGCGTCGCTATTGCAATCGCGTACCTCTTTGTCGTCCCGTATGCTTTCCAGATATTTTTTCCGAAATATCTTGACGCCGTGACACTTTCTGAAACGCTTGCCGTCCTGCTCGTGATCGCGCTACCTGCAAGCTATCTTGCGGTCGCGCTTCAGGCCAAGATTCATGTCATCCCGCCATCATGGCTCTACCTCGCTGCAATTCCTGATATTCTCCACATCGCCGCGCTTGTCATCTTCATCCCGCTCTACGGCGTGTATGGGGTCGTCATCGCGAAAGCCGTCGATTCTGTTTCTGCGTTCATCCTCAGCTTCGTGCAGTGGCGACTTTTGCGCTCCCGTTCTGAACAAACGTATGGGTAAGCGTACGCTTGAGAGAAAAACGCTTCTCGTTTCTTCGCGCGTACCACCCCGCGTCGGTGGCACCCCGCACCAGCTCCGCATGCTGTTTGATGACGTCGATCCTGCGTGCTACGCGGTCTATACAAATCCGCACGCAGTCGATGCACGTTTCCATGACCGTAAACTCTCGGGAACATATTATTTTTTTCCACAAGAACAGGGCGGCATTCGATGGCTTTGGAAAACGATCCGCGACGGGCTTAGGGTAATGAAAAAAGAAAAGATTGAAGTCATCTACGCACCCACCGATGGCGGCACGTCATTTCTCGTTGGGTTTTTGCTTTCGCGGATAAGCCGCGTTCCGCTGGTACTGCACTTTCTTGATATCTATCGCGGAAACAATTTCTCCTTCTTTTATTCACTCTGGGCAAGCGTGCTTGAGTGGCTCGTTATAAAACAAGCGTCGAAGGTCATTATTTGTAACGACGCCATCGACGCAGAATACCGTCGTCGCTACGGAAATCTTTCGAAATTTGTCCTCATTCAGAACAGCGATTCGCGCGAACGCTTCGACGCGATTCGCACGCCATACCGCCCATCTGCTCCCTATTCCATCATCTTCACTGGCAACATTTATTGGGCACAGGAAGAGAGCATTGTTTCAATGTGCGAAGCGGTGAAGCTTGCCACTATTCCGATCACGTTTACCGTCTATACTCCTCTTCCGCCTGAACGGCTCAAAAAAAGATTCGAGAGTGACCGGATACGATTTCGTACGGGGACGCCAGAAAAGATGCCGGAAACGCAGGCTTCTGCGGACATTCTCTTCGTTCCTCTCTCATGGCCAAAAGAAAGTCCCATCGTCACCGAAACAGCACTGCCGGGGAAACTTCCCGAATACCTACTTGCTGGGCGTCCCATTCTCGTACAAGCGCCGCCGAATTGTTATTTAGTGCGCTATGCACGAAAAGACGGCTTTGCCGCGGTCGTAACCACGACTGATCCTGCGACGCTCGCGAAAGAGATCGAGCGCATAGTCACCGACATCCCGTATGCGGAAGAACTCGTTAAAAATGCGTTCAGCACATTTACAAAACATCACGACGCTACCATAAACGCGAAACTCGTCGCGAACGTCATCGCCTCGGCTTAACGCTTACGCAGATTCTGACCACACAACGCGCTTTACGTAATCAACGTATCCAATAATAGTGCGTACGATTTTTTTCGAAACATTCGGAACATCGTAATCGGCAGGAATCCGCAGTTCGCGTTCGTCGCCACGTTTTTGCTCAATCGCCACCGCGAGTGCTTGGAGCACCCGCTCTGGATTAAGACCTGCCATAATGACCGTGCCTTCCTCGGTGGCTTCAAGGCGTTCATGCGTCTCACGAAGTTGTATGGCCGGAAAATTGAGAATTGCAGAATCTTCTTGAATGGTGCCACTATCGCTCATGACGCAAAGTGCGTTCATCTCCAAATGGGCGTAATCGAAAAGGCCAAATGGCTTTACAATGCGGACTTCAGGAGGCAGTTCGGCGTTCGCCGCTTCAAGACGTTTCTTCGTGCGCGGGTGTGCACCAAAGATAATAGGTTTCTTATATTCCTTCACTACCTCACGCAAGATAGTCATCAGGGATTCAAAATGTTCCGGATTATCAACATTCTCTTCGCGATGGAGTGAAAGCAAGAAATACTCGCCTGACGTAAGTGAAAGCTCTTCAAGAATCTTTGATTCTGCGATCTTTGCGCGGTATTTATCGTAAATCTCCCGCATTGGTGAGCCGGTCTTAATAACGCGATCGGCGGGAAGCCCCTCGCGAAGCAAATTGTATCGCGCGGCCTCGCTGAACGGCATATTGATGTCGCTTAAATGATCAACGACACGACGATTCACCTCTTCAGGAACGCGCATATCAAAACACCGATTCCCCGCCTCCATATGGAAGATGGGAATCTTGCGACGCTTTGCAGGATACGCAGAAATACAACTATTAGTGTCTCCGAGAATAAGCAGTGCGTCTGGTTTTTCACTTGCAAGAAGATCGTCCATTTTTTCAATTACTTTCGCAACCGTTTTTGAAGGAGTGTCTCCTGCCGCTTCAAGGAAGTGGTCGGGCTTACGAAGATCGAGATCCTTAAAAAAAACTTCATTAAGCTCGTAGTCGTAATTCTGGCCAGTGTGAACGATGACATGCTCGGTATGGTGATCAAGCTCCCGCATGACTTCTGCAAGCTTGATAATTTCGGGGCGCGTGCCCACAACGGTCATGACTTTGAGTTTTTTCATATAGGTAGATTATCGCACTTTCTCCGGATAGGTATCGGGGTCAGCTGAATCGTACAATTCATTGGTCCAAAAGAACGTGGTCAGCTCCCCTGCCCCCGTGTTCTCAATGTGGTGCGTATAGAACGTCGGCATATCAATATAGACGGGCGTATCGCCCGAAACCTTGTATTCCAGAACCTTATCATCAAAGAGTTTCCGTAATCGGATTGTTGCCTCGCCTTTCGTCACGCAGAAACGCTCTATCTTGCGGACGTGATAATGCTCCCCCCGAATAGCACCGGGTACCGTCGTTGAAATGAATGATTGCCCACTTGAGAGTGCGCGCGCGACCTCGACAAGCGTGCCGCGCTCGTCTTGTTTCGGAGAAAGCGGGCGCGGGATAAGGCTTTCAAACCCGTAGCTGTAGAGCATAGAAAAAAGTCGTTTCTCTATGAGAGTTGGGAGTACTGGAAATACGTCGCGCTTGTAGGAATCCCAGAAACCAGACAGCAGGTCGTAAATCTCTTTCACATTGAATTTCGTTCCCGTCATCAATCGTTCGCCACTCTCTGGCTTCCTGAGAAAGGCGATAATCTCATCCGCCACATCTTGCGCATGAACGAGGTCTACCGAACCTTCTGCATTCACGATGGACTCTTTGCCGGCGGCGATGTCCCGACAAAATGTGGCAATCGCGGTGTGATGATCGGGTTGTGCAAATTCACCGATTACGTTCGGTGGTATAAGCACGCATACCGGCGCACCCGTCTCTTCTCCCCATGCTTTCGCAAACGCGGAACCATCTCGTTTCGCGCGGCCATACCCATTTTGTTTCTCCGTCGCGCTTCTGGATGACATAAAAAGGAGTGGGAGCGACTTTGCGTTAGTACGAAGTGCCGCAAAAAGCGCATTCGTGAGCCCCATGTTGGCAGTATAATCTTCCTCGTCATTCTGACTGAAACGCCCGCCCGCAAGATGCACGACGGCGTCAGCCGTGAAAAGTATGCGTTGCAGTTTAGCCGCATCAGCAAACTCCTCTCGCCCGATGGGAACAATAGTGATGTCCGACTCCCTAAGAAGCCTGACTCTGAGGTGCCATCCGATAAAACCTGAACTCCCGGTAAGAGCTAGTTTCATTTATCACGAAGCGCTTCTTGGATGTACGGGAGCGCAAGGAGCATTTCTTTCGTTTCGGCGAGTGTCAGTTGTCGCGCATTTTCAGAAGTGAAGTCTGTCGGTATCTGTTTCGCAACGCCTTCGGAGTAGAACGTATCGTAGTCGCCAGTAGCTCCCGGAATACGGTAGAAGTCACCCAAGTCTACTGCTCGCGATAGGTCTCCTGCGGCAACGAGTGTCTCGTGGAGTTTTTCACCGGCACGAATACCAATTTCCTTTATTTCGTTCTTCACTTCAAAAATATCAACAAGTGCGTTTGCGACGTTCCCGATGGTCGTTGCGGGCGCTTTGCGAACGAAAAGGTCGCCTTGTTCGCCTTTTTCTATAGCGAGCAGTACGAGTCCCATGGCATCTTCAAGTGTTAGCATAAAGCGCGTCATGCCAGAATGCGTAATCGTAAGCGGTTTTCCGTGCAGTATTTGGTCTACAAAAAGCGGAATAACCGAACCGCGCGACGCCATCACATTACCGTAGCGCACGGTACAAAAGATAGGCTCAGCCGAAGTGCGCGAGTGAGACATCACCAATTTTTCGGCGAGCGCTTTGGTAAAGCCGAGCACGTTGATTGGATAGACCGCTTTGTCCGTAGAGAGAAACACTAGTTTCTGTACGCCGTTTTTACGTGCGGCCTCTATCACGTTATGGGTTCCCATCACGTTGGTGCGAAGCATCTCCATTGGAAAAAACTCGCCCGTTGGTACTTGTTTAAGTGCCGCGGCATGAAAAACAACATCGATATTGCAGAGAGCGTTATCAACCGCTTCCTTATCACGAATATCACCCACAATAAAATCCAAGCGTTTACTCTCAACGTCCTGCTTGTATTCACTGCGCATGACGTGCTGTTTCAGCTCATCACGTGAAAAAACGACAACGCGTTCAGTTTTGGGGTCAGCAAGCAAATGCTTGACTGCCATTCCGCCAAAAGAGCCCGTGCCGCCGGTAATCAGTATTTTATTCATAGGGTATAAGGGTTAAAACCATAAGAATGGGGCTAGGGTTACGCTTCCAAAATCTTAATGGCGTCAATCATCTGAACGTGAGGATCAATGTCCGTGATGGTCGAATGGCGCTTCTTGTCGCTCATGGTGTAGTCGCGAACGACCGTCTTGTAACCGAGTTTCTCGAATTCATCCGGTTCCCATGCCGAGCGGTGAGTCTGCCAGTGATCGCCACCATACCCGAGGATATCAATATCTTGTGGGATGTGGCCACGCGGATTTTCGAAGAGGACGGCCTTCTTGGCAATGGCTTCGCAGTCTTCGATAAGCTTCCATCCTTCGTCTTTCTCAAGGTGTTCGATAAGATCGCAACTCATCACGATATCAAACGATTTCGGCATGAAGATGTCACGAATCTTGCGTGCGTCGTACTTCACAACCACGTACGGTACATCGGATTCAATGTGACTAAAATATTCTTCGAATATATCCACACCGACGCGTATTTGCGCCGGGATATATTTTGCCTTGAGAGAAAGCCCACAACCGACGTCGAGTACCGAGACAATCTCTCCCTCCTTCCACGGCCAGAGGTTCGCGCGAGCGAATATTTTTGGCAACGTATTCTCCGCCCAATCTTCTTTCGACATGAGACTATGCTAGGGCTAGTAACCGTTCGGCCAGTATAGCAGTCTGGGTATTCCACTGAAAGCGCACCACAGCGGTCTTGCGAGCCGCTTCCCCGATCCGACGGCGCACCTCGGGGTCCTTGAGGCGGCTCAGTATTTCAAGGAATGCCGCTTCGTCTCCGGGAGAAAAGATGCGTCCATCGACCCCATCTGCAATTGCGCGATGGGCATCAGAAGTAGAACTTGCCACCACCACCTTCCCCATTGCGAGATATTCAGGAAGTTTCGACGGAAACGATATATCGCTCACCGCGTCCGAAAGGCGCGGAATTACCAGTACGTCACAGGCCGCAAGAAATGCCGGCACTTCTTCGTGCGGCACCTGCCCGTAAATGTCAGCACCTTCCTCGGACGGAAGATTCTTCGCTTCGCTTGAAAGTATCGCGAGACGGAACGACGGATCCTTTGCGTGAAGTTTTTTGAATGCTTCCATCATGAAAGGTACGCCCTGCCATTTGCGCATATTCCCAGCGTACCCAATGAGCGTTACACCCGCATCGTGGTGCACCGATGGAAGTGGGGCTATGTCTGGATGGAACATATCGGTATCAACACCCCCGTAGATCGGAAATACGTTGCGGTTGTAATGCAAAAGAATCTCTGCCGCGTTTTCACTGCAGGTCGTGATGAGGTCACACATGCGATAAAAAATTCCGTATATCAGACGATCGAGCGTATAACGGACAACGCCAATCGAACCATAGAAGTGGGCTTCAACCTCGATGAAGCCATGCATCTCGAGCGCTATCTTCGCGCGAGTGAAAAGCTTTACAAGAAGCAGGTAGTACCACGTTGCCATGGTATGCCCCATGACAAGGTCAATATGCTTCTCTTTCACGATAGCAAGGATACTGCGCGCATCAGCACGCTTTTTGTTAGTGAGTCGCACGTGTTCAGCGGCAAACGGAAGCGATGCGTCCCACGATGCGACCGTGAGCGAGAAGCGCGCGTCTTTCGAAAGACGCTCAAGGAAGCTGCGCACGCGTATTGGCGTACCACGGTTCTCATCGAGCTTCCCGCGATAGATGGCAAGAAGGCGGAGCGGTTCGACAGAAGGATTCATGCAATGAAAGAGAGGATGTGTGCGGCGCGTACACTCCAATCATATCGGGAAACGATCTTTTCCGCTTCCGCGACAAGGTGAGCTGACAATACTCCATCCGAAAGCACCTGCTCGATGCCACGAGCAAGGGCATGAGGGTCGTCGGGTGCAACATAGAATGCCGCGTCCCCAGCGATGTCTCGGAGTGTTGGCACGTCGGAAGCAACGATGGGGCGATGGGACGCGAGGTGCGCGAGGAGTTTCAAGGGTGACGTGAAGCGCATTGAAGTCTCATTCTTCGCGGTGTTCGGGACGATGAGCACATCTGCGACCGCTTGATTGTCCGCTATCTCCCGATAAGGACGATACCCAAGAAAAAACACTTGAGGGTATTCGTCCTTAAGCCGCGTAACCTGCGCCGGCTCTCCACCAACAACGGCCACGCGAATATCACTCGTAAGAAGCTTCGCTGCTTCAAGAAGTGTGTCTGCTCCCTTCCAACCATCAAGCCTACCTATATAGAGCGCGATCTTCGTATCCTGAGAAAGTCCGAGTCGCTTGCGCGCTACTTCTTTCGATTCCGAATGCGAGAACGCCGCGACATCGACGCCGTTTGAAACCGCGAGCAGCTTTGTCGAGGAAATTCCTTTTGTTACATAGAAATCTTTCGCTCCGGGAGTCACGACGACAACGGCACGTGCACGCTTCGTCACATACGCCACGCGATTATTCCACACGCCGTCGTGTGATTCCCAAACGATATTGCGCGCACCGAAGAATGCGAGCACTGCGAGCACGGTTTCGTCACGCCCGTATACGAGTTCACTCCTATCAACTATGAAGACGGCAGAGAGAGCGAACGAGAATGTCTCGATGAGAAATCCGAGCCTTCCCCATCCAACGAAGTCGAGCGCGAATATGTTCCGTATCTTGAAGTTCTCTTCGACACGGTAGTACGCGAAGGCAGACTCTCGTATGGGATTGCGGCGATTCGGCACAATGAGTTCGACTGAATGCCCTGCTCGAGCGAAGGCTTCGCATGCTTTCGCTATCTGGATGCCGTGCGCTTTCTCGGTCGGCATCCGTACGTTAGTGACGTACGCAATCTTCATGAACGCGGTTTGCGAGCTACCAGATATATTCCTGACGACAGCAATATATCTACCGTCTGGCTTCTCTGGATATCGCCGTACCGCACAAGGACGAGCCCATCCAGATTTGCGAAAAAGTGGACAAGGAGAGAGAGTATTCCTTTCGTTATCTTGCCCCCGCGCAATTTCGTCTGAAAAATAATACGTTGCAGAAGAATGGCGATGGTAGTGAAGACATCCGACTCTGCGGAAATCTCGACAATGTCCCATTCCTTAAAGAGCATTTGAACGGTGTATGGTGTGTAGCGCCAATAGTCTTCGGGAGGCGCATGTACAGGAAAGATAAAATCGGTCGTCATGATAAGGAGACCTCCCGGCTTGAGCACCCGCCAGAGTTCAGAAACGACAACCTGCGGACGAGCAAGGTGCTCGAATACCTCGGAGCATAGGACAATTTCCCACGAGGCGTCTTTGAACGGAAGCTGTTCTGCGTCGCCAATGATATCCGGTTTGCGCGCTGGATCGATGTCGAGCGTAGTGCGATTCGGGAAGATATCTCGATACTCAGTGCTACCGGCGCCGATGTCGAGTATCGGCGTTTCGGTTTTGAACCGTTCGAGAAAAACCCGGAGCTTTTTTCGGGTTAATTTTTGCATAGCGTGAGCAGAGTATCAGTGTGAACTTGAATTGAAAAGCGCGCAATATCGTCGCCGGTATGCGCCGCGAGGCGCATACGAAGCTCGCTATCTTTGGTAATGCGTTCGAGTGCATCTCGGAGCAAACGCGAGTCTGAAGGTGGGACAAGAAGTCCGTTCACTCCATCCCGCACGATTTCCCGGAGCGCAGGCAAGTCGGACGCCACGACGGGGACGCCGGAAGCGAAAGCTTCTACGGCCACGAGCCCGAATCCTTCGCGTCGGCTCGGAAGCACGAGCACCTCCGCCTCCGCGAGAAGTTCTGGAATGTCATCTCTTGATCCAAGAAAAGTAATCCTTTTGCTGAGGCCCCTATCTCGGGTTTTGCGTTCGAGTACTGCCTGCTCCGGTCCCGTCCCAACAATTCGAAGTGTAATCGAGGACAGCGTCTGCAAGGCATCGATGAGCACATCGATGCCTTTGTCCCCTATTAGCCGCCCAATGCACAGCAATCGGACGGTGTCCTTCGGAAGCTCGCGGCGAGTAAAACGAGAGAGATCGATACCATTCGGCAAAATACGAATGCGATGAGAGCGTATGCCATTGTGCACGAGAGAGGTGCGCACCGATTCCGATACAGCAATGACGAATCGACACCAATCCTGTAGGAACCAATCAAAGACAAACTGGCGACGCGGCTTGTGCGTGTCATATACGCTATGTTCGAAAGAAAGTACGGTACGGATCCCTGATGAACGTGCCGCGATCCTACCGACCGTATTGGCAAACCAATGGTGCGTAATACATATATCCGGATCAACATCTTTGAGCACGCAAATGAGGCGGCGCATTCCCGTGATACTGCGCATGCGCGGATACGGCACGTAGTGTCGTTGAATAGTGGAAAGAGAGAGGCTCGGCATAAGCGAGTCTCCTGTCGGTTCCGGATTCAAGGTGATGAGATGCACCTCGTGGCCGCGACGTTCAAGTTCGAGCGTCTGATCAAGAACGACCCGTTGAATGCCGCCTCTTTGCATACTTTGTATGAGGAAGGCGATTTTCATGTGTGGAAGTATTGCTTCGTCGCGCGACTAACGAGCCGCCACTGATACCAAAGCGGAAGAAATTCAAACGAAAGCGGTAGGCGTGTGCCGTGCCGAAATAGATTGCGTACAAAACGATAGAGATAGAGTAGCGAGATCTTGAGTGCATGTGCGAAATACTTCACGAGAAGTTTCAACGTAATCGCGTAGCGAGACAGCTCAGCATTGATGTAGCGATCGGACTTCAGCATTGCATCGTGCACGCTTCCTTGTATCGGGACGATGATTCCATGTTCGAGAGCATCAACACGCGCGGCCGGCGCGAGTACTACTCGCTCATGCACCGGCTTCTCGAACCTTAGGACGGTATCTTTGTGAAAGAACCGCATCTGCTTATTTGGATAGGCAATCGAACACGTAATGATTTTTCCTTCGTATCGGTACAGCCGCGGAACCCAGAAAGCAGTTGGCACTTCTGTGGAAATGGCACGCGCGATAGCCTGCTTGCCTTCCGGTGAAAGTTCCTCGTCGTCGTCAAGAAAAAGAAACCACTTTTCGTGCGCAGCCTGCAATGTCTGATTCCGAATACCAGAAAAATCTTTTATACGACCGTCGGGGTAAAGATGCATTTTGTCTTGAGCGATGATATGCGCTAGGAAAGACGTCGCAATCTCGCGAGTTGCATCAACAGACTCCCCGTCACAGATGAGGATCTCGCTAAAGTCGGTAACACCAGCGAGAGCCTTTGACAGAACCTTTTCAGAGTTATGCGTAAGGACCGCGACGGTGGCGGGTATGGTATCCATATCGTTAGCTTATAACCCTCCAAAACATGAAAAAGTTGGCACGATTAAGCCATGAAAGAGGGCGGGAGCGCACCATGCTTCTAGTATAGCTTACGGTACCAACCTAACTTTTCAGAGAACGCGATCGCTGTAGCATGCCGCATGCCTGTCTTTGCACTCACGCAAAAACGCGTATCTTTCTCGACGGCCGAATCAAGCAAGTCCATCATCGCTCGAATCTTCATGCCGTGCATCGGAGACGGTTCGAAGAGCGGTTTTGAAAGCAGTTCCTGATATTTTAGATCGAACGGATCGAGAGGACAGGGCTTCCCTTCGAATATGAGTCCCTTGTAAAAGCCTCCCTCAAGATCGTACTCGATGCGCGAAGCCTTTGGAACATCGTAATCGGCCAAGGCACCTCGTTCATAGGTAAGAAGAAATTTCCCGACCGCATAATCGCGCGGTTCAAAAAAAGTTGCTTCGGCACCGCCCCCAAGCCGTACATGAGTACGACTCACTCCGCCATACAGCTGTTCCTTTCGCACCGAGTAAAGCGATGCATCGGCGAGCATTTCGGCACTTGCGAGCCCATGGTATCGATAGGCGCAGTGGAAGAAGAACGCATGACAAAGTTTCCCCAAGTTGCGTTCGCTCTGTATACGCCGAGCAAGAAGATACGGCGGAAGTGCGATCGAATCTTCCGAAACACGCACTTCGCGAAACGCCTTGAAAAATCGTTTCGCGCTCCGGTCCTTAAACGCAAGTACTGGAGTATCGAGTAGTAGGGTGCACCTGCCAACCGAGAGTGTTGCGAGTTGGCTTAGCACGCCAGGAACCTCTTTCATCGGTATAGCCATCACGATGAGATCGACTGAATCCATATCCACTTCCTTGAGCGTTTTAATGGAAGGACCTACAAAATGGGGATCAAAAAAAGATGGGGTGCCGCCTGAACGAGAAAAAACATTGCTCACCGTAAAGCGGTCACGAAGGCTCCAGAGCGCAGGAAGTATGACGCTTTGCATACGTTTCCCTTTACCAATAAGAAGAACGTTTTTCATACGAGCCTGCCGAGGTGCTCACCGAGCCGTAGCGAAAGAGCCACGATAGTGGCCGTCGGATTCGCATGTCCACCCGTAGAAAATACAGCACTGCCTGCCACGAAGATATTTTCCATACCATGCACTTTTCCATCTGCATCTACGACCGAAGATCGTGGGTCCGTGCCCATGCGTGCCGTGCCCATATGGTGAGACGCGCCTGACGTTATCGGAAATATATCGGTCGGAGCATCGAGAAGCGGAGTCATGAGTTCCCCGACACCCGTGTCCCGCACCACTCGACGCAGTGCTTCATGGAGCTTGACCGCTGTGTACCGAGTCGGGTCACCAATCGTCCATTGTATTTTCGCGCGAGGAAATCCGAATGCGTCAGTAGTTTCCGCGAGCATTACTCGATTGCTAGGATCCGGCTCCTGCTCAAGGTGCGTGCGTATCGCAATCGCTCGTGCACGCTCACTCCGTATCTTGCGCATGACCCTCGAGAACGGCGACGTAGCGTAGAGCGGTTCGAAAAGAAAATGACTATTAAGTAACCGGTGTTCCGTTTGGTAGGCATCACCAAAACGTAAGCCTACTTCTTGAAGTCCGCCGTCCGAAAGCACACTCCGGTACCGAGTCATGTCTAGCGGTTCGTATGGCTCAAACACTCCGCACTGACCTTTCGGGTGGTCCATATAATAACGACCCACCTGATCGTGCTCATTTCCAATATCCGAAATGAGAAGGAGTCGCGGAGTCTCGATGCCGCCTGTCGCAATCACGAACAGTTTCGCTTCTACCTGCGCACGCGCTCCGGTTGAAAATGCAACTTCCGCGGACGTAACCCGCTTCCCTGTTTTTTTAAGCGAAAGCACGTGCGCTCCGTGATACACCGTAGTGCACGCCGCGGCGGACAAGAAACTTCTCCCGAGCGCGCTGAAATTTCGCTTTGTTTTCGGAAGCGTGGCATACAGCTCCTCTTCGAACGGAGCGCCCACAACGTGCGCTCCATGCGGGTCTGTCGAGGAAGCTATTTCGCATAACGATTTTCCTTCCGCGTAATAAGGGTTCAGTTCCTGCTTCGGAAAAGGCCAGCCCGAATAGGAAATCCAGCTCCGTGCCTCAAAATCGATGGCATCGAGCTCTTTCCAGCGACCTGACCACACCGTACCTGTGCCGCCGAACGCACGAACGCGTGATGCTGTAGAGATCGGTAAACCTTCCTGTTCGAACGCATACTGGTCGTCCGGCAAAGGAGGTGGTTTCAAGGGACTGCTCTCAAACAGGCATACCCGTGCACCACGCTTCATAAGTGCACGAGCAACCGAGAGTCCGGCAGGACCGGTTCCGACGATGCCGACATCACAGGCAATTATGCTCCCATCCGCTACGGAATCACGATATTCCATGTTTCTTGAATATGAGTGTATTGGAGATAAAAAAGTTCCCCACTGCCACCCCAAGCACAAGCAGAAATTCTGCAAGCAAATACCACATATGAAGGTATTCCACGAGCAGATAGAGACCGCCTGTTGTTATGCCGAGACTCGTCAGTTGCATAGCAGTGTACTGGAAAACTTGATGGTGTACTCGACCGGGCGCATGGCCGGTAAACGTCCAGAATTTTTGCAGGAAAAAGCTTATAGAAAGCCCGACGCCGAATGCAAACATGTTCGCATACACATACCAAAGGTGCGTGTATTCAATAATAAGAAAAAGGGTCCCGAGATGAAAAAATGCCGCAGTGCCACCAGAAATAAGGTAGCGGAGTATTTTAAATAAATCCGGTCCGGCAGAAAGTGTGCCGTTTTTAAATGCATTGAAAAGTGTTACTGCATCTTCGCTCATTACATAGGAGTGTTCAACACCACGCGCAGTGTCGGTATGCCACGCCGTATTTCCCTTCCATACGTTGAGTTCACTTTCTCCTGCGACGCCTGGATGAAATAGAATTTCCGTTTCTTTAGGGTGATGTACCACGCACGCGGCAAGTCCAGCTTCAGCAACTTCCTTACTCACATATCCAGAATAGAGAAGGCCGACAAACGCATCATTGGTATGCATTCCAGCGCGCGTCGCTTTGCGACGCGCGCTTTTTGCAAGCGCGTGTATGCCAAACAAACCAACCACATGCATAAGTCCGACTCTTGTAAACGGAACACGGGCAATGTACAGCGGCTCGTTCGGTATGCGCACGCATTGCAATGCACACTCGTCCACAAGCGATATCAGCACGTCAAACACAAAGGGCACCATATGCACGTGCTGATGTCCGTCAACCGGAATGCGTTGTTCATGCGCATACCCAAGGGCTGTGCGCACCACGCTAATCTGTGCACGTAATTCTTTTTTGACTTGTACACGAAAGGCGTCGCGTGCTTTTTTTGGTGCAAAAAGATACTGGGACCACAAGCCCGCGCTTGAGAGCTTGAAGTCACCAGCGATAGTAGTAAGAAGTGGTATCTCTTCATGAGGAGTGAGTGCCTTCCCTTCAGTAAGATTAAGGTGTATCGCGACACGTAGTCCTGTACGCTCACGCACTTTTTCTACGGCATACGAAAACGCAAGACCATTTGCGAGAATGCTCACACTCGTCACCGCACCCTTGTCTACAGTTTCCAAAATAGAATCGGTGTTTGTTTTTGAAAGACCAATATCATCTGCGCTTACGATAAGGTTCCGCATGCTCATACGATATTTGTTTCTTTTATTTCGTACCGCGGGAGTGTCCCAAGCGATTTACCAAACGTACTCTTCCACAACAAGGTGAGTAGTTTTTTATAGGTGTACTTACTTTCACCAATGGTGCGTGGTGGTACATCAAAAGGAATGAATGCGTACGCGCGCGCCGCGCGCGCTACTTGAAACCGAGTCATCACCGCGCGTGGCGGTAGTTTTTTAAATGCTTGAACTACACTTCTATCCATAATACTGAAATCAGAGGTGTCGCGCGGCAAACGCCACCCTTCGCCAAGAGCGATGATGGTGGCCGCGATTTTAGACGTGATACCTCGTAAGGGACTGTCGTCAGAACGGGCACGACGTATCCCAAACACTACTTCGTTTCCCTCTTCCCAACGTTCTATAAAATCAGGAATAAGGTGTGGTGGGTGCTGAAGATCTACGTCCATCATCATCACCGCATCGCCCGATGCATGTACGAGCCCAGCCGAGGTTGCCGCTTGTTGCCCCGCATTTTTTGCAAAGAAGATATATTTCACGCGTGGGTCGCGAAGAGACAGCGCACGTATACGCTCTTCGCTCGTGTCACTACTTCCATCGTTTACGTACACTATTTCAAGCTCATACGGTAGCGAAGAAAACGCGTGCGTAATTGCTGTATGAAACGGTTCAATGTTTTCCGCTTCGTTGTAGCAAGGCGTTACAACAGAAATTTTTTTCATTTTGGTTTTCGTACAAGCACAACATAATGCACCACATGATCTTTCACGCTGTAGGCAGAGAACACATTCTTTTCTATTTCGTAACTTTCCGCGTTGACAATGATCATAGTGGGAATACCGTGTGCGATAAGCGGTAGCTCATCTGCACCAAACCCTTGATTCACATGCGGGTTCAAATATTGTGCAAAATCAGTAGTAGGCAAAAAGACAGCAATTTCCGGAACGTTATACAAAAATATACTTTCGGTCGGAGGCACATGTGAAAAATACTCAGTGAGTGCCGCGGTACGCGTATCTCCGTAATACATTGCAACGTAGGAATGCCAACCAAGTTGGTATCCTTGTATAAGAATCAAAAGCGTAAGCCCTACATACGGTAACCATCGCAAGCGTGAAAGAAACGATATGTTTGTTTGAAACGCGCTCCAGACCACACTGAGCGACTGAGGAAAATACAGAAGCGAGACCACCATCGCCGGGAAGAAATAGCGGTACCATCCAGGCGTCCGCAAATATGCCAAAAGCACGAGCACCGTAAAAGAAAATGACACAAGTTCGGCAGTCGATACATATACGTCCTTTCGTTTTCGCAGAGCAATCGAAATCGTCCATATCGCGAACAACACCAGCATGTAGAGTGGCGTTATTTCTGTGACAAAACGGAGAAGATTTTGGAGCATCATTTCGCTAAGCGCGGTGGTGCCGTAGTCATAGGGGTTTGCAAAAAACGCGAGTACCGTGGACACCGAATCACCCGGCTGAAATTGCAACAGTACCCACACGCCAAAGGAAAGTAAAAAACCGCTTGCGCCAAGTACCCAGTTCTTAATGGGTAATTCGCGCACGAGCGTGCGCCCACGAATAAGGGCTACGACACCGAGCGCCGCAGGCACGAGCATAAACGTAAACTTTGCCGCAAACGAAAGACCTGCAAACATGCCGGTCAGAAATGCCGCAAGATTGTTTTTGTATCTACTCTGTTCAAGCCACTGCAGTGCAAGAAGCATTAGGGCAAAGTAAAAAAGCGCCGGCACTTCTCCAAGGACACTTTTCCCGTTTCCATATAAAAGAGGGAAGGTTGCAAGCAAAAGCGCGACAATTGTTGCCGATAGCACACCGAATTCACGGCGAACAAATACATATGCGGTCAGTACAAATAACACAATGTATGTGGCGGGCACTGCACGTGCATTCCACACACTCACCCCAAACAGCTTGAACATGAGCGCGATTGGCGCGATAAGCGGATACCCTGCCGAAACAGACCACGACGAAAGATAGTGACCGGGCACAAGCTGTATCACCTGCTCACCGTGCGATGCGAGATTCATTGCCGCCTGTTCAAAAAAACCTTCGTCGTACCACACCGACGGGCTTTCGGACAACTGATAAAACGCCGCGACTACCGTGAAAATGAGGATGGCAATAGGCACTACCCGCGTAAGCCACGGGCTATTTGAAAATCGTGAAGTCCCCTCCATGCCCCTAGCATACCGCTCCACACGAATCGTTCAAAACCGGTGTATTGACGCAGGGTTATACGCAATGATTGCGATATGGGTATTTTCTTCTTCCTAAGGCGTAAGCGCTTTGAGCGCTTCAGTCACATAATCTGCCAAAGTACTCTCCTTTTGTCCCCTCTAGGCTTTTGTAAGGTTACAAATATTTTAGAACTAAAATACTACTTGGTCAAAATTTCAGAAAGTTTGAAGATGAGGTGCGAGAGTGAATTTTTCTCGGCGACAGCTTTGAGTGTGGCGCGGTGTTTTTGAATTTCAGAAGCCGGCGCAGAAAGAAGTATTTCCAGTTTCTGCGCAAGTTCTTTTACCGTATCAAAATGAAGTTCGTCGCCCGCATATAGTTTCATGTCTGCACTTACCGACAACACAATACTGCCGGATGCGGCCGCTTCAAACATAGTTTTATCCAACATGCCGCTTCTCGATGTGTTTACGAAAAATTCGTGCGCGGCAAACACTGCAGGAGTCTGTGTGCTTGGAATCCCCGGACTAAACGTGACGGTTTCAAGAGAAAGTTCCTGCGCACGTTTTTTAAGCGACTCGTACCATTCATTATGGTGCGGTAGTGGTGAACCAACGAACGAAGCGGAAAATGCTATGCCTTTTTCTTTTAGCACACTCAGTGTTTCAAGAAGCATGTCGGGACGCTTGCTGGGCGCCATACGGGCAAGAAACAAAATAGAGTGCGGCGTGCGCTCTGCTTCGTTTGGAGCGAGGCTCGCAAGATCCACACCGACAGGCATCACGAGTGTGTTCCTGTACTTTGCTGTGTACGAATACGCCGAAGTACAAAAAACGTTTTTACAAAAAAGTGCGGCGATGTCGGTAAGGAAAGAGCCGGCATAGTGATTACGCCAAAGATAGACGGGCTTACCGAGCAGTTTCCAAAGCGGTCCGGCAATCAAAACGTATTCCTGATTCATATGCACAAAAACGCGATCGTATTCATGGCGTAGTTTCCATGCAAGCAATTTGAAACGAACGACGTACGTAAGTGCGCCAAAAAACGGACGCCCTTTTTCTTTACCGAGTGTGTACACTCGCACGTTGTGCGGTAGCGAATACTCACCTTCTGTAAGACACACAACAATGATGCTTTCAAAATGCGGTGCGAGTTCTTCTACCCAATGATGAAAAAACCCAAGAACCGGATCATTCTTATCAAGCGTTTGTGTAACGATGAGTAACCTCATGGTAGTTCGGCAAGCGAGTGAATGACCGGCCAACGTCCATCTCCTTTTTCGCCATCACGTCGCATTTCAAAAAGACGAACATGCGGACAGTCGCGCGCCATAATTTCAAGCTCGAGTGGGCGATCATCAACAAGAAGTGTATTCCCATAAGCAGTGATGCGCTCTTTCATATATTCGCCTTTGCGGACATCTCCAGTATAGATTACCGATATTCTTGGTATACCTTCGAGCGCGGCAAGTATCTTCAGTTTCTGTAATGCAGGATTCCCAAATGTTAAGATCATGCCTTCATTACCAACCATTCGCATGAATTCAGGAACATCGGAAAACACGAATGGTTTTAGTTCTTCAGGAGTAAAAGAAATTTCACCCTGTTCTGAAAGTTCGTTCAACTTGCTAGCAAGTTTTTCTTCTGAATCAAGGTGTTGATACCGTTCAGCACCTTCACGTTTCAAGAGATGAGCTATGAACGCATCGGTGTCAAACAATGTTCTATCGAAATCAAGAAAGTACATCATTGCGGTTGTCGCCGTATACCTGAGTGAGTAAATCAATATCTTTTTCTGACTGCGTGAGAAGTGCAGTATTCTTACGTACTAAAGCATCCAGAAACGCACTTCCTTCATCGCCTGGCATTGCATCTTTGTACAAACGACGAAACGCTTCAAGGTCTTTTATGAAGCAATGCCCACCAGCGCCACGTCCTTTTTTATCCGTATGCCCGCTTGCAAACAACACCGCAAGATGCGACGCGCCAATGCGACTGTCTGCGGCAATAGTTTCGCGGATGCGCTCGTAGTCTGCGCCCGACGCCTCGGCAAGATCATAGAGCATGTTGGCAAACACTACTTTCATCGCAAGGAACACATTGCCTGCATATTTTACAAGCTCTGCTTCACGGGCGGGCAGTACCGTTGAGAATGGCGCAGGCGGAAGTACCGCAAGCACGGCTTCGGCTGCTGTTTTGTATTCGGTTGATTCATTTGGAATACCAATAATGTTTCTCGCAGGATGTGCCGCATCATGCCCAGCGCTTGCTTCACGCAAAAACTCTGGTGAATTTACTATGATGATTTCAGGAAATTCTGTGTGGAGCATGTCCGTGGTGCCAGGAAGAAGTGTTGATTTAATGACCGCGATCTTTCCTTTGCCTACAGCAGAAAGCGCGGAACGAACAATGTCTGCGTTAAATCCTTTTGGTGTTGTTGGTGTGGGTACCGCGATGAAAACAATAGCGCATTCAGCGATTTTTTCTTTATTACCCACGTATTCCGGTTCAAGTCCGTACCGCACAGTGTCGTATCCGCGGCGTTCAAAATCATCGGCATAATTTTTGCCAATCCATCCTTGCCCTATAAATCCAATCAGCGGTTTAGTCATACAAAAAATGCGTAGAGTGCCGCCGCAAGTTTCTTTGGGTCGTGACGAATGAGCGTACGCGGAAGAGCATCCCCAGCCGGCGCCTTGTAGAGACCGCGCGCAAGCACATCCGCTCCCACAAGGGGGCGGCCGCCAATCGTTTTCCCTTCCGCGCGTACTGGCTCCCCTTCATCTGCATAGCGCTTCAACAGTGTGGCAAGTGGGCGCTTGGTGTTGTACAGCACGGCATCAAATAGTTTTGCTTTTGCAATACCTTCAAGCGTCGTAAGGTATGCGCCCACCGTGAAGTCATCAGTTTGTCCATGCTTGTTCATAATGTTTGCCACCAATACTTTCTTTGCTTTTGATTTTCGCACAGCATCCACAATGCCGCTCACCAAAAAATTGGGTACAACCGATGAGTAAAAATTTCCGGGACCAACAACAATTAAGTCCGCTTCCTTGATAGCCCGCAGTGCTTTTGGATTCGCTTTTACTTTGGGTGCGAGTGATACATTCTTTACGCCAAATTTTGAAAGAAGCTGGTAGTCAGATATTGCGGCTTCACCCACAAGTTTCTTTCCATTTTTTAATTCTGCAATAAGTTGTGCGTTGCCAAGTGTGACGGGGATCACCTCGCCGTGAATATTGAGAATTTCCGACGCGAGTACGATGGCGTCATCCAGACTGCCGGTCATTTGTTCAAACGTCGAAAGAAAGATATTGCCAAACGTATGTCCCTTGAGTCCACCACGGTCGTAGCGAAAATTGAAGAGCTTTCGCAAATCAAGCGACGCATTGGAAAGCGCCACGAGTGATTGACGTAAATCACCGGGCGGAAGCACCCCATATTCGTCACGCAAACGCCCCGTAGAACCGCCGCTATCAGCCATGGTTACTATGGCCGACAAATGCACATCGTCGTACCGACGAAGCCCTGAAAGCACAGTAAAGGTGCCTGTGCCGCCCCCGATAGTCACGATGCGCTTCATGGTGCGGTTATGGTACCTGTTCCGGCCACACCCGCAATGTCTGCGGCTACGAGCTTGGGTTGATCAGGAAAACCCTCTATATGTGTCTGTGCCGCCTTTTGGGCATTTTGGGAAAGCATGGCGCACAGGCTTTTTTGTTCAATAAGTCGAATCATTTCCCGCGCCGCCGCTTCACTGTCACTAACGGGGAAAAGAAGGACGTCTCGTCCGGGTAACAGTACTTCGCCAACAATCCCAACGTCGGTAGTAACGATAGGAACACCTGCAAGAGCCGCCTCAATAAGAGAGAGTCCGTACCCTTCGTATGCGCTCGCATTCACATAGGCCTGTGCACTACACATCAGCCCTCGCGCGTCTGCACGATGCCCAAGAAAAACTACATTTTTTTCAATAGCCAATTCTTTTACGCGGCGCATAAGCGGCGCATGTTCTTGTCCCTCGCCCACAATGAAAAGACCGGCGTTTGGATATTCGCGCAGAACAAGAACAAATGCAGAAAGAATATCTTCAATATGTTTCTCAGATTCCAGCCGCGAAACCGTCATAAATGAAAACAAAAAAGAATTCGGTGGAAGTAATACCACTTCGGGAAGTGTAGAAGAAACAGCGATAGGAATGACGCGCATCTCCGGAACGCTTGTACCGTAGTGACTGCGTATAGATTGTTGTATACGTTCAGACACCACACGGACTCCATCGGCAAACCACAACACGAGCGCGGCAGTATATACGCGCACGTTATTTTTAAAGGAAGCGCGTTTGAAAAAAGATGATAGGAAATCGGTATGAATTTGAATATGCAAACGAGCTGGTGTACGAAGGGTGGCATACAATGCCGCAATACCTTGTTCAAACGGATCTTGTGCAGAAACAACGGCGATGGAATATTCATGCACAATCGTGCGTGCTGTTTTTGCAAGCACTGGAACGCGAAATAATTTTCCAACCGTTACCGGATGCAGGACAAGTTTTCCATCCGTCTCAGAAACCACACCTTGTCCTGCCGGTGATACCACATGCACCGCAGTGAAGTATGCCGCGTATGCGCGCAAACGTTTTCTCACCGCGCTATCGGCGACAAATATATTTGGATCATTTGAAACAAAAAGAATGTTCATTTCGGTATAGAGAGCGCGTCGATTACTTCGCGAATCATTTTATCTTTCGTAAATCCTCCAATAAGTGCGCGTCCGTTTGCGGTGCACACTTTCCACAATTCCGCTTCCGGCCGTAGTCTGCCAATACATTCTCGAATTGCATCTACATTTTCGTACGGAAAAATAAGTCCGGTATCGCCATCTTTCACGAGTTCTGGATTGCCACCGGCATTTGTGGTCGCCACCGGCGTACCAAGTGCAAGCGCCTCCAAAATAAGGTGCGAAAGTCCTTCATAACGCGTATCAAGCACAAAAGAATCAGCGTGAGCAAGATATCTCATGGTTTCTTCGTGGGGTAAGTTTCCGGTGAATATAACCTTCTGAGGATGCTTTGAGTTTCTCGCCTCCGCCTCTAAACGGCCCCGTTCGGGTCCGTCGCCGATAATCACTAGAGTGCGTGATTCTACGCTTCCGGTAACCGCAGTGATGACCGCACCCATGCCCTTCCACGGCACAAGGCGCGCAATGGACACAATATAGGCACCGTCTACTTCGGGACGAGCAAACATGGCCTTATCTATTTCCGGCGCGGCGTTGTAGGCAACAATTATTTTTTCTTGAGCGATACCCCATCGTGAAATGATGTGCCGTAGATATAGGCTTGGCACAATCACCCGTACTGCGTTTCTTGCAACAAACGTCTGCACTGCGCGCAAGAGACGAACACTGAGCGAATACTTCGTACGCTCAACAAATTCATCGAGTGTTTCTTTCACGCCAAATCGTTGCACACCCTGTTCCCACGCATAGTCACCTGCGATACGTACATAAAAAGGTTTGCCTACCATTTTTGCCGCGATACATGCTGGTAGACCGACGGAGACAGGATCAAGGGCAAGCACGACGTCGGCCATTCTTGCCGCACGTTTTACGCGCCGCATATACGCAATGTGCCGTAAGAACTTTGGTAGGTACCGTACATCGGCAAATTTAATAGTTTCTACCGCCCAGCCATGCTTCGGGAGTTCTTCTTCCAGTGTTTTGGCGAACGTGGCCGGACCTCCCGCTTCAGGCGGATAGAGAGGCGTGGCAAGTACGAGCTTCATCAACCTAGTGTACCGCCTCCAAACATGCGGTCGAACAGCGCATTCATGGAGCGAGCAATGATGTCCCAGTCATACTTCTCTATAACCATCGCTTTGGCGGTGGCGGTTACTGTTTTCACTTTTTCAGGATTCGCGAGGATATCTTTTACCGCTTCGGCAATCTGCTCCGGAGAATCCTTATCCACTGCCCACCCCGTAGTTGGTTTGTCCGGATTTCGCTTTGCATCAAACAGAAAATCACTGAGTCCACCTTCCTGTGTTGCAATCACGGGTATTTCCGCCGCCATCGCTTCCACAAATGAGTTGCCCATTCCTTCCGAACGCGATGCACGAATAAACATGTCGCACGCCTTAAGTGCAATCGGCATTTCGGCATGCCCTATTTGTCCGGCAAAATGTGTGCGTATTGCGACACCTTTTTCTTTTGCGAGTGCCTTAAGTTTTTCTTCATCGGGGCCAATGCCATAAATCAAAAAATGAACATGGTCTGGAAGAAGTGCCAGTGCCCTTATCATGTCGTCAATCGCATTTTTATGTACCAAGCGCGACGTGGTAACGACAAACACTTGCCCTTCTGTTTTACCAATTTTTTCACGCATTGCTGACAGTTCATCAGCAGAATGCAGGGCGGTGAAATGCTGAACATTCACCGCGTTAGGAATGACTTCGGCGTATCCTTTGAATCCCATTCTTCGTCCCCAATTCAAAAGGAATGTCGAAATCGGTTGGAGCATATCTGCAGTAGTGAACCCGAGCATAAATAGCGGCCACACAGGGCGCGCAAGTCGTTCAATATGTTCCGGTGGATCGCCTTCCTGAAGCGTTAAAAGATATTTCACTTTTGGCTTGAATGTCTTAAACATGCCAGCGGGAATACCCGTAGAGTGCGCCATCATCGCCCAGATGCCATCGAAGTGATATTTCCGGTGCAAGCGCAGTGCCGCAAACGCGGCGCCGAACTGATACCAATGTTTAAGAATATGGAGCGGAAACTTTTTTAAATCCGCGATAGAGGGGTTCGGACGAGAAGGACCAATGCGGTGCACTATGGTGTTCCCTATTTTTTCCTCTATCGGAAGGTTTGAATCTACCCGTAAGGTAACAACATGAAATTCTATGTCGGACGGATTGATGCGGTCGGTTATTTCCTTAATAGCCACTTCTGCCCCGCCAATAAAACGAGGGTAGTAATTGAGGGAAAAGATGAGCACCTTTTTCATATACCAGGAGTGTGCCTCAAAATAGAGGCGTAGGCAAAGCGTATTTGGTTGGCGAAGGCGTCACCGTCACCCATGGAGTGACGGAGTGTTTGTTTGCCTACCAGCCGTGCCGCTTTCCGTTCGTCTTTTGACTCCATACCGTACACTTGGTCAGCATCTGACAGCGCTGTGTGAAGAAACCAACGCTTCCACGACTTCACCTGTGAAATATCTTGATCGGCCAATGTAATAAGAAGCGGCATACCCGTTGTGCGTTTTAATAGGATTGCCGCAAGCGCGGCATAACTTGCAAAGATAGACCACGCAAACAGATACGTGTGTTTCTTTGCAAGTGTGCGTGCCATAAAAAATCCAAGAAAGGGGAGCAGGTATTTATCAAACGACGTGCCGTTTCCAACGCGGTACACTGTGGCATTTTTTGCCGGCGATGCAATAGTTTTTGCATCGCGTGTGAAGTGGGTGGTCACAATATCAAACTGCACGTTCGGCATTGCCCGCATGAGTGCCACAAGGGCTTCTTCCGCAGGACCTGAAATAGGATGAAATGTGGTAGAGAATACAAGCACCCGTGCGTCGAGCACTGCGCCGCGCTTATGTTCGTTCAAAAATTCTTGTAAGTAATCTTCAAGACGGTGCTCGGCTTCCCAGCCGAGCACTCGTGCTTTTGTGGTATCAAGCCCTGAGCCCATGCGGTTGCCCGCACGTTCCGGAAGCATAAGAATGTCTGTTCCAAATAGACGCGCAACATCAAGCATTGAGAAAAACTTTTCATTCCCTAGTCCGTACTCATCACCCTGCCCCTTTTCTGCGACAAGCATCAATCCGTTCACAATGTCATCCACGTGCGTAAAGTTACGCGTTTGGGTACCTGGTGCAGTCACTGTTATCGGCGTACCGCGCACATACATTTGCTTAAATATTTCAATCACGGTGCCGTACGCGCCCGCACGCTCCCCTTCTCCAAATACGTTGTAAAAATAGGTAATCGCATAGGGAAGACCAGTCTCATCGCCCATCTTTTTTACTTTCTCCGTATTATCCGCTTTTGACGCCGCGTACGGCGTGGCGCTACGCGCCAGCCCGCCATCGCCGAATTTTGTAGAAGAACCTGCGTACACCAATTTTCCGCCATTCTTTTTCCAGAAATCCAAAACCGCGGCCGTACCGACAACATTCAAATCATGTACCACTTCCGGCTCAAGCAAACTTTGTTCAACGCGAGAATATTCTCCCAGATGAAAAATAATATCTGGTTTTTCAGGCACCAGTACTGCAATGTCTTTCGTGTGTCCTTCCCTGTATTCAATGGGCAGTGTTTCGTTCTCTTTGCTACCCGCAAAGTGATTGTCTAAAGAAATGACCGTATAGCCATTTTCGTGGAGTCGTTTACACAGATGCGAGCCGATAAACCCGGCACCTCCGGTAACAAGAATGAGTTTTTGAGCCATGGAATAGGTGGACAGTACCAGTATACTCGGCGCCTGAAAAGCATAGCGCCCGCACGCCCCGGCACTATGGCTTCGGCGTGCGGGCATAGTGCTTTCTTTGCATATGCCACGTATGGTTACGGTGTATCAGTACACGTATTACTACTCACCTTTCAGCAAAAAAGTTTCAAAGTCCCTCTTTGAAAATCTTTTTAAGATCTTCTTCGGCCACTTCAAATGCAGGACGTGCTTTTACTGGCATGGGCTGAGTTGGCGCGGGTGCAGATGGAGCTGGTGGTTGGTTCTGGGGTTGTGGTGGTTGTACAGGAGGGGGTGGCACTGGGAGTGGAGTGGATTGTTTTTGCGGCACAGACTGCACTGGAGCCGGTTTTTGTACAACCGTGGCAACGGTTTCTTTAAGTGCACCTTGCCGTTCAGCACTTTTTGATTCGCGCTCCTTACTTGTCTTCTCGGTCATCTTTCTCAAAATGGCGCGCAAATCTTCTGCACTCTTTCCTTGGGCGACGGGCGCAGGACGCACTTCCTGCACACGCGGTGGACGTGGCTGTTGCGAAGGCGATGCATGTGCGGGAAGCGACATTTCAGCCGGTGCAATAGGAAGGCTTGGTCGCGGACGTGGCCGCGGAGGTTCAGATACTTCCGCACGAGGACGAGTACCGTAGCTTGGTTTCTTTGGTTTTGGTTCTTCCGCCGGTGGTGCGCCTGCTGGTGGCGCAAGCTCTGCGGCAATAGCGTCTTCAATGCCTTGGCGCTCTGTACCGAACTGTGAGCGTGAAAAAGTAACAACTTGATCTTTAAATATCTGCGGTGGTGGTTCAATCGGCGGAATCGTAACCGCAGAAAACGGCCGCGAACCAACGCCGTCAATCATCAGAGAAAGGTAAATCTGTCGTAGCCCAAGGTTTGCTAAATCTTCTTTCGTAAATTCGGGCATAAAGACTGTTTCAAGCACTTCAGCATCAAACGGTCCCACACGAAAACACACGGTGGTGCCTACGTTTCCGAACACAGCATCACGCACTTCTTCTTCCATTTGCTCAATGTATTGGTGTGCAATGATGAGATTCAGTTTATATTTTCGCGCTTCAGACAAAATTTCTGCAAACGTTTCGTTCGCAAAGTTTTGAAATTCGTCTACGTAAAAGTAGAAGTTTGGGTGTTGATTTATCTGCGCCGCAGACAAATCAGCACGACTCATGGCGGCAAGAAAAATGCGCGTGGTGAGCATTGAGCCCAAGAGTTGGGTGTTGGTGTCGCCCACTCTTCCCTTTGAAAGGTTTATGATGAGAATCTTCTTCTCGTCCATCATTTTACGAATATCAAAGGACGACTTCGGTTGCCCAATTATGTTGCGAATGAGTGGGTTACCAGTGAATTGCCCGATTTTGTTTTGAATGGCGGGCGTCGCTTCTTGGGTATAACGATCGGTGTACGTGGCAAATTCTTTTGTCCAAAAGTCTTTCACCACAGGGTCTTTAATATTTTCTACAACCACCTTGCGATAGTTTTTGTCCGTATACATTCGGTTCACGCCAAGGAGCGTTGCGCCCGGGTATTCAAGAAGGGCGAGAAGTGTGTTCGTCAAAATGTATTCCATACGCGCCGACCACGCATCAATCCAAATCTTCTTAAACGTCGCCATAAGTCCCGACACCACAAGGTGACGCTTGTCGTAGCCCACATCCTCCATCACGTTAAACGCGATAGGGTTATCCATATCAAATGGCGCAAAGTGCACCACGTCTTTTACGCGATGTTCTGGAATGTATTCCAACAGCTTGTCGGCGGTGCCACCGTGCGGATCAATAAATGCAATACCTTCTCCATTTCTGATATCTTGAATCGCCATGTTTTCAAGCAGGGTTGATTTACCCATACCAGTCTTCCCAATCACATACATATGACGCGAGCGATCCTTCTGCTTAATACCAAACGGTATACGCTTACCACGCGCATCGGTCGCCGCAAAGTACGTTACCCGCTCGGGGTTATCCATCGCTCAATTATAACGCAATACTGCCGCACTGAATGGTGAAAGGGCGCCCGCATTCGCGAGGCGCCCAATCAGACTCCGGTGATGAAGCACTTCAAACACGGTGGTGGTCGATGCCGCCGTCTCTTGAAAAACGGACACCGCCGCGTTTGCCAAGAACAACGAGAAAAAGATCCTTTGCGAACCGCACCGGATCCTCGTCTGTGTCATGCACCACGGGGTCATTTTCGATTCCATTGATTGTCGTCTCGGTGAACGTTTGCACCGCCGAGGAGTACATCTCCTCCAGTTCTTGAAGCGGACGGTTCTTTAGGTCTTCAATACGTATGGTCTTCATGATTTCCTCCATGAAATCTAGCCACAGGCGCACTATACACCTAGCGATTCCCTATGCAATTGGCGACGGTGCAGAAGTATCAAATGAAGGAGTGTCTTGCACTGTCTGCAAGCGCGTGTGAGATGCGACATGATCACGGCGAATCAGGTATCCGATGAAAAGCGTGATGGTGCCCATAACGGGAAGAAAGAACGAAAGCCAGGAAAGCGGGAGTCCAAGGAAAGGAGAGATAGCGACAAGGACACCGAGCGTAATGAGTGTTCCTTCTTTTGACATACCCGCAGTATACAAGAGCATCTGCAAAACAACGAAAAGTGGATAACTTTCCGCTCGGCACGTACCCGCCGGAGAGAGACCTAGTTTAGTCTCCGGCGGGTACGTGCCTCACTCCATGACAAAAAAGAGCAATTACGTTCCGACAATAATCACAAACTCCCCGCGAACCTGATCTTTGTTTTTAGCAAAGTAAGCGACCACCTCTTTGGCGCTTCCCCGCACCACCGACTCGTGAATTTTGGTGAGTTCACGGCAAACGGCAACCATGCGCTTTTCGGGCAAAATCTTCGCGAGCGAATCAAGCGCTTTCGTTGCGCGGTGCGGAGATTCATAAAAAACATAGGTACGCTTGCCTTCTGCGATTTCTTTGAAAAGAGTCTCGCGTCCTTTTTTGTGTGGTAAAAATCCGAGAAAGGTAAAGTCCGCACAGGGCACTCCCGCAATAGAAAGCGCGGCGGTTACTGCGGCCGCGCCCGGAATAGTTTCAATACGAACATCGTCGCCGAGCCGTGCACGGACTTCCGCAACAAGTTCTGCACCGGGATCAGAAATTCCTGGCGTACCGGCGTCAGTCACGAGTGCAACATGCTTTCCTTCCCCAAGCATTGAGAGCACACGCGTGGTATTCAGTCGTCCTGAACGAGCGTGGTAAATAACCAACGGTTTTTGAATATCGTATCTCTGCAATAGCTTTGCCGTCACACGCGTGTCCTCGCACGCGATAACATCCGCACGCTTCAGTGTGTCCAATGCCCGAAGCGTGATATCTCCGAGATTCCCTATGGGTGTCGCAACGATTGAAAGGGTGCCATTCATAGTTTTTAGATTCCCTTAGGAAAAAGATGGTCCGCGGTCGCAAACAATGCTTCCTTACGTACAAAATACGCGTTTTCTCTATTTTTGACAGGGTTGGTTTTCTTAACGCGAGTCACTTCGTTGGTTGTTGGATTAATTGCGTAGTAATCAACTTGTCCACCTTCATTTCCAACGTAATACACCACCGTTCCATCGCCTCTATCGCGAGGATCAGAAAAATCAATTTCCGTCGGGTCGTCAAGCCGCGCGATACTCGGACGCTGTTCAAGCGGTAAATCCTTGAAATACCCGTCATCCCCTCGAGTTGCCTCCTCCATTACGTAGAGAAAAGACGTGTGTGGTTTCCAATGTTCAAGTGGTTGAACGCCTTCTTTTGCAAGATACGCCATCGTCTGTGCCTCGGTCATGCTTGGTGATTTTTCACCACCTTCTGCGGCTGGCGATAGAAAAGCTTTTGGTGTTTCCATATTATTTCAAGAGAAATTGTTCGAGTTGTGGAATAACGAGTCGGGTTGTTGCGGAAACGTTTTCATTTGCAATCTCTGCCGCAGTAAAAAACTTCCCATACTCACCTTCTTCAACTTTTATCTTCTCTTCAAAATCCGCCGAAACTTCTTCAATAAACAAATCAAACGCATGGTCAGCTGTTTCGTATCGACTAAAATAGAGTGGTCGTACCGGTACATAGGTAAGCTCCTCCTGCACTTCGCGCATAAGTCCTTGTTCGCGACTTTCCCCCTTGTCCAATCCGCCACCAAACATACCAAATACACCAGGCAGACGCGCGGCTTTCATATCGCGTTTTTGGAGAAAGAAGGCAATATGCTCCCCCATGCGCTTGTAGGGGATGTACGCCGCAACCTGACGTTTGTCTTTCATTATCGGTTCCATATCAGTGTGCGACCAGCTTATCAGCAACCTTGTAAATGTCACCGGCGCCCATGGTCATGATGATGTCGCCTGCTTTTGGATAATTCCCGAAAATTCTTTCAATGTCTTCAAACGATTGTGCTTCGGCAGGAGTACCATGTTTTGTTATTTGCTCTGCAAGTATGGCACTTGAAATAGACCCGTCATCAATTTCGCGCGCCGCATAGATAGGTGCAATAAAAACACCGTCAGCACCCTTGAATGCCGTCGCAAATTCAGAGAGCAAATCGCGCGTACGACTGTACAAGTGCGGGTGGAACGCAATAAAGATTTGCCCCGTTGTTTTCTTTCGGAGTTCCGCAAGAGTTGCCTTGATTGCGGTTGGATGGTGCGCGTAGTCGTCATACACATCTGCGCCATTTTTTGTTTTTCCTTTGTACTCAAAACGACGCCACGTGCCGTGAAAATGCGAGAGTGACGTGGCAATAGAATCTTCCGTAATTTCAGGCGCGATAACGCGTGCGGCCGCCGCGGCCGCACGCGCGTTGTTTTTATTAAACTCCCCCGGCAAACGAAGTTCGTACGACGGTTCTTTCGTGTAGTCCACAATGTTCGCAGAAAGTCCTACAAGAAGCGGCGCAATATCTGGGTGGCTCGCGTCCGTCACAATGGTGCCCTCTGCCGGTACTTTTTCCATCAGTGTGCGAAATGCACTTTGCACGTCAGCTAAATCTTTGTAGTAATCAGTGTGATCCCACTCAATATTGGTAACGACAAGAATGTGCGGGGAGAGCGTAAGGAAATCACGTTTGTATTCACATGCCTCAACCACAAATACATCCGAATCGCCGTGGAGATAATTTGAATTGAAATCTTTTACCAAACTCCCAACTATCGCCGTTGGCGACACGCCCGCATCATGCAAAATCTTTGCCGCCATTCCTGTGGTGGTTGTTTTTCCGTTAGTGCCAGACACCGCAACGGTCTTCTTCCCTGCAGATACTTTTCCAAGCATCTCAAAATAGGAATATTGCGGAAGTCCGAGCTCTTTTGCGCGCACACGTTCCGGGTTATCTTCCCAAACCGCTTCGCTGTATACCACCATGTCGGCATCGGCCGGCACATTCTCTGCCTTTTGCACAAGATCAACATGAATGCCCTTTGACTCCAAAAGTTCCGTCACCGGACTCGCCTCCCTATCGGAACCAGAAACGGTCACACCCTGATCCTGCATATACTGTGCGAGCGCGCTCATGCCAATTCCCCCGATACCAATAAAATACGCTTTTTTCATGGCTTTATGAACTCACCATAGAGATACATCAAATCTTTCACCACGGGGCCGACTGCGCCCTTCCCCACATTCTTTCCATCAATTTTTGTAACGGGCATTACCCCCTTGTTTGCCGCCGTGACAAACACTTCATCTGCGGTTTTCAGTTCCGAAATACGCACGTTGCGTTCTTCTATTCTATATTTTTTACCAACAATTTTCTTTAGCATGTTGCGTGTCGTACCAACAAGAATGTTGTTTTTTGGGGTAATGAGTGTTTGTTTCTTTACGATAAACACGTTGCTTGAACTGCACTCAAGCACCTTGCCGTCATGCACATACAAAAGCTCAAGTACGCCTTTTCGCTTCAATTCCTTTTGATGCTGTACTGAAACAATGTAGTTTAGGCTTTTAATTTCCGGCAGAAGACGCTGGTATTCATAGGTTTGCAGGTGCACGCCGTGAGTATATGCCGTTTCTGGCGGGTTGTGTGCTTCACCAGTCAAAATATAGAAAGTGGGTTTTCCGGATAACGTGATGCCATCAACGGAGGGGCCGCCGGTCAGTACAAATTTAACAATGGAGTCTGAGAAATTGTTTTTCTTAAGAAGCGTACGCGTAATCGCTTCAATCTGTGCGAGCGAGTATGGAAGTGGAATGCCGATTTTTTTTGCAGAGCGCCCAAACCGTTCCAAGTGTTCTTTCATCAAAAACGGTTTGCCATAATACGTGCGCATGAAATCAAAAATCCCGTAGCCACGAAGCACGCCCAAATCGTTCAGTGGGAGCGAAAGCTCGTTCAGTGGTGCGATTTTTCCATTCAAATAACAGTAGGGGCTTTTCATACAAGATTCGTAACGATTTTAGTAAATTGATCTCCCCTATCATACTCATTCTTAAACATTCCGAATGACGAAAACGCAGGCGAAAAAAGCACAACATCTCCAGAAGACGCTGTTGCCTGCGCTATTGCAACGGCTTTCTCTAAACTAGAATAGATTTCAACTGCCGGAAGTTTCGCCCGGATACGGTCGGTACCTGTGCCACTAATGAAAAACATATGCTTCACGTAGGTAGAAAGCTCGTGCAACAAACCATCCATACCAAGTCCTTTATCCGCGCCGCCCATAATAAGCACGATATTTGGATGGTTAGCGGTCCCAACGGCCCGCAGTGCCGCAAGGGTAGCCTCTGGGGTTGTTGCGGTAGTGTCGTTATAAAATTTCACACCGTTTATTTCTCGGACAAACTCAAGTCGTCCTGCTACGCCAGCAAATGACTCAAGGGCCTTTTTACTTACCTCGTCCGAAATATCGAGCGTGCGAGCGGTAGCGAGTGCGAGCCCTGCGTTGTATCGGTTATGAATTCCAGGGATAGACAGTTTCCAGTCTGCAGGAAGTTTGGTGTCGTCAGCAATGACAATATCTGACTCTATTGCTTCACCAAATTTCTCTATGATGATGGGTGCACACTGACTCCCAAGCACGAGCGTATCCCCTTCTTGCTGGTAAAAGAAAATGTTTGCTTTATCAGTAAGGTAGGCCGCAAGGTCGTCTTTATAGTAATTAAGATGGTCAGAAAAAAATGTTGTGAACACTGCGATGCTTGGTGAAAGATGCGCTTCACCAAAACCCTGCAGTTGCCATGAATCAAGCTCCAGCACGGCGACTTCGTCGCCGTGCACGTCATTCAAAAGCGCGAGCGTTGAGATACCACGAACATTTCCGCCAAGAAGCACCTTCATCCCTGCGGCCTTCATGATTTCCACAATCATAAAGGCCGTGGTTGTTTTCCCGCGCGTTCCCGTAACACCAACCACAGAAACTCCAGCATATTCTGCAAAAAGATCGGCGCTCATGCGTACCGGAATACCGTTCTTTTTTGCTTCAGCAATAAAAGGAGATTTGAGCGGAACACTCGCCGCCTTCACAATTAAATCTTTGTTTTGAAAATCTTCTACGTTGTGCCCGCCAAGCGTGTAGTGAATGTTTGGAAATGCTTCAAGTTCCTTGAGTGAGTCAGCAAGCTCTTCTTTGGTTTTAAGGTCGGTAACGGTAAGCTCTGCCCCACATTCGGCAAGGTAGCGAGCATCCCCTATCCCACGGCCAAGAAGCCCCAACCCCATAAGGGTGATGCGCTTGCCCCTAAAATGCGACGATGCGTCCATAAGACGCATCGTATCGCAGAACCGCCTTCCTGAACATTACTCGCAGTCGTGCGTTTGTGTGACCATTTCTTTTACCGGCATAAGGGTGCTTGCGGGCACCTGCACCACAGCATACGGACTCGTTGCTGTTTGGTTTGTCACACAGTTTTTCCCGGGAACAGTGAGGACGATATGAACAATGCGTTTGTCAGGAGTGTCCGTTATTTTGTCTATCGCAATGCCATAACCACTGGTTGGCCTTTCCCCTGCAAATACCGCAATAACCGAATACTGTTTGAAATCAACGGTAGGAATATGCGTAGAAGTAATTTGTTTCCAAAGTGGTGCAAAATCATCTGCAGAACTAATAACATAATTCTTTGCGGCGCTTACCTGTGTAGCAAGTGACCCTGAGGTTATTTCAGTAAACGCCACCCCTGAACTTGGTAACGGATCTTCTGTTATCCCTTCTACAATAACCGGACTTTTATTATGTTGCGGGAAAACCGCGATGTTGTCTGGCGCGTAGAAAAACATCCACCCGCCAATAATGATAGCGACAATGCAGAGCAAGAAAATAATAAGAGCGTCTCTCATAGTTTGAAGTATAGCTCGCAAAACAGTCTGGATAGGATACGTATGGGTATAAATGAGAAAACCGCCTTTAGGCGGCCTCTCTCTAGTGCGTGCGGTAGGAGTCGAACCTACGACCGCTCGAGTATCAGTGGAGCGAAGCTACTGTTCCATGTTGTGTGCACGCTCTAGGAGTCGAACCTAGGACCGCTCGAGTATCAGTCGAGTGCTCTACCAGCTGAGCTAAGCGTGCACACAACACACAACACACGGCAGTAGCTTCAGGCCAACTGAGCTACGCACGCAATAGGACGATACTAACAGAAACCCGTCTTCATTTCCACTTTCTCTTGCTATACTACAGATACAAATGGTCTACCGCGGCTCTCGGCCACGTGAACCAAAATCCTCCGCAGTATTGAGGGTTTCCACTCCTGAGGAAAAATATCGACGTCATAAAAACAAATTGCGCATCTGGCGACGCGCCGTGAAGCGACTTGCTCTTGAGCAAGTCGCGGCGACATAGTAAAACCCCGTCAATCGCTTGCGCAATTGACGGGGCATGGACGATGTTACTCGTCCGTTTCTTCTTCGTTGCAATAGCAGCTAGATTTCTCTTCGCCGCATTGCTTGCAGAAGTCGAGATACTCTGGCTCTTCATATTCCCTGATGGAGCGACCTTCTTCAGCCGCCTTCAGGTCTTCTTGGAGCCACTTCCATTCCTTTTCCGACATTTCTCCGGAAACGATGTGGGCGGTGTTGAAGTCGCCCTCTTCCGGAGCAAGGCCACGCGTGAGCGAATCAAGCGCGCACGCATAGCAGACCGGTTCATCCGTATCCCAAAGCGCTGACTTCAGCGGGGATGTTTCGTAAAGTGCGTTGAAGTTTTTCTCACAGATTGCACAATTCAAGATCACGAGAGTCTCCTTGCTTGGGTTTAATCAAGCTCAGAGTGCAGAACAACTCCTTTCACTTCTTGGATACATTACCCAATCTGCAAAATTAATAATACTACGTAAGTATAAAATAGTCAAGTACGAAAAACACCCAATTTCTCGGGTGTTTTTCTTTGTATCAAAACGCGTGTAGATGAATTCTCTTTTGTTCCGCCTATTCGCCGTATTCAGAGCGTCAATTGAGCGCTCCGACTCCAGCGCCCCTGACGTATGGGGCTACCGAGCACACGTTTGGGGACGTAGTGCTATCTCCCTCGTGTCTTGCGACACGTTCGACTTGGTCCTCCTTTCGGGAGAACCGATTCCATTCGGATATGATCCACGACCAGCTTCCGCTAGCCGTGCCTTGTTACGACTTACTCCCTGTTACTGAGTTTACCGTAGTCCTGCGCGAGGCAAGATTTTGGGTACCCCCAGCTCCCTTGAGTTGACGGGCGGTGAGTACAAGACTCGAGAACGTATTCACCCTGGTTTGGCTGACCCAGGATTACTAGCGATTCCAGCTTCATGAGGTCGGTTGCAGACCTCAATCCGTACTGAGGACGGTTTTCGGGATTTGCTCCACCTTACGGTATTGCATCCCTTTGTACCGACCATTGTATTATGTGTGCAGCCCAAGGTATCAGAGGGACATGCTGATCTGGCGTCATCCCCACCTTCCTCTCCCGTGAGGGAGCAGTCTCGCCTGACATATATAACAGGCAACGGGGGTTGCGTTCGTTACCCCACTGAAGGGAACAGTTCAAACCACGAACTGACGACGACCATGCATCACCTGTGCAGCACCCTCGAAGGCTTCTAATCTTTCGAAAAGAATGCAGCTGCATTTCTAACCTTGGTAAGGTTCTTCGTTTGCCGACGAATTAAGCCACATAATCCACCGCTTGTGCGAGTCCCCGTCTATTCCTTTGAGTTTTAATCTTGCGATCGTACTACCCAGGCGGCTCGCTTACCGCGTTAGCTTAGTCCCGCAGAGGGTCGATACTCCGCAGAACGAGCGAGCAGCGTTTAGGGCTAGGACTACCGGGGTATCTAATCCCGTTCGCTACCCTAGCTTTCGTGTGTGAGCGTCAGATTTTGGCCAGTGCGCTGCCTTCGCCTTTGGTGTTCCCCACGATATCAACGGATTTCACCCCTACACCGTGAGTTCCACGCACCTCTCCAAACCTCAAGTCGTACCGTTTCCCCCGCAGGCTACAAGTTAAGCTCGTAGATTTTACGGAGGACTAATACGACCGCCTCGACACCCTTTACGCCCAGTGATTCCGGATAATGCTTGGGGCCTCTGTATTACCGCTCCTGCTGGCACAGAGTTAGGAGCCCCTTATTCATCGGGTACCGTCAATAATTTCGTCCCCGATAAAAGTTGTTTACGTACCGAAGCACTTCGTCCAACACGCGGCGTCGCTCCATCAGACTTTCGTCCATTGTGGAAGTTTCTTGACTGCGGCCTCCCGTAGGAGTATGGGCCGTCTCTCAGTCCCATCGGTGGGGGTCAGCCTCTCAGCTCCCCTAAGCGTCGTAGCCTTGGTAAGCCGTTACCTTACCAACTAGCTGATACTGCGCAGGCCACTCCCGAAGCGAAAAACCTTTACCCTTGCGGGACTATCAGGAATTACCCGGCCTTTCGACCGGCTATGCCTGACTTCGGGGGATGTACCTACGTGTTACTACCTCGTCTGCCGGTTGCCTTGCGGCCCCCTTGACTTGCATGCCTTATCCACGCCGCCAGCATTCATCCTGAGCTAGGATCAAACTCTAATTAAGAATAGGCGGAACAAAACAAAACACATCTACTATTTGTACACGTTTGTGATTGCACTATTTAGTTTTCAAATAACGGCGCAAGAATCTCCAATGAGCTCTCCCGAGCTCATTTCATCTTGACTCTCTCCCCTGCTTTCCTATCAATAGGACGCAGTTCCCCCATAGTATAGGAGCCTAAAAGGGGCGTCAAGCAGGTCTTAATTGACCCCGAGGGCAGAGTAGGCAGTCTGTTCGTTTTTGAGCGCTTGCTGGAGTTTTGCTGTATCCACCACTCCATTCACTCGAGCGAAGGTTTGCACAAATCTATCTAAGAACGAATCTGGCGCGAAATCCTCGCCCCAAATGCCCTCATTCACTGTTAGAAATGTTTTGGAATCAAGTGGAACAATACGGTCACTAAATGAATGTGCGCCAGTGCCAACAAATATTGGTTCTCCGGTAAGCGTGGTTGCGGTTATGTTTGCTGTCGTTGTCGCGACGCTCTCGCCACCTAGATCATCAGCTCCGGGACCTATTTCAGCGTACATCCAACGATTCAGTCCTGTATCATATGCATAATAAATTTTGTTACCCCAATACCCTGTTTCTGTATATGTGGATGCTGTTTTTTTGCAGATTGTTATCCACGTGCCAGGATTCGAGGGATATCCAGCACCCTTGTCACTTGGATTGATGAGATTAAGACATCCAGCCTGTCGCGTATCTGCTTGCAACATAAGATTAGCTGGCGCATAAAACAAAACACCTAAATCAGTATCGGTATATTTGCTCATGCCCGATACCGCGACTGGAGCAGCCGGCTTGGTAGTAGTCGTGGTTTTTGTCGTAACAACAACTGGGGTCGTTGTCGCCGCTTCCTGCACTGACACCGTTGAGGTTTGCTGTGTAAGATATGCTCCACCAACGATGGCGGCCACAACAACAGCGACGATGAGTATGATAAGGGATGTGGCGAGTCCGCGAGCGGTATGGGTTTTCATATCCGTGACAATAGCACTGGCCACGTTTTTGTACATCACACCTTTTTAATAAGTCATTATTGCGGGCGCGCCGGAGTGGCGTATGATAGAGGGAGCCGTCAAGCCTTTGCCTCATGAGCGAATCAAACCGTGAGCGAATAATTGTGTCTGTTGGAGGGTCTTTGATCGTTCCCGATCAAATTGACACCACTTTTTTGAAGCATTTTCGTGCACTCATTTTAGAAAAGGTAGCAGAAGGTTTTTCTTTTTATATCATCACGGGCGGGGGTAAATTGGCGCGCAATTGGCGCGATGCGGCGGTAGAAATAAACGCGAAAACAACAACGGACGATTTGGATTGGATTGGTATCGCCGCAACACGACTGAACGCAGAACTTTTGCGCGCCACCTTTGCGGACGCAGATATTCCGGAAGTTATCCACAACACTTCCCTTCGTACTGATTCAAACGCTTCCATTCTTTTGGCTGGTGGTGTGCGTCCCGGCAATTCAAGTGATTGGGCGGCGGTGGAAGCGGCAAAAGCAGTTGGTGCAAAAAAACTCATCAATCTTTCAAACATTGATTACGTTTACACCGCCGACCCGCGTACGAACCCTGATGCTACAAAAATAGAAAAAACATCGTGGGCAGATTTTAGAAAACTTATTCCTTCCGAATGGAATCCGGGGCTCTCTTCTCCCTTTGACCCTATCGCCGCAAAAGAAGCGGAAATTCTTGGTCTTGAAGTCGCGGTGATTAATGGCGCAAAACTCAAGGAATTCTCAAATTATTTAGATGGCAAGCCATTTACAGGAACAATTATTTCCTGATCGGAAATAGTGCGTTTTCTCCTTCGGTTAGTTCTTTGTAAATCGCAGGGTTCGCTACAATATGATTCACGTCGCGATAATCGTAGCTTGTTGAGCCAACATTTGTAACGACCCCGCCTGCCTCTCGGACAATAAGCGAGCCTGGTGCGAAATCATAATCCTTTCCATGCGGATCAAACCCAAGTCGGGCGTCCATTTTCCCTTCAGCAACCATAATGAACTCCCAACCAGCACACAGTGTCTTTACTACATTCGTCATTTCCCAAATTCGATCAAGTACGGCACGATTTTCCGGTCTATCGAGGTGAGTTTCCCAACTAATGTAAGCATCGCGGAGAGCCCGGTTGCTTACAGACAATTTTTTGTCATTACAAAATGCTCCTTCTCCCCGCTCTGCGTAATACATACGGTCATTAATAAAATCGTAGATGGCAGAAAAAACCACTTCTCCCTTATCAATGAGAGCAAGCATAGAGGTGCAAAACGGTAGTCCGCGCACATAGTGTTGCGTTCCATCAATGGGATCCATAAGCCAGAACATGCCGTGGCGCTCTCCACCACCCTCTTCACCAACAAACGTCACGTCCGGGTAAGATTTTTTCAATTCTTCAGCAACACGGCGTTCCATCTCTATATCAATGGCGGTCACTATTTGTATTACATTTCCGTCTTTTTCACCAATAATTTCCGCATTTCCCCAATGTTCCATTAAAAAACCACGTTGCGCTCGAAGAATAGGCATGACTGTCGGAGCGTATTTCATTCTTTTTGTGCCGCTTCGAGTGCAGATTTTGCATAAAATTGAATGGTTGGAAGGAGTTTGTTTTCAGGATTATCTAAATCCTCTTTCGTAAACCAACGATACTCAATCGGTTCTTCAGGGTTTACGTTTCTATCTTTTGAACGACCAAAATAAATACTGTCGATGTGTTCATGCTCCCCGTTCGGAAGAAAACGATGCCGATTTAGAAAACGTGGCGCAAGTAATTCTCGATGTCCATCATCTTCTTTTAGATTCAACCTTTCGCCGATAAGTTCCACATCAAGTCCTGACTCTTCTCTTGCTTCGCGCAGTGCGGCTTGATTTGGGTCTTCATCAAGCTCTATGTGTCCACCTACCGGAAGCCACTTTCCTGTTTTTTTATGGAGATGCAAAAACACCGCACCGTCGTTCACAATATAGAGGCTCGCGGTGAAATCTATCTTTTCGTGAATGTGCGGCATATCAGCCTATAGTAGCAAGTACTTTGTTTATCTGCGTATGCAGGTCTTCAAGCGTTCCGTCGTTGTGAAGTGTGTAATCTGCCATTTTCATTACCCCTGGTACGTTCATATCGTGCGCCGCTTCGTTGTGCCATTCACGCTCTTCTTCCATAACCCACGTATCAAAATCTATATTGTCAGTATGCGATGCTCGCAGTACGACGCGTTCGTAGCGCAGTTTTCTATCGGCGTCTACCGCAAAGAGAATTGCCCCATGTTCTTTTAACCACCGTGCCGATGATATGTTCCGCACAGATTCTATAACAATGTTGTCGTATTTATTTTTCTTGGCGTCGGCAAGAAAAATTTCGTCGAAATATTGCGGGGTGTTTTTTTGACGTAAATCATTCGCTACATCACGCATTGATGAGCGGTTTATAGATAGCCTACGCCGTTCAATCTCTTCAATAATCGTTGCACGAACTGAGTAGTGATGGAACCCTTGCTGAACCAAATACTCCACTACCGTGCCCTTCCCCGCACCATTCGTGCCGGTGACGCCGATGATCATCGATTAGATTTTTTGTGCCCCGTAACAACAGCATCTTTGGCAAATCGTTTTGCAAGTGGAATAAGGAGCGGTGCCGCAAGAAGAATAGACGAATAGGTTCCTGCGACTACACCGACAAGAAGCACGAGCGCGAAGTTGAATGTAACCGCGCTACCAAGAAATGCGAGCGCGATAAGCGCGAGCACCACCGTGAGCGACGTGTTGATGGAACGACCAAGCGTTTCCACAATTGCCTTACCGACAACTTCATCAAACGGTTCACGCACGTTGGTCTTTTCGTTTCTCGCCAAGTGTTCACGAACGCGATCAAAAATAACAATCGTGTCGTTCACGGAATACCCAAGAATTGCGAGAAGCGCAACCACAAAAAGTGCGTCAACTTGTACGCCCATAAGTTTGCACATAATGGCGTAGAATCCGGTTGGAATAAGCAGGTCGTGCACCAAAATGACAATGACCGTACCGCCGTAAATCCACGAAGACACTGGTTTTGACACCTTACGAAATGCCCATGCGATATAAAGCACGATGGCGAGAATCACTGCCACAATTGCCCAAAGTGCTTTTTTGCCGAGTTCAGAACCAAGTGAAGGACCGATAGAAGTGAAGCGGTTTTCGGTAAACTGAGCAGTATTGTTTTGAGAAAGAATTTTCAATATAGCCGCGTGCTCGTCCGGAGAAAGGGTGCGGGCGCGAAGCACAACACCGTTTGCGCCACTCTCACGAAGTGATGTTTCGCCAAGCGGAAGTACCGACATCGACTGTTTAAGTGTCGCAAGATCAGGACGGGCGCTCGTGTAATTTACTTCCACCAAAGAACCGCCGGTGAAATCAATGGAAAGAGGGAGACCGAAAAAGAGTATAGCGGCAACAGCGACAGCAAGAATGCCGCCCGTAATCCAGAAAAAGATACTGCGATGAGAGACAATGTACATATTATTTGAAATGGAATCCGGAGCTCATAAGTTTCCTCCACAGCCCCTGCCCGTCTTCAGGAAGAATGGCAAGCAGAAGGACGCGAGAAACGGATACAGCAGAGAACAACGAGGCAATCACGCCGAGCGCAAACACAAGCGCAAACCCCTGCACCAAAGATGTGCCGAGCCAGAACAAGATAACTGCAGAAATAAGCATCGTAAGGTGTCCGTCACGGATAGCAGGCCATGCACGGCTAAAGCCGATGTGTACCGCTTCGCGGGTTTTCTTTCCAGCACGAAGTTCTTCTTTAATGCGTTCAAAGATAAGCACGTTTGCATCAACTGCCATACCGATGGAAAGAATGAAGCCAGCGATACCAGACGCCGTGAGGGTAATCGGAATAAACTTAATTGCCGCGATGTTAATAAGGAGATAAATGACGAGCGCTACTGAAGCAATAAGTCCCGCAAGGCGATACCAAAGAATCATAAACATTGCGACAAGCAGAAATCCAACACCGGCGGCGATAAGACCTGCATGGAACGCTGTTCCGCCAAGAGTGGCACCAACCGTGTTACTTGATTCAAGCGTAATAGGAACAGGGAGCGCACCAAAGTTAAGATTCTGCACCAAGTTACGCGCTTCTTCCGGAGTGAATCGGCCAGTAATAGTGGCGTTGCCACTTGGAATTGCTTCCTGAATAACTGGTGTAGAAATTGGCTGACCATCAAGGAAAATAGCGAGCACCTTCCCCACATTGTCGCCAGTGAGTTTTTCAAACAATTTTGCACCGTCGTCGGTAAAGTGAAGTACCACCGTTGGTGACGCGAGTGCGCTTTGCGAGCCCTGACCAAACTGAAGCTCTGCACTCTTCAAATATTGACCGGTGAGGCCGGTGGATACGTAGGTCTGTTCAATATTTGCGGTGCCGTTTGCATCAATGGTTCCTGCCGCCTTATCCGACTGGAGTTTAAATTCAAGCACCGGAGTTTTTCCAATGGCATCCACGGCGGCTTTCACATCGGTAACTCCGGGAAGTTCAACAAGCAAACGATCTTCTTGCTGTCCCGCAACAACACTTGAGTGCTCAAGTTGCACAAGCGGTTCAGCAACACCAAAAAGATTCACACGGCGATCAATGACGTCACGAAGCGATTCAAGGGCACCCTGTTTATCGGTGGCAATACCGGCAGTGTCGGCTTTGTAGATAAGTTCCGTGCCGCCTGCAAGATCAAGTCCAAGTTTCACTGCGTAGTGAGACGCAGGGTTATTGGTCGCAACAGCGAACCAAAGGAGAAGCGCCCCAAGGACAAGGGCGCCAAAGGCTGAGATGCGGTACCACAACATGATGGGTCAAAGTATACCCGTTACTTTCCCTTCGTCAAAAGCTCTGCTACGTTCGCAAAAAGACAGGCAACCGCGATAGGTCCTACCCCACCCGGAACGGGAGTAAACACGGAAGCGGTATTTGCGCAGTCAGGGTCGGCGTCGCCCACGAGCGCACCCCCCGATTCAGACGTGCCAGCGTCAATAAGCACCACGCCCTGCTTAATCATTGATGGCTGAATGAGGTGTCCGACACCCGCACCAGACACAATGATATCTGCGTCTAGCAACGTGCCTGCCAAATCAACAGATTCTTTCGTGAACGTAGTTACCTTTGCTCCTTGTTGCGTAAGCCACGTGGCAACCGGTTCCCCGACAAGCCATCCCTTTCCTATCACGACGGCTTTTTTGTCTTTTGCAGATACGTTTGCACGCATAAGAATTTCTTTCACTGCGGCCACCACTGGCGGAAAAATTGCACTATCACCCTGTTCAAACAGCGCACGCGCAACACGGGAAAGCACGTCAGCGTCTTGTGTAATCGGAATGGAGTTGAGAACGGTAGTGGTGTCGATAGACGGAGGAAGTGGGAGCTGAACGATGGTGGCATCACCACCAAGCGCAAGAATGACGTCTTCGGTGGTTGCTGAATGTGGGAGTGAAATAACCTCAAGATGCATGCCTGCATCTTCTGCGCGTGCAGATTTAATACGTAAATACGACTCTGTTGCCGCGTTTGGAGAAACGGTGATGGCGCGAACAACCGGAGCACGGCCAAGTGCCGCGACGCGTACCCGCGTCGCGGCGAGTATTTCTCCTGCAATTTTCTTTCCGTCGATAATCATACGTGTAGTGTAGCCGACAAGGCGAAAATGAATACTAAGACTTGGCCAAGCGGCCCGGAGCGGTGTTCATTTTCGCTTTGTCGGTGGAACGGCATATCTTCCTTCGTTTTTTACAAACGCATCTTTTGATTCCATTTTGTATACGTGCCCAAGCATGGTAGTTACTTTTGTTCCGTCCATTACCACAGGGTACGAGTAGAATCGCCAACTACCGGGCGCAGTTGGAATTTTTCCACGGGTAAGGTGCCAAAACAAAAAGTATGCGAGACGAATAAACGGCACCGGAATATTCACCGTGCGTTTCCCCACCGCTTTTGCCATATCTTTTGGAAGTACCGGAAGTCCGGGTGGGGTGAGATTGAATACTTCATATGAAGAATCTATAGAATCAAACGCGAGTTTCCCGATGATATCCGCCACGTCGTCTTCATGCACAAACTGACGGCACCATCCCGGCGTGGACGGTACAAACGAAACAAGCGCTCGCACAATGCTGTAAACGAATGAGCCTTTCAGCGTACCTGAAAGCGCCGACTGTAAACCAAAACGGTAATGCATGGCGCGCCCACGTGGGCCAGTGATGGCCGCCGGACGCACCATAAATACCTGCACGTCTTTCCTCGTCGTGCGAAGCGCGTTCACATCATCTTCCGATTGTCGTTTTTCTACGCCGTACAAATATTCGCTCTCGCGCATCGGTTCCGATTCTTTGAAGTAGTGGTCAAGCGTGTTTGTTTTGTACGCGCCGTAAATAGAAGCGGTTGAAAAATGTATGAGCCGCTTCACACTCGTGGTATTGAACGCAAACGCAAACACTCGTTTTGTGCCGTCCACATTCCACTTCCACGCAAGCGGCGCGTTGCCGTAAAAACACCGTATTTGCCACGCCGTATGGATAACAATATCCGGATTGTATGCCTTCACCTTTTCTTCCCACCCGACGTCAGAAGTGTTCGCCTGTATATACACCAGCTTTGGATTGTCTTTAATAAGCGCTGGCGCAGAATCTTTATCAAGCCCGATAATTTTTTCTACGTCGCTACGCTTAGAATATTGATCCACAAGCATTGCGCCAACGTATCCCGCCGCTCCTGTAATAAGTAAAGTGTGTGTATTCATAGCTATACGGCGCCAAGACGGAAAAACATGCGCTTGATGGTTTTAAGCGCAATCATTACATCAAGCATAAACGAACGGTGCTTCAAATAATAAAAATCATACGCGAGACGCATCTTTGTTTCCTCGATAGATTGCGGACTAATATGTCCTTGTTCATATTGCTGATTTACCTGCGCCCAGCCCGTGATACCCGGCTTCACAATATAGCGAACGCGGTAGTACGGAAGTGCCTCTTCAAGTCGTTTTCCGAGACCCACAATGTCGTTGCGTGGCCCTATAAGCGAAAGCTCCCCCCGAAGCACGTTGATACACTGCGGAAATTCATCGAGCGAGGTGCGGCGCAAAAATGCGCCAACACGCGTAATGCGATTGGTGCCTTCCCCGCTCCACGTTCCGGTGTCATTTTGTTCCATCGTACGAAACTTGTATGCGTGCATGGTGGTCACCCGTTCCCCAAGACGTTCTTGGGCAATAAAAAGTGGGCCCTTGCCTTCAATACGAAGTGCGAGCCATACAAAAGGAGTCGCAATGACTGTAATGACGGCCATCAGGATCCCGCCAACAATGTCGATGATACGTTTTACAAAAAGATAAAACCCCGATGCACGGCGTGTTGCGTATCGAAAGAACCATTCGTAGTTGACGCGTGTGAGCGGAATACGATCAAACACTTCTTCGTAGAGGGCGAGTAAATCAACAATGTGATAGGAGCTCTCTTCAAACGAGCGTCGGTACATTTCTGGAATGAGCGCCGCGACCGAAGAATCGCGTGTGTCAACAATAAGTAGATTCACCTCCTGTCCTTTGTGTTCATCCAAAAAAGCGCTGAACGATTGCGGCGTTGTCGCACGTGGGTCAACGGACGCGCGACACCGTATTGCATAACGCATATTGCTGTTGAGTTCGTTTTTGAGTTCTTCCTCTTCCTTCCCCACGCCAATAATGATGGCTTCAATACGAGTGCGTCGCTCGGCAAATTTTGGAAACACTACAAGGCGCCAAAACAAAATTAGGACAAGCGACACAACGAGATAGATAAAAAGATTTGTTTTTGGCGTGATACCAAGCGCGGGCACGAAAAAGAAAAATAGCGCTGCAAGAATAATATTTACAATTTGCGTACGAATAATCCGTCCGGAAAGGTCACGTTTGAAAAAGATTGCCCGTTTTTCATATAACCCACCCATAAAAAATACGAGGAGCCATACAATGAACAGAAATGCGAACGGGCCAGCGTGAGACAGGAGCAGATCCCGTGATGGTAGGTGCCTATACCTAAGGAAAAGGGTGAGCCACAGCGAAAAAGCGAAGACGGCAATGTCTCCCATAAACAAAAACGCCGAGGCTCTGCGGCTACCGATAGTCATTGTGCTAGGCTTATACAGTATATAACTTCTTCACCTCTCGCTAGGTTGTAAGCCATTATGGAACCCCAAAAGACCGTTGTCTATGTTATTACCAAAGCCACATGGGGTGGGGCGCAGAAGTACGTTTTTGACCTTATAAGCCATAGTAAAGCCTATGGATACGCCCCCGTGCTCGCCTACGGCGAGCACGGCATTCTTGCCGAACGCGTAGAAGCGCTTCAGGTGCCCACCTACCCCATCGCCAGTCTTGGTCGTGATATTTCTTTTTTCAAGGAGCTGGCGGCAAAACGCGAGCTCACCGCTCTTTTCACAAAACTCAAACCCGATGTCGTGCATTTGAATAGTTCTAAAGCTGGTTACGTTGGCGCACTCGCCGCAAAAGCGGCCAATGTACCGCGCATTGTTTTTACGGCACACGGTTGGGCGTTTACTGAACCAAGATCTTTTCTAGCAAAAAAGTTTTTTGAAGTATTGCAGAGAAAAACGGTCATGCTTTCTGATGTCACCATCGCTGTTTCGCGATTTATCAAGAAACAAACGGAACGATGGCACCTTAGAGCAGGCAAAGTCGTGCTTGTGCATCTTGGCATTGGAACACTTCCCTATCTTTCAAAAGAGTCGGCGCGTGCCGTGCTCGCCACTACTGACCCAACACTTGAAGATGCGGAACTTTTGGTTGGCACTATCGCAGAGCTTCACCCAAACAAAGGTATTGATATTGGTATTAGGGCGTGGAAAAAAGTGCAACCAAAAAACGCCGCATGGGTGGTGCTTGGCGATGGGCAAGAAAAAAAGACTCTTACTGAGCAAGCAGTAAATGAACCCTCAATTCACTTCCTTGGATTTATGCCGGACGCGTGGAAATACGTGAAGGCGTTTGACTTGTTTGTGCTTCCCTCACGAACTGAAGCCCTTGGCTATGTAGTACTCGAGGCAGTGGCGGCTGGAGTACCAGTGATTGCAAGCGATTTTGGCGGCGCACAAGAAGCGCTGGGTGATGCGCCAGCTGATATGCTTTTCCCTTCAGAAAACGCGGACGCGCTCGCAGAAAAAATGAATGCTTGTTTGCGTGCAGCTGAAACCCTTGCTGAAAAAGGCAACGCGCTAAAAAAATATGTTGAGCAAAACTTTTCGCTCGGCAAAATGCTCGACGCAACGTTTGAACAATACAAACACTAGCCGACGTATTCTTGAATAATTCGTTCCCGCGGGGCACTTCTGCCGTACTTTGCAAGAGATGCAACAATACCAAGCGCGCCAAACTCCATCACAATGTGCGAGCCGCCGTAGCTCATAAACGGAATGGTGGTACCGGTTACGGGCAAAAGTCCCACATTAATGCCGGCATGAATAGCAACGTGAGATGCTAAGAGAATCAATACACCGATAGTAAAGAACGCATCAAAGTTTGTGGCGGAGCGTCGCGCAATTTCAATCAATCGTGCAAAGAGTAACGCGTATAAAAGAAGCGCAAAAATGACACCAATAAATCCCCACTCTTCCGCATACGCCGCAAAAATAAAGTCGGTTTCGTACTGCGGCAAAAAGCGCAGTTTTGATTGTGTGCCGTACCCTATTCCCTTCCCAAGCCACTGCCCTGAACCAACGGCGATGGTTGCTTGATACGCGTTATATCCCGAACCGTGAATATCAGCCGCAGGGTTCACGAATGCCAGAATACGTTGGCGCTGGTAATCATGTAGCCCACCAAACCAAAGCGCGGTCGCGGCAACAATGCCAAGTAAAATCACCACGACCAAATGGCGCTTTGGGATACCGGAAACCAGCACCATGCCAAACCATATGGAGCCAAGAATCGCGGCAGTGCCAAGATCTGGCTGAAGAAGTACGAGCACCATCGGTGCCGCCGCATAGAGGCCAGACACCACGATGTGGCGAATGTTCGCTATTTCTATGTAGCGCCGTGAAAAGTATTTTGCAAGAAGGGCGATAAGCGCCAGCTTCGTAGGGTCAGTTGGTTGAAAAGAAAAAAGCCCTAATGAAAACCAGCTCTTTGCACCCATCACTGGGTGCACTACAACAAGAAGCAGTGCAAGAAGTACGGTGACGCCTACATATCCCGCAAGAATAACTTGCGTGCGACGAATAAACCGCATATCGAGAATGGAGAGAGAGAAAAATACGACGGTGCCGACAAGAATCCATACCATTTGGCGTGGAGCAAGTGAATTTGCTCCAAACGTATGCATGGTAAGAAGTCCGAGCGAAGCGAGAGCAAGCCCGAGGACATACAGTGGCCATTCAGCAAACAATGAGCGCCACGAAAATGTCTGTATGGCTTCGGTCATGGAAGCGGCACAAGCGGGACCACATCTTCTTTGGCGGCAGATGTTGGAAACGGACTATTCCATGTGAATATCGCAGGTGCGGTTCCCATAGGGGGGATAGTAAGCAAAAGTGTTGCCGAAGCGGCAATGGCATTATTTTGACTATCAAACACGGTTGCTATTACCGGCACGCGGTACAGCGTGTACGCTGTTGGATTGTATATATTTGCAGAAAGTCTTGGGGCGTCGCCCTGTGAAAGCACGGCGTTTTTAGAAGAAAGCACTGGACGGTCATCGGTGTAGCGGTACCAATTAAAAGATGTTTCATCGAAAACCAGAAACGCACGCGCCGCTGTTTGAAAGCCGGTATAGAAATTGGGAATAAACACCGGCACGGTTGATTTCGGCGGCAAATCAATCGTTTCAGTTTTCTTCGCGAGCACAATATTATCCGACCCGTACAACGTTACCGTAAACCGAGCACCCTTCATGGCCGCACTTGTATTGGTGTTATCAATATAGGCAATCACGTCGGTGCGCCCCTGTATGGGTGTGAGCTGTCGCACGAAACGCACGGATGGTGGCGCTACCGCAACAGTACACAAGTGCGAGCACGGGCCGCCACAGTCAACACCTGTTTCGCCCTGATTCTGTTTGGTGTCGGTGCACGACGGCGCCTTATAGAAAACAGACACGAGTGTTACGGCAACGACGGCAACAATTACCCCCACCACAATGGAAACAATAATGAATTGTCTGCGTGATGCCCACATAGTTTTAGTATACGACAAAAGGCCCAGTCGTGAGACCGGGCCTTTGTTTCTGCATACCACAAGTACTTCTTACCAAAAGCAAAAACCGCTTGCGCGGTTTTTGTGTTGAAAACTTAGTTCTGGCGGCTATCTACTCTCCCTCGTTAGAAGTACCATCGACGCTAGCGGGCTTGACTGCCGTGTTCGGAATGAGAACGGGTATGACCCCGCCGCCAAACCACCAGAACTAAACTTTCAATAAACAATTCGATTCCAACGGACCAATGTCTTGGTATCGTTAACAACCGAATACGCATAAGTAATTCAAAATCGTAGCAAGTGCAAACTCATAGCGCTTTGTGGCACCCAGAGTTCCGCACAAGAGAACTGGACATATTAGTACTTCTCAGCTCAATACCTTACGGCACTTTCACTTAAAGCCTATCAACCTTGTAATCTGCAAGGTGTCTCATAACGATTACTGATCTTGGAGCCCGTTTCCCGCTTATATGCTTTCAGCGGTTATCGGAACCCGACATAGCTACCCAGCAATGCCCTTGGCAGGACAACTGGTAGACCAGAGGTCAGTTCATCCCGGTCCTCTCGTACTAGGGACGACCCTCCTCAATAATCAACGCCTGTAGTAGATAGGAGACCAACCTGTCTCACGCACCATGTTTTCCCACATTACTGCGGGGATCGGACTGTAACTTCAGCGGTTCTCGCTGTTCAACGTTCAGTCTCTACGGGTAAGGGAGCAAATTTTGCCTTCAGGCAAGATTTGCGAACACTTATGCAAGCGAGCCAAACCTTTCTTCTCTGGTTTGGCGAGTCGCTAAAGCCCTCTTCCCTCGGTGTTGTCCTTTACAGGATTTCACCGATATCAGTTGATTTGATTCTTGCATATTCCTATGCAAGACCGCCGTGATATTTGTTGGTTCTATTCTTTTGCTTAGACGAAAAAACCTTTTTGACTTGATAACTTCTTCGAAGGGGTTCAGACGGTCCAAGTGCCGATACTTTTCAGCAACTGAACGGTCTGAACCCAGCTCACGTAACATTTTAATTGGCGAACAGCCAAACGCTTGGGACCTTCTCCAGCCCCGCGCTATGTTGAGCCGACATCGAGGTGCCGAACTCCGCCGTCGCTAAGGACGCTTGGGCGGAACTAGCCTGTTATCCCCAGGGTAACTTATATCCGTTAATCTCTGGCCGCATCTAAGGCGGACCATCGGTTCACTATGCTCTGCTTTCGCATCTGCTTGGCATGTACGCCTCGCAGTTAAGCTCTCTTATGCCATTACACTATCGTCACGGTTTCCATTCGCGACTAGAGAACCTTAATAGACTCCTCCGTTACTTTTTAGGCCTTGTGTTATCTGCATGTCGCCATGCAGTGCGGACTATACATTCATCCTTTTCAGGATGGTTGGTTTGTAGTCTCTGAGGGGGTTAATTCATTAGGAACCGTCTTTTAGTTGTTCAAGAAGTTTTCTGGCCTCTCGAATTTCTTTCCAAGCCTTGTCCATATACTCTTCCTCATGGCTTGCAACTTCGCTAGAAGTACTGGCTGCGCACATTCGAGCTCCCGACATATGGTCCTCAATAAGCTCTAGAGAGATATCGAGGCTGTGCATAAGTTCTTCTTTACCTTCTTTTTTGGGCTCCTGTGGTATTTGTTCCATGTTTAATTAACTTCCCTGCTGATTGACCGCAGGTATACATTGTCACTTGCTAATACAAGTAGCATACCATCCACCGGTGTTTCCAGCATATTCCCAACTTGCCCGCAGCATTGCTGCCGCGCCCCCTTATTTATTTGTTTTGAAGCTTATTGAGGCTTCGCGGGGCGCCATGGCTTCGACCAACGAATCCAGTATTCATTGGCCGAAGGATAGCGCCCCACCAAAACTGCCTGCCACGCACGGTCCCGATCGGGTTCGTCCGATCGGTTAGAAACTGCACACTTTAAGATGGGTATTTCATATTTCGAGTCCACATCAGCCGAAACCGATATCTCAACCTCTCCCCACTATGCTACGCATAAAGCACGCAGCCCCAATACGAAGCTGCAGTAAAGCTCCTGGGGTCTTTTCGTCTAACTACAGGTATCCGGCATCTTCACCGGAAATGCATTTTCACCGAGCGAGTCCTCGAGACAGTTCCCCACTCATTACGCCATTCGTGCACGTCGGAATTTACCCGACAAGGAATTGCGCTCTACTATTCCTTTAACGTAGGACCATTTCTTCATCCTCATCTTTTTACAGCGAGGACGCGCGGCGTATGGCCTCTCTTGTGAGCCGCGGATCTGTTATACGTTACCGTATAACGAGGTAGCTTTAAATGACGCACGTTTCTCAACACTGTTTACGGTCTCCTATAATCGTCCCAATCCGTCCTGCGTGCGATTGCTCACACGCAGGACCTTAGGACGATTATAGTTATCGCCGACATTCACCGGGGCTTACACAGTCCAGCACACTACCGAAGTAGGGTACCACCCGTGGTTGACCTTCCGGCATTGGTCAGGCGTCACCCCCTATACATCCTCTTACGAGTTCGCAGGGAGCTGTGTTTTTGGTAAACAGTTGGCAGGGACACATTCACTGCGGGCTCTCTTGCGAGAGCCAGGCCTTATCGCTAACTTACGGCCGCTTTTTTGCCGAGTTCCTTGAGGACCTCTAACTCGTTCATCGTAGTCTACTCGACTTGACCACCTGTGTCGGTTTACGGTACGGGCGCTAGCACACTGAAGCGTAGAAGGTTTTCTTGGAACCGCGCTCACTATTCTTTCTCCCCCCGTAGGAGGAAATTGCGGCTCCGCTTGGAGTAGTGCGTACCGGATTTTCCTAGTACACCTCCTCACGGCACCAACCCAAATCCAATAATGGGCAATAATTACAGCAGTCCGTCACTTCTTCGCATGTGTAGCGGTCAAGGAATATTAACCTTGTGTCCATCGAGTGCGGCTTTCGCCATCCTCTTAGGCCCGACTAACCCTCGGATGATTACCATGGCCGAGGAATCCTTGGTCTTTTGATGTGCGGGGTTCTCACCCGCATTGTGGTTACTTGTACCGGCATCCTCACTTCCATACGCTCCACTATGGGTCACCCCTTTAGCTTCAGCGCGAATGGAACGCTCTCCTACCGCGTACATCTTTCGAAAAAGATGTACACCCGCAGTTTCGGCACGACGCTTAATCCCGATCATCTTCGGCGCAGGAACCCTCGATGAGTGAGCTGTTACGCTTTCTTTAAATGGTGGCTGCTTCTAAGCCAACATCCTCATTGTCAAAGGATTCCCACTTCCTTGTGGATATACTGAGCGTCGATTTAGGGGCCTTAACTGGCGATCAGGGCTCTTCCCCTTTCGATCCGTGGAGCTTCGCCCCCACGTTCTAACTGCCGCGCTCTTGATCTCTGGTATTCGGAGGTTGATAGGGTTCACGAGATTTCTCCCTGTTGAACCCTTCCAGTGCTCTACCCCCAGAGGGAACACGCGACGCCAACCCAAAAGCTGTTTCGGAGAGAACAAGCTATTACCAGATTCGATTAGCTTTTCACTCCTTGCCACAAGTCATCCCAAGGTGTTGCACAGCCTACGGGTTCGGGCCTCCATTCCTCTTTCGAGAAACTTCACCCTGCTCATGGCAAGCTCATCTGGCTTCGTGTCGTATATATGCTACTTACGCGCTATTCACACTCGGTTTCCCTACAGCTGCATCCGTCAAAGGATTTAGCTACGCAACATATACACACTCGCCGGCTCATTCTTCAATAGGCACGCGGTCACGGTGCCAAGATTGCTCTCGACCCGCTCCCACCCTTTGTAAGTGTATGGTTTCAGTACTATTTCACTCCCCTCTCGGGGTGCTTTTCACCTTTCCCTCACGGTACTAGTTCACTATCGGTCCTGTGACATATTTAGCCTTACCGGTTAGTTCCGGCAGATTCACTCGAGCTATTCGTGTCTCGAGCTACTCAAGAACAGGAGCAAGAGTTGTCATTTATTTCGTGTACGGGGCCATTACCCTCTGGGGCGCTGCTTCCCAGCAGCTTCCACTATAAAGACAATTGGTAACTCTTTCACAATAAATTGTGCGCTCCTGCCTTACAACCCCCCTGCCCGAAAGCAGAGGTTTGGGCTTTTCCCTTTTCGCTCGCCGCTATTAGGGGAATCGCGAGAGACGTGTTCTATCTGCACAAACATAATGCGCAGACAGAACACGGCTCGCTCTTGTTTTCTTTTCCTCTCGGTACTGAGATGTTTCACTTCCCGAGGTTCGCTCCTTCCGACATTACTCGGAAGATGTCCGCATACGCAGACGGGTTTCCCCATTCGGAGACCTCCGGATCAAAGGCTACAAATCGCCTCCCCGGAGCTATCGCTGATTAGTAGCGTCCTTCATCGCTGTCACAAGCCTAGGCATCCACCATACACCCTTCACGTCTCCTGTGCGGAGATCTGAACACCACAATTAACTTTCTAACATCGCTAGATGAATTTGCACTTTCTACACTCCGACTGTTACATCGGAGCTTTGATTTACCTATGCGTATTCGATTGTCAACGAACCTGTGATTCTCTCCACGAAAAAACCGCCGTGAGGCGGTTTTTTCGTCGCACCAAATTGGCGCGAACTAACCGCTTCGTTTCGAGTGGTTTTTTCGGGTGGTATTCACGTCTTAGTAAGATACGCCCCGCAGGAAGGGCTGTCAAGGAGTAGGGTCAATACCCTGCCCTGTGGATACTGGGGATAACGAAAAAGCCCCGAATTGGGGCTTTTTCGTACCTGCTGAATGCACCGAAAATCGGATTAGAATTGTTCAGATGCGAGGCGCGGGCAATCGATTTTCGCAGACGTATGGAACATACGGCGTAGAAAATCGATGGGTGCCCGTAACGACTCAGATGACGATTCTGAACGATTTTCCTTAGTCCTGAACCTGTTCGCGAACCTTTTCGATGTAACGAGACGCGGCTTGCTGTCCTCCGAGACCGAAGGAGAGGCCAATAGCAAGTGCGAGTGCGACAACGATGCCGGTGAACAAGGTTTGTACAAACGCCGGAGCAACCTGAAGTTGGTCAAGCGCGGCAAGAATCGCAAAGATCCAAATTGCCCAACGAGCGACCGAACCAAGGAAGTTTGCCGACGTAAGATGTGCGGCGCGAGCAGAGCTCGATACCACACGCTCCATCGTCTGTGCGACCACTGCCGCGACAAGAAGAATAAGTACAGCGGCAATAACCTGTGGCAAGTATCCAAGCACCACGTCGCGAAGGAAGATAGAAACGACGGTGAGGTGAAGGATATCAAGTGAGACAAGAAGGAAGAGAACGATGAAGAACCACTTCACGAGCATTCCAAGGAATGCACCTGAATTAAGAGTAAGTCCACCGCGTTCAACAACCTTATCTACGCCAGCGGCTTTGAGCGCCTGATCAATGCGAAGTGCAGTGACCACTTGCGCGACAACGCGACCGAGTCCCATACCAATGAGCCATCCGATGATAAAAATAAGGATTGCTCCGATAAGGCTCGGAAGAAAATTAACGAGCCCAAACAACAGGGTCTGAAATGACGCCTGAAGTACTTGTGCCCAAGGGGTTAGAAACATAGTGTAATGCGAGTAACGTTTAACTGGTTAATAGGCCCGCAGGTATTGGCCTGCTTACTTGTAGTGTAGCAAGGAGTCAAAGGGTTAAAAAGGCACATGTGGACACCTCTACGCTCGGCATGTGCATACAAAACAGAGACCAGAGTTTAGTGTTTTGTATGCACATGCCTTCGCTCCACAACACGCAGTATGCCGAAGCGAGAGATGTATGTCTTCGCTCACCACTTACAACCCCAATTTATCGAAAATAGTACGGTGAGGGTAATCCATCACATCGCGAATAAGACGATCATATACGCCGGCGCGGTACCGGAAATCGGGAGTGGAGAAAGAAGCGTAGCGTAGTTCCCTACCAAGTTCTGCTTCTATGGAGTGAATCGCATTTTTAATTGCCCGTTCTTCAAGGCGGTCACCAACAATGAGCACATCTATTTTTGGCTCTGGCACGCCCGTGAATATGCCGGAGAGTACAATCGCACGCAATGCTCCCGCCTTTTTAAAGGCACTGATAATATTCGTGTCCTTTACGGAAGTTGTACTGCGAAGAAATACGAGCAGTTGTTCATAGTGTGGAAAAGCACGGTTCGCTTGATAGTGGGCTTTCCCCTTCCCTGCGCGTTTCTTAAGGACATTTACCGAAGTAAGAAGTGCTATTTCCTTACGTGCGGCGCCGACAGGCACCTTTGCACGAAATGCGGCGTCAGAAACGGTATATCCAGTATCTTCATTAAATAGGAACAAGCGGAGCATCTTCAGGCGGGCAGGATTTCCAAATATTTTTCCAAGTGATTCCATGGCAGGTTCAGTGCATTGTACGTAGGGTTGGCACCCTTGCGCAACTCTTGACGAAAACAAGAAAAACACCCACGAATGTGGGTGTTTTTCTTCACTCGAAGCGAGTAAGTGCGACTTAGTTTCGTAAAGAGAGCCCAGAAACTAAGTCGCACTTACAAGCGGAGTTATGTAAGAGTTACTTTGTCCGCTCGGTTATAGAACCTCGCGGAATAAGTGTTACGTTGAAGATTACTTCAACGTAACCTTACCGCCCGCGTCCTCAATCTTCTTCTTGAGTTCGTCGGCATCTTCCTTCTTCACGCCCGACTTGAGCATGGACGGAACACCGTCAACAAGGTCTTTTGCTTCTTTAAGACCGAGAGCAAGCGCTTCCTTCACTGCTTTGATGACCGCAATTTTAGCGGCACCAGCGTCAGTAAGTTCAACATCAAAGGTTGATTTTGCTTCCTCACCGCCTGCGGCACCTGCGGCAGGTCCAGCAACCGCAACGGCGGCGGCTGAAACACCGAACTTCTTTTCAAGAACCTTCACGAGCTCAGAAAGTTCAAGAACGGTCATGTTCTCTACTTCTTCAACGAGCTTCTTAAACTTAGCGGGTACTTCTACCGTCTCTTCTTTTTCTGGTGCGGGCGCCGTAACTTCAGCCGGAGCTGGAGTTTCTACTGCCTCTACCGGTGTATTTTCGTCTGACATAGGATAAATAAATTAATTATGCTTTCTTCTCTGCAATCTTGCTGAGCGCAACAACAAATCCTTGAATAGGGCTGTTGATGACGTTCACGAACATACCGCGAAGCACCGGAACCGGAGGAATGGTTGCGATAGCGGTCATTTTTACCGCATCAGCAAAGACGCCTTCAAAGATACCGCCCATAATAGCGAGCGATTCTTTGTGCTTTTTCGCGTGCTCCCAAATACTGCGCGCTGGTGCTGTCGCATCAGTTTCGCTCCACGCAATAGCAATTTCTCCCGGAAGCTCTGGCATAGTGCCATCTACTCCGATGTCAGAAAGTGCGCGACGCATAAGCGTCTTTTTTGCAACGTAATACTTGGTGCCACCTGCGCGGAGCGTTTTGCGCATCGCAGAGGTGTCCGCAACGGAAAGCTTATTGAACTTCACAAACACAACCGAGGTCGCGCTTTTGAAGGCATCGGTAAGCGTCGCTACGATGTCCTGTTTTTTTTCTTTAGTAATTGCCATAGGTTTTATGTGTACGGAAACGAACAAGTCCCCTGTATGGGGACCGATGGAGGGCTCGACCGTACAAGCACAGGAAGTGCTTGTACTTAGTTGCCTCGGCAGGACTTATATATGCCTGCTGTCTTCGGTCCGTACTTCTGTACCCTACCAGCCGGAAGCCGCGGGCGCAACTGTGTTTGCGGTGTACCCACCCGTCACCTGAAGTGCAATAAGTGAAAGCGCAAGAATAATAGCGAAACCACTGGTGAACTTAAGGAAGTGGACAAAGTACTGCATTGAAGAAAGTCTAGCATGCAAAAACCGTCAGATGACGGTTTTTGCATGCTAAGCCCTGCGCCTGAAACGCAAAACCCCCGGCATAGCCGGGGGTTTTGCTGACTTTGGTTCTAAACCATCAGTCTCGAATCTTTCACTATCCAACGAGGGTTACCCCCAATTGATTAGCCAGAGATAACGAGTGAGTCGGTGCGGTACTGAGACTGAGTCTGGTCCACATCGAGGGTCTGAAGGTTGAGGTTACCACTGTCTGCCGTTGAGAACTTGACCTTGTCAAGACCAACCTGGAAGTTCGTAAGGTCTGTAGTTACGCCGAGCGGATTGATGGTCACCGTTGCGGTGAAGGTCTCCGTGTCGCCCGCGTGGACAACATAGAGTGCTCCATCAGTGTCTGCTGTCGACGAAAGTGACGTCGTAACAACCGAGTTTGTCGTTGACGCCGACATTGCCGTGTCAATCATAACACCTGCAGACGTGGTCGAAGCCGTGTGGCCAGACGTGTTTGCGGTGGTGTCAATTGCCTGCGGAACGAAGACATCGTCACCAACTGCAGTTACGTTGAACTTCAATGTGAAGGTTCCGTAGCTGTTTGTTGGCGTGGTGCTGTTGTAGGTCTGTACACCCGTCATGCTGACGCCAGCGACGGTGATACCGCCGTTAACAACAACTGACTGCGTGTTACCTGTTGCTGTACCAGTGATGTCAGTTGAAGCAACTGAATCGCCGTTTGAAGCATTCTCTGCCGTCACATTTGCATGTCCGAGAGAGAACAAGACGCTATCGCTAGAGTACGTACCGACAGCAGTATCGCTGTAAAGGGAAACCTTTACAGTACCTACAGCAGAACTGTTCGCAGGAACAATTGCGGTAAGGTTGTTGAATACAACCGAAGTTGCGCCAATGGTACCGTCGTACGACTTACCACCGAAGGTAAGAGTTGCGCGACGAACAATAACGTTAGTAGCCTTGGTGCCGTGTGCAACCGTGAAGGTAAGGTCAGTAACCTTAGAATCAACCGACTGGCTGTTCTTTGCCTTGAAGGCGAAAACAGTGAAGTCAGGTGATGTGTTGCTGGTATCAGCTACGAGCGTGCCTGCATCAGGATCAGACGAATCTTCGCTGATCGTGAGCTTGCCGTTCTGAGCAGAGTCAATAGAGATGTTGGTTTTTTTGCTAACAGTACCTACGTACTGATTGATACCAAGAGAGTCAACTGCGCGAATACCATTGGTTGGAATGTCTACAACAAGCGTCTGGCTGCTGTTAGCAACGTCGATGCTTGACTGAGTGTCCATAGCAATCGTAAGTTCTGCAGAATTTGTTCCTTCCTTAACTACGTGATGGAAGCCAGTGAAGGAGATCTTGTAGAACTTAGCCGCAGATGCGGCGTGGTCACTGTCTGCAGTGTTGTCATTCCAAGCATCTTGGTTTGAAACATCCATCGAAGCGAGCTTCGTGCTACCAGCCCAAAGGGTGGCGGTCTTGAAGTACTTCCATGGGTGCGTTTCATACGCAACATTGTTTGCCTGAACTTCAAAGTCCAAACGTTGGATATCAGCATCGCCGTCCTTGACGTCGAATTGTGCTGTAGCGATAAGCGCCTTTGTCTGTGATTCACGAATCGTACCGTCTTCAGCAATAAGGTTGAAGGACGTAAGACTTGCTTCACCACCTGAAAGGGTTACTCCGCCAACCGTTGTTGTACCGCCAGTCATGGTTCCGCCGGCCATCGCATTCACTTTCGCGCGTGTGATAGGACCGAAGTAACCAGCTGCTGGTGTAATAGCTGCTGATACCTGGAAGCGAGCAACCGCTGCTTGTGTCTGGGAACCGAAGTAACCAGTTGCACCAGCTGGAATTGCATAGCTCTTACCGAGAAGCCAGTTCTGAAGTGCAGTTACATCAGCACCCGTTGCGCCGATCGTAAGATCGCGTGTAAAGGTTGTTGATGCACCTTGGGACATTCCGAGCTGTGCCTGAAGCGATGCAACCTGTGCGAGCAATGCCGTGAGCTGTGCCTGAAGATCGCTGTTTGTATCTGCCTTTGCTGCTGGAGCAAATGAAGCAAATGACATTGCAACGAGTCCAAGACCAGCAACGACTGCTGCAATTTTTGCAACCGCGTTAGTGTTCGTAATACTCATATTTTTTTTAAGTAATTTTTGTTTGAAGAAGTACGGGGAACAAAATTAATAATGGTTTGTTCTCCGTACATCTTTTGTAGTAATGGTGTCTGTGCACTCGCACTTTCACACTAATCCGACAGGAAGCTGTATCGACTCGCTCCCCATCGGTTAGTTGGCAAAATTATCCATTCTGTCGTTCTTTCGTTACAGGGCAGTCTTTCATTCAACCGTCGTCTTTTCGTAGACGAAGAAACGCTCGATGCATTACATCGAGAACACGCGCTGTTCGTTATGTAATTTTCAACGTTCAGCCGTCCCAAGGATCCCCCGTTGGTCCGGTGTACTTGTTAGTATACCGACTGCACGCGTTTCCTTGGGGTTACAGAATGTGGATAACGTAAGAAAGGCATAGCGCGCAAAGAAGTCGTCGCCGACTTCCTCCTCGAGCTATGCCCTCTTGAGAATCGTTCCCACCCCCAAAAGATAGCCCAAAAGTGGCCTAAAGTCAAAGGACTATAGCCCTACCTTTCTCCGCCACCTTAGGCGGAAACGGAGTACCTTGTCCAACGACGCTCGCCTTCTTTAGTGACCGCGCCTGAAGCGACAAGCGCCTGCAATTCACGCTGAATGGTTTTCTCGCTTACCTCTCGCATAACTGTGGATATATCCTTTATATAGGAAGGCCCCTTAGCACGCAGAAGTTCTAAAATTACCTCTCTACGCCCCCCACGCACCACAGTGTCCGATAGATGTCCTTTATTCTGTCCTATAGAAATAGTCTTGCTCGGCGACTGTTTTACAGAGGTAGAACCATCGCTCTTTTCTTTCAATTTCTTTGGTGTTTCTTTTGAAAGTTCTGCGAGCGTGGGCACGTGTTCAAGTGAGAGACGCGGCTCTTCGTATCCGGCAATTTCTTCAAGCAAAAGATGTGCTTCCCTACCGATAAGCTCTACGTTCATCGCTGAAAGAAGCCCAGTGGTTCGAGCGATAGAAAGGAGACTAGAGAGCGCTAAAAGATCGCGCGAAAGAGCTTCCCGAGCAAGCATCAAAGGCAACACCGCGCCGTCAACAAGCGCCATAGAAATGTCATCTGCTCGTCGACGCATTGCGGAAGAATGGGCAAACGCAGGCGCCACCAATTGCAATGCTCGAGCAAGTCGTTCTGCCTTTTTGTAAATATAAACGCGACGTATGTCTTTATTAAATACGTTTGAAAATATGTTCTTTTCTAGGACGAAGCTGTCAAAACTGTGCTCTTTTGAGAGTTGATTTTGTTTACCAGTTTGTCCTTTATCATCCATAAAATATATAGCGGATGTCCTTTTGTTCTCTTAAGTATATGTCCTTTATTTCCTTGCGCAAGGTTGCTAGTGGCGGGCAAGGTGCGCTTGTGCTCAAACGAACATATCCCTGCGAAGGTACGCCGTATTTTCTTGCTAGAAAATCGCCTCGCTCTCCCGCCGCCGCGGTCCGAGAGCCCTTCTCGTGACAATGTTCTCGCTCGTTACACAAGCGATACGCGTCTACCGCAGGACTATACGCGACTGAGAGTATAAAAGGATGATAAAATCAGTACATCAATGGCAAAAGAAAAAAACGATAAACGTCGCAAGAAAGAGCGTCCGCCGGAACAGTATAAAAATCTCACGAAGTGGGCAAGCGCTATTTTTTTGATTGCCTTCGGACTTATCCTCGGACTCGCTCTCTTTGGTCTTGGTGGCACCATCGGCACTTCACTCGTGTTCTACACGTTTGGATTTCTTGGTGTGTTTTCATACCTTATTCCTGTACTGGTTATTGCAGTTGGACTCATGCTGATTTTAGAACGATCGTTTGTGGACGCAATGACCAGTGGTGGTTTGCTTCTTCTTTTTATTTCGTTCCTTGGACTTTTTGGAATGACCGCAAATTCGTTGGGTGGCGACGCTGGAGCTAGTCTTTCACACACGACCGCAGGGCTCTTTGGTGTATGGGGCACGGTGATTTTGCTTGCGGCAGTTGGGTTTGTTGGGCTCGTGATGGCGGCAGGCGTTGAGGCGGTGCAAAACGTACTCCTTCTTACTGCAAGCAAGGCGAGTGTCGCGGCGGCCGAAGCACTCAGAAACGCAAAACTACGCCGAGGCGAAGACGGTAGCGAAGAAGAATTTGAGGAATACGCAGAAGAACCTGGAGAAGAACAGCCTGTGGCTCCCGAAGAACCTGCGGCGGAAAACGAGGCCGACCCCGTGGTGACGATGTTCAATCGCCCTCTTGGCGCACAGGCGGCAACCACCGCCATTCGCAATTACGATGCAGAATATAATCCTCCCCCACTTTCTATCCTTGGCGGCGACACCGGCAAGCCGGGCACCGGAGATATTAAAGCGAATGCAAACATTATTAAGCGCACGTTCCAAAACTTCGGCATTAATGTGGAAATGGATGAAGTAACCGTGGGCCCCACCGTGACGCGCTATGCCATAAAACCCGCAGAAGGCGTGCGTCTTTCGAAAATGGTTTCGCTTCAAGGAAACTTAGAGCTAGCCCTTGCGGCACACCCCGTGCGTATTGAAGCGCCAATTCCGGGTAAGTCGCTTGTAGGTATTGAGGTGCCGAACTCTACCAAAGCGACCGTTGGGCTTGGTGGGCTTCTTTCCGCGCCCGAATGGAACGAAAGCAAGAAGCCTCTTCTTGCCGCGGTTGGTCGTGACATTACGGGTACGCCGCACTACGTGAACATCGCAAAAATGCCGCACGGACTTGTGGCTGGTGCAACTGGTTCCGGAAAGTCCGTTGCCATTCACGCACTCATTACATCTCTTTTGTACCGCAATGGACCGAACCAATTGCGCTTCATTATGATTGACCCGAAGCGGGTGGAACTCACGCTCTATAACGGTATTCCCCACCTTCTTACGCCAGTGATTACTGACGCAAAGAAGTGTATTCTCGCGCTAAAGTGGGCGGCAAAAGAAATGGAACGCCGTTACAATATTCTTGAATCTGAGGCGGTACGCGATATAGATTCCTACCATAGCTCTGTCTTTGAGCCGGCGAAGAAAAAAGGTGGTGAAGTTCCCGAAGCAATGCCATACATTGTTATTGTTATCGACGAGCTCGCCGACATTATGCAAAGCTACCCTCGTGAACTTGAAGCGTCTATTGTACGCCTTGCCCAAATGAGCCGCGCCGTTGGTATTCACTTAATACTTTCAACCCAACGCCCATCCGTAAATGTGATTACCGGGCTTATTAAAGCGAACGTACCTACTCGTATGGCTCTTCAGGTGGCGAGCCAGATAGATTCGCGCACTATTCTTGACCAAGGTGGCGCAGAAACACTGCTTGGTGCAGGAGACATGCTCTACCTTTCAAGCGATATGCAAAAGCCAGTGCGTATTCAAACTGCCTATATTGCTGAGCAAGAAGTGAAAAAGGTGGCGCAGTATGTGAAGAGCCACAACGCAGGCGACCTCGCTTCCCTTGAACTTTCAGGAAATATGCCAAGTGGCGAGCCAAATGATGCCATTATGCTCTCCGGTAACATTACTGATGGCGATGTGGATGACGATTTGTACGACCAAGCAAAAGCCGCGGTGGAGGAAGCTGGGCGAGCTTCAACCAGCTACTTGCAGAGAAAATTGCGCATTGGATACAGTCGCGCGGCGCGGCTTATGGATCTTCTTGAAGAAAAGGGGGTCATTGGTGCCGCAGACGGCTCCCGTCCACGTGAAGTGCTTACCATCGTCGGTGCCGGCACCTCTGAAACCACTATGGACGCTGGGCAGGAATTCTAACGTATGTTTGTCCGCAGTGCCGTCGCTATCATCCTTCTGGCGCTTATGGCGTATGGATTTATGGAAGCCGAGCCGCTTATTGCGGGCCCTTCCCTTACCCTTTCTTCTCCTGAAAACGATGCGACGAGCGCTGACGGCTTTGTGACTGTTGCGGGAGTCGCCAAGCGAGTAACCCACCTTACCTTAAACGGCGTGCCCCTCCTTATTGATGAAAATGGCGCCTTTTCGCGCACCGTCGTACTCCCCCACGGAAGCGCTATACTTACCATTGTAGCCACGGACCGGTTTAATCGAAGTATTACTAAACAGGAGTCGGTATACGTGCCTTAAATTTTTATGCAAAAAAAACCCGCAAAAAAAGCAAAGTCAGTTGAAGAAAAAGTGATTATGGGCAACGACACTATTAAAGACAAAGATGCGCGTCAAAAATCAATTGAGCTTGCCATAAAAGAAATCAAAACAAAATTTGGTGACGAGGCGATCATGACGTACGGCGCTGGAAAGGTTGCCGCGATTCCGGTGGTGCCAACTGGTTCTATTGGTCTTGATGCCGCGCTTGGTGTGGGTGGACTTCCTCGCGGGCGCATCATTGAAATTTATGGGCCTGAGTCTTCAGGAAAAACAACGCTTTCACTTCACTCCATTGCGGAAGCACAGAAAAAGGGTGGTGTGTGTGCTTTTGTGGATGCCGAACACGCACTTGATCCAGAATACGCTCGACGCATCGGAGTGAAGCTTGAAGAACTTCTTATTTCACAACCAGACACGGGCGAACAAGCGCTTGAAATTGTCGAGTCGCTCGTGCGGAGCGGAAACGTAGATATGATTGTAATCGACTCGGTTGCCGCGCTCACGCCAAAAGACGAGATTGAGGGTGATATGGGTCAAGCACAGATGGGAAAGCAGGCGCGCCTTATGTCGCAGGCACTGCGCAAACTCACTGCCATTACCGCAAAGTCAAAAACCATCATCATCTTTATCAATCAAATCCGCATGCAACTTGGCGTAATGTTTGGCAATCCGGAAACAACCACGGGTGGTAAGGCGCTTAAGTTTTACACCTCGGTGCGTTTGGACATTCGTCGTATCGCGTCAATCAAAAAAGGTGAAGAAGTGGTGGGCGGTCGCGTGCGCGTGAAGGTGGTGAAGAACAAAGTAGCGGCGCCGTTCAAAACAACAGAATTTGACCTTCTGTATAACGAAGGCATCAGTCGCGAAGGTGAACTTATAGCTCTTGGAGAGAAGTTTGGCATTGTAGAGAAAGCCGGAGCAACATACAAATTCAATGGCGAGAAGCTTGCGGTGGGATACGACGCGACCCGTACCTATCTACGCGAGAACAAACCGATTGCAACGGAACTCTTGAAACAAATCCGCGCAAAACTCACGGAGGCGTAAACCTACGCGCGACGTGCTGAAAACGTAACGGAAGCGACGCGGAGCACGTCGCGGAAGAACCAAAGCATACTGAAGAATGCGGCGACGGAAAGCGCTTGCACGGTGGCACGAGTATGTTCAAACGCCGACAGAAAGAATTGAAATGATGCCGCAATAGATGCGTGCGGGGCGTTTGCAAACACCTGTGCCACCCACACTTCCCTCCCGATACCCCATAGTGTAAATACAAAAAGTACGAAGGCAAAAGTAGCCCCGCTTACAAAAGGGCGAAGTGCGCGCACGCGGTACACACGACGCATCACCACCGCTTCAATTGAATTATCCGATATGTTGGTCATCATAGGTTTGTTTAAATAGTTTCTTTGCACGATGCACACGGGTTTTTACCGCTGACACACTACTTCCTTCAACTGTCGCGATTTCTTCCTGTGTCTTCCCTTCAATAAACTGCATGCGGAGGATGCGCGCCGCGGCTTCTGGTAATTTCACCAGCGCAGCAAGCACTTCACTTCTAATAGACAGGTCTTCAAGAAAGTCGGCCTTGTCCGGAATACGTTCATACGTTTCTGTTTCGAGCGGTGCATTTCCTGCACGGTGCTTCTTTAACTTATTGTACCGAGTGAACGCAAGCCGCGTAAGAATAGCGTATGCCCACGATGAGAACGATGCTCCTTCCTGCGGTTGATATCTATCTGCATACACATATATACGAGTGAAGGCGTCTTGCACCACTTCTTCGGCATCTTCCTTTGAATAGAGGATGCTTTTTGCCTTGCGGAGGAAGGCGTCTTCGTACCGAGCCACAAGCACTCGAAACGCTTCTGGCTCCACGACCGAAAGACGCAATACCTCTTCGTCCGAGGCGCTCGTTATAGTGTCTGCGTTGAAATTGGACGTCACGTCCTGTATCATACCTTTATTCCTCGTTCGAGGGCATTTTTTATAACTAGCGCCTGTGAACGTAGGTTTCCATTATGGCCGTACTCTCATACAACGAAATCGTCCCCAAAACAGTGATTGAATACGAAAACGCTCCCTACGAAGTGTTGTCTTCGCACGTATTCCGCATGCAAATGCGTAAGCCCGTGAACCAGACCAAGCTCCGCAACGTCATCACGGGGCGTGTGATTGAAATCTCTTTCCACCAAAGTGAGACGGTACACGAAGCAGATCTGGAAGATATGGATGCAAACTACCTCTATACCAACCGCGGAGAATCGTGGTTTGCGGAAGTAGGTAATCCAAAAAACCGTTTTGCTTTCCCTGAAGACGCGGTACACGATAAGGTGCAGTGGCTCGTGCAGAACAACGAGGTGGAAATTCTTGTCTATAAAGAAAACCCTGTCTCCGTAAAAATTCCAGTGAAAGTAGATTTGAAAGTAACAGAAGCACCACCTGCAGTGAAGGGTGATACCGCAACGGGCGGCGACAAACTGGTGACGCTTGAATCCGGAGCAACCGTTACCACGCCTCTATTCATCAACGAAGGTGACGTGGTGAGAATTAACACCGACACGGGTGATTATGTAGAACGCGTAAGCAAGGCGTAAGAACTTCACTCGTAATCCGGTTTTAGGGCACGCGTCGACCTCCCCAGCGGGAGGTCGTGCTCGCTCTCGGCTCACAAATTTCGTCGCAGCCTCCCTTCGGCGCCGAAATTACCATGCTGTTTTGCCTGCGAGAGTCCCAAAAACCGTATCACTCACTCCGCATGAAAAAATACCCGCTTAGCGGGTATTTTTAGGCTAGATGCAAGACGTGGGCAGTGAGTGAACGGAGACGTATTCAATATACGGCGAAGTAAGCGAGTGGGTGCACACAATCCCGCAGATGACGTCTATGCTTCGTTCTACGCCTGAAGGTATGGCAAGAGTGCCATGTAGCGTGCGTGCTTGATTGCCATAGCAATCTCGCGTTGACGTTCTGCTTGTACGCCTGTGCGCTTACGTGAAAGCATTTTTGCGTGTGGGTCGGTGAACAACTTCAAATACGCGACGTCTTTGTAGTCGACAAATTTCTTGTGCTCTATTTCTTCTCGTTCTGATTGATGCGCCATACTGTTTTTAATTAAAATGGAATGTCTTCCGGATTGATATCTTCTTCAGGGTACTGAATCTCTTCACCGCTTGCCGCCGGAGCGGCAAATTTCTCGCCGTCATCGCTTCCCTTTCCTGCGGGCGCACCGGACGCGCCACCGCGGCCACCATCTGCACCGAACTGGAAATTTTCAATAACGATTTCTGTCTTGTATTTCTTTTGTCCGTCCGCTTCCCACGAACGGGTTTGAAGGCGGCCTTCTGCATAGATAGGGCGGCCTTTCTTGCAGTACTGACCAATCACTTCTGCAGTGCGGCCAAATGCCACAAGATTGTGATATTCCACCTGTTCTTGCTTCTGACCATCCTTACCTTTAAAGGTGCGGTTCGTCGCAATGGCAAGCGTTGCTACCTGTTGACCTGAAGGAAGTGCGCGAACTTCAGGGTCGCGAGTGAGGTTTCCGTAAAGAAGTACTTTGTTGAGGTACATGTTTAAAGGGTAGCACGGCTATGCCGTAACCTCTTCAATCGCGGCATTGAGCTCCGTATCGGATACTGCCTCTTCGACAGTCTTCTCGGGAGCACGCTCGCGAAGTTCACGCATTTCTGCTGAGTGTTTTGCGGCGTCTTTAGTGGTACGCATGTCGAGGAAACGGATGATGCGCTTTTCAGTGCGAGCCGCCTCAGTGATTTCGTCGTGTCCCTTCCCTGCGGCTTCATACGCAATCCATGAGAAGTATGCGGAGTCAAAGTCGCGGCGGCCGGCATTCTCGCTACGGCTAATGGTGTAGGCAAGCTGGATCTTTTCGGGAGCACCTTCAGCTACAAGCGTACCGTTTGCTGAAATTACTTCGCGGATGCCGTCGTAGGCCTTCTTTGCATCGGTTTCGGAGAGTTCAGGTTCAAGATGGAAGGCGAGCTCGTATACACGAGGGTCGGCAGAGGTATCCTCAGCCATTTCCATCTCTACATCTACCACTTCTTTCTTTCGTGCCATAGTGGGGCAATCCTAGCACGGGTTTTAGGGCGTAGCAACCCTATAAACCGCCTAGTTTAAAGAGCTTTTGAGCGTTCACGAGCATGGCACTTCGGACGACCTCCTCGTCTTCTCCTCGGATCATGGCAAGCTGTTGCACCACATCGACGACCGACAGAGGGTCATTACGCTCTCCACGACGCCTTGCAGGAGCAACGTAGGGCGCATCCGTCTCTGAAAGAATGTTTTCAAGAGATAGCGATCGGATAACATCATCGTAGTCTCTTGCAAACGTAATCACGGCGGTATATGAAACCGTAAAGCCAATAGCGACCGCACGGTCGGCAACAGCAGAATCACCAACAAAGAAGTGGAGGTCGCCCGTTAACGCATCGCCAAATTCTTTTTTCGCTATTTCAAGTAGATCGAGTGCGTCGTTATATGCGTCCACCGTTCCCTTTGATGGACGCGCATGCACAACAAGGGGCTTATGGGTTTCTCCCGCCAGACGAATGTGTTTTTGAAAAAGGTCTTTTTGTTTTTGCTTCACATCTTCGGAAGTATCCGTTGGACGGAAATAATCGAGCCCACACTCCCCTACCGCAACGACTTTGGGATGCAAAAGAAGTTCACGGTACCGTTGTTCATCAAATACTTCGGCATGATTGTCGTTTGGGTGTTGGCCAACAGCCGCATAGAACCCTTCGCGGTTTTCTACGAACGCAACCGCTGAACGTGAAGATGCGGCATCGCACCCAACAACAAGCCCACCAATTTCTTTCTCTGCCATTGCTTCAGCGATCGCTTCGCGATCGCTGTCGTACTGATCAAACTGAATGTGGCAGTGTGCGTCAAAATAGCGCATAGCTTAAGAAAGACGTGGAAACAGATTTTCTGGTTTTTTGTTAGCGAGTACTGCCGCCTTTATCACTTCACTCGTTTCCGGCATAAACGGATTGATTGCACGTGCAATACCGTAAAGACGAGTCGCGAGTGCCGCAATCATTTCCTTTCCTTTTTCTGGATCTGTTTTTACAAGCTTAAACGGTTCCTCGGTATTTATCTGCTGATCAATGGCACTAATGTCGCTCCAGATAGTATCCAATGATTCATTGTATTGAAATGTATCGAGCTTCTCCCAACACGCACTAGGAGCACTGTCGGGTTCCGGACGTGCGACTGGCGCAGATACGTTGTCTTCCGCAAGTTTCATCACACGTGCAACAAGATTGCCGAGTCCGTTTACAAGGTTCGCGGTATACCATTCATCAAGTCGCTCCCACGTCACATCGGCGTCGTCTACCGGATGCACGTGACGCAGAAGCATGTAACGGGTCGCGTCGATGCCATATTTTTTCACCAAGTCATAGGGGCTAATGACATTTCCAAGTGACTTACTCATTCTCTGTCCACCTGAGTTTATAAATCCGTGATAGAAAACTTGGTCGGTATTCTGTATATCTGCAGAGAAAAGCATCGCTTGCCACATAAGCGACTGGAAGCGCACTTGGTCTTTGCCCGCCATTTGGAGTGTTGTCCCTTCTTCCCAAAACTTTTTAAACATTCCATCCTTATCTTCCGGCCACCCGAGGGTGGAAATATAGCTGGTAAGAGCATCAAACCACACGTACATAACCTGCTCATCGTCGTTCGGCACGGGCACACCCCACGATAGACGTTTCTTCTCACGAGAAATACTAAAGTCTTCAAGACCATTTTGTACAAACGTGATAGCTTCCGCACGACGCCATTCAGGAATAATGACATCTGGTCGGGAAAGATACTCCAAAAGTTGTTTTTCGTATTTTGAAAATGCAAAGAAATAGTTTTCTTCGGTGATTTCCTCTGGAGTAAGCGTTGGGTGCAGAACACATTTACCGTCCACGAGCTCTTTGTCTGTTTTGTACGCTTCGCACCCAACGCAGTACAAACCAGTGTACGCTTTTTTATAGATATCTCCTTTTGCAAAACACCGGCGCCACATGTCTTGCGCCGCATGCACATGCTTTGCGTCAGTAGTACGTATAAACGCATCGGTGGAAAGATTGAGTGCTTCTCGTAGTTTCTTCACCTCGTTTGCGTAATGATCAACATACTCCTGTACGCCCTGCCCCACTTTCTCTGCAGCCTGTAAAATCTTTTGCCCGTGTTCATCGGTACCAGTCGTAAAAAACACTTCTTCCCCAAGTAGCCGCCAATAGCGTGCAAGCGTGTCTGCTTGCACAATTTCAAGAGCAAACCCGATATGCGGATCGGCGTTTACATACGGAAGCGTCGTGGTGAGGTAGCGAGAACTCATCTATTATTCATTCGCAATTTTTGCGGCGTTGCGTTTCCCACGGTACAGGTCGGCAAAAAATTCCTGTGCGGCGGCGGCAACCGGCACCGAAAGAAGCACACCCAAAAATCCTGCAACTTCCCCACCAGCGATAAGTGCGATGATGACCAGTAACGGTGGAATGCCGATAACTTTCTTCACCACAAGCGGATAGATTAGGTTCGTTTCAAACTGGTTCACAATCAAATACAGTCCTGCCACAATAAGCGCAAGAGAAACCCCGCCGGTAGAGAACGCAACCACGACTGCCGCAGTGCCAGCAACTAAAGAACCAAAAATCGGCACGAGTTCTGCCATCGCGGTGAAAATGCCAAGAAGGAGTGCGTACGGCACGCCCATAATGAAAAGCCCGAGCGAAATCAAAACGCCAACAATCACTGAAAGCAAAATCTGTCCCTGCATCCACAGACCAATCTTTTTCTTTGCACGAATCCACAAGTCAATGACGTACTCTTCGTGTTTTGCTGGAGTAATCAGACGAAGAAAATCATCAACTCCGGTCTCCTGCATAGCGAAGTAGAACGAAAGTACGATCACCAAAAAAAGTGAGAAGATGCCGCCGAAAAATGTGGATACAAGACGGAACGCACCAGCAGAGCCTGACGTGAATGCCTCTTGAAAGACTGCCACCGTTGAAAGAATGGATTGTGATTGATCTTGCGCCGCTGTCTGTTCAGCAAGTGTCGTAAACCCAGAAAGGGTTGTGGGAACATTAATAGTATTCAAGTACTGTGGTACCGATGCAAAAAACTGTCCGGCGTCTGCAAGAATGGGTGGAAAAAAGAAATACACTACTGAGAAAAATGAACCGAACACCGCAAGATACATTAGCAACACGGCAAGGATGCGTGGAATATGACGGCGAACAATAAACGCTACGCCTGGTTCTATCGCAGACGCGATAACGATGGCTGTGAGAATAAGAAGAAATAGGTCACGCAACGTCCACGCAACGTATGCGGCGACGCCAATAAGAATAGTCTTAATAACGGCACCTGGGGTGATGGAAACGTTGATGTGCCTGTCCATACGGGAATACTAGCACAGAGCCCCCCGTAGCCCTAGGAAAGACTGTCGGAAATGCGTTTTTTAACCTCTTCTAGAGTAAGGCGTTCCTGTTCACCGGTATCGCGGTGACGAAGTGTTACGGTGTCCTTCAATTCCGGATGTTCACCGAGAGTGTCAAAATCCACTGTGATGCAAAATGGGGTACCGATTTCGTCTTGGCGACGGTACCGCTTCCCGATATTGCCGTTATCATCCCACGCAATCCACGCATGTACTTTTTGCAATTCCTTGCGCACTTCTTTCGCCTTTTCTACAAGTTCCGGTTTGTTTTTAAGAAGTGGTGACACCATGGCTTTAATTGGCGCAACGTTCGGCGAAAGCGCGAGGTAAGTGCGCGTTTCTCCACCGAGCTCATCTTCACGATATGCGTCCGAAAGAACTGCAAGAATAAGACGGTCAACGCCAAATGTTGGCTCAATTACATGCGGTACCACTTTCTCTTTTGATTCTTCATCAAGATAGTTCAAATCAATGCCGGAAGCCTTTGCGTGTGCAGAAAGGTCAAAATCTCCACGGTACGCAAGTCCAAGAAGTTCTTTCTGTCCAAACGGAAAATCAAACTCAGTATCAATACTGCGCGACGAGTAGTGAGCACGGTCTTCTGGTGGCACCTCTATTTTATGAATCTTTGATTCGGTAAGTCCGAGTTCAAGAAGGAACGCTTTTTGTTCTTCAAACCACATTTCAAACAAGCGAGTCACTTCTGCTTCATTTCTTGGGTCGACAAAATATTCAATTTCCATTTGCTCGAGCTCACGCAAACGGAAAATAAAGTCGCGGGGCGCGATTTCGTTTCTAAATGCCTTCCCTATTTGCGCGATACCAAATGGAAGTTTTGGATGAAATGAATCAATAACGTTTTTGAAATTCACAAAAATACCACCTGCCGTTTCTGGACGCAGATACACTTCTGCAGATTCATCTTCCGCGGCACCCGCGTGCGTTTTGAACATCATATTGAATTGGCGTGCTTCACCCATGGTTCCCTTCTTGCCACACGATGGACACGTATCCGCGTCTTCAAGATGATCAGCACGAAACCGTTTCTTACAGTTACCACACGCAACAAGCGGGTCGGAAAAACCCGTTACGTGTCCGGACGCTTCCCATGCTTTTGGATTCATCAAAATAGCGGCATCTACTCCGTAGATATCATCGCGAGTATCTCGAAAACGTCGTAGCCACAGTGCTTTTATGTTTTCTTTAAGAAGAACGCCCATGGGGCCGTAGTCGTAGGTACCGGCAAGGCCGCCATAGATTTCAGAGCCGGGAAACACAAAGCCTCGACGCTTACAGAGCGATACGATTTTCTCCATCAGGGTGAGTTCAGCCATACCTCTTTATTACCACATTCCCACGTTATTGCACCGCACCATCGACTGTTTGATATGCCGGATCGTTTCTTGTTTGGGTATCAAGTGACGATGCCGTTGCACTCACCGGAATTTGTGTGAAGCGGTCGGTACCGCTAATGGTTTGCGGCGAAACTAGTGCGGGGCTTGAGCCTTGCTGTGAAGTGCTTGGGAGGAAAGAAATCTGGAAAGCGGATTGGCGATTGGTGTTTGGATTCATATCCCCCACCACCCAGCGTACGGTGTGTGTTGAAGCGGTATACGTGACAGAACCGTCGATAGGGCTGGTTGCACCCGTAAATGTTACGTACGAAGGAAGGGTCATCGAAACGGTCGCACCGCCGATAGAATTCACGCCGTTAGTTGCCGTAAGCATGACTGTGTATGTGGTTGCCTTGCCAGCTATTGGCGGCCACGGACCCGTGTTTGCAAACGGTCCAACCGTTTTCACAAGGTTAGAAGAGAGAGAAAGTCCGCTTGCGATTTTTACCGTACGCGTCAGGGTTGAGGATAAGTCTTCCGGAACGCCCGCTTCATTCACGCGTCGTCCCGAGCCGGAAACAGAAATAGAGACCGTTGGGTTTACGAGTGAAGCAAGGGCACTTCCTTCTTTTATTTTGAACGAGAACGTGCCCGTGCCCGTATCTCCGGGTGCAAGATTTGCGAGCCCTGCGTTGGTGTCTCTATCAAACCGAATGGTGGCGTTTGAAGATTGGTAAAAGCCATCTTGCGTCGAAACGCTTGCCGGGTCAAACCCTGTACCGGCAAGCGATATGGTTACCTGTGCGTCGAGCACATTGTTTGGAAGAGTGTTGGTCCATTTCAAAAGTCCATTTACCGTATCCCCTGCCCCTACGGACGGCGCACCAGACAACTGATTGTTGAGTGAGAGCCCAATATCAAGAAACGGTTTCGTAATGGTGATATCCGATTCAGAATTTGCATATATAACACTGAGTGCGCCGTTCGTACTTGATTCTGTTGAGCCCGCAGTGAAGTGAAAAATGCGTAGGTCGTTGTTTCCGCCAGTAAGCACGCCGGTAATAACAAGCTTCTGTTCCTCACCTGGATTCAAGGTACCGATAGGAAAAACACCGTTATTCCCGTCAATAGAGGATGAGGTGACCGAGAATCCGAATGGATACTGCGCCCTGAGTGCAAGATTATTGAGTGGTTTAGCCGCATTTGAACGTACTAAAATAGTCATGGTAAGTGATTGACCGGAAGAAATTTGAGACACTGACGTCGCTGAAATGGAGACGGGAGATGTCGTAAGCGTGAGCGCGTAGTCTTTTTGTGTTTGGAACGTGGAGTTAGAATTTGCCGTGCGATATTCAATCGTCGCAGGAATGACAACAGATTGATTTTCTGCTCCAAACAACACTGCGCGCACGGTGCGTGTTACTGCCTGACCTGCCGAAATGTCGCCGAGTGATTCATCGTAGTGAGAATACGCTTGCGTTACGTCTTCTGCTGAACGAGTACCTTCCGGAAATCCTACGTGGAGGGTTGCGCCACTAATAGCAACTGGGTTGTGATTTTCTATCGTAATGACAAGCGGAACAGTGTCCCCACCAGCCGCTGTCGTAGGCCCGTCTATAGTGATAGCGATATTGTTGCTTGAAACCGTACGGCCACCAACAAAAAGGAAGTATGTGGTGGTGCCGGCGGCGATGACAAAAAATCCAGCAGCCAGAATAAGAAAGCGGACGACAAACGGCAATTTTTTGCGCGGACGGGGTGCGGAGTTTGTGGGTGGCGTTGGTGGCGGATTCCACCCACGAGGAATCTCGGCAGTGCGGGTTGCTAAATGTGCAGGCATAGGTACGCTCGCACCCTTTGGGGTGTAGAGACGCGAGTTCAAACGATCAAGCGGACTTTGATCCTCAGGAGGCATTGAAAAAAGTATACCTTATTAGAGGCCTGAGGCGGCAATGCCTCGGTTCACTCGCACAATGAAGGCCGAACGATTTTCAGCAACAGAAGAAAGCGCTGTAGAAGTAAAGAGCCCAGCTTCTGGTATATCGCCCGCATCAAGCCCAAGGGCGGAAAGAATGCGCAGTGCCGCAAGACATTCTGCAGAATCGTGCGTGTCTTCTGGAAATGAAGTAAGTGTGGTGAGGAACCCCCTGAATGTTTCAAAAAGTACTGGATCGGGAGATTCGCCGTGCACAAGGCGAAGAATGAGTGTGGAAACACGTGCGGCGCGGGTACGCGCCGCACGTGAAAGCGTATGGAACCAATTATCACGCAAAAGTGCTCCTGATATTCTCCACCCCTCTTTCCCCGCCACAAGCACCATGTCTGATTCGGCAAAGGTAGCGAGTGCTGGCGCGAGTTTTGCGCCGCGCTTTCGCACGCCCTGCGCACGAGCACGAACAAGCCCCACGTCACGAGTAAGGAGCGTAAGAAGTGCGCTTTCCTCTGCAAGAGGTGTGCGATGAAGAACAATGGCTTCCGTTGGATATTTATGCCGCATCGGATACGAGAGAAAACTTCGCGGTGCCCGTGGAAAGTTCTACGACATACATACCATTTTCATTCATTTCAATACGCATTTTGTCTTTTGGAGAAAGATTGAGTGATTTACGCGCTTCCGCTACCGCACGCGCAATTTCACGCTCATCCCCTTCTTTCACGAGCTCGGGCGTAAGCACGGTATCAAGTGAAAGCTCAGCGGCGTATCCAATTTTTTTCACATTTATTTCTTCCGCAAGCAGTGCGGCAAATTCAGATGAAAGTTTTTCTGGTGTTGAAAACTTTGCGAGCGGTTGGCGCACTTTTATATTTGCCTTTTGACGAAGCATCAATGCCTCGGATGCAAGTGAACGCACCACTCTCATTTGCCGCATAAGCTCTGCGTCCTTGTCACCAAATAGGTTTCCAAAAAATGACGTTTCCACCTTCGGCCAATCCGCAAGATGCACGCTTTCTGCGTCATGTTCCGTTTTCGCACTTTGAAATACCTCTTCCGCAGTAAACGGTGCAAATGGTGCAAGAAGAAGCGCTGAAATGCGAAGCGTCTCTCGAAGTGTTTCTACTGCCGCTCCGTCGCCGTCTTTTGCACGGTCGCGAATACGACGCACATAC
>JBBQUV010000002.1:0-133222 GCA_038212075.1 Minisyncoccia bacterium | reverse complement strand
TTTTTCATCTCCTATTAAAAGAAAAAAATGGGGGGCTAAAAAATAAAAAATGTAATGAAAAAATTTCTGTTTTGGTTCGCCGTAGCGAAGCGGAGGCGAGCGGAAACGCACCGATTGAATTACCACGCTCTACGAGCGTAAAATTAAGTTCAGAGCCACCACGCGCTCGGCGCGTGATTAGTCGGGGTTCTGTTCAAAAAAAGTTAGAATTTCAACCAAAAGGTACCGCAAGACAAAAAGTCGCGTAAGCGGCTTTTTGCTTTTACAAAATTCTGATTTCACAAAGTAGGAATAACCCCCGCGAATATTTTTCTGCGTACTATACTGAAAGTATATGAAATTTCAGGAAGCAGTAATTGCGTTCCTTGTACACCCACCCACACTTATCGATGTGAACCAGGTGCTGATGGACAACTGGTTCCCTATCGTCGTCGTTGGTTCCCTTGTTCTCTTTCTCGTATCCCGACTGCGCACCAAACATTTTTACTTCATCCGGCACGGCAAAACACTATTGAACGAAGCTGAAGTTCGTCAGGGCGAAGCCGGTAGTTTAAACGATGCAGGAAAAGTGCAGGCGGACATGGTAGGTCTTTATCTTACTCAGTTTTATATTCAAGAAATTTGTTCAAGTACGTTTCAACGAGCAAGAGAGACTGCAGAGGCTATTGGCGCCCACCTGTCCGGCGTACCTACCATCTATTCCCCTCTTCTTGGCGAACGCCGCAACCCAACAAATATCATCGGAAAAAGTTTTCACGATCCAGAAGTAGAAAAAATAATTGGAATGATGGATCAAAGTTTTCACGAAGACAATCTTCGTATGTCCGACGAAGAGAATTTTGCTGACCTAAAAAAGCGTTCCGAAATGTGTCTTACCTTTCTAGAACACCGTGGGCCCCACGAAGTGTGTGTGGTCACCCACAAAATATTCCTACAGGTTCTTCTTTCCTACATGATTCATGGCAAAAAATTACAGGCGGCGGACTATGCAAAGCTGAGTTTCTTTAGTCCTGCGGAAAACGCCGGCATCACCGTCTGTTCCTATAGCCCTTGGGGCCGTTACACCAAAAGCCGCGGCTGGACCATCATCACCTACAACGAAACATTTACGCCAGGCGCCTAATGCCAGAGTTTGAAGGCAAGCATAATTCCACCAATACCTCCCACAGCAGAAAGAAACACTGACGACATAGAGAACCCGACGGCATCACCCCACAAGGCAGGAATGAGTCCACCAATAGTGGAGCCGATCAGCATAAAGATCCAGATAAGTTTCTTCCTATTCATAGCTAAAGTATACTGCACCCAATGGAACCGAAATACACGCGTTCAGCTGGCGGCATCGTACTTGGCGATAGCGGAACCATTGCTCTGGTGATGAGCACAAACAGTAAGTCATGGCTCTTCCCCAAAGGCCATGTTGACCCCGGAGAAACCGACGAAGATGCCGCACGGCGCGAAATACAAGAAGAAGCCGGGCTCACCAACTTGGAGTATTTAGATGACTTAGGCGAATACACTCGCCCGCGTGTTTCATTTGAAAAAAGCGGGTACGAAGAAAAAACAATAAAAATGTTTTTGTTTGCCGCGCCTCCCCACGCACCACTTGCACCAACCATGGAGATTCTTGAAGCGAAATGGGTTCCTTATCGCGAAGTATCCGAAATACTCGGCACACCCCATGCTGATTGGTTCACCAAAGACCGCGCATGGTTTGCCTCGGTATTTGAACGCGTACGAGAAGCAATACAACGCGATTAATTGTTGAAAAAGACGTAAATACTTGCGGGCACCACCCACGAAAGCCAGTCCACCACTCCTTTTTTCCAAATTTGTCCGTACACACGACGGTGGTAATAAAATTCTTGATACGCAAAGGCAACCGTCATCGCTCCAAGTACGGCATACAGTGCACGTTCCGTTCCAAACAATTCACGCACGATAAGCGCAAACAGCGTAATCACGATAAGTGAGCCGATGATGTGGAAAAAACTACGGTACAGATTAATGAACACTCCCCAATGCCCTTTCCCATAACGCCGCTCGTGTACTGACACCGTATATTCGTATGCGCGCCACCCGCGCACCTTCTTGCCGCCCACCATAGCGGAAAACGGATACAGGTAATTCGGAAGAATAACAAAAAAGTGATTTACCCTGCTCCGCCGTAGTGGTTTGTGCGCCATACGAAAAAGTATAGCAAGATTACTTCACTGCTTTTGCAATTGCTTTTACAACTCGAGGATCAAGTAAATCGGGAATAATTTTTGCGGCTGTTGGTTTCTTTACTAATGCCGCGAGTGCTTTTGCCGCACGAAGTTTCGTATTCTCCGTTATTTTTTTAATACCCTTATCAAGGGCACCGCGGAAAATACCGGGGTACACGAGCGCATTATTAAGTTGATTCGGAAAATCAGAACGTCCTGTAGCAACCACAGCCGCGCCAGCTTTGCGTGCTTCGTCCGGCATAATTTCTGGAATAGGATTGGCGAGCGCAAAAACAATCGCCTTCGGTGCCATGCTCTTTATGTGTGCCGCATTGAATAGCCCTTTCCCTGACACGCCAATGAATACATCTGCGCCTTCTATGGCTTCAGTAAGCCCTCCACGAACACCGCGTGGATTGGTGAAGGATGCTAGTTCTTTTTTATTCTCTACAAGTTCCCCACGCTCCTTATATATAGTTCCTGTGCGGTCGAGCATCACCATATCCTTCACGCCTGCGTTTTTTAAGAGTTTAGCGATTGCCGTTCCCGCCGCTCCTGCGCCAGAAATGACTACCTTCAATTTTGGAAAAGACTTCCCTACTACTTTTGCGGCGTTCATAAGTCCGGCAAGCACCACCACAGCAGTACCATGCTGGTCATCGTGCATTACGGGAATACCAATATCTTGAAGCGCCGCTTCAATAGCAAAACAGCGCGGCGCGGAAATATCTTCCAAGTTAATCCCGCCCCAGTTTGGCGCAATCGCTTTTACAATGCGTACAATTTCATCTGCGTCCTGCGTATCAAGCACCAACGGCCACGCATCAATGTTTGCCATCTCTTTAAAAATAAGCGCCTTCCCTTCCATCACCGGGAGCGCGCCGTAGGGACCAATGTTGCCAAGTCCAAGTACGGCAGAACCGTCGGAAACAACGGCAACAGAATTTTTCTTTACGCTCATATGGCGTGCGTCTTTTGGGTTCTTCGCAAGATGTGCGGCGGCGGTGCCGACTGATGGCGTATACCACAGCGTAAAATCTTTTTTTCCCGCGAGCTTCACGCGAGCTTTTGTTTCTATCCGAGCGCCTTGTTTTTTATAGGTCGCGATAATCTTCTTTTGTTTTGCATCCATAGTCCGCCCACTATACCGCAAAAACAACACCGCGGCGCCTAGGCGCCGCGGTGTTGTTTTTAGCTACTTACTAGTTAGGAATGTGCAAAAAATCAGTTACTTCAGAAAAATTTAACTGCTTTAAGACGCCTGTTGGAGTCGTCCCGAATCTAATCTTTGAAATTCCCGTTGTGTAATCTCCCGTAGTGGTAGGGTCTGCACTGACCGAGAGCGTAAACGTTTTCGTATCTCCGTCATGCACGATGTATCGTGTACTACTAGACGAATCTGCTGTGGAAGAGAAAGAAGCAGTTGACGCTCCCTTGAAACTTGAACTTCCTGTACCGCTCACTGCATAGATAACGGCAGATAGTGAGGTGGTGGTCGCCATGTTCGGAACGTAGATATCGCCACCAACGGCGGTCACATCAAATTTCAAAACATACGTTCCGTAGCTTCGTGATGGATTATTTGCGTTGTAAGTAAGCACAGCAGAAGCAGAAACCTTACTTACTGTAACAATAGACCCGACAACAATCTTCTGTTTGTTACCCATCGCCGAACCGCTCATTGCTGACACCGCGATAACATGATCTGAATTCATCGTTGTCGCCTGAACACCGTCTTTCTTAAGCACAAGACGTAGTGACGCACCGGTGGCGCCATAGTGCCCTTCTTGAGAAGACAAAGTGAGCGAAACTCTTCCAACCACCTTTGAGCTATGGCCAATAGTGATGTGCAGGCCACTAAACGTAATCGTGTTGTCGCTTCCAACAAAACCAGTGCTTGTACTCCCGTTCACCGACAATGTGGCACTACTGATGATGGCATTTGCCGGTGTACTTGTTGCCAAGCTCGTTACATTTATTTTGAGAGAGGAGACCAACAAGTCTGTACTCGTCGCAATGTCGTTTATATCAAAAGCGAGAACCGAAAATGGTCCTGACGACGTTGTTGCCTTCGCAACCATATATCCAGCGGATGGATTACTTGCATCCTCACTAAGAGACAGGATTGGAGATACTGCTTGCGTTGATGCGCCAAGCACCTGACCAACACCATGAACAGAATTTCCAATTGCGACAAGCACTGATTCAAGTGCCGACAACGCACTCGCAAGGTTACTTTGAACAGGATTGTATGCAGTTCCTGGAATCGTATCAACCACTATTTCATTACTTGAATTTCCATTACCATCGATTAACTTGACACGGTAGATACTGGCCTGATTACCAGTCTCTAGGTCGCCGGCAAAAATAATTTTGGTTGTTGAGAATGAAATGACATACGTCAATGTACCAGTGGTGCCTCTTTTGACCCCATACGTATCGGTATACGCAAGAACGCTATCTCTCGTAAAACCACTCCCGAATACCGTAAACGTTTCCGGATCATGTTCACCAGTAGTACCACCAACATGATGATCTAGTCCTGTAATTTTTGCGCTGCTGGCAACCAGATTATTAGTGAGCGTGACACTAACCTTATTACTCGTCTGTCCATTCGAATTCATAAGCTGGATAGTGTAGTCACCGTTGTCTGCCGCAGGAACAATAAACTGGAGTGTTCCGTATGCGGTGTTCTTCACCGAGACGTTTTGTGTGTACGCCTTCCCTACCATGTGTACGTAGTAACCAGAGATATCGAGATTCGTTCCGTATATCGCCGTTGTCTCGCCTGGGTGAATAACATTCACGGCTTCAGCAGGAGCAACAACACGCGAGATCGTGGGAACAGAAGCCGCATTCACATAGAAGTACGTTTGAGCTGTTCCTCCATTTACATTCAACGCGTGCGCCTTCATAACATATTTTCCTGGTTTCAAGTGGAAATAGGAATCGAGATGATCAATACGAACGCCATACTGATTACCTGGCGTAAGTGTCTGTGTGGTTTTGTTTGAAACACAGTGCTGAACAGAACCGAAATCAAACACCATCGTTCCATTTGCGTCATACAGTTTGTATGTTGCAAGGCAACTGGTCAGGAATATCGCTGTTTGGTTTAGGTTTGACGTGTTTTTGATATCAAGGACAACGCCGTCAATATTGCTCCCCTCTTGCCAGCTATCACCCGTAAAGCCTGCGAGAATGTTTATAGAGTAACTGAGTGAAGGTGTTGCGGTAAGTTCTGGTTCTGTTGGAACGATAGGATTGGTGTCGCACCACGCAGAAAGTTTTGCGCGTGTCGCTGAATCAATGATGCCTGCATCACTTGATTCACTTATCCCATACGTGGATTGAAATGATTTAATCGCCGCAAGCGTGTGGGGGCCAAAATATCCCGTGGCCGTTCCTGAAAGAAGTCCTTGATTGATGAGGAATGTTTGAAGTTTTGAAACCTCGCCACCCGCAGACACATCAGTAGCACCATAACCAAAGGTGTGAGAGAGCTCCATGCAGTACGGAGCGTGTGCGGTACCAGGAACAACATCTGATTGTGTTGCCGCAAGCTGGGTTTGGAGTGAACTAATTTGCGCAAGAAGGTTTGCTATCTGTGCTTGAATATCGCCAAGCGTCGTTGCATGCGAAAAAGAAGGAACAAGAAAAAACAGACCAAGAAAAAGTCCGGTTACGCACGTCTTAATTGAATTCATACTACGAGCAAAGATTATCGAACGGAGTAAATCTTTTGCCCCCTGCTTCGCTCTATCATCTAATTCATTTGACTAGGCGTCAACGCCCTGGTGTTGATAGCTTTTATGGTATTGACAATATGTGTATGATATGCTACGATTAGCACTTCGGCACTACTGCCCCACTCCGGGGATGAGAGTGTCTTCTTTCGAGGGTTACCACATGAATTCGATCTCCAAAGCCGGCGTGTCCGGCAATGCGCTTACGCACTCCGAGTTGGTCGATTCCTTCAACTTCGACAGCCATCCTGGCGTCGCGTTGGATTTGATCAACACCAGCGGCCCGGCCATGGTCGCCAACGATCTGTCGGTCACGACCGACCCCGCGCCGCCGCCGCCGCAAACCATCAAGCTCACCGATTACGATGACAGTTTTGCGACCGACGCCAAAGGCAGCATCACCGTCAAGCTTCTCGGCGGCGATGACTACGGCAGCGGCTATGGCGCCGGCAACTACAAGTTTCTCGGCGGCGATGGTAACGACTACCTGAGCCACTGGGGACCTGGAAACGCCGAGCTCTACGGCAATGCCGGCAACAACATGCTCGTTGCCGGCGGCTCGGGCCTTACCCACATGTATGGTGGGGCCGATACTGACCGGTTCATCTGGTATGGCGGTGACGGCGAAGTCGACATGAAAGGTGGTGGTGGGGCCGATACATACGACCTCTACACCGGCGGCAACGTGAGCATCACGGAGTTGCAGAAAGGCGAGCACATCGATGTCTGGAATGCGGGCGGCACCGCCTTCATTCAGGACAGCGACCACTCGTTCATCGAAGTCGGCCCGAATGGTGCCGTGGGTCACGTGACCATGAGTGGGCACCACCTGCACATGTTCACCGACGGCACCGTCAATATCCACCTCGGCGATATGTACGGTGGCGGTATCGGCTGAGATCATCCAACCCTCTGAGTTGAGGCAATAAGTTCTTTGTGCGGAAGCGGCTCGTCTTTGAAAAAAGACGAGCCTTTCTGTTTCTCTGCTTCCCTGTTATGAACTTTCTCCAGTATTTAGGGTAAAGCCAGGAGCAACGTCTTTTGAGAGTACATCTTTGGTGAGTGGTCCAAATAGTCCTGTTGCATCAAGACCTCGTGCGCTTTGATACGCAGAAATCCCTGCACGTGTGCAAGGCCCTACCGTTCCTGAAATCGGACAGTCACTCAAACTTTTTCCGCTTGTGGGATAAAAACCAAGATGATGAAGCGCTGATTGGAGTGCATAAACACCCGCACTTGATTCGCCATCTTTTGCAGTCACACTGTTCCAGTCGTATGGAAATGCGGTGGAATCTTTTGTAATCAAACCAGAATCATTAAAAAAATCTTGCAGGCCAAGGTAGGTTTCGTACGCGTAATCAGTAAGTGCGGTAGTGCGTATCGCGGCATTCGTAAATTGTGGTTCGTAAATGTAGCCATATTCAATAAGCACACTCGCGTCATCCGCGGTGTTATTTGAACCAATAGCGATAAGTTCTTGATCTTCCACAACGCCAGCACTTTCTTGTGGAAGTGTGCTGGCTGAATGATAGGAGGACAGTCGTCCCGCAATCGCCTTCCCTACCTGAAGCGAGGCCGCGGCGTTTGAATACTGGTGGTCGGGAACATACACCGCAAAACCGGAATGGATTCCCACGCGATTATTAGATCTTCCGCCATAGTCGTTTATGTGCAAGTGGAGCGTTATGTCTATGCCGTTTTCACTTGCCCATTTATTAATGCCGTACAAATGAAGCGCGGCGGTATTTGATGCAGCATTATGCTGCACTTCGTATGAATCTGTTTGCAATGCGCCGCTTGCAAGCAAGGATTCAGTAAGTGCTGTTTGTGTCTGGCGAAAATCGGCGATGCTTGCGGCATTATTGGTGAAGTATGAAGCAAGCGTTGGATTCCACGCAGTGTCTCCGCGGGAAACCATCACATCATATTTTGGATTCACCGAAAGATATGCGGCTAGTTTTTCTGCAATGCGTACTACAATTTCGCGCTCATAGACTCCCTGAAAGGCTGTACCGCCATCAAACGGTTCGTGGCCAGGAACAATAAGGATACGTACTTTGTTTGAAGAAGGTTGTGGTGCCGTACTTGCTTGGTGATATGAACTCTGAAAATCTGCAACCGTGATGCTTGCGATACCGTATACCGCTGCTTGTAGTTGGTGCTCAAATGTTTGAAGCGTAGAAAAAACCGGTGTTTCCGTCACGTTTATTGCCACAAGTGCCAAAAAAGTGAAACTGCTCACGGCGAGCGATAGCGAGAGGAGTGGCTGTTTCATGAATAGATACAGTATACGACTGCACCGTATACTGTGGACGTGTATCCACACGACCTTATCGAGAAGCATTTTACTCGCCTGAAGCCTGACCAAAAAAAGGCACTCGGGCGACTTGGCGTTCGGACTATTCATGATTTGCTGTATCACTTCCCCGCTCGCTATGAAGCGGCAGGGCCAACCGGCACCATTGCCGGTGCAACGGCAGGAGCGGAAGTCACTCTTTACGGCACAGTTCGTAAACCGGACATACGCAAGACATGGAAAAGTCGACGACCGATTGCAGAAGCGTATTTGGAAGACGCTTCCGGAAAAATAAAAATGATGTGGTTTTCCCAGCCCTACATCGCAAAAACCCTTGCAGACGGAATGGTGGTGAAAGCCACAGGGCGCGTGGGTGGCACGGGAACCAAAATATACTTAGCGAACCCAGAAATTGACCGCACGCCCGTGTCTCCGGAAGACATACATGACAATTTGTTTGCGACAGGTTCAATGCCCGAAGGTGAAGCGCTCTTTCCTATATATCCGGAAAGCCGTGGCGTTTCTTCATTGTGGATCCATCATGCGTTGAAGCGTGTTTTTGAAAGTGGGATTCAAGAACGCATCCCTGATCCGATTCCAAAAGAATTGCTTGAAAAATATAACTTGCCTACCCTTTCCACCGCACTTGTGTGGATTCACCTTCCTCGCAAACGCACGGATGCAGATGCGGCGCGCAAACGGTTCGCCTTTGAAGAAGTGTTCGGTATTCAGCTTGGTATGGCGCGCCAACGACTTGAAGCATCAGAAACACGCGCGCTTCCTGTTACCGTAAATCGCAATGCACTGAATGAATTTATTGGGTCATTTCCCTTCCCTCCCACAAACGCACAGAAAAAATCCATTGAAGCGGTCGTTGCAGATTTTGAAAAGTCACACCCAATGACCCGCCTTCTTGAAGGAGATGTGGGAAGCGGAAAAACAGCGGTTGCCGCGGCAACCGCGTATTTAGTTGCCACCTCTCGCCCACCAAACCGAAACTCGGGCACACTCCAAGTGGCGTATATGTGCCCAACTGAAATTCTTGCGAAGCAACATTTTTCAACCTTCATTTCGTACTTTAAAGACCACCCCATTCAAATTGGGCTTATCACCGGTAGTGAGTGCCGAAAGTTCCCAAGCAAAATCCGGCGCGAAGAATCTACGCATATTTCACGTGCACAATTTAAAAAATGGGTGGGTAACGGCGAAATTCCTATTGTGATTGGCACTCATGCATTGATTCAAAAATCCCTGCAATTTCAAAATCTGGCGTACGCAATTATCGACGAACAACATCGCTTTGGAAAAGTGCACCGCCAACAACTTGTCCGCAAAGACGCTGTTGCACCACACTTACTTTCTATGACCGCCACACCTATTCCGCGCACCCTTGCACTCACCATTTATGGAGACCTTGATATTTCACTTTTGGATGAAATGCCTCTTGGTCGCAAACGCGTTATCACGGAAATCCTTGGACCTGAAAAACGTGAACTCGCCTATGAACGCGTACGCATGGAAATGAAAAACGGTCGACAGGCATACGTTATTTGTCCACGCATTAACGAACCTGACCCAAACAAAGAGCTCGCACTCCAAGCAAGGTCGGTGAAGGCAGAAGCGGAGCGCTTGAAACTACATGTATTTAAAGACGCAACCATTGGTATTTTGCACAGCAAAATGAAGCCTACAGAAAAAGAAGACGCGATGAATCGGTTTGCATCTGGTGCGACCGACATTCTGGTTGCCACATCTGTTGTGGAAGTGGGAGTGAACGTGCCAAACGCGACGGTCATTTTGATTGAAGGCGCAGAACGTTTTGGACTTTCGCAATTGCACCAGCTTCGTGGGCGCGTTATCCGCTCCACCCACCAAGCCTATTGTTTCGTACTTCCAGAATCATACGGTCAAGCAACTAAAGATCGTTTGAAAGCACTTGTGTCTGCAAAAGATGGGTTTGAACTCGCTGAGTACGACCTTGCGCTTCGTGGCGCTGGCGAACTGTATGGTGCGCGTCAGTGGGGCGTGTCAGACATTGCCATGGAAGCCATCAAAAACATCCGGCTGGTAGAGGCGGCACGCACGGAAGCGCAAACGCTAGTGAAACGTGACCCTACCCTTTCTAAACACCCAGCACTACGCGAACTTGCTTCTCGCGCCGAAGCCGAAATCCATCCGGAATAGGCCTTCATTTGCACCAGAGGTATCTTCGCGTATAGTCCGAAGGTAATGATAAAAAAGGGGTTCCAGATTCTGGTGTATATATTTGCCGTCATCGGCTTTTTGTTCGTGTCCATGTACTTTGCGGTGAAGTACGGCATCACCAACACTACCGGAATTATTGATACCCAGCGTGAAGCGTTTATTCAGGGCTCGAGTGCCGCGGTACCTGCTTCCGACAGCACGCCGCTTCTTCCATGGAGCACCACTGAGGAATGGGGAGTGCTTGATGCGTCTATACGAAAAGACATCAGCGCCATAAATCGTGCATCAAAAGATTCAGGAGTTCCAGCGCGCGCCATTGTTGAAAATTTGGTAGCGGAACAGCTTCGTCTTTTCTTTACTGAGCGCGAGGTATACAAACAATTTTTCCTTCCCCTTAAAATCCTCGGCTCACAAACGCAATTTTCATGGGGAGTGATGGGCATTAAAGAAGATACCGCCATTCAAATTGAAAACAATTTGAAAAATCCCGCATCACCTTACTATCCGGGCACGGCGTATGAGCACGCGCTTGATTTCTCTACCGCTTCAAGTACCGATATAAAACAAGAGCGCTTTGCACGTATGACCTCAGAACACGACCATTATTGGAGTTATGTGTATGCAGGATTGTATTTGAAAGAAATAGAGACAGCGTGGGCAAAATCCGGCTTTCCTATCGCCAATAAACCAGCAGTACTTTCCACGCTTTTCAACATCGGCTTTACTCATTCAAATCCAAACGCCAACCCGCAAATAGGAGGCGCAGAAATTGATGTTGGTACTAACAAATACAGTTTCGGTGGGCTCGCTGGGGATTTCTACGACTCCAACCTTCTCACTGACGTGTTTCCTAAATAGTGCGTCCAGCAGGACTCGAACCTGCAACCGTTCGGATATAAGCCGAGTGCTCTAACCATTGAGCTATGGACGCGTATTGTTATCGAATCACACAGACCCTTCCTCTGCAAACATTGACCGTATGTAGTCGAGACTGAGCAGAACCTTCTCTGATACATCTCGGTTACCAAATATCACGTTGCCAGTACCATGAGTAAACCGTTGAGGATACGACAGACCTGACCTTGATGAGTTTTTGATATATGGTTTTCTGAATTGAGATAAGGGGATATCGAGAACTTTTGACCAGTACAATAATTCTGTACGGACACGCATATCCTTGTATAGATGAATCTTCACCTTAAGTCGACTTTTAGATACTCCAAGAAGTTCAAGCCAGCGAATAAAGAAAATCAACATAGCAGGGTCTGCATTCGAGACACATACGGAAGTATCAACTGTTTTGCCTCCCTCTGCCCAATACAGAAACAGACCTGCGACAAAGAGTTCCCGTTTGCTCAACGTGCCTATTTCTTTTCCCACACGACCAAGAACATCTTTTTGTCTTTTTTCTTTAGTTCTACGGCGTGTTTCTCGATACCTTTCTATTCGTAGTTCGCTAAAGTCCCGTAACTCTCTTATGCGTTTTTCTGAAAGCGGCATACTACTAAGCCACAGACTCAGTGTACTTTTACTTACATGAAGTACCTCTTTTATCTGACTATAACTTGCACCCGTTTTACGCATCCGTATGGCTTCAAGTTTCTTGATTCGTAATGCCATATACGAACCATTATATACAGATTACTTACCTCGTGAACACTTGATTGTGCAAAAACCGATCACGAATGTGCGCAAGCGAGCAAAAAGAACCTACATTAAACCGTGATGTCGCCTTCGGGAGTTGGCGCTATGATTATGCCCTCCCCCGCTGAGTATTCCTCTTTTACTTTCGGTGTAATCCCATTCAATACAAGCACTTTTTCGAAATCTTCGCGCTCTATTGTTTCTTTCTCAACAAGTACTTTTGCGATAGCATCAAGCGCTTTGCGATGGTCAATAAGAACCTTCTTGGCACGTACTTTTGCCTCTTCCAAAATGCGCGTTACTTCTCCGTCAATCTTTGCGGCAATTTCCTGCGAGTAGCGATCACCACCAAATCCATCGTCTGTTGCAAAGGCAACGGGACCCACTTTGTCTGACATTCCGTAGCGAGACACCATATTGCGCGCAAGCGCGGTGATAACCGCAAGGTCGTTCGAAGGGCCCGTAGTAAGGTCACCAAAAATCATTTCTTCTGCGGCGTAGCCGCCGAGTGTTGCCGCAATGTCGTCAAGGAATTGTTTCTTTGACTGCATCTTCTTATCTTCAAACGGAAGCTTCAGGGTGTACCCTGCCGCACGGCCACGGCTGATGATAGAAATTTTGTGCACGGGATCTGCGTATTCAAGCACTGAAGACACGAGCGCATGCCCCGCTTCGTGGTATGCCGTGAGTTCTTTTTCTTTTTTCGTAAGCAAATGGCTTTTACGCTCGGGACCAAGCATCACTTTTTCAATAGAGCGAATGAGGTCGTACTGCGTAATTTCTTTTCTGCTTTCGCGTGCAGCCAAAATCGCCGCTTCATTCATAAGCGAGTAGAGTTCTGCACCAGAAAATCCAGGAGTGCGTTCAGCAACCACTGAAAGATTTACATCAGGGCCAAAGGGCTTTTTGCGCGCATGGATCTTCAAAATATCTTCGCGATCTTTTCTATCCGGCAAATCAATAACCACACGACGGTCAAAACGGCCGGGGCGAAGCAGTGCGGGGTCAAGCACATCTGGACGGTTACTTGCCGCCATCACGATCACTTTTTCGGTTGGCTCAAAGCCGTCCATCTCCACGAGAATCTGGTTCAATGTTTGTTCACGCTCGTCGTTGCCGCCGCCTACACCCGTGCCACGCACGCGACCAACCGCGTCAATTTCATCCACAAAAATAATAGACGGCGCGGTTTTCTTTGCCATCTGGAAAAGGTCACGCACGCGCGATGCTCCAACACCCACAAACATTTCTACAAACTCTGAACCGCTAATGGAGAAAAACGGTACACCCGCTTCACCAGCAACGGCGCGAGCTAGAAGCGTCTTCCCTGTTCCCGGTGCGCCCATAAGCAAAATACCTTTTGGAATGCGTGCGCCAATATCCAAAAACTTTTTCGGATTTTTCAAAAAATCTACAATTTCCACCAATTCTTCTTTTGCTTCTTTTGCGCCCGCAACATCGGCAAAAGTAACGCGTTGGCTCGTGTCGGCAGGATCAATCATGCGCGCCTTGGATTGCCCAAAGGTAAACGCCTGCATTCCTGCCCCGCGCACTTGGCGCGTAAGGAACCAGAACAACACACCGAGGAAAATGACCGGGAGAATAAACGGTGCAAGTGTTTCAAGCCAAAACTTCCAGCCAGAATCCGTAACAATAGTGATAGACACTTTCTGCATTTCGTCCGGTGTCACGCCATAGGTGGCGAGTGTTTCTGGAAGACCGGCAAACGGATCTTTCGTCGCAACCTTCGGCGTGCTTGAAGCATAGGTAAGGTCGAGTGATTCGCCTGAAATTTTGATGTCAGAAATTGCACCAGTTTTTACATCTTTGGCCACCTGAGAAAGAGAAATTTCTTCTTTTTTGGTTCCCCCTGTCGCCAGAAGCGTATATGCGCTCATCAAAATCAAAAAGATAAGGATGGTGGACAGGAGATTTCCAGTGAAGCCAGGGCCGCCCTGAGGGAGGAATCGGCGGGGGTCGTGGGGCCCGCGGGGCGTTGTTTTCTTTGCCTTCTTTTCAGAAGGTTGTTTGTTCGCTTGTGGCGCCATAATTGCTATACAATATACAATAAATCACGTACTGTTTCAACTATGAGCACGCTCATCGAATACAAAAAGGCGGGGCTAAAATTCGAACGACTCAAGGAATTTGAGGCGGGTATTGAGCTATTTGGACATGAAGTGAAAGCACTAAAGGCAAAACACGGCCAACTGGACGGTTCTAGGGTAATTGTGCGTGCAGGCGAGGCATACCTTGTGGGTGTTACCATCCCTCCCTATCAATCTGCAAACACCCCTGAAGGGTACGAGCCAGAGCGCACTCGCCGCCTATTGCTTAGCAAAAACGAGATACGGGAGCTTGCCGAAGCCGAGGCAAAGAAGGGCTTGACAACAGTCCCAATTGAGGTGTATAATAAAGGAAATCTGGTGAAGGTACGGGTGGCCATCGTTCGCGGCAAAGGAAAAGCTGACAAACGCGAAGATTTGAAACAAAAAGATGCGAAACGAGAAGCGGCACGAGTACTGAAACGCAAGATTTAGTCGCTCGCTCAAAGCACAGCTTGTGAGAAGATGTGTTGTGAGGGAGTGATCGGTTTCGACGGTTTGTTCCTTGAAAATGCGCGACGCAGTGAACGCCCACACACCACTTAAAACTGGTGGGCACCAAACTTGCAAACAAAAACACTGCAAGCGTGAAGTCTCCCTACATGGGAAACCTCGCGTTCGCTCTTGCGTAAAAGCCTCGCGCTTTCGCACAAGCGACGTCTTCAGTCTCCGGTTCTTATAGCGGAGTCTGCGGGCGGAATAACCTATAAGATCGATTCAGGGACTTCCCGCCCCCGAATTTAAATAAGGGATTAGGTATGGACGCTTTCGTCAGTGTTCTTATGTCCATACTGAATCACCAACACTGACTATGCGTCGTAGAAGCGTTTCAAGTACCATTCTCGGACGGGAGTTCAATTCTCCCCACTTCCACCGATATAGAACTATATGGAAACATATAGAACATTAGAAAACCGCCCGTGAGGCGGTTTTCTACTTTAAAACTACGCTTATCTTATGCCATTACACTCCAGCGTCGCGTGTGTTAAATGCCAATTGAGCGGCGAACGCGCGCTTATAGGCCGGGCGTGCCTCGCCTCGCGCGACATAGGCAGCAACATTCGAGTATTCATCTAGAACACCCGACGACTTTGCTCGGAGCAGCACCGACACCATCATGAGATCGCCCGCACTGAATTCGCCATCAAGCCAGTCGGCATCGCCAAGGCGGGCGGAAAGCTTTTCCAGGCGGGAGCGGATACGGTCCATGACCAAGGGCAGGCGCTCTTTGCTCCATGATTCATTGTTTTCCACGACCCTAACAATGGAGAGGTCAAGAATCGGCGGTTCCACCGTGCTAACTGCCGCAAACATCCACGTGATCGCGCGGGCCCGGGCATTGATCTCCTTCGGCAAGAGTCCCGAATAGTTCTCGGCGATATGGAGCACGATTGATCCCGACTCAAACAAGACAAGATCGCCCTCTTTATACATAGGGATTGAGCCAAAAGGCTGGAGCGCTAGATATGCAGGCTCTTTCAGCTCTTTGAATGAGACGGGAAGAATATTATAGGGCTGGCCAACTTCTTCAAGCGCCCAGCGGACACGCGTGTCGCGCGCCAACCCTTTGCCACCGTCGGGCGAGCGATCGAATGCACTGATAGTGATGGCGATGTTCTTATTCATAGTATCCCTTCATGACTTCGATTATATCCTGTTTGGTAGTAGGTTCTAATCTCTCGCGCTCATTTTCAACATACTGTAGGAACATATTGGCTTTTGTGTACTCAAGATGATACCCACTCATCCACCACTCGTAGGAAATATGAGGAGCTGTTTAGTATCAGCGAAGTTCTAACCTGGAATAACCAATTCCACAGAAAAAAGAAAAACCGCGTTATGCGGTTTTTCTTTTTTCTGGAGTGGAGCACGTTCTGGGAGAACGTGCGTGGAGAATTGAAAGCCGGAGCGCGACGGCGCGAGGCGGGCGTAGATTTTGTTACGAACTAGTGAGTTAGAAAATCAAGCGCAAGGCTTCGCAGAAATTTTCAGCAGAAAATTATCTGTGACCAAATGCGTAATCGCGGTTCTCCCCCACTTCCACAAAGATAAAAACCCGCGAAAGCGGCTTTTTGTCTTGTGCGACGCACTACCAAACTAGCCTACGTTGTCCTGGAAGAGTCCAACAATTTCTGCAAGGTATTGCTTGTCAAAGACGAAAATTATCTCGGCATGTGTGGTCACTGTTTCTGCCAGAGGAATGTGCTTCTCTGCAATCTTGCGAAGTAGCGAGAACGTGATATTCGACATCGGGTAGTACTTTTCATCTATCGAGAGCCCGATAGATGCCAAGTTCCCCGTTATTACTTTTGGTTTCTGTTTGAAATGGAAAAGCACTTCTTTTCGAATGCGATCGGAGCAGAGCATTGTGATTTCAGTTGTGCTGAGTATTGTGCTCAAAAAATCATCACTCCCTGCACGTACTTTTTCATAGAATGCCGGGAGTTCGTCAAGGAGTACTTCTGTTTTCTCGAACACAATTTCGGAGAGTGGTGATTTGGTGGTGATGTTCTTGAGTTCGACATTCTCGACCAGCGGGTGGACAGCACCGATTGTCTTTTGGATACGCGAGAGTGCGACCACGATGCTCGGTGTCTTTACGTCCTTCATCGTTTCGGTCTCCACCTGCGTATGGATAATGTCAGCGTACGCGGAGAGGTTCATATAGCCCTTTGCAAGCGCATAGAGTGCCTCTTCATCGTTGTATATGAGCTGATGAACAGAGTCTTGTATCGTCTTCATCTCAACAAACTATCATTTATAACAAAAAGATACAATTCCGTATAATTTGATTAAAAATTTGGTTTTCTACTTAGCGACATCTAAGCTTCGTAAGTTCTCAAAGGAGTTCTTTCAATGAATGACCGGATCAAGGAAGCTGTAACGAAAGGCAAAATGCTTGTTGGTGCGTACAAGCATCCAGAAAACATGAGACAGCACTGCCCTACCTGCGGAAAACTGTTCTGTGCAGGGAAGGTCGCCGTCTTCGTCAAGTACCCCGACGACGACACCCTCTACACACAGCCGGCAGGACTTATCTTCTGCTGTGGCATGCAACACCCGCTCATCGCGTTCTTCGAAACGTCGGAGCTTGCCCAGAAGGAACACAAATTCTTCATGGACAATAAGATTGCGCCGCTTCTTCCGCTCCCTGACAGTTTTTATAAATTGTGGGGCGCAGAAGCACTACGAACAACTACGGGCATACAGTAAGAACAGGCGCTCCTCCTTGTGGGGGCGCCTTTCTCTTTTCTCCACTCCCCCACTTCCACAGAAAAAAGAAAAACCGCGTTATGCGGTTTTTCTTTTTTCTGTGATGGAAGATATGTTAGTGATTGAGCGTAAAACTCTCTGCATTACTCGTACCATTTGGCGTCAGTACTTTCACTTGATAGATACCGGCGTCTACCATTCCCACGAAACCACCTTCAATGGTAATGGAGATGCTGTTGGCAGAGATGGAAATGTTCGAAGCAGTCGACGGAATCGTCGCCTGAAGTTGGCCGCTCGAGTTGTAGAAATCAACCTCGGTCGCGTTGCCAAGATTGGTTCCGGAGAGCGTAACATGCGTATGATCTCCACCACTCGTCGGACTGATATTGGTAAGTGTGGGGGCTGAGGATGATTGCGCGGTGAGCGTGAAGCTTTTTGCATTACTTGTGCCACTCGGCGTCACTACTTTAGCCTGATATACATCGGGGCCAGCCAGCCCAAGAACAGCTCCACTAATAGTGATGGTGATGCTGTAGGCAGAAATAGAGATGTTGGAAGCGGAAGAAGGCACTGTCCAACCAAGCAGGCCGTTTGAGTGATAGAAATCAACCTCAGTCGCCTTGGAAAGATTAGTGCCGTAAAGCATCACTGCGGTGTTATTTGAACCACTGCTTGGAGTGATGTTACTGAGTGTCGGTGTAGGGCCGCTAATTGTTGCCGAACAACCAGCAGTGACGTTTTGACTACCGCTCCTTATAACGACCGTGGCACTCTTTGTTCCAGTGGAGCCATAGGTTGCCAAGAGACTTGATTGTTGCAAGTCAGCCGACGTGCCGCTAATGCCGGTACTCATGTTGTCATTCGCAAGAGTCCATTGGTAGGAGTAAGAGCCGGTGCCGCCTGAGGCACTTACGTGCCAACTCGTTCCAGCAGTTCCGCTGTTGTACGGTGTGCCTGTGCAGGATGCCGTAAGTGAGTGAGAAGACTGCGCGGGCGCCACCGGAGGGACACTCGTGGGGCTATGACAGCTAAGCGCGGCTCGTGTCTTAGGGCCTGTGATGCCATACGAAGAATCAGTTACGGAAGTAAGCACACTAAGATTCATTTGGATTTTTCCTACTGCCTGAGCAGTGAGGAACCCGTAATATCCGGTGTTGTACTGCGCGCTCAGAACGCCACTTTTGATGAGGTAATTTTGCAAACTCGTCACATCACTTCCGGTTGAACCGAGCGTTAAATCGCTTGAGAGATCAACGCAGTTGGACTGTTCACTGGTCTGTCCCTGCAACTGCATCAGTTGCGCTTGTAGCTGTTTAATTTGCGCAAGGAGCGCTGTTATTTGCATTTGCGTACTGCTCGTTTGTGCCAGCGCAGGAAAAAATGTGAATAAAAATATGAATGAAATAACGGCAATGCGAGTAAACTGTTTCATGAAAGAGGGGTGGTGTTTTTTATAAGTGTGGTGAACTGCAAAAACTATACCACATAACACCTAGCGCCTGTAGGACGCACGTATCAAAATGGTATAGGGTTCACAAATAAAAAAACCGCCCTTGGGCGGTTTTTTTATTATTCCACCTTCTTCCACAACCAATACGGAATAAACCTTAGCGGGCAGAGAACCTTCTTAACTTCCCGTAACCACCATTGAGGATGCGATGCTTTCTACGAGTGCGGGAGAGGTCGTACCGACCAAACTAAACGTAGAGAACGTTGGGTAAATGAAGATGCCTTCATAGCGAGTCTTCTCTCCTGCTGTTGCTGGTTGCGTGGTGTTAAACACGTAGATAGGCGAGTACGTAGACGTCGTTGTCTTGCCTGTCGCAGTATCTTTTTTTGAGAGCGTTAGAGACATTTGATATGCAGTAGCCCCTGTGCCGTTTTTGTAAGGAGTCACAACTGGATTGGTACACGTCACAACATATTTTGCACTATCTGAACCGCAGAACGATGCCGCCTGTGTTTTCATATAGGCGTCAAAGCTCACTGGAGCCGTGGACTGAAGGTCACTTTTGTAGCGAACAACGTCAACGATCGAAATGAAGCCGCCGCTCTTGGTGTTACCTCCCACAGACACTACACCGGTAGCATATTCCTTGGGGTCGCTTCCTGAAGGATAGGAAAACGAGAAGTTACCGCTTTTAAACTGTGTGCCCACTGCGGGCGTGGAACGGACTACAGGAGTGTTGTCTGGGGCTGAAAAGCCGAACATCCACACAAGAGCGATGATAATAAGGGCGAGCACAACGATAATAAAGGTGCGGTATTTCGTGAATAGTGACATAAGGACATATTGCCATTTTTTACAAAAAACACAATTACTGTGTGGGGTACCAATACCGTACCCGTTATGGTGATATACGACGACGAATTACCGCCATACTATCCCCCATTTCGTGATGATCACTTTCAAAAATAAATTCGTACCCTTCGGCATGCTTCCGTTCCAAATATTCTTTCCAAAAAGCGGCGGCAATTTTTGGCTTTGTGCCCATCACAGGAACTTGCGTGAGCAAGATGCCGCCATCGGGAGAAAGTAGTTTGAGTGTCCTTTCTAATAGCATGACAAATAGCTCTTCCTTTGAGTTGGAGTCTGTTTCTATCACATCTTGAATAGTTTCTGTTTGCTTCGATGCGAAGTGTCCGAACGGACCTTGCGGACGACACGCAATGAGATCAAACCCATCTGTTTCGTTCTGTATCTTTTCTTTAATACGATTCCACGACTTACTGGTGTAGAGATTCCCTTCAATGATTTCACGTTTAGGGTTCGAAACGAGATCTTCAAGCTCTTGTTGTCGGTGAGCACGAATCCAATTAGCCTCGGCTTCAATCCGCATATCCTCGTCTACGTTCTTCAACCTTGCTCCGGTAATAGTTGAAACATCTTCTAAGTTAGTGAGGAAATATGCTCCGCCAAACAAATCCAATACCTAAAGCGGACGTTTTAGTTCACCAGCTCGTTCATGAACTAACCTGGCAATGCTTTCATAATTAAGTTTATGTAGCAGTGTTAAAAACGCTTCGTCATAACCAGCTTCAGAATGTTCGGAGTACATACCGTCATAGTTCCAGATATCTTTTTCTCCCGAGCCATTTAGACCCTGCATTTCACGGAGTACATCACTTTTTGATCGCTGTTTCTTTTTTTCTTCTTCACGGAGAAATTCCTCACGATCAAATAGTTTCCCTGCTTCCGTCGCACGTATCTCGGCCTCAAGGAGCCTAACTTCTTGATCATCAGAGCGCTGCTCTGCTTTCCCAATACGCAGACGCAAGAGCCGTAACCGTTCCCCAAACGGTATTTCTTCAGGCGCTTTCTCATTGCGCCACGCTCCAGGTTCAAATGTTTCGCTCATTGCCGTCAGTATACCAACGAACATATCTCCATTTGCAAGGAACCAGTTCGCGCCGTAAGCTGGCGAAATGCCTACTCTTTCTACTCGCGATTACCGCAACATTCTGATTGCTCTTTCCATTTACATCACCTCGCTTATGGCGGCGAATACCCTTGGCATTAAACTTATGCCGGGGCCATTTGGTCTGCACCTTTCTGTCGGCGTGTTTATGTTCCCTATCGTGTTCATCATGACCGACGTGATTGGTGAGCGATACGGCAAACAGATGGCAAAGTTTTTTGTGCTTGCCGGACTTATCTCCACCGCACTCTATCTTGCATACACGCTTATTTCACTTGCGGCACCATGGTCGCCAGACGGCGCATGGGCACAAAGTGCGTATGGAACTATCTTTGGCGTGTCTGCACGCTTCGCTATCGCGTCTCTTATTGCCTACGCCGTTGGCGAATACCAAGATGTTATTTCGTTCTTCTTTGTAAAATCCCGTGTAGCAAAATATTTCTGGCTTCGTTCAACGATTTCAAACATTTGGTCGCAAGCCTTCGATACGATTATCTTCATGACCATCGCACTCTATGGCGTCTACCCAAACGAAAAACTGGTGGTAATTATGGTGAGCTGGTGGCTCTTTAAGATTGCAATGGGCATTCTCTACACTCCCCTCTCTTATCTTGGTCTGTACTTGTTGCGTGCGAAACCGATAACCACTGAATAATCCCATGCAGGTACGTCCAATTAAAACGCGAGTATTCAAGGAAAACGAAAATCTTGAAACATTTATCCGCGAGCACATTCCAAAACTAAAAGAAAACTCTGTACTCGTGGTGACCAGTAAAATCGTCGCGCTTGCTGAAGGGCGTACCCACGAACGTGTCGACTTAACTACCAAAGAAAAACTGATTCGTGCAGAAAGCGATTACGCCGTACCCACCAAATGGGTGTGGCTCACCCTCAAAGACGGCCTCGTTGTTGCCTCTGCAGGTATTGATGAATCAAATTCTGAACACGGCAAATTTATCTTGCTCCCCAAAGATTGCTATAAGTCTGCCGCGAAACTCCGTACTGTACTGATGAAGGCATACGGTGTGAAAAATCTTGGCGTGATTATTCCAGACAGTCGAACCGTTCCACTTCGTGCCGGAGTGATGGCACTCGCGCTTGGCTATGCCGGCATGAAGGGGCTACGTGATTATCGCGGCACACCCGACATTTTTGGCCGTTTGTTTAAATTTGAACGCGTAGGTGTTGTCGACAGCCTTTCAACCGCCGCCGCACTCGTGATGGGCGAAGGAAATGAATCTCAGCCACTTGCCGTAATCGAAGACGCGCCGGTCGTGTTCGCCGAACGAGTGAACAAAAACGAACTGCGTATTTCTCCAGAAGACGATATGTATCTTCCTTTCATTGCTGGACTTTTGGGTAAAAACAAAAGGAAGGACCGTAAAAAATAACAAAGGTCCGCTCCCAAAAAGAGCGAACCTTTGCGGAAGAAAAGTCTGGAGTCCTTCTAATGGGACAGCCAGTGCTGACTTGCCGCTTGCGCGACCACTCCGTACGAAACGAAATATGCGTAAACAAGGAAAACCCCAGCGGCGCTGAGTGCGATGACGCCAAGAAAGATGTCAGTCGCAAGCTCTGCCTTCCACTCGTCTTCCGCAGGTGTTGCGGTACGCTCCCATACGAACGGTTTGTTTCTCACCTGTTCCTCCCAAGCTGAACAGGCGAAGACTATCATGATTTTTCGTCCATACGAGTTGTCGGGTGTATAACTGCGTGCTATAGTCACGGACACGAACTTCCCTTGCTAAACGAACCCGTACGCATCAATCGTGAGATACGCTCGAAGGAGCTTCGAGTCATAGGCGCCCAAGGTGAGAACCTTGGGGTTATCTCGCTATCTGAGGCCCTAAAGGCGGCTGAAGACGCCGGTTTGGACCTTATTGAGATCTCGCCCTCAGCGGTGCCGCCCGTTGCGAAAGTGATGGATTATGGTAAATTTGAGTACGAACGGAGCAAGAAAGAGAGCGCCGCACGCGCCAAAGCCAAGGTCTCAGAAACCAAAGAGGTTCAGATTAAGGTGGGCACTGGGGAGCACGATATGATGCTTAAGGCCAAAAAGGGAGCTGAATGGCTCGCTGAAGGGCACCGCGTACGTGCTGAGCTCTTCCTTAAGGGCCGTTACAAAGGAATGGACGAGGCATTTCTTAAGGCTCGCCTTGAGAAATTTCTCCAGCTGATCCCGTACGCGTACAAAATGGCAGAGCCGGTCGGGAGAAGCCCGAAAGGATTTGCTGGAGTGATAGAACGCGACCTTGCGGCGCAGTCGAAGCGAGAGAAAACAGAAAAAACAACCAACCATGAAAACAAATAAGTCATACACCAAGCGTATTCGCGTCACTAAGACGGGAAAGCTTATCGCGCGCGCAAAAGGTCAGAACCATTTCAACGCAAAAGAGCGCAGTAGCACAAAGGGTGCGAAGCGTCGCACAGTGTCACTTGCTATCAGCAACAAAGCACGCCGTCGCTTCTTCCCGGGAGTGTAATTTCAATAATCATTTAATTCAATCGTATGTCACGAGTCAAAGGAGGAATCATCGCCGCAAAACGCCGCCGCAACATATTAAAGCGCGCGAAAGGATACCGCGGTATCCGTTCCAAAAAGGAACGTTTTGCAAAAGAAGCACTCGTACACGCGGGAAAGTACGCGTTCAATCACCGCAAAGATAAAAAAACGGACTTCCGCCAGCTTTGGATTGTGCGCCTTAATGCCGCCGTGCGTGACAACGGCCACAAGTCGTATTCAACCTTCATTAGCAAATTGAAGAAAGGTGGTATCCAGCTTGATCGCAAAGTACTCTCTACCCTCGCAAAAGACCACCCAGAAATTTTCACCCGAGTAGCAAAGCAGGTCGTATAAACAAAAAACCGCCCGAAAGGGCGGTTTTTTGCATTAAATCCTTGTAACGACGGCTGAAATCCATTCTCTTGCGGCTTTTTCGCGTGCGGAATCACCGTCATAAGGATGGTAGTCATCCAGCCGATGCGGGGCATATCCGGTCATTCTTTCAACGTATGCCTTTACTTTGTAATCGAGCATACCTCGTTCCTTCCATTCTGGAGTGTTGCGCATGTCTCGCATCGGAATTTCTTTATTTATGTCATAGAGCACCCTTCCGTCTTTAGTGCGCAATTTGTATTCAGTGTCGACATAGCGCGGATCTGGCAACGTAAGGTGTTCATTGAGAAGATCATTCACTCTTGTAATTTCTGGGTGGTAAGGCATTTTCCCATTAGGTTGTATATCTCCTTTTATTACCCAGCTTCCCGTATGGCCAAAAAATGGATACCACGCGCCACGTTTCTTTCCACTCGTGCCATTTGAAGAACGGTAAAAAGGAATATGTGCGTTCCCTACTTTTGCGAGTACAAAGTATCGTTCATCAATGGCATGCACCACACCTCCTCCAACTTCCAGCAAAACTCCTTGCAGGGCTTCACGATCTATCTTCACTCGAACGGCTTCCACCGAACTTGAAGGTGCCGCCTCAAACAATGGCGCATTGCCTTCTCGCAAAGGAGCAATGTGTGCATCTCGTGGCAAGGTTATGTCACCAGTCTCTGAGTGATAAGTAAGGCCATTAAATTCTGGCGAAATCTCGTAAAGCGATGTATGGGTGGTTATAAATGTTTTACCGCCTTCATGTCGTACGTTTCGTATAGTGCTTGTACGTAAACCGTTATCAAGCGCCGCAAAACTGCCGACCGCAACAGGCGAAAGCAGAATGCCAGTCGTACTTTCTCCTACAGCAACAACTGAGTCCTTCCCTTCTTGAAGACTTTTCTTCGTTATAGTTATCCGTGTCCCTGCCGGAATTTCTATGCGGCTACCTTCCTGCCTTTTAGGACCTTCCATAGGCTTTAGGAGATTTTTTTGAAACTCCCTTTTGCAATCTCCCACTTCTCCCCCGCTACGGGGACTACGGCCTTGGTGCCAAGATAGTCGTGAATGCGTTGTGCAAGAAAACGTGCAGAAGAAGGTTCGCCAAGTCCAACGAAAAAGAGTTTCGTTCTTCCGGCCTCAAGACATTTGTCCGCAAACGCGATAAGTCCATCCCTATCGGCGTGCGCTGACCATGCCGAGAGTGTTTGTACTTTTGCACGCACATGAACATCTTGCCCATCAAGCCGTACCTTAGGCGAACCCTCTTGAAGAAGCCGTCCTGGGCTTCCAGGAGCTTGGTAGCCCACAATAAAGAGCGTAGTGGAGGGGTCGGGCAAGTATCGGACTTCGTGTCTTCCGATACGACCGCCATGACTCATTCCCGCGCCAGCAATAATGATTTTTGGATTCGGTGCCTTATCAATTTCTGCTGATTCTTTTCTATCCGCCGTTTTAGTGAGAAACGGAAAACCAAATAAATCGTGTTCGCGATGGAGTTCATCCTGCACTTCCGGTTTGAAATAGTCGTTTGCGTACTTTTTGTATACATCGGTAACCGCAATCGCCAGTGGTGAATCAAGAAACACCGGAACTTTTGGTAGGTCTCCTGATTCAAACAAATTTGAAAGCTCATAAAGCATTAACTGCGTACGCTCCATAGAAAAAGCAGGCATAAGCACCACACCACCCTTTTCAAGAGCAAGTTTCATCGCGTCACGTAGTTCTGCCGTTCTCGTGTCGCGATGCTGGTGCAGGCGGTCGCCATACACGCTTTCAATAAAAATCACATCGGCGTCCGGAATCGGTTCGGGGTCATACAAGTACGGCGACGGGCTGTTGCCTATATCGCCCGTAAACGCGATGGCGGTGCCATCTTCAGCCTTAATGCGGACACTCGCAGAACCAAGAATATGGCCGGTGGTGCGCAGATACACAGAAAGCCCGGGCGCAACCACTTTTTCTTGGTTATACGGAATGGTTTCTACGAGTGCAAAAAACTTCGTAACATCTTCAGCGGAATAGAGTGGTTCGCGATGAAGACGCTTCGCTTCTTCGGCGAGAATGTTGATGCTGTCAGTAAGGATAAGCTCTGCCAAATCGCGTGTGGGTGCGGTCATATATGCCTTGCCATGGAAACCGTCCTTCACGAGTTTTGGCGCGCGACCAACGTGGTCAAGGTGAGCGTGCGTAAACACCACAGCGTCTATAGAAGATGCGTCGTACGGAAATGGTCCGTACACCTCTTGCATAGAAAAATCAGCACCTTGTTCTATACCGCAGTCAATAAGCATTTTTCCTTTCTCGGATTCAATCAAAAAATTGGAACCGGTGACCGTTTCCGCACCGCCGCAGAAGGTTACGCGGAGCGCCATAGAGTGTAGCGAGCAAGAACATATACGAACGTTGCGCCAATCGCATCATTCAATAAGTCGTGTGCAGTATCCCATGTGTAGTCGATACTGTTTACACCAGTAAGACCAAAGATGTATTCCATTAATTCCCAAGAAAAGGAAACGAAGACGATGGCTGACAAATAGAGAAACGGCCGCCACGAGTGGAGAAGACCTACGGTAAATGCACCAATCGCCGCGCCGCCAAGCAGGTGCATCGGTGTATCAAACCACCGGTACTGCCAATATAAAAAATCGCGAAGTGCCCATATGTGGAGTGTCGCGAGAAGCGCGACAGCAGCAAGTGCTCCCAAAAACCAATATAAACGCATGTATGAATTGTAACATTCAGTGAAAAGCAAAAAATACCTTTCAAGAGGTATTTTTTGCTGGAACCGCTCCCCAGACGCAACTGTATATTCTAAGTGGGTACCCGAACGACGACTGCTGGAATTCTTGCGAACTCGCTGAGGCGTCTGAATACAAAGTTCCCGAGAAAAAAGTAGTTGCTTTTTTAAGAAACGGCTCCGGTAGAATTATACACCTTAGTCCAGAATCCCATCCAAGTTGATATCGTAGAGAATCTTCTCTCCCACAATACCGTAGGAAATAAGATCACCTTCCGAGAGCCAGAGAGCCATTTCGCGCTCCGCTTCTTCTGGAGCATCCGAGCAGTGAATAAGATTGCGCACAGCACGGTCGTCTACGGCCGCAATAGCGTAGGAATCAATAGTAAGGTCACCACGGATGGTTCCTACGTCTGACGTTGCTGGTTCGGTCTCGCCCACAAGCTTTTTAACCACCGCAACGGACTGATTCCCTTCCCACACCATCACCACCACAGGACCGGAGGTCATAAATTTCACCAGCACGCGAATGATGTCTTTACCATATTCCATTGGGTCTTTATCGTGCGGAAGACCAGCTGCTTTTTTATCTTCGGCAATCTTCGTCCCCTTCTTCAAAAACCACGCGTCGTCTTTGCCATAGTGTTCCCACAACTTCTTCTCGTCCAAAAGAGTGAGTTTAAGACAAACGAGCTTCAAGCCAGTACGTTCAAAGCGGCCAAGTATTTCACCAATAAGTCCACGCTGGACGCCGTCAGGCTTTACCATCACAAACGTGCGTTCTTTTTTTGGGTGTGGTTTCTGGTCCATAAAATCTTTGTTAAAAAGCGCCCGCAGGGCGTTAATAGAAGGAGTATACACAAAACTATGGTTGAAATCAAAAACACCTCCGCACAGGTGCGGAGGTGTTTTCTGCCGTATTTGAAAACCTTACGGCGTTGCTGGAGGCGAGTTCGTGTTGTCACTGCCCGAGGAAGGAGCTGGGAGCGTTACATTAATACTTGGACCCTGTTGAGCTGGTGCGGGCGCCCCACGGTGGTAGTAAGACCACCCAACAACTCCCACAACAACAGCGATAAGCACAATAACCGCTACCGCCCAACCGCCTGAATCTCCCGAACCGGAAACCTCAACAACACGTTCAGGTCCCGGGTTGTTTATAATAGTTGCCATAAAGATACATGATTTGCTAGCTCGTAAAGAAGTTACCCAGAAAGTATACCTTGCCCATCATTAAGGTTTTATGAAGTTATTGTTCACTTGGGCGACGGGTAATCACAAGGGGTCCGTCTTTTTGAGCAATCACGGTGTGTTCAAAATGTGCGCTACGTGAACCGTCTTTGGTGCGGTACGTATATCCGTCGCCCGCAATCACCACGCCAGCCTTCCCTTCATTTGCGATAGGTTCAAGCGCAAGCACCATACCTTCTACAATTTCTTCCCCGGTGCCCGCATGTCCAAAATTCGGCACAAACGGTTCTTCGTGTACCTGATTCCCTACCCCGTGCCCGCCAAGCACCTTCACGATAGAAAACTGCGTATCCTTGTACGCTTCTTCGATAGCATTTGAAATATCGCCAATGCGGTTTCCGACACGCACAGCGTCAATGCCTGCCTCAAGCGCCTCGCTCGTAGCGTCCATAAGCGCTTTCGCACAAAAATCAATGCGCCCGACAGCTACCGTGATGGCTGAGTCAACAATAAGGCCTTTGTGCGTAAGCCCGAGATCAAGCGCAACGATATCGCCTTCTTTCAAAATCCGTGGGGATTCATTCGGAATGCCGTGAACGACTTCGTCGTTCACGGATACACACAACGTTGCCGGATACGGGCGGGCGGCGCCTTCAGGGGTGTACCCAAGGAACACCGGCTCGTCTCCGTCGGCGCGTATAAGCTGTTCAGCGAGCGCATCAAGTTCAAGAGTGGAAACTCCTGCCTCTGCTTCTTTTGCGACTTCTTCAAGAATGACGCCCAAACGCCTCCCTGCTTCAACAATGTCTGCCTGTTCAGTGTCGTTTCGTAGAATCATTTGAGTCCAAGTTTCGCAACAATATCGGTATGAATCGTTTCAATATCTGGAGTGCCGTCAATTTCCGTCACAAAACCAGATTCACGGAAAAATGCGAGTGATGGTTCTGTATAGAGTCGGAATTCTTCAAGTCGTTTCATCACACTTGCGTCATCTGCACGACCCTCGATGTCTTTGCGCTTCTCAATACGATTTAAAATATGTTCGTCGGGAACATTGATGTAGAGCACTTCGAGTTTTCGTCCAAGCCACGCGAGCACGTTTGCTACCATCTGCGCTTCTGGAAGCTTGCGTCCAAATCCGTCAAAAATAACACCTGATTCTGCAGGAATAGAAAAAATAGAACGCTGGAACAAATACATCGCAAACCAATCAGGCATCAGAAAGCCTTGATTCATTTCATCGCTCACCTTTCGTCCCACAGCACTCTCTTCTTTTGCGATAGCGCGAAAAGCATCGCCGGATGCCATAACAGGCCAGCCCGCTACACCTGAAAGGAGTTTTGCTTGTGTACCCTTGCCACTACCGGGCTTGCCCATGAAGAGAATAGTGCGAGATTCCATATTTTTATTTTATCACCTCGCGACGCGTCGCGAGAAATTAGTATTCGCGAAGCGAAACCTGTGCGTCAATTTTGCGCACAAGGTCGAGAACGACCTGCACCGCAATCAAAAGTGCCGTACCGCCGACCAGAATGGCAGTAACTCCCGTGAGTCCTTGAATAATGAATGGGGCAACGGCAACGAGACCAAGGAAGGTTGCTCCAGGGAAGGTGATGTAAGAAACAACTGCGCTAATGTAGCGTTCCGTTTCAGGACCAGGACGAACACCCGGCACAAATGCGCCAGACTTCTGAAGGTTTTCAGCAACACGCTTTGGTTCAAAAGTAATGGATGTATAGAAATAGGTGAACATCACAACGAGTAGGAAGTAGGCCGCGCCGTATTCAAACGGGTTTGCGGCAAAACGTGCATAACCACTTGAAAGTGGCGCAACCCACGCAAAACCGATGGCAGAAAGCGCCGCAAAAATCATCTGCGGAAACAAAAGGAGTGAGAGCGCAAACACGATAGGAATCACGCCTGTTTGAAGAAGACGAATCGGAAGATACGTTGCCGCACCAGAGGCATTTGCCGCACCACGTACTTGGCGGGCGTAGGCGATCGGAATAGAACGTTCTGCTTCAGAAACAATCACCACCGCATAAATCACGAGTACTGCAAGCGCCGCAAAAGCAAGATAGGAAGGAATGTTTGCCGCCGTTGCGGTGTATAACGCCTGTGAAATGCTACTTGGAATACGAGACGCGATGCCGCCAAAGATAATGAGCGATACGCCGTTACCAATACCAAACTCGGTCATAAGTTCTCCAATCCACATCAAGAGAAGCGAGCCGCCGGCAACAAGCAAGATATCGCTCGCAAATGCGATAGAGGAAAGGTGCCCGAGAATACCCTGGCTCTGAAGAAGCGAGAGAAAGGCAACGCCTTGTACGATCGCGATCGGGATAGTAAGAATACGACTCCACTCAATAAACTTTGCACGCCCAGCGTCCCCTTCTTCGGTGTACATGTGCTTTATCTTTGGGAACAAAATCGTTGCAAGTTGCATGATGATGCTAGCCGTAATGTACGGGGCAACACCGAGCATCACGAGCGAAAGGTGTGAGAAACCGCCACCTGAAAAGACGTTCAAGAGGCCGAAGAACTGATTGTTTTGAAAAAATGCCTCAAGTGCCGCACGGTCAACTCCCGGAATAGGGATCGCCGCGAGAAAACGAAAAGCGACGAACGCCGCGAGAACAAAAAGCACACGATTACGGATGCTTGCATCCGTAAAGACGAGATGGACTTTCTTGAAGAAAGTACCAATCATACCGTTAGGAGAGTACCGAACCGCCCGCTTTTTCTATTGCCGCCTTCGCCGATGCGGATACGTCACAGTTAGAAACAGAAAGTGCCTTATCAAGGGTACCGGTACCGAGAATTTTAACGCGAATGCCTTTGCCGCGCGTAAGACCACGCTTTGCAAGTGTTGCTGGGTTTACCACATCGCCCGCAGAGAAAACAGCAGCAAGAGCAACTACGTTTATAGGAATAATAGCGACACGGGGGCGTACGGTACGTGCGCGGTTCTTTCCGTGACCACGACGCTTTGGGATTTTCTTGATGAGATCGCGAATTTCTGGACGAATTTTGTGACCGGCGCGAGCAGTCTGCCCCTTGCCGCCATGGCCTGAGGTTTTACCACGCTTTCCGCCACGACCAACACGCATGCTGGTGACGCGCTTTGACTTTGCTTTTAGGGTGTTGAGTTGCATACAATTATCCGTTCAGCTTTTTGAGTGCCGCTACCGTCGCGCGCGCGATGGTAAGTTTGTTCTTCGTACGAGAAAGAATCTTTGTGATGACGTCGGTCACACCGGCAAGTTCAAGCACGGTGCGCATTGCGCTACCTGCCACAAGCCCACGACCAGTGGAAGGTGTAATCATAATCGTTGAGGAAGCATATTTTGCCGATACATCGTGCGAAATGGAATTGTTGTCCGTGCGCTTCACCGTAATCATGTGTTTCTTTGCATCGCGTGTTGCTTTTTCAATAGCGAGGGCAGTGTCTGCCGCCTTCCCAAGACCCACACCCACACGACCCTTCTTGTCGCCAATAACAATGGAGACGCTGAAGTTAAAGCGACGTCCGCCGGCCATCACACGAGCAACACGGCGCACTTCAATCGTGACTGAATCAAACTCGCTACGCTCACGGCCTTCGCGGCCACGGCCACGGCCGCGTCCTTCGCTACGTGCGCCACGGCGACGATCACGCATGCTCTCTGCAGGGAGAGCGGGTGCTACTTCAGCAACTACGGGAGTAGCTACTACTTCTGTATCATTCGTCATGGTTTCAGTGTCAGCCATAGTGTATTAAAAAGCGAGTCCGCCTTCGCGTGCGGCGTCCGCAAGTGCTTTAATTTGCGCGGCATAGGAATACCCTGCACGATCAAACACAACGGCAGTGATTCCCTTCTCCTTTGCTCGTGCGGCAATCTCCTTCCCCACTGTTCCAGCCTGTGCCGTCAGTGTTCCTTTTGTGTCGCGACCATGTGCGGCAACAAGGGTTACACCCTTAGTGTCATCAATAATCTGCGCGGACACAAAACGATTGCTACGGAAAACCGTAAGACGTGGGCGCTCTGCGGTACCGGAAATACGCGAACGAACGCGCTTGTGACGGCGAATGCGTGAATCTCGTTTAGTTGTAGAAAGTTTACCCATAGTATTTTATACAGCCTTCTTGCCTTGCTTACGACGAATAACTTCGTCGTTGTAGCGAATGCCTTTTCCAAGATATGGCTCTGGTGGCTTCACGTCACGAACGTTTGCCGCAAACTGTCCCACCATTTGTTTATCACAACCTTCAATAGTGATGCTGTTCTTTTCAACAATTGCGGTAAGGCCTTCCGGAACAACGAGTTTAACTTGATGAGAAAATCCAACTGTGAATACAAGCTCCTTGCCCTTGAGTTCAACTTTGTAGCCAACACCTTCAAGAATAAGTCCTCGTTTGAATGGTGTCTCAACACCCTTCATCATGGTGCGAACGTGCGCGGCGTAGGTGCCGGTAAGTGCCTTTGCAAGACGTGAGCTATTTTTTGCAGTAATGTGCACGCCTTCAGCATCTACGGAAATACCCACTGATGGGTGAAGTGGCTTTGAAAGAGTTGCCTTTGCTCCCTTTACAGTAATAGTATCAGCCGAAGCAGAGACTTCGACTTTTGCCGGTACGGGAATCGGCTTTTTCGCAAGACGACTGGTTTCGTTTACCATATTTCAAAAAGGTTTTCACCACCTGCACGAACCTTACGTGCTTCTGCGTCTGAAAGAATACCCTTCGGACTTGAAATGATGCGAACGCCCGTTCCGTTCTTCACGTTGTGTGCATCACGCGCAGGAATGTACAAACGACGACCTGGCTTGGAAATGCGCTTCACACCATGAATAAGGTGTTTACCGTGCGTGTCATAGGCAAGCGTAACTTCAAGGGTTTTCTGTGGCTTTGATGCCGTTTCAACGTTTGCAACGTAGCCAAGTTCGCGAAGCTTTTTGGCGATAGCTTCAAGGTGGGCAGAGTATGGGAGTGCGACAACGGCCTTACCTACCGCGCCGGCGTTTTGAAGACGAATGATGAAGTCCCCGACGCGGTCGCTTACCATGATGCTTTCTTTATACCCGGAATCTTACCCTCGCGAGCAAGCTCGCGGAATTGAATGCGGGAAAGCCCGAATGCCCGCATATAGCCACGGGAACGGCCGGTGACCGCACAACGGTTTTTAATGCGAACGGGGGAGGAGTTTTTCGGAAGCTTTTGGAGGCCTTCCCAGTCACCAGCAGCCTTAAGAGCCGCACGCTTAACAGCGTACTTTTTGACTAGCTTTTGCTTCTTAGCGAGTCGGGCGATTTGGGACTTTTTAGCCATACAAAAATAGCTCCGAGGAGCGTGAAGATAATCTATCAGCGTTATGGACGAGTGTCAAACGAGCCAGTAATTACTTGTCCCGAAGCGGAACGCCGAGGTGCTTGAAGAAGGCCACTGCTTCCTTTTTGGACTTTGCCGAGGTGACAATGGTGACCGCAAGGCCGAAAACGTCCTTCACTTCTTCATCGGAGGTCTCCGGGAAGATGGTGTGCTCTTTTATACCAATAGTGATGTTACCCATATCGTCTACGGCAGTTCCCGGAATGCCGCGAAAGTCGCGCGTACGAGGGATAGCGACGTGAATAAGGCGGTCAAGGAAGTCATACATACGTGCGCCACGAAGCGTGGTTTGGTAGCCCACTACGTCACCTTCACGCACCTTGAATGATGCAATGGAGATGCGAGCGGAACGCGGAGCGGCCTTCTGACCAGTAATGCGTGCGAGACGACCCTGAATAAGCTCAAGCACTTTCTTATCGCGCTTTTTACCCACACCCGTAGATACGATGACCTTCTGGACGCGTGGAGCGGCCATGCGGTTCTTGTAGCCCATATCTGCAGAAAGTGCCTCAAAGGCGGTCTGCTGTCGTTCTTTAGTCATCATCATACGAAAAATATTATGCGAGGGTGGTGCCGCTCTTGTGAGCAACACGAACGCGCTTGTTACCGTCCATTACGCGCTTTACGCGAGTTGGCTTCCCTTCTTTTGGGTCCATCACCATCACGTTGCTTGCGCTGATTGGAAGCAAGATATCAATAATACGGCCGGTTTGGCCGGCAATCTTCTTGCTGTGACGCTTGTGCACTGCAACACCTTCCACAATAACGCGACCAACGCGAGGAAATACGCGGAGCACTGCACCCGTCTTTCCTTTGTCTTTGCCGGAAACAACCATGACGTTGTCACCTTTTTTAATCTTCATCTTCATTGCCGCAGGGCGAATATGGCGCTTTGCAAAGCGTGAAAGTTTCTTGTTACGTGATTTAAGTGGGCGGTTTTGCATATTCAAAAATTAGACGACTTCAGGAGCGATACCGGCAATGTTGCCCCATCCGCGCTCAACGAGCTCGCGAGGAACAGGACCAAACACGCGATTACCCTTTGGACCCATTTCCTTTCCTTGTTTTTCAATAAGCACAACAGCGTTGTCATCAAAAGAAACGTAGGATCCATCTTTACGACGCATTGGCTTCACTTGGCGAACAACAACGGCTTTGAAGACATCCTTCTTTTTTACGAGCTTACGTGGCTCTGCGGTTTGTACAGAGACAACCACAACGTCACCAATATACGCATAGCGGCGTTTCGAACCACCAAGCACCTTGAAGATGCGCGCAACTTTTGCGCCGGAGTTATCTGCAACAGTAACGATAGTTTGTGGCTGTAACATAGAATTATTCGGCGTCGTCTGCGACGGACATCGTTACTCCCGCAAGCTTGAAGCGTTTGAGCTTACTCATAGGACGGCACGCAACGATAGTAACCTTGTCGCCAACCTTTGCGGTGTTTCCTGGGTCATGTACAAGGTATTTTTTTGTGAGCGTCTGAAACTTTTTGTATTTTGGATGCTTCACATAGCGATCCACTGCCACGGTTGCCGTGTCTTTCATCGCGGTCTTTACGACCGTACCCGAGAATGTCTGTGGTTTTGCGATTTTTGTTTCCATACGATTATGCATTCTTAGTAGCGGCAAGCACGGTCATAATACGTGCAATGTCCTGTTTAATTTTTCCCTGTGCGGATGGGTCTTTTGCTCGTGAACCGGCAGCAGAAAAACGCATAACGCGAAGCGCTTCACGCTTTTCAGCAATGAGCTTCGTAAGTTCTGCCGGAGTCTTTTCAAGAAATGAGTTCTTTTTCATAGGATTATCGGGCGATGACCGTGGTCTTCATAGGAAGCTTCATACCAGCTTGGCGAAGTGCGGCACGAGCAGAAACTTCTGGAACGCCATCAAGCTCAAAAAGTACGCGGCCGGGCTGTACTTCAAACACAAAACCTTTTGGGTCGCCTTTTCCGGAACCCATTCCCACCTCAGCTGGCTTGGCAGTAACCGGTCGGTCGGGGAAAATACGAATCCACATCTTCCCTCCCTTCCCTGTTGCGCGAGCAAGCACTTTACGAGCGGATTCAATCTGGTTGCTTGTCATACGCGAACCAGAAGTCGCCTTCAGCGCAAACGAACCAAAAGCAATAGTAATGCCGCGCGTATCAGGACGATTACGACGTGCTGGAGACTTTCGTCCAGTCTGCCACTTGCGGTGTTTTACTTTTTTAGGAAACAACATACGAAAAATTAGCCACGAGGTGTACGTGGAGCTCCTGAATAGCCAGGCTGACGAGCCTCAACGGGAGCAGAACGAACTTGATCCTTTTCAAACTGCTCTCCTTGGTAGATCCATACCTTGATACCGATGGTGCCGTATGGAAGATAGGCGCGTTCATGAGCAAAATCGATGTTTGCACGGAAGGTCTGGAGTGGGATACGTCCCTTCTTAAGTTGTTCTGTGCGGCTCATATCTGCCCCACCAAGGCGGCCGGAGATAACAACGCGGGCACCGAGTACTTCGCGAACGGCCATCACCTTCTCAATAGTCTGTTTAAGTACGCGACGGAACGGAAGACGCTTTTCAAGGCCTTCAGCCACCATGTAAGCAACCACTGCGGCATCAGTCTCCGGCTGGCGGATTTCCATAATGTCGAGCTTCACCGTGCGACCATGGGCAGGAGCGGCCTTGCGAATGACGTCGGTCACTTCTTTACGAAGCTTGGTAGCGTTTTCACCGGAGCGTCCAATAACGAGGCCTGGGCGGGCAGTATTGATAACCACACGAATTTCGTTAGCCGAGCGCTCAATCTCGGTCTGACTTACGTACATGCCGCGAAGGCGCTTCAGAAGGAACGAGCGAATAGCCGCATCTACCTTGATGTTTTCACGAAAATTCTTCTTATCGCCAGCAAACCAACGACTCCTCCAGTCACGGATGATGCCAAGGCGGTGGGCGTAGGGATGTACAGTATGTGTCATAAAATTACGAAAGGGTTACCACGACACGGCTTTTCTTGCGGCGGATAGGGGTAGCACGGCCCATAGCGCGGGGCATATAGCGAACCATCATGCCGTCCGAGTCAACAGTGATGTTCGTCACACGGAGCTTCTCCACGTCTTCACCCTTTGCTTTTGCATTAGCCACAGCTGAAAGAATGAGCTTTTTTACTGGCTCAGCGGCGCGCTTAGGAAGAAAGGCGAGCTGTTCAAGGGCTACGGCCACCTTCTTACCCTTCATAAGGTTAGTCACAAGGCGAACCTTGCGGGGTGACTGGTTGTAGTTACGAAGCTCGGCTTTCATGGCTTATTTCTTGGTTGCGGGCTCTTTTGCGGCCTTTGCGGCGGCAATTTCAGACTCCGCCTGCTTGGTTTCAAGCTCTTTCTGCATCTTACCGCCGTGACGGGTGAACTTCTTGGTTGGAGAGAACTCCCCAAGGCGATGCCCTACCATTTCCTCAGAAACGAGGACATCCACATGGGTTTTGCCATTGTGGACGCCAAAGGTGAAACCCACCATTTCAGGAGCAATCTGACTGCCGCGTGCCCATGTCTTGATTACCGAAGAAGCCGACGGCTTTTTGCCGGCGATTTTCTTCAAAAGCTTGAAGTCCACGTAAGGACCTTTCTTGAGTGATCGGGACATGGTAATTAAAAGCCCGCACGAGGCGAGATAAGAGAAATGTACAGGAAACGGCTAAAAGCGTCAAATGATGCGACCTTGCTTGGGGTGGGGTGCTAGACTCTTTGCATATGACCCTATCCCGCGATGCAATCATTGGTTTTGTCACCCTTACCATTATTGTCGCTCTTGCCTTTTGGTACGTCATCGCGCACCCACCAACATCGGTCTCCACCGCTCGTCAAACCGACACTCCTACACACGTAGCTGATAAAGGTGAGTACTACACCATTGACGCCGATTACCCCAGCGTTACGCCACTTGTGGGTGCTGATGCTGATGCAAAAGCTGTTGGCGCTATGAAAACATACCTTGCAGGGAGCGTAATTTCTGATTTTAAAAATAGCGTGGATGGCAATAATCAGTTGATTCAAGAGTTAAAAGCGAAGGGCGAAGAGATTCCTGCGTCATTCCAAAATTTGTATTTGAACATTACATACAAAATGTATCAGTCCCATCGCACCGTTTCGTACGTATTTCAAATTGAAGAATACACGGGTGGTGCGCATCCAAACGGTTTCTACACGACGTTTGTATTCGATACAAAAACCGGCACCAAACTCTTGCTTCCAGATTTGTTCGCATCTGGAACAACCTATCTCGACTTCTTAAGTACCTACAGCCGAGCAAAACTTCTTCCTATGATTGCCGAACGTGAACAGGTGGACGTGTCGCAAGTCGATCCACAAATGCTTACTGACGGCACAACACCTAAGGATGAAAACTTTCAGAATTTCTACTTCGATGGAAGTAATTTCGTCCTTCTTTTCTCTCCCTACGCCGTTGGCCCCTACGTGCTCGGCTCGCTTGAACTTCCTATTCCGACCACTGATATACCTGGATTGAAACCCGACTACACATCGTAAGTATGCTGTGTGTTTTTTGCGAAGATCAAAATATAAAAATAAGAATCGTTGGCGAAAACGAACGCGCAATCGCATTTCTCACTAACATTCCTATTGTGTCTGGGCACACGCTTATCATTCCGCGACGGCACGTGAAGTACTACGAGGAAGTAACAAGTGATGAAAAAGAATCTATAGAAACACTCCGTATGCACGTAAAATCAGCACTCCAAAAAACATTCAGTGCGGAAGGATTTAACTACGCATGGAACGAAGAACCTATTGATGGCCAGTCAGTTCCCCATTTTCATTTGCATATGATTCCCCGCAAAGAAGGTGATGAAGGTGTTCACGAGTATGAACCAAGAAAATTTTTGTACCGCCCAGGTTCCCGTGCCGTATCGCCTGACGAAGAACTTAAAACTACTGCGGAAGAAATTCGCAAAAATATATAAGCAAAAACCCGCCACGTGGCGGGTTTTTGCTTTGTAAAATTATCCCTTTCGCTTCTTGCCCACTTTGCGGCGAGAAACAATGAAGACGTTGGAGTATTTCTTTGGCGTGCGCGTCTTCTGACCCTTGCCTGTTGGTTTGCCCCACATGCTCTTAGCACGGCGCAAACCGCGGCCCTGACGGCCTTCACCGCCTCCGTGTGGGTGGTCAACCGGGTTCATGGCCGTACCACGCACTGTTGGGCGAATACCGAGCCAACGACTGCGTCCTGCCTTTCCAAGATTCACCAGGTTGTATTCTTCATTACCAACGGCACCAATAGATGCCCAGCAGAGGTCGGACACGCGACGAATTTCTGTTGAAGGAAGTTTCACCTGTGCGTAGCCAGCGTCATGTGCAACAACCTCTGCGTAGTTTCCAGCGGAACGAACAAGAATGGCACCAGCACCAGCCTTTAGTTCAATGCCGTACACAAACGTACCAACAGGAATTTTGCCAAGCGGCATACGATTGCCGAATTTAATCGGTGCGTCTTCAGAAACCATAAACGTGTCGCCAACCTTCATTCCCTTTGGCGCAATAACGTAACGGCGAGCACCGTCGGCGTAAAGCGTGCGTGCGATAAATGCGGAACGGAATGGGTCGTATTCAATCGTTTCGATACGTGCAGGAATATTTTTCTTGTCGTATGCAAAGTCGATATCACGAAGCTTCTGTTTGTGCCCGCCGCCCTGGTGACGCACCGTAATGCGTCCAAAACCGTTACGTCCAGCCTGATTCTTTTTTCCCTTCATCAACTGCTTCATTGGTCGGTCACCCGAAAGAAGCTCCCTGTAGGGAAGCGTGGTCATGTGACGACGACTTTTTGATGTTGGCTTGTATGTTTTCATAAAATTATTTATGCGAACTGAATGGTGTCACCTTTTTTAAGGTGCACGTATGCCTTGCGACGATCAGCGCGAGTACCCGTGCCACGACGCGTACGCATGGCAACCTTCTTTCCTGGAAGATTTACCATCGTTACCTTGCGTGCGGTTACGCCGTAGGTTTTTTTGATAGCAAGCGCAACATCGTGCTTGTTTGCTGTCATGGGTACATGAAAAGCGTATACGCCTTTCTCGGTGCCAATAAGTGCTTTCTCCGAAAGCCACGGAGCAAGAAGGACGTCTGACAGTTTTCCTGCCGCATCTTTCACCTCGCGTACTGCGGCGGGTGGCGTTGATTTTTTTGTTCCGAAGATAGCCATATAATTTATTTAGCGAGTCGGGCGGAAAGCAATTCAATTGCTTTCACTGGATTCTCAATCACGAGATAGCGGCTCGTCATCAAATCAACAGGGTTCAAGTTACGTACTTCTTCCATTTTGATGTTCCCGATATTGCGAAGACTTTTCTTTGCATTCTCGTTTACTTCAGAAAAAGCGATGAGTGCCGCATTCTTTGATTTTGTGACCATAGCATTTGCACCTGCCGCCTTTGCAAGAGCACCGATCATTGCTTTTGCTTCTTTTGTTTTTGGTGCGTCAAAAGAAAGTTTTTCAACAAAAATGAGTTCGCCGTCTTTTGCTTTACGAGAAAGTACTGATAGAAGTGCCGCGCGGCGCATTTTCTTGTTGATCTTCACTGCAAACACGCGTTCTGCGCGTGGACCGTGAGTAACACCGCCACCCTTCCAAATTGGTGAGCGAGTAGAGCCGTGACGAGCGCGGCCAGTACCCTTCTGCTTCCATGGCTTTTTACCACCTCCACGTACTTCACCGCGGTTTTTGGTATGTGCAGTAATCGAACGAGCATTTGCCTGCATGCCCACAACCACTTGGTGAACGAGATCGGCATTCCACTTCACACCGAAAATGTTTTCCGGAAGCGTAATGGTTCCCGCCTTCTTTCCGTCCATGGCAAAAATAGTCATGTCGCCTGAAATAGGCATCGTCTTCGCTTTCACTGCTTTTGGTGTTGCAACACGAGCCTTAACTGCGCGTGAAGTGCCTCCACGAGTAGCACGCGACGTTGAACGACGCTTCATGACCTTCTTTTCTTTGTTTTTTGCGGTTGGTGCCATACGAAAATGATTACTTGGAGATGATTTCAACCACGGTTCCGCGTGCTCCGGGAACAGCGCCTGAGAGGATAATCTCGTTTGTTACGGCATCCACCGCAAGAACCTTAAGGTTCGTTACGGTTACACGGTCGCCACCCATGCGGCCACCCATGCGAATACCCTTTGCGACACGGCCTCCGGCGCGGCCACCCGAACCACCGATAGAACCAACTTCACGTTCAGAGTGCTTCTGACCGTGCGTACGGCTTCCGCCCTTAAAGCCGTGGCGCTTCACGCCACCTTGGAAACCCTTACCCTTGGTGATGCCCGAAACCTGAACAACGTCCCCTGCGGCAAATGTGTCTACGCTGATAGCGTTTCCCACCTCTACCCCAGCAGTATCCTCCGTACGAAATTCCTGAACGTGCTTAAATCCTTTGCCTTTGAAGTGTCCTTGCTCCGCCTTTGAAAGGCGAGAAAGCTTACGATCGCCAAAGCCAACCTGAAGGGCAGAATAGCCGTCCTTCCCTTCCTTGGTCTTCACTTGGGTAACCGTGAGCGGGGTAGCCGAAAGTACAGTACCAGCCACTGCACGGCCATCGTCCGTGAAGATTTGCGTCATGCGCTCTTTGCGAGCAAGAATGAATTTCATATAAAAAAGTAGCGCCACTAGGGCGCGTAGGGGTTAAAAAAACCCTTCCGGCCATTGGTCCATCCCTTTCAGGACGTACATAGCGACCTAGGGACTATACAGTCATGGATAAAAAGATGCAAGAAAGGGTACAAAAATGCCAGGTGTTAGGTACACCTGGCAAAACCGGCGGAAAGTCGCCACCTTCAGCATGGAGCTTTGAACAGATCTTTCAGTTCGAGGTCGTAGAAGACCGTTTCAAAGTCATTCGGCGATCGTTCGAGCCGGTCGAGAACTTCGGGAACCTCAAGATCGCCAATGGCGACAAGGTAGGCATACCCGAAGATCTCGTCGGCCTGCTCAGGAAGGCAGGAAAGAGAGCCACGGCGCTTATTCCCGCGGACAGCCCCGCCCCATTTCCCTTCTTCCGGAACACGACTGTCCCGACTCAGAAGATCTTCTGGATGTTGGCCCAGACGACACTCCTTCTCAACGCAGTAGTCAAAATACTTCTGCGCCTTTTCTTGATTCGGGTCGCCGACTTGGGCGACAAGCCGGTTTGCTGGGTCTTCGTTGTCGTTCGGGCCGTCGCAAAAGTAGCCACCCATGCGCCCTTCTTCCCGACAGATTTTCTCGAGCAAGGGATGCTTGAGCATCTGCTGGAAGATACGGTTCGCAACGGTAATGTTTACTTGTGCGACTGCTTCTTGATAGTCGCCGAACTGCGGTTGGATCATTTCTGGAGCCCTCCTTTGTGTGCTCCTGTCCGTAAAATACCACAAAAACAAATAAAAGCAAAACCGCCCTTTCGGGCGGTTTTGCTTTTTCTGAGATAAAAAATTAATCGGCGCGACGACTGAACGCGAACAAAAGCGACAAGCCGCACACTACAAGCACAACGACCGAGAGCCACATCACCCCATTATCAGAATTAACCATATACTCAATCAATTGATTCCAGAGTTCCATAGACTAGAGTCCCATTTGGGAGGAATTTTTTGTGAGAATAACCGCTTTTAACGCTTCGGTTATTTCATTTGCTTGGGTCGGAGTGAGTCCCACAATCATAATATTGTTTGGCATGGCTCGATTGCCCACCATTGCCATTTGTGCCGCGTTTTCAATGGTGACATTTGCCAACCCAAACATACGGTCAATCAAAGGCCGTGTCATATTCACGTCTTGAATGCTCTTGTACGGAAGGTGTCGTTCTGATTCACTCAAAATACCCGTATGGTATTGAATGTATTCCGGCATAAATGCGAAACGGTAATTTTTCTTCCAGAGGAGCACACCAATTATGTGGAAAATAAACCACACAACAGTCACGGCGAGGAAGGTTGGGAGAAATGATACGGAGAATAACTGACCATCCGCTGTTTTTGCCCAAATATAGAGTGAGGCAAAGAAACCGAACAGAACACTGGAGAAAAGAACGCTAACGATACTTTTGGTCATCCACGCTGGCTGGAGTGGATACGTATCGCTCGAGATATTTCCGTTAAATGCGGCGACAGGAGCTGTAGGCGCTGGTGCACCGCCCTGCATGTTCGGCATAGCGGATGGTGGTTGCATAGAGCTTCCTTGAATTTTCGCAAGGAAAAACTGTTTGAGTCCTTCTGCCTCTACTGCTTCCACACCGTCAATGTGTGCTTCCATTCCTGAAGCAACCGTCGCGCTTGCAATGTGTACGTCATACAAGCCCATGACGCGATCCAAAAGATCTTGGTCTACGTACACGTCTTGGATTTTTTGATACTGAATATGAATTTCACGAGGCGCAAACACGCCTTTGCGAATTGTCATGAAATTATCGCCACCTTCATAGAAATACGTACGGATGTACGCCTTGAAATACCACGCATACATTCCAAGAATTGCGATGGTAAATACCAACAGCAAACCGATACCGAGTGAAAGTGCTGAAGAAACGGTGTCTAGCTTATTGAGTGCGGCGAGCACTGCAAGAAAGAGAAATACAAGAATCGCGCTTAAAAGCACCGATGGAATAATGGTTGGGAGAAACTTTTTCCAGAACTTGCGAGGACTAAGCGGAAATTGTGCCTGAAATGGATTCATGCGAGACGGTAAATTGGTATGCGCACATACTACCATCTTATTTTGAATCTAAATATACAGACGTGGAAAACACAAAACCGCCCTTTCGGGCGGTTTTGTGAACTCTTTTTTGTTTAGACCATCTTCACGTCGATGGTGACACCGGACGGAAGGTTGAGATTCGTAAGCGCTTCAACCACTTTCGCGTTTGGCGAAAGAATGTCGATAACGCGCTTATGAATACGCATTTCAAACTGCTCTCGTGCGTCTTTGTGGACGAAGGTTGAGCGGTTCACGGTCCAACGCTTGATTTCAGTTGGAAGCGGAACAGGGCCCACAACCTTTGCGTCGAAACGCGCGGCAGTGTCCATAATCTGCTTCACTGACATATCAAGAATCTTGTGCTCGTAGGCACGTACGCGAATGCGAAGCTTTGGCTCCGCACCTGCGGCTCCTGCTGGAGCTGCCTTCTTTGGAGTCTTCTTCGTTTTTTCAGCGGTTGCCATACAAGTAAATGTCTTTTGGCTTATGCAACGATCTTCGTAACCACACCCGCGCCCACCGTCTTGCCACCCTCGCGGATTGCAAAGCGTGTGTTGTCTTCAAGTGCGATTGGAGCAACCAGCTTTACCTTGAAGGTAACGGTGTCTCCTGGCATAACCATTTCCTTTCCTTCCGGAAGCGTTACTTCACCCGTTACGTCCGTCGTACGAACGTAGAACTGCGGCTTGTAGCCTGTGAAGAATGGAGTGTGGCGTCCGCCTTCATCCTTAGAAAGAATGTAGACTTCTGCTTCAAAGTCGGTGTGCGGCGTAACCGAACCCGTCTTTGCAAGCACCTGACCGCGGTGAACGTCTTCTTTCTTCGTTCCGCGAAGAAGGATACCGGCGTTGTCGCCCGCCATACCTTCTGAAAGTTGCTTGTTAAACATTTCAATACCGGTGATGGTCGTCTTCATTGTGGGGTGGAGGCCGATGATTTCGACTTCTTCGCCAACTTTCACAACGCCACGCTCGATACGGCCGGTAACCACTGTTCCGCGTCCTTCAATTGAGAAGATGTCTTCAATTGGCATAAGAAACGGCTTGGTGATTTCGCGTTCAGGAATATCGAAGTACGAATCCATCGTATCAACGAGCTCCTTCACCTTAAGGGCGTACTCATCACCTGCATCCTTTGCTTCAAGAGCCTTGAGGCCTGAACCGCGAATGATAGGGGTGGTAGCACCGTCAAAGCCTTGCTTCGTAAGAAGCTCACGGATTTCCTCTTCAACGAGGTCAATGAGTTCAGGCTCCGAAACCATGTCTACCTTGTTTAGGAAGACAATAAGCTTCTTAAGTCCCACCTGCTTTGCAAGAAGGATGTGTTCACGGGTCTGGGGCATCACGCCGTCAGTAGCCGCAACAACGAGTACGGCGCCGTCCATCTGAGCGGCTCCCGTAATCATGTTCTTAATGTAGTCGGCGTGTCCTGGTGCGTCGATGTGCGCGTAGTGACGATTTGCGGTCTCGTACTCCGAGTGGTGAAGCGCGATGGTAATACCACGCGCCTTTTCTTCTGGAGCGTTGTCGATGTTCTCAACATTTTCAACACGAGCTTTGTAGCCAGCGCCTGAGTTCAAGTTGAGGACATTGAGGATGCCTGCGGTGAGGGTTGTCTTGCCGTGGTCAACGTGGCCAATGGTGCCTACGTTCATGTGCGGCTTGCTGCGATCAAAATCTGCCATAAAAGATGAATAAGTCTATGCGTCCAAAGGGCGCAATGTTTAATAAACTCACAGCCCGCAACCGCGGCACGACAAAGAACACGCGGTGGTGCGTTAGGGTCAATGTACCGCACAGCTACTAAACGCGCAAGGTTTAAAAAGGTAAAACGTTCCCCCACGTGCCCGAAAGCAGGTGGGGGTTTCTCGTTTTAGGCATGACCTACCTCGACGCCGACCCATGAAGGTTCTGCACCTTCGGGGACAGGGCGTCGGATACGCGACTCAATACGGCGCATGTCTCGTTCAGCTCGCGCAATGGTTAGTTGCAGAAGCTGTTCATAGTCATGTTCCGTAAAAGCCTGCTCAAAACAGTAGAAAAGCTGGCCATTCATCGGGCCAAGAGTGCCAAAGAAGTTAAGGCCGGTCCGAAAATGCGGAATAAGTCGCTTAATGTAGTCCTCGGCATCCTCATCAAGGAAAAACGAGAACTCAAAGAACGAAGATTCATCGGGAACGGCTTCAACCATACAGAAACGGCGCTCACTGGCGATGTGAAGATAGAAAGGCGTTGGGGCGTTTATATCGTCCGTCGTAGCCGGCGGCATCTCGGCACCAATACTGACAAGGAACTGAAGGATTTTATCCCGAAGCATCAGTCTCCCCTGTGTCTGCTTCCTTGTAATGCTAGCACGAAGCCGCCCTTCCGGGCGGCTGATTTTGTTACTTCGGGTCTATAGGTACCTGCTTCTCACTCAAATCTATTGAGACTGGCTTCTCTGGCTGCGGATTTATTGTTACCGTTGCGTTGCCTGTTTCCGGATTAATGGTTACGGTCGCTCCTTGAGGACCCTTCTCCTGCATGCTCTGCATCTCGGGCGCCGTCATCTTCTGCTCCTGAGCCTGTTTGGGAGACTGGTGAAGGTCGGTAACGGGTGCCTGGTTTATGGCAGCGACAGCAGCAGCCCCGACACTTGCAGCAAACAGCGCACCTGCCCTATTCTGCTTCATATCATCTATATCCTGTGGAGTAATTTCTCCTTTGCGAGTGAATGAGCGTTTAAAACTTTCAAACATGGTGAAGTATTAGGACTAATACTTTCTAACGATAGCACAATGGCCACCTTCTCAGGTGGCCATTGTGGATTAAAATTTACTGACTTATTTCCTGCTGGCAATAATATCCTGCGCAACGTTTGCCGGAACAACATCATAGCGATCGAATTCCATAGTCATGGAACCGCGGCCCTCCGTCATAGAGCGAAGTGTTGTGGTGTATCCGAACATTTCTGAAAGCGGTACTTTTGCCTTAATAGCTTTGTTCATGCCACGGTCTTCCATACCGTCGATAGCACCACGCTTTCCGGAAAGATTTCCGGTGATGTCACCCATGAACTGCTCTGGAACCACCACTTCGATTTTCATAATCGGCTCAAGGATAACCGGCTTTGATTTAAGTGCGGCTTCTTTGAAGGCCATAGATGCCGCGATCTTGAAGGCGATTTCGGACGAGTCCACATCGTGGTACGAGCCGTCGTAGAGGTCGATGGAAACATCCACCATAGGGAATCCGGCAAGTGTTCCGCGGTCCATAGATTCGCGAAGACCTTTTTCAACCGGCGCAATAAATTCCTGAGGAATCACTCCTCCCTTGATGTTGTTAATAAATTCAAAGTGATCTTCACGAGTAACGTTCTTCGGCACTTTGGCTTCTGGGTCAATTGGTTCAAGATGCTTCATCTTAATCTTCACGTGGCCGTACTGACCTTTACCACCCGTTTGTTTGATGTACTTACCTTCTGCGTCAGCACTTCCAAGAATTGTTTCGCGATACGCAACTTGTGGTTTGCCCACATCTGCACCCACGTTAAATTCGCGCTTCATGCGGTCAACGAGAATTTCAAGATGGAGTTCACCCATTCCTGAAATAATAGTTTCCCCGGTTTCATCATCACTCGTCACACGGAAGGTTGGATCTTCATCAGAAAGCTTCTTGAGCGCCATACCCATTTTCTCTTGGTCAGCTTTTGTTTTTGGTTCAATACGAAGTGACACCACTGGTTCTGGAAATTTAATCGTTTCAAGAATGATTGGGTTCGCTTCATCACAAAGCGTGTGCGATGTTTTGGTGTCTTTGAGTCCCACCGCGGCGGCAATTTCTCCGGCAAATACTTTTTTCACTTCTTCACGCTTGTCTGCTTGAAGACGTACGATACGGCCGACGCGTTCTTTAGTGCCAGTTGTGGAGTTGTACAAATACGAACCTGCTTCAAGCGTACCTGCGTAGACACGGAAGAAGGTGAGCTGGCCCACAAACGGGTCTGCTTGGAGCTTAAATGCGAGCGCAGTAAATGGCTCGTCATCTGATGCACTACGCTGAATGGCTTCACCGGTCTTTGGGTTAATACCAGTAACAGGGGGAAGGTCAACTGGTGAAGGAAGATATTCCACGACAGCGTCGAGTACAAGCTGTACTCCCTTGTTCTTAAGCGCGGAACCGGTAAACACCGGAAAAATCTGATTACCAATAACCGCCTTGCGAAGAATTTTCTTCAATTCCTCAACCGATGGTTCTTTGCCTTCCAAATATGCGCTCATGGCAACGTCATCGTTTTCAACAATGCGCTCAACAAGAAGTGCGCGATATTTTTTTGCTTCTTCTACGTATTCAGCCGGAACTTCTTTTTCAATCACTTCCTCGCCCATATTGCCCTCAAAGTAGTAGGCCTTCATTTTAAGAAGGTCTACGACGCCTTCATGCTGTGCTTCTTCACCAATGGGAATCTGCATGCGAATCGCTTTCTTTGAAAGACGATCAAGAATAGACGCGTATGAGCGTTCAAAAGACGCGCCGGTACGATCGAGCTTGTTGATGAAACAAAGGCGTGGCACACCAGCTTCGTCTGCATAGCGCCAGTTAGTTTCAGATTGTGGCTCTACTCCGGCAACGCCGTCGAATACCACAACTGCGCCGTCGAGCACGCGCATGGAGCGCTTCACTTCTACGGTGAAGTCGATGTGACCTGGGGTGTCAATAACGTTAAAGCGAGTTTTCTTTGCGGGGTCTTTTTTGTCTGGCTCGGTTGATTGTGTCCAGAAACAAGTGATGGCGGCGGCAGTGATAGTGATGCCGCGTTCGCGTTCTTGCTCCATCCAGTCAGTGGTAGTTTCCCCCTCGTGCACTTCCCCAATCTTGTGTTGGGACCCAGTGTAGAAAAGCACGCGTTCAGACGTCGTTGTCTTGCCGGCGTCAATGTGGGCGATGATTCCGAAGTTGCGTACGTGATCAAGGGGATAATCTCTGTTCATAAATAGGTAAAAATAAAAGCGCCAAGGCGTTACCTGAAATATAGCGGAAATCGCCAGAAAAGCAAAACGCCCCGTACGGGGCGTTTTGCTTGTTCTTTTTATTTTAGTCCGCGCTCTGCGACCGTTTCAGGAGTAAGGACAGTTCCAAAATCTTCTTTATCGGTGTTGATCCATTTCACTTCTCCCTCAACCTTTAGTTTTGCAAAGCCAGAGTTAAACTCTACGCCGTATGCTTTCATGACAGCCAATCGCTCAGGATTATCGATGGGTGAGAGGCCTGTAGAGAGGACGTCAAACTCATGGCTATTCATGAGAATCGGGCGTGTCTCAATACCTCCCTCCTCTGATTTTATTTCTTCTGAAGACATGGATGTGACTTATTTTTAAGTGCCTATCAATCCTACCATCTCGAAACTAACGAAAAGCAAAATCGGCCACGTATTCGTGTGACCGATTTTAGCCCAGATGTTTTTTGTCCGAATACCACATAAGCGCTTTCGCAAGAGCAAAAACGCCTACGGCGCACCACGTGACAACCTTCAGCAGGTCGGAAGCGGCCGGGCCACCAATCCGAAACGTGAAGGCAATCACAATAAACGCGGTCATGGCAAAGGCAATAACACCGAGCAGAACGCCAATCATTTTCATGGCACGTGCTCCAAGATCACCTGAGCACCATCCTACGCCCGCTAGAAATTATTTGGTGGGTAATCCCCAACAATATAGGAAATGAAAACCCGGCCGCAAATGCGCGCGGCCGGGGGTTGTTCATTATAGGACCGTTATAGTTACGGTCGCCGTTTACCAGGGTTCCTGATTTGGCACATACACCTCTGAAGCGTAGGTAACCTCCTCTTAACCTTCCGGTACCGGGCACAGATGGGCGTCGCATGAAGCAACGCAAATGAACAACCATGCAGACAGTAACACAAAACCGCCCTTTCGGGCGGTTTTGTACGAGGTTTTAAAATTACCACGCGAAGTGGGCGAATGCTTTGTTCGATTCTGCCATGCGGTGCATATCGTCTTTCTTCTTAATGGCGTTGCCTTCATTCTTTGCGGCGAGGAGAAGTTCAGCGGCAAGCTTTTCGGCCATAGGCTTTCCCTTCACATTGCGAGCGCCGGTAATAATCCAGCGGAACGCAAGCGCAAGGCGACGTGCCTGTGGAACTTCACGAGGAACCTGATAGTTTGCACCACCAACGCGGCGAGAACGAACTTCCATCAAGGGAGCCACGTTGCGAATTGCTGTATCAAACGTTTCAAGCGGATCAACACCGGATTCCTTTACCTTATCAAGAGCGGCGTACACCACTTTACGAGCAGTATCTTTCTTTCCGTCCCACATGACGGCGTTTGTAAAACGAGTAAGTGTCTCCGAACCGTATTTGAGGTCGGGGCGCCAGGTGCGCTGTTTTTTAAGAGGGCGTCGCATGATTATTTAGGTTTCTTAGCACCGTATCGAGAACGTCCCTTGCGGCGCTTCTCAAGACCTGCTGTGTCCAGCTTTCCGCGAACAATGGTGTACTGAACGCCAATGTCCTTCACGCGGCCACCGCGAAGAAGCACCACAGAGTGTTCCTGAAGGTTGTGGCCTTCACCGGGGATGTAGGCGGTTACTTCCATACCGTTTGTGAGGCGAACACGAGCAATCTTACGAATAGCGGAGTTTGGTTTGCGGGGAGTCTTTGTCGTTACCTTGGTACATACACCACGCTTGAAGGGCGATGGGTAGTACGTAGGGTGGTTCTCAAGCGCATTGAAGCCACGGCCAAGAGCGAGGACTTTCGTCTTCCTCGATTTATCTTTGCGGCGCTTCTTGGTGAGCTGATTGATGGTAGACATTTAGAAAAAGAAGACCCGCGTGGGTCAAAAGCACTATATATAAATGCGAGGATAATTGCAAATAGGGGTGTCCAAAGGAAATGGGCGACAAGCAAGCTTGTCGCCCCTCCACTGAACCCGACCCCAAAGAGTCAGGCAGACTGCTGATCAGCCGACGCCGAGGAAGTGCCAGAACTTTGGCACCAAAAACCCAACGACGACGATGGCGAGCAGAAGTGTTTTGCCGTTCCAGATCGGGTCCGGCTTCGCGGAACTTGCTGCGCCACTTTTGAATGTGCGAGATGACATAGTGTCCTCCTTGTACCAAACCGTTCATCGGTTCGGTATCAAACCACCCTACTCCCCTTGAAAGAAAGTTCAAGTACAGCAAAGGGAGACGCGAAGCCTCCCCTTTTGCGCACCATTACTTGGCGAAAGTCTACGTACCGTCAAACCAGCGGTGATCACGGTTACGTGGTGTCGGGCTTCCAAGCACGACAATGCCGCCTGTTCCTTTTTTGTTTACCATGTTCCGTTCGCGCGAGAGAAGCGCCTTAGCACGCTCCCGTGTCACCCCTTTTTCAACGATTTCGAAATCGTCACCATTGCGAGTAAACCACCGCTTGAACTTTCAACGATTCGGAAACGTCGCTGACATGACCGCCTTATCGCCCTTTCGCAAAACAACACGATATTCTTTTTCCATTCACCTGCCCTCTGTGCCTACCTACTCTGTACCACAAACAAAAGCACTTGTCAGTGCACGAAAAACGGCGGGATATCCCGCCGTTTTTCGTGCACGCAGTGTCCTTACCCGCGATAGCCGATAAGAAACTTGCGCGGGTCTTCACACATATCAGTGAAGGCGTGCGCCGCTTCTTTGAGTTTTGCCGAAGAAGACTTACCAAAGGAAATAACTTCCACTTGGCATCCTTCGTTCATATCAAGATATTCAATGAGTGGAACATAGTCACCGTCGCCTGAGGCAATGATGATGGTATCGAGCTTTGGTGACATTTTCACCGCATCAATTGCGAGCCCAACGTCCCAGTCAGCTTTTTTTGCACCATCGGCGAAGATTTGAAGATCTTTCACTTTGGTTTCGATGCCGATTTTGGTAAGGGCGTCGAAAAAGCCCTTCTCTTCCCCACTTTCCGTAGAAATAACGTAGGCGATTGCACGCACGAGAATGCGATTCCCTACGGCTTCTTCAAGTACGTTGGCGAAGTTTACGCGAGTCTTATAAAGGTGTTTTGCGCTGTGATAGAGATTCTGTGTGTCTATAAATACTCCAACGCGTTGCGCTGAATGTTTGATTACTGCCATAAAAATAAATTAGAAATACTTATTAAAAACGTAGCGGAGGCTACCCATACATACTACCACCCTGAAAAGCGCATGGCCGGCGAAGCCGGCCATGTCTTACTTCTTCAAACCGAGTTTCTTCACAAGCGCGTTATAGCGGCGCTTGTCGTTGTTCTCAAGGTAGCGAAGATGGGAGCGACGATCAGCAACCATCTGAAGAAGTCCACGACGGGAGTGAACATCCTTCGTATTTTTCTTGAGGTGCTTCGTAAGATCGTCGATGCGACGTGACAAAACGGCAACCTGAACTTCGGGAGAACCCGTATCTTTCTCGTGACGTGCAGTAGCTTTAATGACCGTCGCCTTTTTCTTCGTAGTAAGCATGTGCCACGTACTCTACCACACCTTGATTATTCTTGCAAGAGTGGTGCGGTCCGATTACCTGCTGACGAAGTGAATAATGTGCGACGTTATGGTGGTAAAATTGGCACATGAACGCGGAAACAATGAAGCGACAGTTTCTGGAATACATAGAAATTGAGCGCGGGCGCTCGGTGAAGACGATTGAGAACTACGATCGATACCTCACCCGCTACTTTACACAAATGAAGATTGCATCGGTTGCAGACATCACTGAAGAAAATATCCGCGAATTCCGACTGTGGTTGAATCGCCAACCGGGCACCATGAACGGCTCAATGAAGCGCCGTACGCAAAACTACTACCTTATCGCGCTTCGCGCGTACCTAAAATTTCTCCGTAAACGCGGTATTGAATGCATTTCTCCCGAACGCATTGAACTGGCGAAGCTTCCTGAGCGCTCACTTGACCTCATCACTCCGACGGAACTGAACCGCTTAATGAAAGCGGCCGACGGCGACGATGAAAAATCCATGCGTGACCGTGCAATGTTTGAACTTCTTTTTTCCACCGGCCTGCGTGTTTCAGAACTCTGTGCACTTGATTCCGATATGGATCTTACCCGCGACGAACTCTCGGTGCGTGGTAAGGGCGATAAAGTACGTGTGGTGTTTCTGTCCCCCACCGCAAAATCGGCGGTCTCTGGCTATTTGAAAACGCGTAAAGACATGGGCGAAGGACTTTTTGTAAATATTGCGAAGGGACGCGAGCGGGGTGAGCGCATCACCCCACGTTCCATTGAACGAATTATAAAAGTGTACGCCGCCAAGGCCGGTATCACGAAAAAAGTTACCCCCCACGTTCTCCGTCACTCATTTGCAACGGATTTGCTTTCAAACGGTGCCGACATTCGCTCCGTACAGCAACTCCTTGGCCATGCATCCATTAACACCACGCAAATTTACACACATGTTACCGACTCTCATCTTCGCGAAATCCATAAAAAATTCCACGGTCGCGATAGATAGACTTTTACTATCTGTTTGGTAGGATCAAAATGGCACAAAGAAAGGGTTCCCGATGGCCAATTACTGCGAATGCGGTCGGGCCATAGTGGTCCCAAGGTGGAATGGTCGAGGTAGTGTTGCCGACAAGGAACATTGCCTCTGTGGGAAATGTTATCGGTCGCATCGCGATTCAACCAGACGTCACCGTTAAGCTCCGAGGAAGTTTCTGACTTCCGTCGGAGCTTCTTCATTACCAAAGCGGTGCTACCATAGCCTCGGAGCACATTTTCGCTTCAGAAACATAGGTCGAAGGGAGAAAACCATGACCTCTGCAGTAAGCCCGGCAGCTTCCCTGCCGATTCGCTGGGCCGTCGTAGGATGGTTCAGCTTCGTCCTTGTTGGCGCCATTGTCGCCGTCTGGTACATGATTGCGATTCGTTTCTCGTGGGCGACCGTATGCGTAGCCTTCGTGGAATTTTCCGTAATCACGGTAGCAATCACCGTCGTAGCACACCGGCTGTACTCACACGAAGCCTTCAAAATGGTTATGTGGCTACAGTACGTTTTTGCGGCAGTCCTACCTGCGGCGTTCCAAGGATTCACGGACTGGTGGGCGGCGCTTCATCGGCGCCACCATGGCAGTTCCGATGGTCCAAACGATCCGTACAGTGCGCTCCACGGCTTTTGGTGGGCACACATCCGGTGGATGTGGCACGATCGCAAGGAACTTACGACAAAAGAGGCGCGATCTCTCGTGCAAAACCCCGCACTTGCGTGGCAACGGCGAAACTACGCGGTACTTGCAGTGACCGTAAGTTTTGTCTTCCCCACAATTATTTGTGGGTTATGGGGCGACTGGCTCGGCGGGCTTCTGGTTGCCGGATTTCTGCGTCTTTTCGTTCAGTACCAACTCACGTGGTCTATCAACTCGGTAGCCCATACGTTTGGCGCAAGACGATACGCTCCGGTTGGTTCCGCAAGAACCAGTGTACCTCTGGCCATTCTCACTGGTGGCGAAGCGTTCCATCACGAACACCACCTTGCTCCGCATGACTATCGACTTGGACGACGGTGGTACGACCCTGATCCTGGGAAATGGCTGATTTGGACATTGTCCCTTTTCGGCCTGACCTACGATCTGGTTCGAGCCCCCGAAGAAGCGGTGCGTGGACGCGTCGACAAACTCGTTCGCGACCAATCCGTGTCTGCATGACCGCAGGACGGAAGAAAGGCCTTGGCGCACACACGCCAAGGCCTTTTCTGTATCTCACTGGTAGTATATCGATATGCGCATCTCATCCTGGAACGTTAATGGTATACGAGCAGTACATCGAAAAGGGGTTGTGAGTATTTGTAGCCCAAAAAAGAAAACCACGTTTGTGAGACGTGGTTGCCGACCTTTTATATACCGTAGCGTTGCCTTACGGTGATTGTTTTGGTCCTACTGCCTCTTGCGAGTACTCGGACCTTCTGTTGCCAAGCGGGATATCACCCCACTCCGTTCATACCCAGACGACGTAGAGATCGTCCTCAAATCTTCGACCCCAGCTATTCACGAGATACTGGTCGACAAGACTCTTGAGGCCATCAATCTTCCCACCTCCGCGAAATTCGAAGAGGGCGCCGTGTCCAAACCCATCGACATGCATATCCCAATCGCGCGATCCGGAAAAACCAGGGTTTCTTACCCACCCGCGCAACTGATATCCGCCTTCCCAACAAGCTTTCTTGGTGAGCGTGATTGTCACGTAGGCGTGCATGGCGAGAAGATTGAGTTTCTGCATCTTTTCCGCTGTGTCGAAGTCGTAGGGCTTCCCCTCTTCCCACACCGGAATCTCCATAACCCTTCCCTTACGAGCTTCTTCTATTACTTCTTTCACGGTCTGGAACATTGCAGGGACCATACGCTGGCCACCTTCATTGCCCGCCACCTTCTTGGCGCGAAGCATCCATTCCTCATCGCTAAGGAGAGGAGACTGAAAGTCGAGGAATCCTGTGAGCTTCATTAGCTTGGCCCTCCCAGGCCTTTAGTTGAAGTGAACTTGATTTCTGTGATAAGTATAGCGTAATAATTACTTAATGTCAAATATCTATGATGATGAAATATTGACAAAACAGCTATATAAATATAGGGTATTTTGTATATATGTCAGTAAATTTTGATGAAATAGCCGACAAAGACTTGTTAGATAAGCTCAAAGATATAGGACTTTCTGAAAAAGAATCCTTGGTATATCTCGCCCTTCTCCCCCGCCACGACGTCGGCAGCTCAAAAATTATCCATGCCACAGGCCTCCATGGTCAGTTTGTATATGACGCCCTAGAGCGCCTAGAGAAATTAGGGCTCGCAAAGCATGTTATTCAGAACGGCCGGAAGAAGTTCAGTGCCAATCCTCCAATGCGTCTCTTATCTATTGTCGAGGAGAAACGCCTAGCGGCGCAGGCGATAGCGAAGCAACTCCAAGTGCGCTACAGCGGCCAGCATGAACAGAACTTTGAAGTATTCCAGGGGGAAAACGCTTTCATGGCTCACCAATACGACCTACTTGAACAAGTAGCTGAAAACTCGACGGTAGATGCTATTTGTGGGCCAAGCGAGAAATATCTGTTTACTTTTGGGACAGAATCAGAAGAATTTGAGAAGGAACGTATTAAGAAAGGCCTTAATGTGCGATACATCGGCATGGAACCACAAAGAGAAGAGCTCGCAAAGATGCAGGGGTGGCGCAAGCTCTGGGAATACCGCATCCTTCCCGGCGGAGTCTCGACCGGACTTGTTGATACCGACATTTGGACCGACAACATTACCTTCAATATGTTCGGCGACCCGATCCTTTCTTTCACCATTACAAACAAAGCCATGGCAGATGGGTATCGTGAATTCTTTGAAGCGCTTTGGAAACTCTCGAAACCCTAGTGCGGTAGAATGCAGATATGAGAATTGCATCCTGGAACGTTAATGGTATACGGGCGGTACATCGAAAAGGGGTTTTTGTACCGTATTTGAAAGAATTCAAACCTGACGTGCTCTGCCTTCAAGAAACAAAGGCGGAACAAAAGCAGTCCCCTCTTGATTTACCTGACTACGAAGAATTTTGGAGTTCCGCGAAGAAGAAGGGTTATAGCGGCACCGCCGTTTTTACAAAACGTACACCGGAAAATGCCCTTTTTGGCATGCCAGCAGACATTGTGAAGAAATATAAGCTAAGTGGCGATGAGTACGGAGACCCGAGCGATGAAGGAAGGGTCACGACAGTGGATGTTGGACCTTTTTACGTAACAAGCGTGTACACCCCAAACGCCAAAGACGATCTCTCTCGCCTCTCGCTTCGGCATAAGCAGTGGGACCCTGCTTTCCTCGCTTATATGAAGCGTCTTGAAGAAGAGAAGCCCGTTATTTTCTGTGGTGATTTAAATGTTGCCCATCAACCTATAGACCTTGAAAATCCAAAAGCAAACGAAGGAGGGCACGGGTATACCAAGGAAGAACGTGAAGGAATAGACAACATTATTAGTGCAGGATTTGTGGACACTTTCCGCCATTTCAACCAAGAACCAAAGCAATACACGTGGTGGAGTAATTGGAGCAATGCCCGTGCACGCAATGTTGGATGGCGCATAGATTATATATTCGCAAGCAAATCTCTTATGCCCAAGATAAAGAAAGCTGAAATCCATCCGGGAGTTATGGGGTCTGACCACTGCCCTGTTTCTATTACCTTGTCTTAAAAGACATATATAAAGGACATTATCCACAGTGGTGTCCTTTACTGGCACCTTATTGAGAGTATTATATGTCCTAGAGGGCGACTGGGCGTTACTGCACCTTGCGAGTTCTTTCTATCAGCGCGCAGAAACGTAAAAAGGCAAAAACAACGATTCGGGGCGTATCCCCGCATATATAAGTGGTTTTGCCATCTAACGGGTTGTCGGTACCAAATAGCACCCAAAATATTGGATTCTGCTTGGTGCCGATACACAGCGCGAATAAAAAAAATAAAAACCGCCACCAGACTTACATCTCGTGGAGACTCACTACTTTTGCCCCCTGCTCCTTCCCCGAGTCTCTACAAAAAAATGTCTACAGGCGGTTTTTTGTTATCTATCCTACGAAATGTTTCGCGTGAGACGTTACACGTGAAAACTAGCAAACGTGATGTTTGTCCATTATGCCCTTGATTGCCGCCTCTTCCTCTTCTTCCCTTCTTTTCTTGCCTGATTCCCCAAGAGCCATTAAGTCAGGATCATTGAGCGCTAAAAGCGCTTTTGTCCTTTCGTCTAAGTAATCCTCGGTATTCCTTTCAGAATCCTCTAAAACCTCTTCAAGTAGAGCATTGAGTGTCCATCCTATACGTGGGCCCGTTTGCACGTGAAAACGCTCCATAAGTCTATTCCCGTCTGTTTTAAGCATTCCCACTGAAATAGGATCCCGAAGTGCCTGCTCTACCATGGCTTTGTATTTCCTAAATCTGAAGGGTTGTTCCTTTGGTCGGCCTGTTCCAATGCGGTCGCATATACGTAAATTCAAAAGATCCCAGATATTCTCCTCACCAACGTTTGTAATCATGCGCCGTACCGCTGAAAGAGTGATTTGGTCTGGGTCGGAGAAGAACATGTGCCACCTAACTAGTTTCACAACTTTATCTATAATTTCACGTGAAAACTTCAGTTCTTCTAACGCCTTACGAGTTACACGTGAACCCACAACTTCGTGGCCATGGAAGGTCCATTCTTTCTTTTCGTCCGACCAGCGACGAGTTTCTGGCTTAGCTACATCATGGAATAGGGCAGAAAGGCGGAGTGTAAAGTCCCAGTCTTTATCCGCGGCGTGTTGCATACTGCGCATTAAATGCCCAAAAACGTCGTAGCTATGGGCTTGATTTTGTTCAATGCCGATACCACGCACAAGGTCATGAGCGACAAATTCTAGGACGCCAAGCTGTTGGGCGAGCGTAAGCGCCATCATTGGCTGGCTAGAGTTCAAAATGCGTACCAATTCATCGCGAATACGTTCCTTTGAAATATGCCTTAGGTTTGAGCTTTTTTCCTGTATTGCGGCCGCAGTTTCAGCATCAAGCGCAAACTCAAGCTCTGCCACAAGGCGTATTGCGCGCATAAGACGAAGGGCGTCCTCTTCAAAACGGACACATGGGTCACCGACAGCTCGAACAACCTTCGCTTCTATGTCCTTTTGTCCTTTATAAGGGTCAATGATTTGTCCTTTAGATTCATCAAGGGCAAGAGCATTGATGGTGAAGTCTCTACGGGCAAGGTCGGCTTCAAGAGAATCTCCAAACGCAACAGCATCGGGTCTACGCTTATCAGAGTACGTAGATTCAGTACGGTAGGGGGTTACTTCAACAATTGCTGTAGTCTCGTCTCCTGAGTCTGTTTTAACCCCTACAGTGCCAAACTCGTTCTCGTAGAAAGAATCAGGAAAGACTCTTTGAATATCTTCAGGTTTTGCATTTGTGGTGACATCCCAATCTTTCGGTTTTCGATTGAGCAAAAGATCGCGAACACAGCCGCCTACAAGATAGGCTTCAAAGCCGTTGGAGCGAAGTCCTTCCGCAACTTTTGATACTTCAGGGGGGATAGGGAAGTGCATTGCCTAAAATAGTAATACCCGTATGGTCTTTTTCCTAGCTACCGCGTAGTATTTGGATACGCCCCGGTGGTGAAATGGATATCACGGCTGACTTCGGATCAGCTGTTCCGGGTTCGAGTCCTGGCCGGGGCACCATTAGAGAGAAAGACATTGAACAGGTGCGAAAGGTGTGCGAGTATGTTCAGGAAGCGGCTATGGTTCAATGGTAGAACACGTCCTTGCCAAGGATGAGATAGGAGTCCGATTCTCCTTAGCCGCACAAAACGAATAACGTGAGATTTTGTGCGGCTAAAGGACGCCATCTGCTGGCGTCTGTGGAGAATCGGAAGGCAGAGCATGTTTTGGCTAGTAAGCCAAAACGGCGAGCCGGGGTCGCGGAAATGCCTAAGCGGCGGCATAGGCGTTATCCGTGACCGAAATCGTAATCGAGGTTCTCCTTAGCCGCACAGCTACTTTGGTTAGCAAAAACGAGCCGCAACGGCTCGTTTTTGCTTTCTGTGCATTTCCACACAAAAGTGGATAAAGGTGTGTACACTGGGGATAAAGGACAGCACTTTTATGAAGAATACATGAGAAGTCTTTCCAAAACATTGTAAATAAGCCATATTTTAAAAAGTCGTGGATTTGTCTCTAAAATCAAGAAAGGAGATTGGCGCGCTCGGCGAGCAGGTTTCTGCGCACTATCTTGTTAAGCGCGGCTTTGAGATTATTGCCAAGAATGTGGCGCGAAAAACCGGAGAGATTGATGTTATTGCACGCAAAGACGACACCCTTCATTTTGTAGAAGTAAAATCGATTCTTTGCCAAGAATTCCCTGGCCCGAGTCAAGTGCGTGATGAATACGATCCATCAGCAAACTTACATGAGATGAAAATCCGAAAGGTTGCTCGCACTGCTGAGTGGTATGTGGCCGAACATGAGTGGGAAGGGGACTGGCAGGTGGATGGGTGCCTTGTGTGGTTACGAACCCGTGACGGGATGGCACACGTGGTGTATTTAGCACAAATCGTATGAAGTGGTAGGATAGCTGAATTGCGCGGCTCTGCCGCGCATCGAAAATCAGAGTGTGGTTTATGTAGTGCGCTTTCTGTGGGATGAATTTTTTGGTCGGGGCGTCGTATACCGGTAGTACGCTTGCTTTGGGAGCAAGATGACCGGGTTCGATTCCCGGCGCCCCGACCAAAAAGTTTATCGGCTCGTAGCAACAGCCGTAAGTCCGTAGGAAAAATGACGAAGTCCGATTCTCCGCACCCCGACTAAATGAAAAACGCCCCTTAGGAGCGTGTTTCATTACTCTCCGCTTTAGTAGAGCGCATGACTCAAAATAGCGCGTAACGTACTTGCTTCAGCCGAAAACGCATCAATTAGTGTTGGAATATCACGCGATGCAAAATAAGAATCAAAACCTTGGCGCATATCGTTCATAAAACTCGTGCGAATGTGACGAGATGAAATGGCATTAAGCACGTGATCGGAAAGGGCACCTGCGACTTTGCTTGTCGCAATAAGCCCAACAATTTGATTGTGCTCATCAACAAGCGCGCCACCAGACGAACCTTCTTGAGCGGCGGCCGTGCCTTTTATTGAAATCAAATCAATCGTAGTAGTACTAAACGTATAGCGATTCGTAATAGGGTCAAACACTAGTGTTGGGTACAAACTCGTTTTTACATCTGTACTACCAAGATATTGCGCGGCGTAAGCACCGATAACAACACGCTCACCAACCTTCGGCACATCAGTGCCAAGCGAGATAGAAGGGAAAGACGTAGGCAGTGGCGTGTCGGTATGACTCCCTGTAATAGCGAGAACAGCGAAATCGTTTTCTCCGGTACCCTTTGGGGCCGTTTCAATAAGAGTGTTTGCGTTTGCGGAAAGCCATGACGGAGAAAGATACACGAGTTTTGCGTCGTAGGCATCGGTTGCGGGTGAACCTTTGCGAATCACACACGTTACGGGCGCGCTCCTTGTTCCATCTGCAAGCAGAAAATATTCACCGACGTGGGCGACGGTAAGAATAAGTCCACGCGAGTCAATAATGACGCCCGTACCCGATGCCCCATGCACACCATTACCGCTTTTTGCAGTACAAAAAATATTCACCACCGATGCAAGTAGGTTTGCACCAGCCTGCGCAAGGTGGCGTGCAGAAATCACCGCAAGATTTTCCGGCACTACAACAGACACTGATGCTGTTGCCACACTTACCGTACTGGTAGCAAGCGATGGGGAAGCAGGTGTTGGTTCTTGAGCGCTGTTAAAACTCCCCGCAAGCCACATAACCACACCAGCAAGAAAAAGCGCTCCGACAACAGGCAGTGAGCCCTTCAAAAATTCCATACCCGTATTGTTACTACAAACGCGCAGAATGTATAGGTTACCGAAGACAGCCAAGGGGCGTGTGTGGTATGCTCCGAACGAAAAGCGGGATTAGTTTAATGGTAGAACAGCAGTTTTCCAAACTGCTAGCAGGAGTTCGATTCTCCTATCCCGCACACGTAGGTTCGCGAAGCGAACCGTAGTGATAGATCTCCTCCCCAAAAAACAAACACCCGCCAGCAAAGCTGGCGGGTGTTTGTGTTGAAAGCTAATTTAATTTCCGAGAACCGAGTCGCCATTGGCAAGCGTGCCTGCGTCTACAACAACGCCACTGTGTGGGGCGATGTTCACCGCAAGAGCAAATGCTTCTGCTGGGCTACTTGCCGTTACATTGCGCACTGTTCCAGTGATATCAATGTAGTGATACAGATTTGGTACTGGCGCGTGAGTCATGTTTGGCACAACCACCACCGTGGTCGTGTTCATGCTACCGCTACCATTTACTGAGTCACCGCTATCAAGAACGCCCGTGTCTACAGCGACACCACTGTGTGGGGCGATGTTCACCGCAAGAGCAAATGCTTGGGTGGCATTATCTGCAGTTATCGTACGAACAGTGCCTGTCGTGTCTACATAGTGATACTGTGCCGCGAGCGACACCGCCGGTACGATTACGACAGCGGCGAGGGCCGCGGAAAGAATGAAATTTTTCATAATGTAAGTAAGTTAAGGGATTAAGCGAGTCAAAATAATCTCTGGCTGCTTCCTGCAGTTAACCATAACCAACCTGAAGACATCATGAAGAGAAAAGATGGACTACAGTTATCGTTTTCGGCTTTCCTCTTAGGGTATATCTGCAGTAGCCCCGCGAAATATTCAAAAACCTTTGGCCATTGGTTTAAATCGCAGAACTACGAGATCTGATATTTTTCGTAAAAATCGGCAATTGGCCCTTCAGCATAGAGAGAAACCATCAGAGGTGGTGTAAGTAGTTCATTCTGATTCCCTGGTTCAACATGTTGAACGCGCTCCATAAGAATCTTTGCAAGATCTTCCTTTAGATTTCCTTCACTATCAATAAATTGACCCCATATTGTGGTGCCGGCTGACCATTGTCGTAGTCCTTCATCCGGTTTCAGACTTTTAATGTAGCTGTCAGGAAAAAGTCGTTTATACGCGTCGAGGTTATACAGCCATGAATGTCCGAGCACTGTTTCTGCATGAGGAGCTCGTTTCTTAACATCCTTCAGCATATCAATAAGTTCCCGCTCGCGTGCGAATATCTTTTCTTTGGAAAGAGGGCCTTGGGTGTCAAGCTCCGCATTTACAAAATGAATGTCAATTTCACTTGGTGTCTCGTCCGGATGGTTATACGCAAAACACCCAAATCTCGTACCTGAGTTGTAGGGGGTTGGCTCATCTTCCGATTCCTTGTCGGCCTTGAGATATCGATTGTAAGCAAAATCAACAATACTCTCGCCCGGATCTGGCTCCAGTAATTTTTTTGGCACACCCCGTTCAAATTCGTACAGCTGACGATTTATGTATGGGGCATGATCTTTAATGGCGTCAAAAAATTCTTGGCCATTCCTCTCGGCAATGACTTCCGTGAAATCATACTGAAGTTGAAAAAACGACCGAGGAAATGGAATTGCTGTCCGACGCTCCCAACCCTCTGGATCAGGAATAGTATTACGCTTGGAACTAGGTGCCCGCTCTGTCATTGCTAGTAGTATAAACGAAAACCCGCCTGAAGCGGGTTTTCGTTTTGGAACATACAACCTTACTTAACCGCGTCTTTGAGTGCCTTTGCAGGGCGAAACTTTGGCGTGCGAGTTGCCGCAATGCGGATGGATTCACCCGTGCGTGGGTTACGACCATCGCGAGCTGGACGTGCTTTGGTAACAAAGATACCAAGACCAGCAACAGATACTTCGTCACCCTTTTTAAGCCCGTCGTGAACGCTTTGAATCATGCACTCCACTGCACGCTCAGCATCTGCTTTCGTGCCGCCGAGAACGCCATGCACTTTATCTATGATGTCCGCTTTATTCATAGGGATTGGATTAAGGGCTAATTCCTGCCCTAGGCAGGGTATGGCGGAAGTATAGGAAATACGCCGTTTTACGCAATAGGCACCAAAACAGGGTAGTGTGGTACAGTGCTTTAAATGAAAATCGGTATTTCAGGAGCTCACGGAAGCTTTTCGGAAGAAGCGGCGGCAACCTATGTACGAAATGAGAAAATTGAAGGCGCAGAAATTGTCCCGTTGGTAAGTGTGGAGGGGGTACTTTCCGCACTTGAAGCCGGTTCTATTGATACTGGCATCTTCCCGGTAGAAAACAGTAATGGTGGCATTGTGATTGAGGCGGTGTATGCCATGGCAAAACACCTTTTTTCGGTAGAAAAGATGTTTGAGATTGATGTACATCAAAATTTGCTGGTGCTTCCGGGTACTAACCCAGAACAAATCACTAAAATCGCTTCCCATGACCAAGCGCTGAAGCAGTGCCGTATGTATTTGAAGCGAAAGTGGCCAGGTGTTGATTTAGTTCCATACCCAGACACAGCAAAAGCGGCAGAAGACCTTGCGAACGGAACACTTTCTAAAGACACTGCCGCCATTGCCTCAAAACGCGCCGCTGAACTCTACAAACTCGATATTCTTGAAGAGAGCATCCAAGATTTGAAATTCAACTACACGTCGTTTGTCGTTGCGAAGAAAATGTAAATCCCGCACCAGAGGTGTGGGATTTACATTTTTGTATTTCTTTAACGTGCGAATTCAACGACGCGATTCTCGCGAATCATGTTCACTTTGATTTCCCCCGGATATTTAAGTTCGTCTTGAATACGTTCCACGATATCGCGCGCCATTTTATGCATTGCGATGTCAGAAACCTTCCCCGGATTTACAAACACTCGAATTTCGCGACCTGCTTGAATCGCATATACCTTTTCCACACCCTCAAACGACGATGCGATGCGTTCCAAGTCACCCAAACGCTCAAGGTATCGTTCCACCGTGTCGCGACGAGCACCAGGGCGCCCGCCAGAAATAGCGTCTGCCGCCTGCACAATTACTGATTCTGGTGTTTCATACGGATACTCTTCGTGGTGCGACTGCATTGCTTGAATGATGGACTTATCTACGCCAAACTTTTCCAGAATTCTGCGCCCAATTTCCACATGCGTGCCTGACACTTCGTGATCTACTGCTTTCCCAATGTCATGAATGAGTGCACCGGCACGTGCGACGTCAGCATTAGCGCCAAGTTCTGTAGCAAGCATTCCTGCAATGTGCGCCATTTCAACCGAGTGCTGAAGGACATTCTGTCCGTAACTCGTACGGAAATGAAGGCGACCGAGAAGGGCAATGAGTTTCGGATCAAAGCCAACGACGCCAGCTTCATACGCCGCTTGTTCGCCTTTTTGTTTAATAAGGTCGTTCATTTCTTTCTTGGTATTTTCAACCACCTCTTCAATTTTTGCCGGCTGAATACGTCCATCACTAATCAGTTTTTCAAGCGCCGCCTTCGCGATATGCCGACGAAGTGGGTCAAACGACGAAAGAGTAATTTTGTCTGGTGCGTCATCAATAAGCACATCGACACCTGTCGCACGCTCAAACGCTTTAATATTCCTCCCTTCTTTGCCGATAATTTTTCCTTTTACTTCTTCAGAAGGAATCTGTACTGAGAGGGTAGTGACTTCTGCATTCACCGGACTTGAAAGGCGATGAATAACCGCGGTGAGAATATTGCGTGCCTTTGCTTCAAGACGTTCGCGACCATTGGCTTCCAGTTTTTGCAGACGCGTGAGTACCGCGTCTTCGTGTGAATCTTCGATATCTTTCATCAACAAGTCGCGTGCGGCGTTTTCAGACAGTCGTGCGATTTTAGAAAGCTCGGCGCGACGTTCTTGTGAAAGTGCTTCCGCTTCACGCTTTGCGCGTACCACGTCATTTTCACGTGCCTTCAATTCTTCAGAACGATCCACAAACCCCCGTTCACGGTCATCAAGAAATTCTTCTTTTTTTGCAAGCCGTTCTTCGGTTTTGTTTAATTTTTCTTCACGTTCAACGAGTGGCGCAAGCTGTTCTTTCTCTACTTCGTCTGCCCGCTCCTCTGCTTCTTTTATAAGATGATTCGCGCGTTCTTTTGCTTCAAGCATTTTCTGCTTGATTTCAATTTCCAAAGACCCACGCTGTCCAAGCGATATCAAAAAGCGAAGCACGTACCCAAGCGCGATGCCGGCAAGGCCGGAAATCGCGAGCAAAATAAGCACAAGATTTATAGACATAGCCCTTTCAGTTACTACCCGCTTGGCGGGAGCTCAAAGACAAATAAAGGAATCCAGGCGGTCGGTCGTTTCTTTCGTTCAGCCGTTTCAGTACCTAAAAATGGTACCACGAAAATCGTAGGAGAGCAGTTGACATGTTTAAATAAAAAATGCAAAATGCACGGGCAACTCTAAGCGGAATTGTCCTATGTCGTTCCTTCTCGTCGTGCTTGTGCCAGCACTCTTTGGCGCACTCTTCACGCTCACCATGACCTATACCGAGGCGCCACTCATTCAGAATCGGCCTCACGTGGTCTTCACTGCTCTGGTGTTCGCCGTTGGCTTTCTCGCCACTGCAGTGGTCGGTGTGGAGACGGTTCATTCATTCAAAATCCAGAGCGAAGCGGCGCAGGTCGTGATCTGGTTCACCATTGCGTGCATCTTCACACTCGCGTCCTTTCTCACCCATCTCACCTTTCACCAAGCAGGGAAGTAAGGGCTTCTCTGTGCGCTGTAAAGGAAAAACCCGGACACTGCGCCCGGGTTTTTTCTATTAGGTGTCGCCATCAGAGTGAATTGACTTGTGGTAAAAAAATAGTATACTCGTATTGTCCAGCCTTGGGAGGAAGACATGAAGTTGAACCTTGAGCTTGCCGTACCGGGCGGCTACAATATAGAAAAAGCCGTCAGAATGGCGCTGGATTGTGTCCCGGAAATCGACACGGGCGAACTCTCCTACGTCATCACTTCGGCGAGAGGTGGCGGAACACCACCAGTCGTCGTGCACGGCATTGTTGAACTGACGAAGGACGATGAGCGGAAACCGGGTGAATCACCTGGCCTCATCAACAGCCCCGTCAGCACGCTGTACCGCAACATCATTGGATTCTTGCGCAATAGCGCACACCTCGATGTTGTGGCGTTCAAACTCGAGTACGCCTACTAACGGCGCACGCTGCCTATCGAAAGGGCCCGGACGACGTTCCGGGCCCTTTCTTAATTCCAATATTTTTTATTTCGTTTTGTATACCTGATCTACCAACCCGTACTTTTTTGCTTCGTCGGATGTCATAAAGTAATCGCGCTCCACATCCTTTTCAATTTTTGCGAGCGGTTGACCGGTAGCCTTGGAGAGAATTTTGTTCAAACGGTCGCGTGTTGCAAGAATATGCTTTGCGGTGATTTCAATATCCGTTGCTTGCCCCTGCGCACCACCCCATGGCTGGTGAATCATAACTTCGGCGTTTGGAAGAGCGTAGCGTTTTCCTTTTGCGCCAGCGGCAAGAATGACCGCGGCGGCTGATGCGGCCATACCGACACACACCGTAGAAACATCGGGTTTGATATGGTTCATCGCGTCAAGAATCGCAAGCCCTGCGGTAACCGAACCGCCTGGCGAGTTTACATAAAGCGATACATCTTTTTTTGGGTCTTCTGCTTCCAAAAAGAGAAGTTGCGCGATGATCAGGTTTGCAGTGTCGTCGTCAATGCCGCCACCAAGAAAAATAATCCGTTCGCGCAAAAGACGAGAGTAGATATCGTAGGCACGTTCACCAAATTGTGATTTTTCAATCACCATTGGAACAAGCATTGAGGAGCGCGGTGTCATGTGTTGCATAGTGTCTTTGTTAAGCGTGAGTGCATGGTAACAAACTGTGCGCAGTGCGTAAATCTTGCGCTTTCGTGTGTGAGCGGTAAGGTATCACGCGGGACGATACCCATCTTTTTGTGTGCATGGTGCACACAAACCAAACGCGAGGGCACGACATGACAAAGACAGGCGTATCAATTACAGGTCTTTCCATCTATCCAATCAAAAGTCTCCCCGGCATCTCCGTGAGTGAAGCTCTCTACACCCCGAAAGGGTTCGAACACGACCGCATGTTCATGCTGGTCGACGAAAAAGGGAACATGGTCACCCTTCGTGACTTCCCGAACCTCGCCGACTTCAGCGTGAGTAGGCGCGGAATCGGCGTCACCGTAACCCGACATGGCGTCGGCGCTATGGTGATATCGCTTCAACAACCAGAACCAGGTGAACTGCCCGAAGCGGTGGTCATCATTCATCGCGAGACCTCGTGGATGCTCGAAATGGGCATCGCCTACGACAAGTTTTTTTCCGAATGTCTCGGAATGAAGGTACGGTTGATGCGATCAATCCCGTGGCACGAGCGGACACGCCACTCAACGCAAATGGGGTGCGCAATTCCGCTTCATGCTCAAGACGGCTACCCCGCCATGATACTGTCGCAAGCATCGCACGACCAACTCACGCATCGTTTGATTGCGCATGATCAGTCGCCTGCATCAATGGAGCGGTTTCGGCCAAACATCGTCATCGGCGGCACCGAAGCACACGAAGAAGACACGCTTGCACCGATTACCTTCGGTGACAGTAACGTCTTTGATCGGGTTAAACTTTGTTCGCGTTGTCGCGCGATTGAAGTGCACACTGATCGTGGTTCATCGCACTTTGCGAACCACGACCCGAACAACGAGCCTATGCGAACCTTGGCAACGTACCGTCGCGTACGTAGCGCGGAACGCGACGGCAAAATCTACTTCGGCGTGAATGCAGTGCCGAAGGGTTCGGGAACACTTTCGATTGGAATGCCGGTTTCGCTTTAACCGGTTACACAAAAAGCGAAAGAGGCACCGCAAGGCGCCTCTTTTTGCATATTATTTCGCCACACCTGTTTGTGCCGGTTGTTTTGGTTGGTTTTGCTCTATGCGCTTCCCCCATGAATAAAAGGCGCCAACGACGACAAGAGCGAGAATGATGACGATAGAGATGAGTGCGCCATAGGAGGCGTTTTCTTTTTTACGTGGGGACGATGGGGGGCTAATGAGCGGATTTGATTCAGTGTTCTGCGTTTCCATAGGGAGAGTATAGCAAACGCGCGCCCATGGGCGCGCGTTTGCTTCTTCTAAAGACTGCCTTATTTCTTACTATCCTCGTACATTTTTCGTCCTTTTTCAAATGCCGCTTCTGCCGCATTTTTATCTTCAAACCCCGTTACTTCAACTACTTTGTTTTGCAGGTTTTTATACGTTGAATAGAAGTGTTGAATTTCCTTAAGGGTGTGCTTATTAAGATCCTGCAAGTCTTTCGTTTCTGACCATCGAGGATCTTCAAGAGGAACGGCAATGACTTTATCATCGACGTCACCGCCATCGATCATTTTCATGAGGGCGACCGGTCGGGCGCGCACGAGAAGCCCGGGAAAGAGAGGATAGGTCGTAAGAAGTATTACGTCGAGTGCATCCCCGTCATCCCAAAGTGTTTGAGGTACAAAGCCATAATCAAACGGGAAGTCTTGGCCTGTGTGTGCCACACGATCAAGTGCGATAAGGCCTGTTTCCTTATCAATTTCGTACTTGTTGTGAGAACCTTTGTTGATTTCAACAATAACGTTTATTTCATTTTTCGAACCCGGTGCAACATCGTGAAGAAGATTCATATATGTTCAATGTTACTCGTCATCCGCGACTTTGTCGCGAGATTCCTGTGTATCCACAATTGAATTGTCTTCATTTGCCGTGAGCTCTTCTTCTGCAGGAAGGGTATTTTTCTCTACCGTATCTTCGGTGATAATTTCTTCACTTTCTGTTGGGATGATTGCGGCAGTATCTTCAACCGCTTCTTCTGCGGATTCAATTTCCTTCTCTGCTTCCTTAATACTCTCCGCTCCTGCCTTAACGCGCTCTTCGCTACCAGCAATTTTAATCTGTTCACCATCGGACTCGGCGACGTCGGTGCCGCCGGTTGAAGCGATATCGATATTCCAGCCGGTAAGTTTTGCGGCGAGGCGCACATTCTGTCCACCACGGCCAATCGCGAGCGATTGCTGGTCGTCAGAAACCGATACTTTTGCGCGGTGATTCTCTTCGTCCAGCTCGATATCAAGCACGGTAGCAGGGGAGAGTGCTTCCTTGATAAAGGATTTAACGTCTTCCGACCATTCAATGATGTCGATGCGTTCGCCACCGAGTGACGCCATGACGGTTGAAACACGAACGCCACGCTGACCAACGAGCGAGCCGACAGGATCTACGTGAGAGTCAACCGATGCGACTGCAATTTTGGTACGACTACCGGGTTCACGAGCAACGCCTTTCACTTCAATAGCACCTGAAGCAAGCTCTGGCACTTCCATTTCAAAAAGCTGGATGAGGAAACGTGGGTGCGAACGGGACAGACGGAGATACACACCACGGAACCCTTCATCTACCGCATAGAGGTAGGCGCGAATACGTTCGCCGGGGCGATAGCGCTCACCCGGGATCTGTTCTTCGTACGGAATGATGCCTGTTGCACGACCAAGATCGATGAAAAGGGCACCGCGTTCCATACGCTGAACAAGACCGGAGACAATTTCGCCTTTCTTGTGACCGAATTCTTCCAAAATCGAAAGCTTTTCCGCTTCACGAATTTTCTGAATAACCACCTGCTTAGCGGTTTGTGCGGCAATACGGCCAAAATCCTCCTGAGGCTCAAGTGGGAAGACGATTTCTTCACCCAACGCCGCGCCGCGTTTAATCATGCGCGCGTTCTTAAGAAGCATGTGTTTTTCTTCGTCAAAACGTGGAAGTTCCCCTTCAGCAAGAGGTGTTTCGGTGTCATGACGGTGCGAATGCTCTGGCTCTGGGATAAATTCTTCTCCTTCTTCAGGAAAACGAACGAGCGTTTCATCAATCACTGTCTTTACCTGTTCAAAGGAAACCGTGCCCGTATCCATGTCGAGTTTTGCACGGATAACTTGTCCGCGTTTACCGTATTCCTTCTTATACGCGGTTGCCATCGCAGATTCGATAGCATCCACCATTACTTCCTTGGTGATTCCACGATCCTGGAACTCTCCGAGCACTGAGTTAATTGTTTTGAGATCCAACATACCTCTATATATTTAGTTGTTCGCACATATTAAATTGGTGCACACACGCCGCCGCCCACTTCCCTAAAATAAAATGCCCGCGGCGCGGACATTTCAGGTACAAGAATGATACCGTTTTCGGCGTTTTGCGTCAAGACCGCTTGTTTCTTTCCCCTGTTTTCACGAGAAATACGTCAGAGTACTGCAGGGACACGCTATACTTTGATTAGTCATGAAGGTTTCAGAATCAGAACTGAAGGAATTCATCCTTGATTCCGGACTCGTGTCACGTAAAGACGTTGACGCGGCGGTCGACGTTGCCAAAACCCGAAAACAATCGGTGGGCGACATTCTCGTATCTTCAGGTGCGCTTTCAACCGATGCCTTGCGGCGTATTAAAGCCTATGTGCTTGGTATTCCGTACGTAAACCTGAAAGATAAAAAAATTCCGTTTGACGTACTATCGCTCATTCCGGAACCGATTGCGCGCGTCCACTCCATTATTGCGTATAAAAAAACCGAGACGGAGGTTGAGGTTGCCATGCTTGATACGGAAGATTTACCCGCTATCGATTCAGTACGCAAAAAAACGGGATTGAAAATTCTCCCCCGCCTTACTGACGAAGATTCTGTTAAAGACGGACTCATTCAATACCAAAAATCACTGAAAGAAGAGTTTGGCGACCTTATCACCACTGAAGCCGGTAAACTCACGGTGGTGAAAGAGTCGGGCGACAAAGAAGTGACAGGGGAGGAACTTAAGAAAATGGCGGAAGATTTGCCGATTGTTCGCATTGTGGACACCCTTCTGCGCCACGCCATCATACAAAAAGCGTCCGATATTCATATTGAAGCTCTAGAAGACCAAGTGCTCGTGCGCTACCGCATTGACGGCATTCTCCATGACGCAATGACTCTGCCGCGGGCGGCGGCGGGCGGTATTGTTGCGCGCATCAAAGTGCTCGCCAATTTGAAACTGGATGAAAAACGGTTGCCGCAAGACGGTCGTTTCAAAATGGAAACGGAAAGTGACAAGGTGTCATTCCGTGTTTCGCTTCTGCCAACCTATTACGGAGAAAAAATCGTGATGCGTTTGTTGCGCGAGACAGGAGAAGGATTCACGCTTGATGCTCTTGGGCTTCACGGCGAATCTGCAGAGCGTATCCATGAAGCAACCAAACAAACGACGGGACTGATTTTGATTTCCGGACCAACCGGTTCCGGAAAAACAACCACCCTGTACACCGTGCTCGATATTTTGAATACGCCAGATGTAAACATTTCAACTGTAGAAGATCCGATCGAATACCAAATGAAACGAGTGAACCAAACACAAGTGAACCCGGCAATTGGATTTACGTTTGCAAACGGATTGCGTTCACTTTTGCGCCAAGACCCGAACGTGGTGATGGTGGGAGAGATTCGTGACGGCGAAACGGCGGCGCTTGCCATCAACGCCGCACTCACCGGCCACTTGGTGCTTTCTACTATTCACACCAACAGCGCCGCCGGTGCCATTCCGCGTCTTATTGATATGGGCGTGGAGCCGTTTCTGCTTGTTTCCACCTTGAAAGTAATTGTGGGTCAGCGTTTGGTACGCGTGCTTTGCAATGAAAAAGAGAAATATGAACTCACTAAAGCCGCGCGGGATAAAATTGCATCTGCTGACCGCTTTGATTCAGTAATGAAAGCACTTGTGGACGAAAAACTTGCTAAAGCAAGCACAAAAATTGATGCTATTCCGTTTTATCGTCCAAAACCATCACCAGAATGCGAAGAAGGGTACTCTGGTCGTCTTGGTATCCACGAAGTGTTAAAGGTCACTTCAACCATTCGCGATCTCATTTTGAAGGGAGCGTCGAGTGAAGCGGTCGAAGCACAAGCACGAAAGGAGGGGATGCTCACCATGCTTGAAGATGGGCTGTACAAAGCGGCACGCGGCACAACCTCCATTGAGGAAGTGCTTCGCGCAGTAACTGAATAAGTATGCACTTTCGCGTTACCTTCAGAAAAGAAGACGGTAGTGAAGAAAAGCGTGTTGTGGATGCACCATCGCGGTTTGCGGTATATGCCGAGGCAGAAAAAGGAGGGGAGACAGTATCGGCAATTGAAGAGCAGTCAACGTTTTCTCTTGGAAAGCTCGCCAACATTACTATTGGCACCGGCGTAAAACTCGACGAGATGATTACGTTCACCAAAAATCTCTCGGCGATGCTTTCAGCGGGCCTCACCCTCTCTCGTGCACTTTCGGTAACTGAACGACAATCAGGAAACAAAGTGTTGAAAAATATCGTTATTGATCTTGGAAACAAAATTAAAGGCGGAGCATCTTTCCACGAAGCGCTTGCGGCACACAAAAAAGTATTTTCAAAGCTGTTTATCGCAATGACAAAATCTGGCGAAGAGTCCGGAACACTTGCTGACGCACTCAAGGTAGTGGCAAAACAAATGGAACGCTCAAGTGCCCTCACTAAAAAAGTACGTGGTGCCATGATTTATCCCGCAATCATTCTGTTTGCCATTGTGGTCATCGGCATATTAATGCTTATTTACGTAGTGCCGACACTCGCAAGCACATTTACGGCGCTTGGCGTACAGCTTCCACTTTCTACACGCATCATTCTTGGGATGTCGAACTTTATGGTGAATAACATACTTATTGTTATCATCGGCCTTCTTGCATTTGTGGGTGCCGTCTACTCAGCCGTTCGTTCCAACACCGGTAACCTTATTTTTATGAAGATCGCTCTCCATTTGCCGGTCATTGGAGCGCTTATGAAAGAAACGTATAGCGCGCGTGCCGCACGCACCATGGCGTCGCTTCTTTCTTCGGGTGTTGAAATGCTCACTACGCTCAGCATTGCTGGGGAAGTGGTGGGTAACGGCACCTTTGCAGCCGTTATTTCCGACGCAGAAAATCGTGTCAGGAAGGGTGATCCTTTGTCTGCCGCGTTTGCCGAGAAGCCAAAACTCTATCCAATTTTGTTTTCCGATATGATTGCTGTGGGTGAAGAAACAGGAAAGGTTGCAGAAATGCTCGGGCAGGTTGCGGAATACTATGAAAACGATGTGGAAGATCGAACAAAGGACCTTTCTACTATCATTGAACCGGTATTGATGCTCATCATCGGTCTTGCTGTCGGTGTCTTTGCGATTTCTATGATTGGTCCTATCTATTCACTCACAAGTAAAATCGGTTAGACGCACGGCTCGCGATACATTCTTGGCGCACGTGCGTTATTATTTTGGTATGCACCTTCCGGCGCCGACGATGCGCGGTATGACTCTCATCGACGTACTCGTCGGTTCAGCTATTGCCGCCACGATATTTACCGCCATTTTTGGACTCCTGCGTGCTTCGGAACAAATTTCTACTCTCGCCACCGAAACGGCGGCGGCAACCGCAATAGCAAATAGCCAGATGGAGTATATTCGTTCGCTTCCCTATGACTCAGTCGGTACGCTGGGTGGTATTCCTGCCGGCACCATCGTACAAAACGCAACGACAACTGAAGACTCCATAAATTACACCATGCGTACTTTTATTGATTACTACGACGACCCCGCAGACGGAACAGGGGGAGCAGACTCAAACGGCATTACCACCGACTACAAACGGGCAAAGGTGAGTGTGGGGTTTACGGCGCACAACATGACGCATCAGTTTTCTATCATTTCAAACATTACGCCCCCTTCTATTGAAACCACTACTGGTGGGGGAACACTCAAGGCGATTATTGTGAACGCAGTTGGTGCGGCGGTAGCAGGTGCATCAGTTACGTTCACCAATCCAAGTACAACACCGAGTGTAAACCTCACGACTTTTTCAGATGCTTTAGGAACGGTGTATTTACCGGGAGCGGCGACATCGACGAATTACCACGTAAGTGTGACTAAGTCCGGATATTCCACTGCACAAACCTACGACCGCGATTCAAACAACCAAAATCCAAGCCCCGGACACCTCACGGTGGTACAAAATGTAACCACGTCATCTACCTTTGCCATAGACGCGCTCGCCACACTTATCCTTCGCACGTTTTCTCCTATTGCGTCCAATGCATTTACGGATACCTTCACCGACGCATCAAACACTACTGCGCTAATTAATACGAACGTGTCGGGCGGTGCGCTGACCAATACTTCAGATGGGGCTGGTGGTTTTCTTTCTCCTGGGAGCGGGCGCTCCACTGCGGTTGCACCTTCTTATATTGCGACGTGGGTGAATGCGTCTTCAACACTATCAACACCTGCCGGCACAAGTGCCGTGGTTCATATTACTGACGGGAATGGAACACTCATTCCTGATTCTGCACTTTCTGGTAACAGTACTGGCTTTAGCTCATTCCCTGTAGATCTTTCAGGAATTTCTACGTCAACCTATCCGGCGCTTGCTCTTAAGGCGGAAGTAACCGCGGCGGCGGTATCAGCACCCTCGGTGCTCGACTGGGGGATTGCTTATACCCATGGCCCTCTCCCCCTTGCGAATGTTTCGTTCACTCTCCAAGGCGCGAAAACTATCGGTTCTACCGGTGCGGGCGCCCCTATCTATAAAACCACCGTTAATTCCACAACGGGTGCGGCGGCGTCAACAACACAAACGCTTGAGTGGGATAGTTATGCGGTGTCTGTTTCCGGATACGATATTACCGATGCGTGCGGAACGGCGCCGTACAACATCCTTGCCGGCTCGAGTAACGACAACCGGCTTATTCTAGGGCCTTCAAGCACGAACGCATTACTCGTTTCCGCAAAAAATGCCGCGGGTCAACCACTTGCAGGAGCTTCGGTCACCCTGTCTCGTACCGGATTTTCACAAACCGTAACAACAACGAGTTGTGGAAATGCGTATTTCGGAAGTCTCACCGCAAGTGCGGCATATACCATTTCTGCCACATCTGGAGCACTCACCGCTTCGTATAGTGGTGTATCAGTGTCCGGATTCACTACCTATGCAACAGTACTCAACTAAATCCAAAAAAGGCATGACGCTCGTTGAGATGATGGTTGTCATCTCTCTTGTTGCTGTTGTGAGCATTGCACTCACCAGTATGATTACGTTTGTGTACAAATCAAACACGTTTATCTTCCAACAATCCACTGCGACCGACAACGCGCGACGCGGTGTTGAATTTGCGCTTGAAAACTTGCGCGAATCAACGTATGGCGCCGACGGCTCGTATCCTATACATACTGCCGCAACGTCCACTATTACGTTTTATGCTGATGTCGACAATGACGGAGTAGTGGAACAAATTCATTACTATCTTGCCTCAACAACCCTGACACGCGGTGTCACAAACCCGGGAGGCAACCCACCAAGCTACGGCGGGCAAACCGAAGTACTCACTACAATTGCATCGTATGTGCAAAACGGCACTTCAACACCACTCTTCCATTACTACGACAACACCGGGACAGAATTGCCAGTCCCTGTAGACATAAGCAAAATAGCGTCCGTGTCTGTGGTGATTGGTGTAGACGTAGACACTCGTCGTGCACCTCTCACGTTCACCCTTATTGGCACCGCAACACTCCGCAATCTGCGCACCAACTAGTATGAAGCGTCACCCCCGCAAAGGATTTATTATGTTGCTCGCTCTTGTGTTTGGTGCCATCTTTGTTGGCCTTATCGGCGCACTCTGTAGCTATGTACTGATTCAGAATCGTCTGCAGGCAGTGAAATATGCACAAAGTGAAGGCTTTACCATCGCTGAGGCAGGTATTGAGTACTACAAGTGGTTTCTCGGACACTATCCGGGCGATACCACAAACGGTACTGGGCACGCGGGACCCTATTCACTTCCTTATGCCGATCCAGAGGGTGGCACCGCCGGAACCATTTCGCTTACGGTGGCCGGCAATACTTCATGTGGTCAAACCACGTCCATAGACATTACGTCAGTGGGCACGCCGTCAGATAACTCACTCGCATCAAAAACAGTTTACGCACGCTATGCACGCCCTTCGGTCGGAACCTATTCCTATATATTAAATGACAGCGTCTGGGCAGGCGCAGATCGTGTAATTCAAGGACCGTATCATTCAAACGGCGGAGTGCGTATGGACGGCACTGCTAATTCACCGGTTTCAAGCTCGCTTGCAACGTGGTCATGCACATCGTCATTCGGCTGTTCCCCGACAGCGACAAAAAACGGCGTGTTTGGCACAGGGAGTAACGCCAACCTATGGGATTTCCCGACACCGCAAGTAGACTTTAGTGCGATATCTGCAGACTTTACGAATCTAAAGACAACTGCCCAAGCAAGCGGAAAGTATTGGGGCGATGGAAACCCCTCAAACACGCAAGGCGGATACCATCTCATCTTCAACGCAGACGGTACGGTGACGGTAAAGCACGTTACAAAAATTACTGCACCGACGGTGGTTGCCTTTGTAGACGGAACTGCGGGAGGTGGAACCGATAATTCTATAATCAAGACCGAGTCCTTAGTGGGAACGTATGCGCTTCCATCTAATTGCGGTCTTATTTTCGTTCAAAACCGTGCGTGGATTGAAGGCACTATCACCAAAAAAATAACTGTTGTAGTTGCGGACGTAACCAGCGCAAGCGGTTCCGCGGACACTATTATCCCAAACAACATTGTTTACAGTGCGTATGACGGTACTGCCGGCCTTACACTTATCACACAAGATGATGTACTTGTCGGACCGAACGCCCCAAATAATACGACCTTGGACGGTATTTTCATCGCGCAAAGCGGTGCTTTTGGTCGAAACCTCTATTCTTGTCCTGGAACCTACGAACCGCGAGGAACGCTCACTATTCTTGGCACAACCGTTTCAAATAAACGCACTGGTACCAGATGGATAAACGGGTGTGGGGGAAGTGATGGGGGATACCAAACCCGTATAGATTCCTTTGATCGCAACATGGCAAGCAATCCGCCTGCTTTTACTCCTGCTGTTGCAAGCGATTACGAGCTTATGGACTGGCACCAAAAATAGTACTTATGGGTGGTAAAATAGGGACATGCTCATTGTTTCCAATTGGAAAGCGTATGTTGAGGATAGTGCGAAAGCGAAAAAGCTTGTTGCGCTTGCAAAACGTCTTTCCAAAGAAAAAAAACACGAACTCGTGCTCGCTCCTGCCGCACCGTATCTTGCACTTCTAGCCGCAAAAAACAAATCGCGAGTACAGTTTGCCGCACAAGACGTATCGGCAACGACCGGCGGTGCAAAAACAGGAGAAATGACTGCGCAGACGCTCGCCGCGCTTGAAATTTCCTATGTGATTATCGGGCACTCTGAACGTCGAGCGATGGGGGAATCGGATGCAGTAATTGCGGAAAAAATGCGCCACGCGCTCGCGCACGGCCTTGCGCCTATTTTGTGTGTTGGTGAACATACCCGTGACACTAACGCGGAATATCTTTCATTTGTACGTGCACAAATTGCAAGTGCGTTTGCGCCACTCTCACAGAAAGAACGCATGGCGGTGGTAATTGCATACGAACCAATATGGGCGATAGGGAAGAGCGCCGCGGATGCACTTCCTGCCCACGAACTTGCTGAAATGATTTTGTACATTCGCAAAGTACTCGGTGAGTATTTGCCGGGGAAAGCACCCGCAAAAATACGCGTGCTCTATGGCGGTTCAGCAGAACCAGAAAATGCACGCGAGCTTGCGGCAGGAAGCGGTGTGGACGGGTTTTTAGTTGGCCATGCCTCGGTTGACCCGGCGATGTACTCTGCACTCGTTAAAACAGTTTCGTAGAACATGAAAACAGTACGCGACATACCGACGCTTGAGAACGTTACGGTGCTTGCGCGCGTATCACTGAATGTGCCGGTTGAAAACGGGAAAGTGACCGATACATTTCGGTTGCGTAAATCACTCGCGACGATTGAGTATCTTCGGAAAAAAAGCGCACGCGTTGTGTTAATAAGTCATATTACCGGAGAGAGCCACACGTCCGGCGTAGGCACCGAAACACTCCGCCCCATGTGGGAAGCAATGAAAACATTTATTCCTCGCATTGCGTTCTGCGAAACATCCGTGGGTTCTGAAGCCCGAAATGCCGTACATGCAATTCCGTCGGGTGAGGTATTGATGCTTGAAAATCTGCGGCGTAACCCAGGTGAGATGAAAAATGACAAGACGTTTGCGATAGAGCTCGCGGCACTTGCTGATATCTTTGTGCAAGATTCTTTTGATAATTGTCATCGCGAACACGCCTCTATGGTGAGCGTCCCAAAACTCCTACCGTCCTACGCGGGGCTGTTACTTGAAGAAGAAGTACGTGAACTCACCAAAGCACTCACGCCAAAAAAGCCTTCACTTGCTCTTATTTGCGGCGCAAAATTTTCTACAAAAGAACCCGTGGTGACGCGATTACTTGCATTGTACGACCGTGTGTTTGTGGGTGGGGCACTCGCAAATGACTTTATGCAAGCAAAGGGGCATTCTGTTGGTTCATCGCTTACCTCTCATGGCGATCCGGCACGTCTTGCAGAACTTTTGAAAAATCCACGGCTGGTACTACCAAGCGATTATGTTATTGCGCCACCCGGAAGCAGTCATGACGCTGGACGCGTTGCCACTGTCGACGACGTACAAGATGGGGAAGCAATTCTGGACGAAGGCCCCCAAACAGTCGCAATGCTGGCTAACGACATTGCAGGCGCAAATGCCATACTTTGGAACGGTCCCTTGGGGCAGTACGAGCATGGTTTTGTAGATGCGACTGAGGCGCTCGCCGCACATATCGCAAGAAGTAACGCTTACTCCATTGTGGGTGGCGGTGACACAGTGGCGGCAATAGAAAAACTTCAGTTAAATGATCGCTTTTCCTTTATTTCAACCGGTGGTGGCGCCATGCTTGATTTTCTTGCAGAAGGTACGCTTCCCGGAATCGCGGCACTCGGGTAGCTATACTGTTCCACTGGATCGAGTGTTTAACCGACAGGAGTCGCCATAGTTAAAACGCGGCGCGTATCTTTTCAGCTACAACACTCGCTTCGCCTGTTGGATATGGTCGCTGTGGCCACTGCACCAGTTTGTCGTTATCAAAACGAGGAATAATGTGGAAGTGTGCGTGAAAAACTACTTGCCCGCTTGCGGGTTCGTTGTTCATGGCAATACTCACTCCATCTGCACCGAGTGCTGTCTTCAGTGCGATAGCAACTTTCTTTGCCGTTTTTGCCATGGCCGCAAATGATTCCGGCTCTATATCAAAAACGTTGCGTGCAGGGTTTTTAGGAATAACGAGCGTATGACCTTCCGCCACGGGTGCAATATCAAGAAATGCGAGCGTTTCAGCATCTTCGTAGATAATTTCCGCAGGTATTTCTCGTTTAATAATTTTCGCAAATATAGTCTCTTCCATGGAGAAAGCATACCGCAGGGAGGTTGTTTGATACAATCACCCAATGTTCGACCTCCACGACACGCTTCCGGACACGCTCCGGACTGAACTTTCTGAATATGATGACTTTATTGCGGCGCTTCTTGCTCGGCGTGGTGTTACTACTAAAGAAGAAGCGTTGGTGTTTTTAAGTCCGTCCTATGACGAACATATCCACGATCCGTTGTTGCTAAAAAATATGCCGGAAGCGGCCGCACGGCTTGCACGAGCGATCACCACAAACGAGCACATTGCGGTATGGAGCGACTACGATTGCGACGGCATCCCCGGTGGAGTGGTGCTTCACGATTTTTTGAAAAAAGCCGAAGCGAATTTTGAAAATTATATTCCACACCGCCATGAAGAAGGGTATGGCGTGAACGAAATGGGCATTGAAAAACTTGCGAAGAACGGAGCAACACTCGTTATTACGGTGGACTCCGGCATCACCGACAACGAAGCGATTGCACGGGCACGCGAACTCGGGATGGATGTGATTGTCACCGATCACCATTTGCCGCAGGCAGAACTTCCAAACGCTATTGTGGTAGATCACAAGCAAGAGGGAGAGACGTATCCGTTTCGCGAATTGTGCGGCGCGGCTATGGCATGGAAACTCGTGTGCGCGACACTCGCTGTAGAACCGACACTTCGTGAAAAAGTTCCTGTCGGGTGGGAAAAGTGGCTTCTTGATATGGTGGGGCTCGCGACCATCGCCGATATGGTGTCCCTTACCGGAGAAAATCGCGTGCTCGCAAAATATGGCCTTTTGGTATTACGAAAATCACCGCGCATTGGTCTACAAAAACTATGCAAAGTAATGCGTACCAATCAGCGCACCATCGCGGAAGACGATGTTGGATTTATGCTCGCGCCACGGGTGAATGCGGCAAGCCGTATGGGCGATCCCCGCGATGCGTTTACACTTTTTACAACAGACGACGAAGTTCTCGCAGAAACGCTCGCGAAAAAACTTGAGGCGGCAAATCGCGGCCGCCGCTCTGCGGCGGCCGCGATTACGCGTGGCGTGCATGAAAAACTTGCCGAACGAAAAGAAAAAGGCGAACTACCTTCAGTCATCGCGCTTGGCGACCCTGAGTGGAAGCCAGCACTCCTTGGGCTTGTTGCTAGTGGTATTTCTGAAGAATACGAACGACCAGTATTTTTATGGGGACGCGAAGCAAATCAAACACTGAAAGGTTCGTGTCGTTCCTATGGAAACATACATTTGGTGAAACTAATGACTGCCGCAAAAGAGGCGTTCGCAGAATTTGGCGGACACGCCTACTCCGGCGGATTCAGTGTGAAAGACGATACGGTGTTTTTTCTTGAAGAACACTTAGTAAAAGGTTTGGCGAGCCTTCCGAAAGCAACTGAAGATGAACTTGCTCGCGCCGACATCGCGATTACTCCGGACGAAGCAACATTCACCTTACTTTCACGCGTTGAGCGGCTTGCGCCGTATGGTGAAGGAAACCCTAAACCGGTGTTTTTATTTCGTGATGTTACGCTCGCTGATGTTTCGTGGTTTGGAAAAACAAATGAACATTTGAAATTGTTAATTGCTGGTGAATTCAGTGATATTGAGGCAATTTCGTTTTATGCAAAACGCGAGCTTGGAAAAAAATTGCACCTCTTTGAAAAGGGAAGGAAGGTAAGTGTGTTGGCGAATATTGAACGTGATCAATTTTCACGAAAAAACCGACCGCGTCTGCGTCTCATTTCCGTTCGCTAGGAACTGCGCGTATGATTACTCTATGAGATTTACTATTCATGCTGACGGTGGTTCACGCGGAAACCCGGGGCCAGCCGGTGCTGGCGCGGTCATTCGCGACAACGACGGCACTGTTATTGGCGAAGTGGCGGATTTTTTGGGACACACAACCAACAACGTCGCCGAGTATACCGCGATTGTGCGGGGGATTGAGCTGTTACTTTTGCGTCTTGGCGTTGAAGCAAAAACAGCGACGGTGGATGTGGAAATGGATAGCAAACTGGTTGTGGAACAAATGAAAGGCAACTATAAAATAAAACATCCAAACCTGAAGCCGCTTGCCGCACGCGTAAAAGAAATGATTCCTTGTTTCCAAAAGGTAACCTTCACACACATTCCTCGCGAAAAAAATAAAGACGCCGACGCGCTTGCAAACAAAGCAATGGACCGAGGAACATAATTTATACTGAATGGTAGTTCGCTTGCATGGACTACTTCTTTATTTCTGTACTTGGTTTTGCGCTTGGTATTATTGCGTGTTCCACACTCGCTCTTGGGTGGGGAAGCGTTCTGTTTGTGGCAGTGTTATCAGGAACTTTTTTTATTCTTTGGTACGCACACCCAGAAAAACTCTTTGCAACCTGCGCGCTCGCTCTCATTGCATTCAGTCTTGGACTTGCTCGCACGGAGCTTGCGCAAAAAACAATGCCTCGCCCATTCCTACCACTTGTTGGTGCCAACGTACTACTTCACGGCACCATAGCCGTTGATCCCGACATTCGTGAGACGAGCCAACGTGTCACAGTAATGGTTACGTACGGCGACGCCACGTCTCTCATTCTTGCCGTGGCACCACTCTATCCAAGCGTATCGTATGGCGAAGCTATAACGGTGTCGGGCACCTTTTTAAAACCGGAACCGTTTGCAACCGATGGTGGACGAACCTTTGCCTACGATACCTTTTTGGCGAAAGACGGCGTGTTCGCGCTTATTAAAGACGCGCACATACAAAGCACTGCGCCACCGTCCGGTTTTTTTACGCGTGCCATCGGTATGCTCTATCGTGCGAAACATATATTCACAAACGGTATTGAAAACGCGTTACCAGAACCTTCCGCCGCACTTGCTGAAGGACTTCTTACTGGCGGCAAACAAGGGCTCGGAAAAGAACTCGTGAACGCCTTTACTATTTCCGGTCTCATACAAATTGTGGTGCTTTCCGGATACAACGTCATGATTATCGCCGAAGCAGTACTTCGCGGATTGTCATTTTTGCCAAAACGTATCGCACTTTCATCTGCAGGAATAAGTATCTTGCTCTTTGTTGTTGCGGCCGGTTCCGGAACATCTGCACTGCGCGCAGGACTTATGGCGTGTCTGGCGCTTTACGCACGCGCAAGTGGCCGCACGTACAACGCACTGCGTGCGCTCTTTTTTGTGCTGTTGGTTATGCTTATGTGGAATCCGTTTTCGCTAGTATATGACCCCGGGTTTGAGCTATCATTTCTTGCGACGCTCGGACTTATCATTGGCACGCCGCTTGTTGAAGTGCGTTTGTTGTTTATAAAAAATATGTTCCTGCGTGAAATCGTCGCCACCACCCTTGCCGCACAAATTGCGGTACTTCCATTTCTCGTATACCTTACGGGAAATTTTTCACTCGTTTCACTTCCGGCAAATATTTTGGTGCTCCCGGTCATTCCTTTCACGATGCTCTTGTCATGTATCGCTGGGATTGTTGGCATGGTGATTCCATGGATTGCACCGTTTATCGGTATACCTGCGTTTATGTTTCTTTCGTACATCATTTCGGTTGGGATATATTCAGCACAGTTACCGTTTGCACACGTCATCATCCCCGCGTTTTCATTTTTCTTTGTCGTACTTATGTATGCACTACTGTGGCGATGGGTCGTACGGTTGCAGAGACTGCCAAAACCACGCACGTTGAGAATCAGAACATAAAAAGAGTCGCGTGAGCGACTCTTTTTATGTTCTGACTTTTTATTCGTTATGCAACTGCTTTTTCAAAGCGTGCTTCGCACACGCTCCAATTAAGATTTTCAAAAAATGCATCAATGTAATTCTTTTTTTCTGCAGGAACGTAATCAACCATATACGCATGCTCCCACAAATCGAGCGCGAGAATAACGGGAAGCGTGGCGAGCGTGCCAAGTTCGTGATCATTCACAAACGCCGTATGAAGCTGTTTCCCAACACTGTCGTAATACACCACCACCCAGCCGATACCGCGAGAACCAGAAACTTCGCGAATGTGCTTCAAAAAGTTTTCACCACTTCCATATTTTTCTGTAGCCGCTTTTGCCAACCCCGATTCTGGGTTTCCACTTTTTTCACCCTCAAATTGTTCAAAGTAATATTCATGCATACGCATGCCATTGAACTCAAATCCAAGACGACGACGCACTTCAGCAATAGCGTACGCATTACCTTCGGCATCTGTTTCTTTCATCGCGGCAATTTTCTCCATAATCAAATTCACATGCTTCACGTAGCCTTCGTATAGCGCAAGATGCACGTCTATCTGCTTCTTTGAGATGCCCTTCAATTCCGGAAGGGTAAACGTTCGTTTTTCATATGTCATATGTCCAGAACTCTACCACAGCACCTATGCAAAACCCGACTTGCAGGTGGTATGCCTCGTGCGATACTACCCCTGTACACCTCAACTATAAAAATATGTTCAATCTCAACAAAATGTTTACAGGAGGAGCTCGGGCGGAGTCAGATGACGTAGAGCCAAGCGCGGTTTCAAACGCCGTAGCAGAAAAGGTTCACGAAGCGGCAGGTGGCAAGTTCACCGAGAGTGAGGTTACTCGTGCCGTTGCCTTTGTCATAAAGGATGCAGAATTGAAAGGTCAGCCGCTTACGATGGAAATGGTCGCTTCTCCTGAATTTGATACCAATATCAAAAATGCACTCGGGTTTACCGAGAGCGTACGGGAGAAAGTACCTATTGTTGACGCAAGCGGTGCCCTTATAGCCAATGCTGGCAACAGCGTTGAGGCACGCGACGCTATCGGAAAAGAGAAGGGAGCTGGTGGGGAAGCGCACGTTTCAATGTAAACGACGCACACGGTAGTGAAATGCGAAAAAGGGTATCCGCGAGGATACCCTTTTCCGATTTCTGCTCGTCGACTTAATTGACGAGCGAAGTCGGTTTCTCGTGTTCGGCGCGTGTTTGCGCCGTCACGAGTATAAGTGCTTCGGCGAGACCTTGTTCCCGAGGGGACAAGACCTTCATTGCGGTGCGCGTTTTTGCGTCTATCCACAACAAAGGCCTACCTCTAGGTCTTCGTCCTCGCCGGAGGACATCAATTCTTCTTGCAAACTCCATGTTGGTCTCCGCCATTACCGCACGCGCGGCGTATTACCCCACATGATTATAACATATAGATTATATAAAGGCAAATATCCCCTATGTGCCAAGTACTATAGAGTCTATGCGCCCGTACATACCCCATCTTATTTTTGCATTTTTGGTATGGCTGAATATTGCGGTGTTTTCGGCACTTTTTTCTGCCCACCCCCACGAACTGCATGTTTCCATACTTGATATTGGGCAAGGGGATTCCATTTTGATAGAAAGCCCGACAGGCGTGCAGGTACTCGTGGATGGCGGACCAAGTAGTGTGGTGCTCACGCCGCTTGGAAGGGAACTTGGTCTTTTTGACCACTCTATAGATATGCTGGTTGAAACACATCCTGATAAAGACCACATTGGCGGGCTACCTTCGGTATTTAGCCGCTATGCCGTTTCGTACTTTATGGAGCCTGGTATTCCAAACACCACCGCGGCAACTACTGCGGTACTTGCGGCGGCTAAAGCAGAGCCAGGTATTACGCGTGTTATAGCGCGACGTGGTATGCGGCTCAATTTGGGTGGGGGAGCGTATGCCGATGTGCTCTACCCGGATCGCGATGTTTCAAAAATGGAAACAAACAGCGGCTCTGTGGTTCTTCATGTGGTGTACGGGTCTACGTCTTTTATGCTCACGGGTGACTTACCTTCCGAACAGGAGGGTTGGCTTGTGCGTTTAGATGGTAAGGACGGCAATTTACAAAGTGACGTGTTGAAAGCAGGGCATCACGGTTCCAAGAACTCAAGTAGTGACGCGTGGCTTTCTGCAGTACACCCATCAGTTGTCGCTATTTCAGCGGGAGCCCATAACTCCTACGGGCATCCTGCTCCAGAAGCCATCTCTCGTATTAAAAACGAAGGAGCGACCATCTACTCCACAATAGACCGCGGCACACTGGATTTTGTGAGCGACGGTACGAGCGTGGTACTCAAATGAAAAACCCCGCTTTCGCGGGGTTTTTCATAAGCCTTAAATAACGCCTGCTTTCTTTAGGGTGGCGAAGGCGCCGTTCTTCTTGATTTCGCGAAGTCCCTTTACCGAAAGGTCAACGATAATAGTCTTGTTGATTTCTGGAACGAAAATACGGCGTTTCTGAAGATTTGCCTTACGGCGAACCTTTCCTGTTGGATTAAATTGGGTTGCACGGGTACGGTTGGAGTACCGCCCACCTATCTGAGTCGTTTTGCCTGTGATTGCGCATTCCCTTGCCATAGTTCCCGCATGCTAGCACAATAACCTCTAGCCATGCAAACCGACCCACTCATGATCGCCTTCGAGCTCGCCATCCTTATTTTCTCTATTGTTATTCACGAAGTTGCCCACGGATACGCCGCGCATTCACTTGGCGACCCGACCGCCCGACTTGAAGGACGTCTGACTTTAAACCCACTAAAGCATATTGACCCTGTCGGCTCTATTCTTGTACCTGCATTTCTGGTGTTTAGTAACGCAGGGATTCTCTTCGGGTGGGCAAAACCAGTGCCCTATAACCCCTACAATTTAAAAAATCAACGATGGGGTGAGGCTATGGTAGCCGCGGCTGGTCCTGCAACCAATCTTTTTCTTGCGCTCGTGCTTGGCCTTGCGGTGCGCTTTGGAGCCGGAACGCTTCCTGATCCGTTTATTCAAATCGCCGCAGTAGCGGCATTTGTGAATCTATTCCTTGGTTTGTTTAATCTCATTCCACTTCCACCACTTGACGGGTACACAACCCTTCGCGGTATTCTTCCGTACCGTTTTGCAACCTACCTGCGCGACTTTGACGACCGTATTAAACAAGGCGGCATTGTTGGACTAATTCTCGTTCTCGTCGTCTTTTCCATTTTCTTTGTCGGTCCATTTTCACTTCTGGTGAATTACGTATTTCACCTCCTTGTTGGGTAACCATCTATGGAAAAATACGAGAAAACAGTATCAATGGAAAAATTTAACCAGTTGAAACCTCGAGTGGAAGAACTCTACCAAGCAAAACATCCGGATCGTGCTGAATGGGCAGACTGGATATATGAAGGACATGTATTACCTGTCGCAGAATCTGCGAAGAAAATCGCGCAAGAATACGGAGGCAATCCAGAACTTGCCGCCGCAGCCGGTCTTTTACACGACGTTGCAGATGCAGTGATGAAACGAGAAAATCCAGAACATGTACAAAAAAGTTTTGAAATCGCGCGCGACTTTTTACGGGCATCACATTTTACCGATGAAGAAATAGCGATCGTTGTGGATGATGCTATCGCAAAACACAGCTGTCGTGGGGATGTACGTCCTGAAACTCTAGAAGGGAAAGCTATGGCGGCAGGAGACGCGGTAATGCATTTGCAAACTGATTTTTATCAACACGCAGAAACAAGGAGGAAAGCATCCCAGACGCGAGAAGAAATTTCCGCTTGGGCACTGCCAAAAATTGATAGGGATTTCCAAAATAAAATCGCGTACCCGAAGCTTCAAAACGAAGTATTCAGCGATTACCAGAAATTGAGAGCATACTTTGCATAGCCTATGTCGGTACACATAACGTATTTTGTACACGGAACAACAATCGATAACGAGCAGGGTGTATCTTCAGGGTGGAAAGATGTTGCGCTTTCCGAACTTGGAATAAAACAATCCGTCGGTCTGAGAGAACAGACTAGGAATTTGAAATTCGATGTCGTTTTTTGTTCCGATTTACAGCGTGCTTTCACATCCGCGAAGTTGGCGTGGGATGGAGTGTATCCCATTATTCCTGATGCTCGATTGCGAGAGTGTAACTATGGCGAGCTAAATGGTGCTCTGTCTACAATAGTAGAGCCTATGCAGGAAGAGGAGTGTATTACCAAGGCGTTCCCCGGAGGGGAGAGCTACGATGATGTTAAGGTTCGTGTTTCTGATTTCCTACTGTTTTTGAGAAAAAAGTATAACGAAAAGCATGTGGCCATAGTTGGCCATAAGGCGCCCCAACTTTCTCTCGACGTATTACTGAACCATAAAACGTGGAGACAAGCGCTTGCGGAAGATTGGCGAAAAACAAAAGCGTGGAAACCGGGATGGGAATATATCCTTAACTGAGGATTATGGTCGTTTGTGTTAGGATAGTTTTCTATGCGTAGCGGTAGATACATTCTTTTTATACTGTTCGCGACACTTCTTCTCGACACTGTTGGTATCGGTATGGTGATCCCGATTATCCCAACCATTTTCACAAACCCAGCTTCGCCCGACTTCTTGCTTACCGGCTACCCACCGTCAACGTGGTATTTCCTTGCTGGACTTATAACCGCACTTTTCGGTTTAATGCAATTTGTGATGTCACCGATACTTGGTGAGCTTTCTGACGTATACGGACGAAAGAAGCTTCTTACGCTTGGTGTTGGCGTACTTGCGCTCTCCCAGCTTACCTTCGGTTTTGGTATCAGTATTGGTTCGGTACTACTTCTTTTTGTCGCACGCACCGTTGCCGGTATTGCCGCGGCAAACTTTGCTATCGTGCAGGCAGCAATTGCAGACGTAAGTGAGCCAAAGGATCGTGCGAAAAACTTCGGACTTGTTGGGGCGGCATTTGGTATCGGTTTTATTTTAGGGCCACTTCTTTCTGGCTGGATTGCTGGATTCACCGGAAGTGCCGCCGCGCCATTTTGGTTTGCTGCCGCGCTTGGCACACTGAATGTGCTTTCGGTATCACTCTTTCTTCCCGAAACACATAAACACCGCCGTTCCGAACACAAATTCCATATCTTGAAAGGCATTCACAATATTCAAGCGGCATTCCGTGACAGGGAAGCACGCCCCATCTATCTCGCGAATTTTCTGTATATGTGCGGATTTGCTTTCTTCACTTCATTTATCGGTATATTTTTGGTTGGGAAATTTTCGCTCTCTGAAAGTGGCGTTGGTTCATTCTTTGGTGTCGTGGGTGCAGGTATTGTCGTGACCCAACTATTTATATTGCGTGCACTCGCGCACCGTTTTAGTGAACGCGCCATTCTTCGTTATTCAATGCTTGTCACGGCGGCCGGTATTCTCACCTATCCCTTTGTGCCGAACGTGCTTATATTGTTTGCGCTTGCACCACTTATCTCTATTCCTATCGGTCTTACCACTGCAAACACCACTGCGCTCATTAGTAAAAGCGTGTCACCTGAACGCCAAGGTGCGGCACTTGGTATAAACAGCTCACTCCTCGCATTATCCCAAGGTGTGGTGCCCGTCGTGGCTGGTGTGGGCGCCGGTATTATTGGACTTTCTGCACCATTTTTCACTGCCGGAGTGCTTATGATTTTTGGATGGTCTGTGTTATTTGTCTTTATGAAACGCTCGCATCACGCGCATACGGCCTAATTGTTCGCAGTAAAGAAAAAACAGTAAGTTCGTGGGGTAGAATGAAAGGGAATTGCTCATGGCAGATACTCAACCCATCGTCCAACCAAAAACACTCGCAAGTGAAGTGGGTGTGACAATACAAGAACGAACCTTCCCCACAAACCCAAAACGAGTAGTGCGCACCTACGCCGATGATGTTGCAACACTCACTGGTGCTCCAGCACCAGTGGTTGCGCCGGTGCCTCAAACTGTCGTACAGGCTCCTCCAAAACCTATTGCCCCAACCCCACCACCGGTTTCCATTCAACCGGCGCCGGCGCCTCCACCACCTAAACCGCTTCGTCCTTCACTATCTGAAACCGTAGCAAAGATGTCCGCTTCTGAACCAATCATTGAAGCGCCACATCTACCGCAACTTACAAAGAAAAACTTGCCGGTGCCAACAAAACCGCCAATACAGTTAGCCGCGACAGAAGCAACAACACCCAGAGAGTGGGAAGGCCCAGCAACAAGAAAAAAACTTTCGTTCACGTCAAAGCTCTTTGCGTTTATTTTCGGCATGCCGACGACGACACCTCCGGTACAGCAAAGTTATATACCAGTTACCGCACCCGTGTGGCAAAAACCGCGCGCACCAGAAGCAGTGGAAGTGTTTGCGCCGACATTCAAACCACCCGAAGAAGCAAAAAACGATGTCGAGGAGCGTGAAGTGGTGTTGGCGCGCTTGCGCACAAAAGTGGACACATATAAAAAACAGAACCTCCCTCCGCCGCCAGTCTTCCCCGCACCAAAACCAGAAGCGGTGCCGGTATACACACCCCCGCCTGCCCCTATACAAAAACTCGCTCCGGTAGTTGCTGTACAAGAACCAGAACGCCTTCGAACCTATACCGATGATTTTTCTAACAAACTAAATCGGCAACAGTCATCGGGATTTTCTGTGTACGCCGCGCAAGCAGACGCGGGAGGAGCCCTACAGCCGCAAAGTGTAGAAGCACCAAAACAAAACCTTGGGCTTGCATACATGCTTGGCGGAGCGGCGCTCTTTATTGGCGGGTCACTTCTTTTGTACTACAGCTATACCTTCTTTACGGGAACACAGCCTATTTCCATCATTACCAATGCTCCTCCAACACTTATTGCTGGAGATGAGTCGGCGACCATTTCCGGACAGGGCGGTTCACTGGTTACTGCACTTCGTGACGCAGAAAACACCGCAACACCAATTGGAACAGTGCGTGTGTTGTATCTTGCGGTATCAGCAACATCAACCGTTGGAGGTGGCACCCTCATAAAGGCACTGAACCTTTCCACGCCAGACATTTTGCTTCGCAATATCGGTGATAACAGCACTGTTGGTGTCGTACACGCAGGCGATGAAACGCGCGTATTTTTTGTACTCGCCGCAACATCCTATGAACGCACCTTCGCGGGAATGCTTTCGTGGGAAGCAACTATGGGGAGCGACTTCGCGCCACTTTACCCACCCTATCCGCAAACAGCGATGGTAATCGGCACAACCACAGCAAGCACCACACAACCACTGCCTCCACCACTCGTTCCTGCCGGCATTGGACGCGCGCACTTTGTCGACGAAGTTGTCGACAGCCACGACGTGCGAGCATACAAAGATGCAAATGGAAAAACACTCTTCCTGTACGGATACCGCGACCAAAACACGTTGGTCATTGCTCGCGACGAAACCGCATTCTCCGTACTTCTCGCCCGTCTTTCCGCAACAAGAACACAGTAGTTGCTTCCTTTGGGCGGCGAGTGCTACGATGCGCGCATGAATACCGATACGTATCAGCATCTGCTTGAAGCTGAAAAAATAAAACTAGAAAGTGAGCTCAGTAGTATTGGGCGACGTAATCCTTCTAATCCAAACGATTGGGAAGCGGTGCCGCAAGAAACGGAACCGGAACCTGACCCAAACGATGTTGCCGATAAAATTGAAGGGTACGAAGAAAACACTGCCATCCTTAAAGATTTGGAAATTCGCTACAACGATGTGCTTTCTGCACTCGCGCGTATAGAAAAAGGAACGTACGGCACATGCGAAGTATCGGGTGAAGCAATTGAAACTGATCGTTTGAATGCTGATCCTGCCGCGCGTACCTGTAAGGCACATATGTAACCGCTGTTCCAAAATACGCACCCGCTCGCGCGGGTGCGTATTTTTATACCGTAGAATATCCGAGTGACTGAACAAAAACCGCTTGCACCAGTGAAGAAAAAGAAAGACGAAAGTCGCGGCTATGCAAAACTTAGCGCCGCTCAGCCGGTCGGCGCAAACGCTGAACTCGTTACCATAGAGGCCGATCTCACGCGTGGACTTCACTCTTTTTCCGTCGTCGGACTTCCAGATAAAGCGGTTGAAGAATCGCGCGACCGCATTAGCGCCGCCATTCGTCACTCGGGGTTTAAATCGCCAAAGACGCAAAACAAACGCATCATTCTTTCACTGTCGCCAGCAGATTTGAAAAAAGAGGGTTCCCATTACGATGTTCCACTCGCGTTGTGTTATTTAATTGCGGCAGGCGACCTACCCGAACAAAAAACACCCGCGCTCTTTGCTGGTGAGCTTGCTCTTGATGGGACACTACGCAGTGTGCGTGGCATTCTTCCACAAGTACTTGCCGCAAAGCGTGCCAACATCATCACCGTATACGTACCACTTGGAAATACACGCGAGGCGCTTCTTGCCGAAGGAATGACCGTGTACGCACCAAAAACACTTGAAGAGCTTGCGCTTCATTTGAAGGGTGAGAAAATGTTACCAAAAGTCATTGCACAAAAACGCACCAGTATCCCGATACCCACTATTGATCTGGGTGAAGTAAAAGGACAGGAAAGTGCGAAACGTGCGCTTGAAATTGCCGCGGCAGGACGACATAACATAGTGCTCTATGGCCCACCTGGAACAGGAAAAACGATGCTTGCGCGTGCGCTTTCTGGTATTTTACCGCCGCTCACGCCGGACGAAGTACTTGAGGTTACTGCCATTCACTCAACTGCTGGAACGCTCCAAGAAGGTGAGGCAGTGTTCTGGCCACCGTTTCGTGCGCCGCACCACACCACTTCGCACACGGCGATTGTGGGTGGTGGCGCCTACCCAAAAGCGGGTGAGGTAACCTTGGCACATAAAGGAGTGCTGTTTCTTGATGAATTTGTTGAATTTGAATCAAGGGTGCTTGAGGCACTGCGGCAACCGCTTGAAGACCGTGCGGTTACCGTATCTCGCGCCAAAGCAACCATTACCTTTCCTGCTGACTGCATGATTGTTGCCGCAATGAACCCGGCAAACACACTGAGCGCAGACGCGGAAGTCGCCGTGCGTGCGGCGCTTAAACAAGCGCGAAAAATTTCACGCCCTATCGTTGACCGTTTAGATTTATGGGTAGAGGTTGCACACATTCCACACGAATCGCTTGCAAAACTTTCTACGGGAGAAAAATCAGAACGTGTTCGAGAACGCGTGACTAGTGCACGAGGGCGTGCAGAGAAACGAGCAGGGAAGAAGGGCGCGGTAAATGCACGACTTTCCGGAAAAGAACTTGATGAACGCGCAGAGTTTACCGATGAAGCAAAAACGACACTCCTGTCTGCCGCAAACCGTTTGGATTTGTCTCCACGTGCGTATCATCGCGTCATGCGCGTTGCGCGAACTATTGCTGATTTAGGAAATAGTGAAAAGGTCTTGCCCGCGCACATTCACGAAGCGCTTCAGTACCGCCCACGCGGGTTATTTGGATTTGAGTAAATAAAAAGAAAAGTGGCCGGAGGATTTTATCCCTCCGGCCACTGTCGTCTCCAAATGGAGATCTTCTTGCGCTAGAGCGCCGTGCGACGTCCGTCGTCGCCAGCGTGCCGCGCACGATCGATTGCCGCGCCGGCGCCGTTGGTTTGGGCGGCCACCGTGTCGTTGTCTTCCTTCACCGCCTGGACGTCGGCGCGCATGGTCTTCAGCATCTTCAGCACACCAGACTTGGTGTCGCTGCGTTTGGTGCCGTAGCCCTGCGTGGCCGCGCCGATCGCCGTGTCGAGAACGTCGGTGACTTCGGTCTTGTGCTTGAACGGCGTCGCGCGAGCGAACGGTTCGAGCGTCTGGACCTGGATCAACGTCTTGGCGGCGACGGCTTCGGACGGCGGATAGGTAAGGGCAGCGATGCTGCTCATAAGAACGGTATGAAGTTTCAAGGTAACCTCCAAAGGTTTTTCACGTCAAACGCCGCGACATCGCGGCGTTTCATCAAACTACCACAGGCACCTTAGGTCGTCAAACTACTGGGGGCGACAGATGGAAAGCACAGCGCAGTGTGCAAAAGGGTTCTGTGCACCACGTACTTCAAAGTGAAGATGCGGGCCAGTCGCATTTCCGCTTGCACCAACATATCCAATGAGCTCACCTTTTTCCACCATAGAACCAAGCGCTGAAACATTTTTGCTCATATGCGCATAGAGGGTTTGCGTACCATTTGCGTGCTTAATAACCACGTAGTTACCGTATCCACCGTTCCACCCGCTTGTGCGCGATACAATTATTTTTCCGTCAGCGGCCGCATAAATAGGTGCGCCGGAGCGAGCACCAATATCAACCCCATTTGTTGGATGAATACCTTGCGTGATAATGCCACCTGGAACAGGGTTGCTGTAGTATCCAAAAAGCGCAGGACCACTCGTACGCGCAAGACTCCGTGTAATAGAACTTGCCACACTTGAAACAGACGAGGCAATAGTTTGAACTGGTTTTGTTTGTACTGTCGGGGCGGAAACTGCTTCACCGCCCGGAATAATAATCGTAGTGCCAACCGCGAGTCCTTTTGCAGAATCAAGGCCGTTAAAAGAAGCGATGTCGGATGCGTCGCCGCCGTACGTTGTAGCAATGGTCGCAATGGTTTCTCCCTTTTTAATAGTGTGTTGAATACCGGAAACAGGGAGAATGAGAAGGGTGTCGCCCGGATGAATATCTTTCGCGCTTGCCAAATTGTTTGCCCAAAGCACTGTGCTTGCCGAAATACCAAACAATGAGGCGATTTCAGAGAGAGTATCTCCAGCACGTACAACATACAAAGAAATAGTACTGCCGGTTGGTGTAGTGTCTGCATCCACCGGGGTTCCATTAGGTCCCGCTTCAGAAATAAGTGCGGAACTTTCAGTAAGGGCGAGACCGCGCTGACCCTTGTTGGGGTTCGGGTCAGTATTTACCGCGGAATTGAGTATAGGAAGTGTGGCGTCAGGCACTACAGCATTCGAACCTGCCTGTGCAGAAGGAGTGAGCCAATCAAAAAAGGAAAACGCCTTAGCCTTGGTAGGTACGGCAAAAGCCACGATGCCTAGGGCAACCGCGGCCGCGAGGATGGCATATCTCTTTTGACCCTGGTGAACATTCACGAGGCCAGTCTTTTTTGGTTCAAATAAGATAAGTAGGTGGTGGTTTTCAGCGTGTCAGAGGGTACAAAAACGGCTTACCTAAGCCATTTCTTTCATGCATTCATTTCAGTCAGTCCGCCCAGTCTATCCCGAACCCAGAACGTGGTCAATGAAGAGAAAATGAAGCTGTGGAGAACAAATAAGGATGAAAAATACCCTGTATTTACTTGGTTTTTTTAATTAGTGCCTTAAGGAAGTATAGTAACGTATATGCAGTACTTGGAAGGCCTTAACGAGCGACAAAAAGAAGCCGTCCTTACCACCCAAGGTCCTATTTCGGTTCTTGCTGGAGCAGGTGCGGGTAAAACAAGAGTACTCACTACCCGTATCTATCACTTAATAAGAGAGGGGACGCCCGCGCACCGTATTCTTGCGGTTACTTTCACCAATAAAGCCGCGCGAGAAATGCGTGAGCGTATAGAAACCATGCTTTCCAAGGGAGAGGGGCAAGCAAGCGGGGAACTACCTTTTGTCGCCACGTTCCACGGACTGGGGCGAGAACTGCTTCAAACCTATGGACACGTCATTGGCATACCGCGGTTCTTCACTATTTTTGATCGCGACGATTCTGAACGGGTAATAAAAGAAGCATTAAAAGCCCTTGACGTTGACCCGAAAGAAACACCGCCACGCGCTATTCTGGCGCGCATTTCAAAAGCAAAAGGTGACGGCAGTACTGCGGCAGAATTTTTTGAAAAACACTCACGTGAAAGTTTTCGTTCGCGGATAGTCGCTGACGCATGGGTACGCTACGATGCAACTTTAAAAAAAGAGAAAGCGCTTGATTTTGACGATTTGATTTCGCTTCCCGTTCGCTTGCTTGAAGAACATGCAGAGATACGCGACGCGGCGGCCGCACGTTGGGAATATGTGCACATTGATGAATACCAAGACACCAATGAACTTCAGGGAAGACTTGCGGCACTTTTATCCGCACGTCACAAAAATTTGTTTGTCGTTGGCGATATCGACCAAACGATTTACACATGGCGTGGCGCAACGATTGACAACCTTCTTGCCTTTGACACCACATATCCCAATGCAAAAACAGTGGTGCTTGAAGAAAATTATCGTTCCACACAAACCATTGTGTCTGCAGGAAATCAAATCATTGAAAAAAATCGCAACCGAAAAGAAAAACGCTCTACGACAAAAAACGCTGAAGGTGAACCCATTCATATGCACATCGCGCGTACTGCAGAAGACGAAGCGCGATGGATTGCACGTGAAGCCCGCAAACGTATTGCGCAAGGAACAGTGCCAGAAAGCATTGCCATTTTATTTCGCACGAATTTTCAATCGCGCGCGCTTGAAGAAGGATTTTTACGTGAAGGCATTCCGTACCGTTTGCTTGGTACACGCTTTTTTGACCGAAAAGAAGTGAAGGATGTGCTTGCGTGGATACGCCTTACTCTTGAACCGACACGCGAAGCCGACCGTATGCGCGCAGTGATGGCACCCCCACGCGGTATTGGAAAAACCACCCTTGGAAAACTTGTTGCCGGCAAACGTGAAGAGTTGCGCGCCGGAGAGAACGCAAAGGTTGAAGCATTTGAAGCGCTTATCGCCTCACTTGGTGGAGCGGCCACAACACTCGCGCCATCGGCGTTTGTACGCCTTGTTATTGAAAAAAGCGGCCTCGCTGAAGCCCTCAAGAAAGGTGGCGAAGATGACGCGGAACGTCTGGAGAACGTGAAGGAGCTTGCTACATTCGCCTCGCGCTACGATGAACAAATGGGGTACGAAGGGCTTTCCCTGTTTCTTGCAGACGTTGCACTCGCGAGCGATCAAGATGAGCTTGATAGAAAAAAAGAAACGCGCGGCGTAACCCTTATGACGGTGCACGCGGCGAAAGGGTTGGAATTTGATACGGTATTTGTTTCGGGAATGGAAGAAGGATTGTTTCCGCATCAGGGAATGAATGACGAAAAGCGTGACGAAGAAGAAGAGCGCCGACTATTTTACGTTGCTGTTACGCGTGCAAAAAAACACCTTATTCTCACCTTAGCGAGCGTGCGACGCATTTACGGAACTGATTTCTTTTCAGAACCATCTTCATTCATTCGCGATATTGATGCTGGGCTTGTCGTACTATCAGAAGGGGAGACCGATGGTCTTCCAGAAATTTATGTCTAATATCCGCGCAAAAAAATCACTGGGGCAAAATTTTCTCATGCATGCGCGCACCGCTGAACGCATTGCGGACGGCGCGCACATTGAAAACCAAACCGTACTTGAGATTGGTCCCGGCACCGGCATGCTTACGAAACCACTTCTTGCACGTGCAACGCATGTGGTTGCCATTGAAACTGACAAAGCATTAGCGGAAAAATTGACCGAAACATTTGCATCGGACATTTCTGAAAAGAAATTAACGCTTATTGTAGGTGACGTTCGCACATTTGATACCGCATCAATCACTCGCCCGTATGCGCTTGTTGCAAACATTCCGTATTACATTACGGGTGAAATCATCCGTACCTTTTTGACAACAAAAAACAAACCGACATCCATAACCATACTCGTGCAAAAAGAAGTTGCAGAGCGCATTGCGCGATCAAAAAAAGAAAGCTTGCTTTCCATCGCCGTAAAAACATACGGTGTCCCCGCATATCTTTTCACCGTTCCGCGCGGTGCGTTTGTGCCGGCGCCCTCTGTTGACTCTGCAGTGCTCACCATCACGGGTATTCATATGCCGTTTAAAAATGAACAAGAAGAAACGCGGTTTTTTGAAATCCTACGAGCTGGGTTTGCTCACAAACGGAAGCTTCTTGCAGGAAACCTAACCGCGGTGGCAAAAAAAGAGACTATTAGTAAGGCATATACTGCTTCGAACATACCGCCAAAGGCGCGCGCGGAGGATCTTTCGCTCTCTGTCTGGCAGAATCTGGTGCAGAACCTGAGTGCGGTCGATTAATACACATCTTGGCGCATACCACGTGGGTGGGGAAGCACGCGTGCGTGATACTATTTATGTACTGCTGTGGCTTTTCTTGACTCACGAAAAACGATTCTCTCTGCATCGCTACTCATTGCGATAGTAATCATCGTTGGTGCATACATTCTTTCCGGTCATACAGGTAGTACGACATTGGTGAACGCCGGTTCTACCGATAATCTTCTGAAAGCGTATGCCGCCAAAGACTCTGACAGCGATGGGCTCCCTGACTGGGAAGAAGCGTTATATGGGACAGACCCAAACAATGCACATTCCGTTCGTGCTGACCTAACCGATGGCGACGCGGTAGCTAAAGGGCTTGCCACCGCTCACTACGGCGGGGTCGCTACGACCGCGACAACAACGCCGGGAATAGTTGCAAGCGACATTCCGGGAAACAACGCGACGCCCGGTTCACTTACCGACCAGTTTTCTAAACTCTTCTTCAACAACTACGTTGTGAGTCGCGGCGATACCAAACCAACTGCCGCCCAGATGCAAACCTTTGTGCAGGGAGCCATTGGTGACCTTCTTAAAACACGTACACAAATAGACGCGTTTTCTGCATCACAAATAAAGGTATCGGGTACGGGAAGTACTGCACTAAAGTCATACGCTATACAAGTAGAACAGGCATTTAAACAACACCGCGCAAACGTGCCTTACCATGCAGACGTGTATTTTGCCGACGCGGTAGAGCGAAATGACAAAACAGCGATCGCACACCTGAAGACAATTTCAACGTCTTACCTTGATACTGCTAAGGCACTTGTTGCTGTCTCCGTTCCCCAAGAAATGGCACAAGCTCACCTTGCGCTGGTGAATGCGACGGCTCGTTTTGGTGCAACAGTGGGAGACTTGGCGTCAATCGATACCGATCCTATCCGCGGGATGCTTGGACTTGGTTCTGCAGACAAAGACTCTGCAAACTTTACGAAAACTATCATCTCTGTAGGCCATCTATTTACCGAGGGGGGAGTCATGTTCCAGCCAAGCGAACCTGGCTACGGCTTCTATAAAACAGCGACAGCTCTCTCCGAAGCCACTTCCACAACACCATGAAAAAACGATCACTCGCATCTGCGCTCATCGCACTTTTGCTCCTTAGCGGTTCATTCTGGAGCATCCCAAAACCGGCATATGCGTACCCGGTTGAAGATATCGTAACCGAAATTCAAACAGGGGCTACCCATATCATCGCGATCGCCACGAAGGCGCTCCAATTTGCGACGAATAATAAAGAGTTCGCCCTTGACCCTCTTGCGTGGATGGTGAGCAAAATGGCTATCCAAACGATGACCAAAAGTATGGTGAATTGGATTAATTCTGGATTCCAAGGCTCGCCGGCCTTCGTAACCGACCTTACCAGCACCCTTCAGCAAGTGAGCGACCGTGTTGCAGGTAGTTTCCTCGCCAAACTCGCAAGCGACCCCGCGCTTCGTTCGCCATTTCAAAGCCAAATTGCCCAAAGCGTAGGGAGCAAATACTATCTTTCAACCAGTAAAGATTCGTTTACCCAATCACACCCCTACACATTAAATAAAGTAACTCCTGACGATACGGCGTTTCTTGGTGGCGATTTTTCTAAGGGTGGTATTAGCGCATTCTTTTCTGCTGTTGCAAATCCGGAAAACAATCCGTTGGGCGCTCAGCGTCTTGGCCAGGAGGAGCTATCGAATCAAACTGAAACGGCAAAAACCGTTCAAAAGACCGAGCTCGATTGGGGCAATGGATTCCTTTCGTGGCGCAATTGCCCGAGTGGCGGTTCCTCGGGTTCCGAGGCCACAGTACAACTCGGCGCACGTGACACCTCTGGCTCTGGATGTGGCCCCGTCCAAACACCCGGATCCGTGATTCAATCACAGATAAACAAAACACTTGGTCTTACAGGGGACACTCTTGTGACGGCAGACGAATTTAACGAAATAGTAAGTGCGCTTATGTCTCAACTTACCAGTAATGTACTTGGTGGCAGTGGGCTCTCTGGTGTTTCTTCCGTTTCTTCGGGCGGTAACGGGTTTATCGATAAGGCAACCGACCCCTCTCAGTACAACGGTGCCGCAGGAAATATTTCCGGAAATGTAAGCGATGCTATTGCGTCTCAAACAAAAGACATAACGCAGTTTCAAACAAATTGGCAGACGATTCAGTCGATAGCAAAGACCGCACAAACAGCACTTACCAGTTGTGTGACTGGAGCAAATGACCAAAATACCGCGCTCGTAACAAAAACACTGAGCGATGCTGGCGCGGCGCTCACTAAAGCAACAACTGCTCTTAGCCTTTTACAAAAAGTCCAGACGGACGCCACTGCCGCCGGATCTGATGCTACAAAAACTGCGGATGTAGGAATAGAATTTCAAAATGCGCTCCATGACCCTTCTATGCCTTCCGCTACTGACCTAGCTTATGCAGAGACTGAGTCCCAAGATACCAAAGACAATTCTGCCCCGTCGCTCTATACGCAAATGAAAAACATTGCCACATCGTGCAGTACGATCCTGCACTAACGTATGGTGAGGACTACCTTTAAAAAACTCTTCGCCACCTACGGTAAAGGGCCTTGGCGCATTTTATCTGTCTTTGTACTGGTATTGATTCTTGAAGTACCAATAGTTGCTCATGCTGGAGCAACGGATGCTTTATTTAATTTTGTCGGCTGTGTCGGTAGCCCAATTACCTGCGCGTTTAGCGGTATTGGGTATGCCATTTATGAACTTATTGGTGTTTTTCTTTCCATTACCGCATTTCTTTTTAATATTATTATTTCGGAAACTGTTTTTGGATTTGCCGCTTTCCTTGGGAAAAATGGAGGTATCTACGCGGGCTGGGGTGTACTTCGCGATGTAGCCAACATCGGACTCATATTTGGTTTCGTCTTTATGGGCGTTGCAACCATTCTTGACATCCATGGCTACGAAGTGAAAAAAACGCTCCCACGCCTTATCATTTTTGCCGTGCTTTTAAACTTCAGTCTTCTCGCGTCTCAAGCAATTATTGATGTGTCGAACGTTTTAAGTGCGGCTCTTTACAGCCAATCTATCAACCAAGATGGGAGTGGTTGTTTGAAAAAGTCATTTTTAGATACAAGCTGTGCTGCAAATCCGAACTATGGAGTTGCAGGAATGATAATGGGTGACAGTAAAGTAAATACCGTAATACACCCCGGGTTTAAATACGACTTTGGACTTACAGGGTATCTGGGCCTCTCTGTCGTTGAGTTGGTGTTAATGATGGTATTGATAGCGATGGCCATCATGCTTATGACTCGCGCGGTGGTGCTGGTATTTCTTATGGTGCTTTCACCTATCGGTTTTGCGGGTCTTGCCGTGCCGTTTCTTGAGGGCTATGCCAAAAAATGGTGGGATACGCTTCTTGCGCAGTCCTTTTTTGCTCCCGTGCTTCTTCTCTTAGTGTTTGTCGGTCTCAAAATAGGCGAAGGTGTTGCCGCGTCTAATCCCGATCTTTTTAGCGCCCCTCTTACCGACATGTTTAACCCAAGCGGGCCAGGGACATTCTCCACACTGTTTCTTTTCGCTCTTGTCATTGGCTTTCTGATTACCGCACTTACGGTGGCAAAAGAGATGGGTGCCTATGGAGCGGCGTTTGCCACAAACATTGCTACGAAAGCGGTGTCGTATCCTTTTGCCGTTCTTGGTCGCGAAACTGTTGGCCGTGGTGCCGCGGCACTCAGAAAGGCATACAACGTAAAAGCGGGGCAACGTGCGCAGAAACACGCCCTCTGGAAGCCAACAACACTTGGTGGCAAAGTGGGGAAGTGGGCAGTTGGGTTTGCGGGCACAGCCGTTGATGATGGTATCAATTCTGGTCTAAAGGGTGCCTCTGGCGCAAAAATTGGAGGTTTCCAATCACATGATGATCGTGAGAAAGAACTGAAAGAACGCGGCAAAGAATTGCACCTTGCACTTGAGGGGCAGGATTTGAAAGATGCTCTCGATAAGGCACAAAGCGGTAACCCAGCAGATAAGGAAGAAGCTGAGGGTCGCGCTCGTGAGATGAACTTGCACGGTCTTGAGGAGGCTATTAAGACTATGAGCGACGAGCAAGTTAAAAAACTTGGTGAGGTATTGAGTCCGGAGAAATTTGCAAAACTGATGGATAGCAAGGAAGTGCCTGAAGATGTTCAACATAAAATGGGTACAGCTCGTTTTGCACGCTACGATGAATCAAACGCGAAAGATCTCACTACTAAGGATTTGGTTCAATTGGCAAAGGCAGACAACGAGAAATTCAAGAGAATTATCCAGCATGACACTACGGAATTTAAGAGTGCGCTTAAGGAGACCCAATTGGAAGCATTGGATAAAAGTGACGACTTGTCAGATTCGCTCCGTAAAATGGCGCGACAAAACACGCCTGCCGGAAGAATTGAGCGCGGTCATCCTGAGTCCCTCCAGATTTGGAACAACATGAATGCGGAAACGAAAATGAAAGTTGAGGCTGAGGTTATTGTTAAAAACAAACAACTTCTGAAAGCCTTTGATGCATCTGCTATTCAAGCCGCACTCACAAAAAATAAATTCAATCCGAAACAGCTTGAGCAATTACGTACTGAACTTCTGACGACGACAGGGAAGCAGCGTGAAGATATCGAAGCATATTTTGCCAAAAACCCATTCTCCGCCGGTCAAATGAACTGGAAGGTAAAAGCACCACCCGCCGCGCCTGCCGGAGGTGGAACGCAGTCGAGTAATGCCAATAACTACCGCAGTGCGGGAGGGGCGGCTGGAGATAACACGCGTAATCGCGGACGCAGAATATAAAACGTATGAATCCTACTCCTGAACAAATGGGTGATGCATATAAAAAACTACCGGAACCGGTACGTGCGTATATTGCGAGCACAAAACTCTTTGAATTATTACAAGAACTGGCAGGAACCTACGGACTGCATGTAGACACGGTTGGACTAATCGCGCAGGCGGCAACAAATATGCTCCTTGGGCTTTCAAGTCCCGTGCAGTTCCAGTCTGAACTTGCCCAAATGGGGGTACCGGACGCAAGCGCAGACGCAATCATTAGTGCGTTGAACGAGCGAGTTTTCAAGGTACTTCGCGATGAAATACGTAATGCGCCACCGGCGGAGCCTCAAGAAGAACCAACACCGGAACCCATACCCGCACCCACGCCGGTCGCAACGCCTATCCCCGAAGAAAGCGCTCCTTTATATGTAGCGCCCATGCCGGTAAAGCAACCACCGCCACCGCCTGCAATTTTTGCACAAGCAAGTGCCCCGATTAAACAACCGGAGATCCCCCAAGAATCCGCACCAACTATGCCGCGATATGAACCCCTTGCTCCAAAAGAAACAGGGCTTCCTATGCCAACGATGCCACCTGCGTCATATTCTTCGATACCGTCTGTGCCAAGCGTACCTACACCGCTTCCTGCACAACTGCCGTCTATGGCTCCTTACATACAACCCGTTTCTGTTCCAGTTCCGCTACCAACACCAATACTGCCTGAACCTCCACAGATGCCGCCTGTACAACCGCAATGGCGACCAACGCCAGCTGGAACGCCGGCACAAGACCCTCAAACAACCGCCGCGCCAACAACAAAAGATTCACTCCATGCGGTACTTAAAAACTATGGTGTTGATCCGTACCGCGAAACACCCGAATAGAGAAGTGGTATTCTAGTGGGTAATGGCTGAATCAACCCCCGAACGAGGTCTAGAACAGAACCCTCACCAAGACGAAGTAACGCAAGAACAACCGGTAACGGTTGAAAGTAATCCCGTTGTGTCTCCACCAGACCCCGAAACGGTAACGGTACGTGCGGAACGTCTCCAGCAATTACGTGAGCGAGGGGCAGTGCAACCAAATGAGTCGGTAGGTGTTCAGCCGAATACTGTACCGCCGCAAACCGCGGCGGTACCTTCTGTTGAAAAAAAGTCTCTCTTTTCCCTTATGCGAAGTGGGTACGCAAGTGGGGCATCGTTTACTGGCGGGGCAGGAGCTGTTGCTCTCTGGACACTCGCTGGGGCAGGGAGCGCGGCGGCGGCAGGTATCGCGGGGGCTGGGGCAGCTTCTTATTCTGGTGCGGCGGCACTTACTGGCCACACGGTTGGGTTTGGTGCTTCAATTGGAATGAGTATGGGTGCTCTTGAGTTGTTGTTTGGATTTCCATTTCTTATAGGATGGCTTGGCGTGCAAATTCGAAAATTTGCTGGCAGTGGTGGAGGTGCGGGTAAGTCAGCAAGTGGCTCAAGCAAGCCCGCGTCTTCTAGCAGTCATTAACGACGCAATGTGCGTGTGCGGGCTGATATACTAAAGGAATGGAGTACCAAGTTCCTCAATTCATTGAGATTGAAGATAAGATTTTCGGACCATTCACGCTGAAGCAATTTATTTATATTGCGGGCGGTGCGGGCGTATGCGCTATCGCTTTTTTCTACCTTCCGTTACTTTTTGCTGTCCTTGTTGCGCTTCCTGTTGCTGGACTTACAGGTGCACTGGCGTTCTACCGCGTCAACAACAAGCCTTTTGAAGATATTTTGGAAGCAGGGTTTGTATACTTCACGGGAGGGAGGCTGTATTTATGGAAAAAAATACCTAAAACCGACAAAGAGATTGAGGCAATGACGCCGAAAGCGGCACCGAAGACAGATAAAAACGCTCGTGCAAAACTTGGACTCACTCGCGGGAAGCTTCACGACCTAGCGTGGTCGCTTGACATACGCAGTAACGAACAGCTCGATCAGTAATATGCCTGACACAAAAGCCACACAAACATTTGTTCCTGTGAAAGAAGTACGCAACGGCGTTATTCTCCTTAAAGACGGTGGTTATCGCGGCGTACTTATGTGTTCGTCAGTCAACTTCGCGCTGAAATCAGAAGACGAACAGCGTGGAATTATTGGCGGATTCCAAAACTTTTTAAATACCCTTGATTTTTCAATCCAAATTGTAGTGCACTCTCGCAAAATGGATATCCGTCCGTACTTGTCACTTCTGGCTGAGCGCGAACCGCTCCAGGGAACAGAGCTAATGAAAATTCAGGTACGCGAGTATATACAATTTGTACGCGGATTTTCCGATGCCGCAAACATTATGGCAAAAACGTTCTACGTCATCGTGCCATACAGTGCTCCCGGTATCAGTGCCATAAAGACATCATTGCCATTTCTTGGTCACTCGTCAGGGTCAGGAGCGACTGAATTTACAACATCCTTTGATGAACACCGCATACAGCTTGAGCAACGCATGTCGCTTGTTGCTGGTGGGCTCTCGGGTTCAGGCGTGCGTGCCGCGGCACTTGGTACCGAAGAAGTAATTGAACTTTTGTACCGTTCGTTCAACTTGGGTGAGCTTGAAAGTCCGATACACCAGCAAGGAGCGAGTCCGGCAGTGTATGATCGACCACAGTAGCTATGGCATTACTTGATTTTCTTAATCGCGGGAAAAAAGAAGACCCGAAAATTACGCCGATTTTGCCGCGTGATATTTATGCGCAGGGCGCACTTGATTTAGCCGACATGATTGCGCCGGCGGCGCTCAAAGTAAGTGCTCGCGAACTTGAACTTGGCGAAAAATTTGCCCGTTCCTACTACACTATTTCCTATCCACGCTTTTTGACTGATAGTTGGTTTACGCCCATCATTAACCTCGACCAAGTACTTGATATCAGTATTTTCATACACCCACTTGAAACAGGTGAGGTGCTTCGTCAATTTCAAAAGAAAGTCGCGGAAGTGCAGAGCCAGATAGCAGAACGCGAACAAAAAGGATTGGTACGCGACCCAATGCTTGATACGGCATACCAAGATATTGAAAATCTGCGCGATCAACTCCAACAAGTGCAGGAAAAACTCTTTGAGATTGGGCTCTATATGACCCTTTACGCAAACTCAAAAGAAGAATTGGATAAGGTTGAGGGTGAAATTCGCGGTATTTTGGATGCGAAGCTCGTATATACAAAGCCAGCACTGTTTCAACAGGAACAAGGTTTCCGCTCCACACTTCCACTGGAACTTGATGAATTGAATGTGCATCAAAAACTCAACTCTTCGCCACTTTCTTCTATCTTTCCGTTTGTATCATTTGATCTTACGAGTGACCACGGCATTCTCTTTGGCATTAACCGCCATAACTCTTCGCTCATTCTTTTTGATCGATTCTCGCTTGAAAACTACAACTCCGTAACCTTTGCAAAGTCTGGTTCCGGAAAGTCATTTGCGGTGAAACTCGAAATTCTTCGTTCGCTTATGTTTGATACCGACGTGATTGTGATTGACCCAGAACGTGAGTATGAATATCTTGCGGAAGCGGCTGGTGGACGCATGTTCGATATTTCTCTTTCGAGTGAACACCACATCAACCCCTTTGATCTTCCGGTAGTACGAGAAGGGGAGGAACCAGGCGATATTCTTCGCTCTAACATCATCACCCTTGTTGGACTCTTCCGCATTATGCTTGGCGGGCTCACGCCAGAGGAAGACGCTATTGTTGACCGTGCCATTAGTGAGACCTATGCCTTAAAAGATATTTCAGGCGATCGTGACTTTAGCGGTGTAGAGCCACCACTCCTCTCCGACTTTGAAGCCGTGCTTTCTGGCATGGAAGGAAGTGAGTCGCTGGTGCAACGTCTGTCAAAATATACCCATGGTACGTGGTCAGGTTTCTTAAACCAGCCAACAAACGTCGACATCAACAAACAATTCATTGTGTTCTCGGTGCGAGATATGGAAGACGAACTAAAACCGGTGGCGATGTATATCATCACGCACTTCATTTGGAATGCCATTCGTCGTGAGCTCAAAAAACGTCTGCTTGTTATCGACGAAGCGTGGTGGATGATGAAGTCGGAAGATACGGCATCATTCCTCTATTCGCTTGCAAAACGCGGACGCAAATACTTCCTTGGTGTTGCAACTATCACCCAAGACGTTGAAGACTTCTTAACCTCACCATACGGGCGCCCCATTCTGACAAACTCTTCTATCCAGCTTTTATTAAAACAATCACCGACCACTATTGATGTGCTCCAGAAAACGTTCAATCTTACCGACGAGGAAAAATATCTGCTTCTTGAATCCGGAGTAGGGGAGGGGCTCTTTTTTGCAGGGCTTAAACACGTTGCCATAAAAATAGTGGCGTCATACACCGAAGACCAAATTATCACTTCCGATCCTTCACAACTCCTTTCTATAAAGCGTGAAAAAGATCGGTTAGACGCGGAAGGCGGCGGGGGAGCGCAATAATCTATGCCACCACTCATCGTTGCAGCAGCGGTTGCTGGTGGGGCGGCGGAAGGAGCGGTTGTAGGGGGAGCGGCCGCAGAAGGATTGGCTGCCACTGGAGCAGCCGGCGCTGCTGAAGGAGCCGCGGGTGCGGCAACGTCTGAGGGAGCGGCGGCTGGTGCGGCTGAAACTGAATCAGGAATTGCACGCTACGGACGAAATACACGACGGTTCCAGCAACTACGTTCTTCTACACAATCACAAGATTCCGAAGAGGAAGAATCTGAATATGAAGAAGAAACTGAAAGCGAGTCCGAAGTCACTACCTCGCGATCCCGCTATTCCATAAATGGAGTAAGTCCTCAACTCGTACGTGCACATATACACAAAACCTTAGATGATATTGCGGAAGACTTCAGACAGAAAGGAGAGGAATTCCATACAACTGATGCTCAAAAATTGGCGACCGAGGCACCGCCAGCCAAACCTTCGTTCCCTATTTTCATGTTTAGTGTTGGTCTTGCTAAAGATATTCTTGATCTACCTGCAGATTTAACAGGTATTGGAGTAATTCTTGCTTCTTTTTTAGGGATTGTGCTCGGCGCCATCTTAACGTTGTGGACGTGGAATAAAATTAGCGGCGGCTGGTGGAAAAAAGCCGTAATTAAGTGGCTTTGGAAACGCCTTTTTATTGCAATTCTTATTGAAATTATACCGTTTCTACAAATTATCCCTGCAAATACCATTATCGTACTAATGGCGTTCTATAAGGAAAAGAAAATCGTCAAACTATTCAACGGAGCACTTGAAAAAATGCATGCCTCCGGAATTATGAAGTACATCGTTTAGTACCCAGTGCACTTTTCGATGATGTGCATGGAGGCGGTATACTTTATCTATGCGACATTGGGGATTTTTCTTAGGAAGCTGTGTTGCCATTCTTGCCTGCACCATACCAGTGCACGCTCAGATGCTCGGAGCCGACCCGCTTACGGTTGGGATTTTTCCCCAGTACCCTGCACCGTACGAAACGGTTACGATCACTCCACAAAGCACCCTTGTTGACCTTGCAACTGCTGTTGTCACCATATCAGCAAATGGCACGGTCTTGAGTAAGGGAAGTGGTTCACAAGGAGCGGCGTTCCAAGTTGGAGCGGGAGGAGCGGTAGACACTATTGTGGTGTCCATAGAATCGCTCCAAGGAAAGTATCAAAAAACAGTAGTCATCCGTCCGGCGAGCGTGGCGCTTGTGATGGAGCCGATGTCGACAACCCATCCTTTTTACGCAGGAGCAAATCTTATTGCTTCTGAGGGTCGACTCCGTTTTATTGCACTTCCAGAGCTTAGAAATGCCAAGGGATTACTTGCACCTGAAACACTCATCTATACATGGAAAGTAGGTAATCAACTACTTACCGCTCAGTCAGGTATTGGGCATTCGGTTCTTTCTGCAACGGCACCTATACGCTACCGCGACACCGATGTTTCGCTCACCGTTTCAGCACCAGATGGTAGTGTGGCGGCACACACTGCGATTACCGTTGCGCCCGTTGACCCGTTGATGGTGATTTATCATAGTAGCCCCCTTGCTGGACCAAATTTCGATATGGCAATAGGAACTTCTTTCTCAATGAACGGCGGTGAAGATGCGTTTCGTGCCGTTCCCTATTTCTTCTCAGGGGAGACTGCATTTACGTGGAGCGTGAACGGGGAAGTGAGCGGAAGCGATCCAATTATTACCGTACGAACTACAGGCGATACCCCTGGTACCGCCGCACTTTCCGCACAGGCATCGCAAAATGGTTCATATCAGTCAGGGCAGGCTGCCCTTGCGGTGCATTTTGGGCAAACAAATGGCACTAACTTCTTTGGCCTATGAACAATCGCTCTAGCTTCATCTTTATTGGCTTTTTAGTGGTACTCATTGGTATCCCATCAATTGCCCTTGCTTCTACCCCAACTGCTTTTGTGCCGCTCACTGACATTCCTGTTTTTTCAGACGCGGCAAAGGCAGGGAGCCTCCCAAATTTCTTCAATGCACTCTATAAAATTACTATTGGGATAGCAGTAGTGCTAACGGTACTACAACTTGTGCGGGGGGGAGTTATGTACACCATGGGCGATAGTGGTTTTGCAAAAATAGAAGAAGCAAAACATATCATCACTACTGCACTCCTTGGCCTTCTGTTGGTACTTTCTCCGTATATTGTCTTTACGGTTATCAACCCAAACATATTGAATCTGAATATCGACGCCGGCGGCCTTACACCGACAGGAACCCAGCCTGCACAGACTCAGTCGCAACAAAATGCGGATGCGCTCGCGTCATCAACGCCCCTAAAACAGGGCGACACATTGCTTAAATGCGATGCGGCTTCGTGTGACCCACAAATCGCTCAGTGCGAAAAGACCCCCGGCGGTGCAGACGCCAACCATGTATGTGCTGATGCTCAAGGAAACAATGTTACCGAAACAAATTTTCTTGGGGGCTATAAATGTAGTTATGGAACGTATAATTATATTTCCTGCACACCTAAAGTAAAATCTAGCCAAGCGTGTCCTGCAAATGATCTCAAGAGTTGCCCGACGATTCAGTGCCCAGCAGGAACCTCACAGCAAAATTGGTGTATCGATAAAAACTCAAGTTCGCCGCTACGCCCGCTGGCCATACCGCCAGCGTGTGCAGGGGCAACGTACGTGCTAACCGCGGAGTGTCAATAACAAAAATATGCGTCGCACCCTTACCATCGCCGCACTCGCCATTGTCGCTCTCGGCCTTATCGTTGTTGGGTACTTTTACTTTTTTAACGGAAGTGGTGGGCTCGTTGCTCAGACTGGCACAGGTGCTAACCCGTTTGGCACACCAAGCCAAGACACTAGTTCAGGAGGACAGGGAGCAGATACAACGCAGAACACTGCTGACACACCCATTGCAGGCACCCTTATTGCTCCTCACTTAGTTAAAATAACGTCGTCACCGGTAGCTCACGGAGTGCTCATCATTAACGCAAGCACTACGGCACCGGTCGCGCTTGCTTCAACAACTGATGCAACTTCAACTGATACTGGTCCGACATTCCGCACCGAAGTACGCTACATAGATCGCCAGAGTGGAAATATGTACACCTATAACGTGATGCAGGGCACGAGCGTACGCCTTACTAACCACACTGCGCCTGGTGTACAGGAAACAGCATGGCTCTCCGATGGATCCGACGCTTTTATTCGTTTCCTTACGGTTGACCCGGACAAAACAGAGCACATTGATACCTATGTACTGCCGGCCGATGGTACGGACGGTAGGTTCCTTGCGCGCGACCTTTCGCAAGTGCTTGCTCAGGGGACACAGACAGTGTTCACTTTTATGCCAAGCACCTCCGGTTCCGTCGGGACGATATCTAAACCTGACGGCAGTGGCGGAGGAACCGTGTTCACCTCGCTTCTTTCAGCGCTCCACGTTTCATTTGCCGGAACAAATCTTCTTGCCTATACAAAACCTTCGGCTTCTGTAAACGGATACGCATTTTTGATTGATAGAAAAACAGGGGCGTTCACCAAAATCCTGGGGCCTCTTCCGGGGCTTACTGCCTTGCCAAGTCCTTCTGGAAAACTTGTGCTTGTAAGTTCACTTTCAGGCAGTTCACTTTCTCTTAGTGTGTTCGATACGGCAACACACACCACCATAGCGCTTCCTGTGGCAACGCTTACGGAAAAATGTGTGTGGTCTCCGGACAACCAAAGCGCATACTGCGCCGTGCCTACAGCACTCCCTTCGGGGAAACTACCCGACGGGTGGTATCAGGGCACAATCGCGTTTAGCGATCGCCTTTGGAAAATTGACCTTATCGCTCGCGCCGCGACACTCGTAGCAAATCTGCCAGAACTCACCAAAGAACCAATTGACGCCATTTCTTTGTCGGTTGACCCGAACGAGAGCACGCTGACATTTGTAAATAAACGCGACGACTCACTTTGGGCGTATCGTTTCTAGTCTGTCTTTAGAGGGGAAATTTTTGCTGGTGTTCTACGCACTAAAAATTCCTGGAAAAGCATCACGACGTTACTCGTTATGAAGTAGAGTGCGATGGCTCCTGACGTTTCATAGGCAACAAGGCCAATAATAAGCGGGATGACGAACCGCGCTTGCATCGCCATGGCACGGCCAAAATCTTCTTGCATGGTTGCATTTTCGGTTTTTGCCGGCGTTGGGATAGCAAAATATGCCTGCAAAAACTGCGTTATCGCCGCAAGTACAGCGAGAGTAATACTTTTTTGTATTACCGAAAAGATACCGAGGAAGTTCGTGGATATGACGGTTGGGATAGCAACGAAGTGGTAGAGCGACGCTACATCTATCGTAGGAAGTGCTTCTCCACGAAATACCCAGTAGAGAGCGAGTAGAATCGGAAGCTGTATAAGAAGTGTACCGAAGCTCGCAAATGGGTTGATGCTGTACTTTTTGTAGAGGGCGAACGTTTCTTTTGCTTGTTTTTCTTTGTCGTCTTTATACTTTTCCTTTATTTCTTTCAACTCAGGTTCAATAACTTTCATCGAACGCTGGGTGCGAACCGCTGAAAGAGAGAGGGGAAGTACTGCCGCCTTCACCACGAGCGTCACAACAATAACCGCGACACCCACATCTCCTGTTGGAATGATGCCAACAAGAAAAATGAGAAGGTTGTAGATTGGTAGGGAAAGATAAGTGTGGAAGAGAAAGGAAATCATACAGTGAGTTTACCAAGAAGTGCCTCAAGTTCGCTCTGGATAATGCGGAAGGGAAGGGTGGAGCTCCCATTCTTTGCATACACCACAAGTGCCATATGGGGGGCATACCACTTTTTAAGCACGGAAAGTACTCGACGTTTCAAAAGATGCCGATCAACCGAGTGGGGTACGGCTTTTTTGGGTATGACCACCGCACACCCACCCCGTGGGGCAGAAGCGACAGAAACCCCAAAATGAGGGCTAGAGAGCCTTTTTGCCCGCAGGAGTGCAGGGAAGGCGGCGCGAGGAAGGCGGCGCCCGCGGGGCATCATGAGGCTAGGCGGCGAGCTTGCGACGACCCTTTTGGCGTCTACGCGTAATAACACGGCGGCCTCCCGGACTTTTCATACGTACACGGAATCCGTGTGTTTTTGCTCGTTTTCTCTTTTTTGGTTGGTAGGTTCGTTTTGCCATAGGTTCTCGTTATACACATGATGTTAACAGGTTCTCCCCTGTGCCGCAACGCTTCCCCGATTGGCATCGGCGCGTATAATGACGGTCAATGAATCGTTCCGATCCTCGAGAGCTTTGGGAACACGCCCTAACCCAGGTAGAACTTTCAGTGAGCCCTGCCAACTTCAACACATGGTTTCGCGATAGCTCTATCGTAAAAATTGAAGACGGTATCGTATATGTGGGTGTTCCAAGCCAATTTTTTCGCGACTGGTATCTAAAGAAGTTTAATTCGCTTCTTCTTAAAATCATTCGTTCCGTTTCGTACGAGTATCGCAACATTGAATACCTTATTGTGAAAGATGATCGCCGTAAACCAAAAGAAATCCGCCAAGTGCGAGAAGAAAATCGTTTACCGCTTGATGAGTTCTACATAAATAAAAGTGACAACCTGAACCCACGCTACACCTTTGATACCTTTGTCATCGGTGCGTTCAATGAACTCGCGTACAAAGCGGCAGAGGCGGCAATCGCTCGACCCGGCATCACCTACAACCCGCTCTTTCTCTATGGAGACACAGGAAGAGGAAAGACCCACCTTATCCAAGCTATTGGTAACCAATTTAAGAAACTCTACCCAAATCGAAAAGTTTTTTACCTTACTTCGGAAAAATTCGGTGTTGATTACACCGATTCTATTGGTGCGGGCACGGCAAACCGCTTCAAAGAAAAGTATCGCCAATTCGATTTGTTGATTATGGACGACATTCAGTTCCTTTCTAAAAAAGAAAAAATGCAGGAAGAGCTCTTCCACCTCTTTAATGCGCTCTACGACAACAACAAACAAATTATTTTCTCCTCGGATAGAGCACCCGCCGCCATCCCTGACATTGCCGAACGGTTACGTGGACGCCTTGCAAGCGGGATGACGATTGATATTGGAGAACCGGATACTGAATCACGCATCGCGATTGTGCGAAAAAAGATTGCCGCACACGGCATCGCTATCAGTGAAGAGGTCATTGAATACATCGCTACTTCGGTACCGGGGTCTATCCGTGAACTTGAGGGGGTTATCAATTCGGTGGTGTGCCACGCACAAGTGCGGGGTACGCCGCCCGACCTCGCCGAGATTCGTCAGTCTCTCCGTTCGTTCTCACGCCCCACAAAAACGGTTTCTATTAAGAACGTGGTCTCAAAAGTTGCAGAATTCTACGGTATCGACGAAGAAAGCATCTACGAAAAGACGCGTCGGAAGGAAGTGGTGCGGCCGCGCCAGGTAATTATGTATATTCTCCGTGAAGACTTCAGTGTTTCGTATCCAACCATCGGTACCAAGCTTGGTGGGCGCGACCACACCACCGTCATTCACTCGTGCGAGAAAATAAAAAGGGAAGTAGGTGACGACGCAGTACTCGCTAAAGAGATTCAAGACGTGCGTAGCTTGTTGGTATGATGTGGATAAGGCTATGAAAAACATTCTAACAACTGTAGTGGCCGCTGGGGAAAAGTCTGCTGTTTTCCCCACATATAAAAAAGAGGAAAAAATCTTCCCTGCCTTTTCCTCACACTATAAAAAATTCGCTCGTGATTTGAGCTTGCAGACACTGAAGTATTTCACGTTCTCCACCTATCAACACCCCTAATAATAATAGGTATGGTTATTACAATAGAAAAAAAGATATTCACGGAAGCTGTTCAGCAGGTCGCTCGATTTGCTGAACGACGATCTGCGACACTCGCCGCACTTTCAGGAATTGCTATTGTTGCAGGCGACGACGGAATAAAACTCAGAGCAACGAATCTTGAAACCGGTATTGATCTTCGTATTGAAGGATCTATAAAGAAAACAGGAATCGCTGTTCTTCCTGCGAATATCTTACGAGAGGTTGCCGGTTCTCTTTTTGGTTCTGGTACGGTAACTCTCGAGCATGCTGGGGACACAATTGTCATGACGTCAGGAGTAGGGAAAAGTACTATCAAAACACTTTCTGCAGAAGATTTTCCTATTATCCCTATTCCAGACACACCGGAAAAAACACTTACTCTTTCTGGAACTCTTCTTCGAGAGCTTATTGGTTCAGTTGTTACGTGTGCCTCTCCGTCAACAGTACGCCCCGAACTCGCGAGTGTGTACCTTTCAGGTGAGGGTGGAATGTTGAAAGCTGTCGCGTCCGATTCTTTCCGTCTCGCTGAAAAAAAGATTCCAGTAGAAAAAACAACGAAGCCATTTTCGGTACTTATTCCAGCAAAAAATGCAGTTGATATTCTTCAGACGCTTCCCGACGGAGAGGTAAAACTCTCTCTTGATGAACACCAATGTGCCTTTTCTTGGGAAGGCGGTGTTGTCACTACACGCCTTGTTGCCGCTCAGTATCCAGACTACACGCAGATTATCCCAAAAACATTCAATGCCGAGGCCACAGTACTCCGTAAGGACTTTGAGGCGGCACTACGGCGCGTATCGGTGTTTTCAGACACCTTCCAAAAAGTGCGTCTTGGGCTTGATGTAAAAAATAAAAAGGTTTCTTTCGTTTCAAAAAATGCAGATATTGGTGAGTCTAATGAAGAGTTGCTCGGTGCTGTATCAGGTGAAGGTATTGAGCTTTCGTTTAACCACCGCTACCTTGCGGCGCCTCTTTCCCTTATTACCGCAGACAACCTCACGCTCTCTTCCGGCGGTATTGGGCGACCTCTTGTTATTCGCGGAACAGGAGAGGCTTCATTCTTGTACTTGGTGATGCCGATGAATCAGTAGGGGCGTTACCCACCACCACCGCTACTTTGCCATACGCGTACCGGATATTCCCAATGTGCGTACTGTGCGTCATTGGCTGGCTGGTCAGGCATAGGTCCTGAAGTATTGAGCCGATCAAAGAAATAGAGAAGGTCGTGGGCCTGCCCGTCCACCATATAGTTTCCAAGGAGTATTTGGCGTGGGCTGTCCGGAAGGGGGCGGGGTTCCCCAAAATAGGTTTGCGGCTGGCTCGTAATCATTTTTTGCATAAAGGCGTGCCACATTGGAGCGATAATGAATCCCGCGATCTCGGGCTTCATCGGGCTGTTGTCGTTGTTACCTGCCCACGCGCCAACCACGATAGAAGGAGTGTAGCCAACCGTCCAACCGTCACGGAAATCGTTTGTGGTACCTGTTTTTACAGCAACCTCATAACCGGGGAAGTAGAGTGGGCTATTTGCTGGGAATTCAGGCTGGCGGGCATCATTATCAGAAAGCATCGCTGAGATGTCGTGGGTCACTCCTGGGTCTATTACCTGTACCGGCTGAGGGGTGAACTCTTCAAGCACGTTTCCACTGCCATCGGTTATGGAAAGGATTCCTGTTGCAGGGTTATGCACGCCCTCGTTGGCGAATGTACCGTAAGCGCTCGTAAGGTCTATAAGACGAACTTCCGCCGCGCCAAGTGCCAAAGAGAGCCCGTAGTGGCTTGCAGTGCTTAGAGTAGTGATACCAGCGGCGGTGGCAAGATTTATTACGTCTTGAATTCCTCCAAAATACAGCATTTTCACGGCAGGAATGTTGATGGACTGACCAAGCGCGCTCGTAAGCGTTATGGGGCCACGCCATCGGCGATCATAATCGCTTGGAGCATAGCAGGGTGGCGTGTCATTGCGTGTGTCTGCTGGAGAACAGGCAGTAGAAAACTGAGTTGGAAGGTCAAACGTGACGGTGTTCGGGGTGAGACCTTTACTAAGCGCGTTTGCGTATACAAACGGTTTAAAGGAAGAGCCTGGCTGGCGCAGTGCAAGTGTGTCGTTGTAGTTGCCATCTATGGAAGTATCAAAATAGTCGCGAGAACCCACCATCACGAGAATTTGCCCTGTCCTTGGATCAATAGCGATAAGTGATGCGTTCGATGCATTAAATTTTGCTTTGTTATTTTTTGTGTAGTCGGTAACAATTTTTTCCGCAGATGCCTGAAGCCCTGCATCAAGTGTAGTGATTACCTTTAGCCCACTGTTGAGTACTTGCGGGCCATAGGTATTTTCAAGGTATTGCTGAATGTAAAACACAAAATGCGGCGCGGTTATAGAGCTGGATTGTTGCGAGTGGAAAGTAATTACTTCACTTTTGGCATGGTCGTACTGTGTTTGGTCTATGTATCCAAGTTCTTTCATGCGAGCAAGCACTACGTTTTTACGCGTATCAAGTGCGGCGCGATTATTTCCATAAGGGGAATAGTAGGTCGGTGCTTGCGGAAGGGCGGCAAGGTATGCCGCTTCTGCAGTGTCCAGATCTTTTGCTGTTTTTCCGAAGAATGCCTCACTCGCCGCCTCAACACCATAGTAGGTGCCACCGTACGGTGTTTCGTTTAAGTAAAATTCAAGAATCTGGTCTTTGGTGTACAGCTGTTCCAAACGAATGGCAAGAATCCACTCGTGTACTTTTCGTACAACACTTTTCTCCCCTGTAAGAAGCGTGTTTTTCACTACCTGTTGGGTGAGGGTGGAACCGCCTTGTGCGAGTGATCCGCGGATGACATCGGTGTACAGGGAACGCAAAATGCCAGTAACCGATACGCCGCCGTGTTGGTAAAATCCGGAGTCTTCAATGGCGATTGTCGCGTTTCTAATCTGTGGCGAAATTTCGTTCAACGCAACAGTGTTTCGTTTTGAGTCGGTATCAAGGTCGTAAAGCAAAATGGTGCCCGTGCGGTCGTATATTTTTGTGGATTGAGTAACCTTTCGGTTTTCAAACGAAGAAAGGTCGGGTGTAGGAGTGAGCGCAATCCAAAGAAAGATGCCCCCGAGAAGGAAAAGAAGTAACCCGGCAAGGAGAAATATCAACTTGAGTATCGGGTGAGGGTTATGTATCGGATGGTGCCGTCGTGGCATGAAAGAATGCTAACACAAAAGCCCCTTTTGGGGCTTTTGTGTTAGCGAGAAACGCCGTTTATATTGCATCCTCTTCTTCACCCGTTTCTACCGCATCGTCCTCTTCCTCGAGTTCGTCGTCGGTAGGCTCCGCATCTTTTTTCATGTCATCGTCCTGCATACAATGAGTTACTTAGCTCCGCGTTGGAGTGCCTCTAGTTTCTCGGAATCACCCTCTCTTTGCAAGTGGGGATAGTCATGGTTGTGGATAGCGGGAGGGAAGTGCGGCAATCCCAAGCGCGATGGCGTCAAATTCGTCGTCTAACCGTTTCTTTTTTGAAAGAACTACAAGTTTGGGAATCATGCGCTCCACTGCTTTTTTATCTGCGGCGCCGTAGCCAGTAACGGCCAGCTTCACTTGTTGTGGAGAAAATTCAAACACGTGTAATTTTGCCGCACCACTTGCCGCAAGTACGGCGCCGCGAGCTTCAGCAACTGAAAGTGCTGTCTTTACATTTTTACTAAAAAAAAGCGATTCAAGCGCGATAGCGTCGGGTTTGTACTTTCGTATCGCTTTTGTTATCGCTTCGTGTACCGTCGCCAGACGTTCTTCGGGACGTCCTTTGGCGGGGAGTACACAGTCACTCCATACCACGGTTGGTTTTGAAGGATTGCCTTCAAGTACAGCGAGACCCAAACGATCAAATCCTGGGTCTACCGCAAGAATGCGCATATTATTCGCGGGTGGTTTCGTACCCACGCGCGTTCGTGTACACCGTCTGTACATCCTCTTGGTCGTCAAACAACTCTAAAAGCATTCCCAGCTTTGTTTCGTCATCGCCGGAAATATCCATAAGCGGTTCATTTGCGCTGTAAGAACCGTCTGCAGACTTTGTAAACGCCCATGCCGCACTTCCGGGAGCCGCAAGTTCAATTTCATTTTTTGTCATAATGAGTTTTATTTCTTGCGTGGTGCGATTTCGACTGTCAGTGAGTGCGTCAATAATGATGGCAACACCACCGGGCCCGTATGCCTCATACGCTACCTGTTCCAAGTCGCCCCCATCTTTGCTCATGCCTTTAGCAACGGCGCGTTCAATATTATCCTTCGGCATATTTGCGGCTTTTGCGCGCGTGATAACCGCGGCAAGGGCGGGGGACGTGATATTTCCGCTAGCTTTTTTTGATTCAAGAGTGATAAGTCGTGCAAAACGCGAGAATACTCGGCTTCTTGCCGCGTCCGTCACCCCCTTTGCCCGTTTAATCTGTGACCATTTGCTGTGTCCTGACATACAAAAAACCTATCACATTTTCTAAAAGAATTATAAAAGAGTCTCCAGTGACTCCCCGCGCAGGTATGAACGACCTTTTTGAGTGAGCATACGTCCGCGCAGACTTCGTTCAATAAACCCAAGACGCAACAGGTATGGTTCATACACCTGTTCAATAGTGTCTTCGTCTTCATGCATGGCGCTTGCGAGTGCGCGAACTCCGGCAGGGCCACCACGAAATCCTTTCTCAAGTGTTTCAAGATACCTGCGGTCGTCTTTGGTGAGTCCCAGTGTGTCGATACCAAACAATTCGCAGGCAAGATCGCAAACCTCACCCGTTAAATCCTTCTGGTGCACTTCAGAATAGTCGCGCACGCGCTTCAAGAGGGAGTTTGCCACACGCGGTGTCGCACGACTTCGTGCCGCTACCCGCTCAATGACATCAGGAGTTGGCGTGAGCCCAAGTTTCTTTGCTGAACGCCCAATAATGGTACGTAAGTCTTGGTCAGAATAAAAATCGAGCTGGTACACACCGCCACCAAAACGCGAACGGAGAGGGCTTGAGAGGGAGGCAACTTTTGTTGTGGCACCGATAAGTGTGAAGGGGGGAAGGGCAAGCTCAACCGTGCGTGCTGAAGGACCTTTTCCAAGAACAATATCCAGTGTGCCTGATTCGAGTGCGGGATACAGAAGTTCTTCAATTTTCCGTGACAGTTGGTGAATTTCATCGATGAAGAGCACGGTGTTTGGTTCAAGATTTGTGAGGATGGCGGCAAGATCTCCGGCGCGTTCGATAGCAACCCCCGATGTTGTTTTAAGAGGCGCATCGAGAGTGACGGCAACAAGGTGGGCGAGTGTTGTTTTACCCACTCCCGGTGGGCCATAGAACAGAAAGTGCTCCGGCATGCCACCGCGCAACTTCGCCGCATCAATAACCACACGCACATTTGCCTTCACGTGCCCTTGCCCAGCGTATTCGTCCCACGAAGAAGGACGCAGTGCCGCGTCTAATTGTGCTTCAGGAACCTCAGGAATATCGTTAGGGGTACTTGACATAAAATTACCGTATGCTACCATTCTACCATACGAGCGAGGGGCTCAAAAGTACATTCTGGACGGCCACTGGCTTGCCCGGATTTAAAATACCCACGGTTTCATTCGCGAAATCCTGCACATACTCTTCGAGGCAAGGCTTGACGGCTTCGGGCTCTTCCCCAAGGACTTCCTGGCTCCACTTTAATTAGTGGACACTGGGCTCATCCTCAGGCGATTTGTCCACGCATCTTTACCGATGCGATCGCCTCGAAGATTATGGTCGGGATAGATAGAAAAAGACCCCTTGAAGGGGTCTTTTTCTATACACAGCCGGCCGCGCTGATGGGTTGGCGTACGAGGTACTATTGGGTGATAGCCGTAATTTTTACCTATGGGATTTGAATCTGGAAAGCTGGATGTAAAAGGAGTATCAAAAAAAGAAGGTGCCGCGAAAGAGAAAATTGCAGCCCTAGAAGAAAAACATGCTGCGCTCGCGCTTGTTTTTAATTCACTCAAAGATGAAAAAAGTCAGCGTGGAGACGCTAATCGAGAACTAGCAAATGCCGATGCTCGTGTTGAAAAGCAGTCACAGTCTCTCCAGCGCGAAGCGGTAACAGGTCCACTGAGTGATGAAAGTAAATCGGAGCTCCGCGCCGCTCACGGCGAGCGCGCAGAAGCCGAGGAACAAGTAGAAATGTATAGCGACCGCTCTGTTCCAGAACATGCTCTAGAACAACCAATCAACAAGGCGCTTATAGATAAGCTCACTGCGCTTGATATTCCTCTCGAGTCCTACTCTTCTCTTGAACACGAGGGTGAACGGTATCTTGGTATTAGTGGTACGGGACTACCAAATAAAATAGAAGCGGAAGTGAGAGCGAAAATGGGCGAGATTGAATATCAAATAAAAGAAGAACAGCTTGCCATTCCCGGAGAAAAGGAACAGATGGTCGGTGACATTCTCCGTAATTACAATCTTCTAGACGAAGCCAATATACCGGGTACCGAGTCGAGACTTTCCTATGTTAATAAATCCACAGAATATCAGCCACGTGTTGAAGAGGTGTGGAAAGATTTTTATCCCGGTGACGCAACACTCATGTACCCACCTCCTGTTATTGAGGCAGTAACTAAAGCGCTGGTTAAAAAATCTTTGGAAACAAAGCTTGCTAACAGAAATGTATCGCCCGCTGTTGCAGAAATGATTGCCAATGATGTGGGAGTGTATGCACGTATGCAAGCAGAGCGTAGTCGCATTTCCTGGAAAAAAACAAAAGAACTAGCTCCTGGTGTCGTTCTTGCAGAAGAACCTGAAATGAAGGTATTGGATGGGAATTTGAAAATGCTCGGAGAAAAGAAACTGTCTTCAACGGGAAGTTAGTGAGTATTCTTGTTCTCCAAATACTCTTTTAACTTTCCGAACGGTTTGAGCTCAAAGTAGGTGCGGTCGTGATCTTCTTGGTTCATAAATGCTCGTGTCACATCATAGCCATCTTGAATAAAGAGGGGATCAAACCCGTACCCTCCACCTACTTGCGGGTCGTCTGCTATACGTCCGGTGAGACTGCCTTCAAAATACACTTCTTCGGTCCCATCGTAGTAACCAATACGGCAACGCGCTATCGCACTCCGGTCTTTTCCATCCAAAAGCGCCGCGGTTCCCGGATAGCCAAGTTCTTCAAGGAACCATTTAATGAGTGGGCCGGGAAGTCGCCCGAGGGAGGTGAATTCAAGCCCTGCGTCTTCAACGACGACAGGGCGTTTTACGATGTCGTACGCTTGCCGTAGTTTGTGCCGAACAATCTCTTCAAGGCTCAGAGATTGAATTTCATCTAAATCTACTTTCACGTGCTCAACAGGGCGTCCAAGAAACCGCGCCAGATAGTCGGCTTTATTCTGGTTACCGGTAATAAAAACAAAATCCTGCATATTATTTGTCGGAATACTTTTTCTCCATGCTAGAAATAATTTCTTCTTCCGTCATATCAATTTTATCGGCAAGCCAAAATGCATTTACCAATGATTTCCATACCTGCTCTTTAAGCTTTGCAATATCAGGCTCGGAACCATGATCTACATCCTCTGCAACCACAGCAATTTTTCCTGCGGTTTTTGAAAAGTGTAATGCAGAATGACGTATCGCAAAAATGAATTTTTCTTTTTCCGAAGCGTCTTTTAGTTCAGGATAGTGTTCAGCATTAAACACGACATGTTTCCCTACAAATTCAATTAAGTCTGAAAGATTTTTTCCCATAACTAGTCGCGGGGAATGTCGGCAACAGAAAGCACTTCTTCAATAGAGGTAAGGCCAGACAAGGCTTTAATAATGCCATCTTGAACCATAGTGAGATAGCCCTGCTTTGCCGCGTGCTTTCGTATATCGCTTGCGCTTGGGTTATCACGCAGGAAGGTGCCGAGCTCGTCGTCCATAAAGATTGCTTCGTAGAGTCCCACACGCCCTTTGTAGCCAGTGCCACCATCCTTTGGATCGGGCACCCACATCATGTCCACTTTTGGTGGCACCAAAGACTTATCAACCACACTCGCAAGAATTTTATCTACCGTCGCTTTCATTTCTCCTTCAAGCGGCACTTGTTTGCGCGCATTTTGGTCGAGCCGGCGCACCAGACGCTGTGCCATTGCGACAGTGACTGCTGATGCAAATTCTTTTGGGTCAATATCGAAGTCGGCAAGACGGGGGAAGGTACCAGCGGCATCGTTGGTGTGAATAGTGGAAAACACAAAGTGTCCCGTAAGCGCTGCTTGAATAGCGATATCAGCCGTTTCACCATCGCGGATTTCGCCCACCATAATAACGTCCGGGTCTTGGCGCACAATAGAACGGAGCCCTGATGCAAAGGTGTAGTCTTTGCCGTTTGTTTGCGTCTGCACGATTCCGTTCAAGTGGTATTCAACCGGGTCTTCGATGGTAATAATTTTAATATCGGATGTATGAATTTTCTGAAGGAAGGCATAGAGCGTTGTGGTTTTTCCGCTTCCCGTTGGACCGGTGGTAAGGAGCATGCCGTTTGGACGTTGAATTTCTTTTTCCAAACGCGCAAAGAGCTTGGGATGGATACCAAGATTTTCAAATCCAATGTGAATATTGTCGGGATCAAGAAGACGGAGCACGAATGACTCACCGTAATTGCCCGGAATAAGTGACGTACGAATTTCAATCTCTGTTCCGCCGATATCCACACTAAACCTGCCGTCCTGTGCGCGGTTATGCACATTCAGCTTTAGGCCGGACAAAAGCTTCAGACGAGAGTTCAGGGAACGATAGGTTTCGGGGGTAAAGGCAAACACGTCTTCAAGCACACCGTCTAAACGAAAACGCAGGCGCACACTTGTTTCTTCCGGTTCCAAGTGAATGTCGGATACCTTCATGGCAAACGCCGCTTCCATCATTCCTTCAAAAATGCGCGAAACGCCGCCCGTTTTTTTATCGGTCAGTGTGTTTTCAAAATACGAAGACAGTTCCGTAACCGTGGTAAGCGATTTTGAGAGTCGCGCGAGTTCATCGGGAGAAATAGTTAATACTCCCTGTTTTACCACCGAAGCAAGAGAAAGTTCTTTGTAGTGCTTGAACGCCAACTCAAAACTTTTTGTTGAAACTAAAAACTTTTCAAGTTTGTGCCCGTGAGATTCAAGATCGGTAAAAAGAGCGGGAAGGGTAGCGTTGTTTGGATTCCTTATGGCAAGCGATAGCTTCACTCCTTCTTTATTGAATGCGAGCGTTTCTGCCGCCCGTGATTTTTCTTCGGGAATAAGACGCAGGGCATCGGTATCAATGGTGGTTGCGGAAAGATCCGTATAGGTCATCCCATATTTACTCGCAAGAATTTGCGCAACATCCTCTTCCTCTTCTTCGTGAAGGTGATGTATCTTTGCATCTTCTGCTGCGTTGTCAAAAAGGCTCGTCATACTATGAATGATAGCGCGCTGGCTTCGCTTGGTACAATGAAGAAATGGAGAAAGTCACCCATTCCCTAGAAGAGTTCACTGCCGTGGCAGAAGCATTTGTGAAAAGTCTCGCAAAAAATCCGGCAGGAGCAACACTCATAACCCTTTCCGGAGACCTTGGTGCAGGGAAAACAGCCCTGGTGAAGGTAGTTGCGCGCACGCTGGGGGTGGAAGGAGACATTACCAGCCCCACATTCGTTTTGATGAAATCGTATGAACTGCCCGCAGGACCGTGGAAACGACTTATTCATATAGATGCCTACCGGTTAGAGGGGGGTACGGAGCTTGCTCCGCTTCACTTTGACGAAGTGGTTCAGCAAGCAGACAATCTAGTTATGCTTGAATGGCCGGAAAAGGTGCATGACACGCTTCCTCGTGCGTCAGTGCATATTTCTATAGAAACGCTTGCCGAAGGTGCCCGTAAAATAACCTATGCCTAAAGGAGGAATTCAAAGGAAGAAACGGCTTGTATTGCTTGATTCGCACGCGATTATTCATCGGGCGTATCATGCGCTCCCAGAATTTACCGGTCCCTCCGGTCAACCGACAGGCGCTCTGTACGGCCTGTCCTCGATGTTGCTTCGCATTATCGCGGATTTGCGTCCCGATTATCTTGTTGCGTGTTACGACCTTCCAAAACCAACGATTCGTCATGAAGCATACGAAGGGTACAAGGCAACACGACAAAAAAGTGATGATGCGCTCGTGGCGCAAATTATAAGTTCTCGGTCGGTATTTGAAGCTTTCTGTATTCCGATTTACGAACGTGAAGGATTCGAGGCTGACGATATTTTAGGCACCATCGTTCATCTGTTTAAGGATGACCCACTGGTGGACATTGTGATTGCCTCCGGTGATATGGACACCCTACAGCTGGTGCATGATAAGCGCGTACAGGTATACACGCTCAAGAAAGGATTGAACGACATAATTATGTACGACGAAAAGGCGGTAATGACACGCTATGGCTTCTCTCCAGCGCTCGTTCCTGACTATAAAGGTCTTCGCGGCGATCCTTCCGACAACATCATTGGTATTCCGGGTGTGGGGGACAAAACAGCCACTGAACTGGTCACTACTTTCGGGACCATCGAAGACATATACAAGGAACTTAAAAAAGACGAAGCGAAATTTACTGCAAAAGGAAAGGTAAAACCACGCATGGTGGAGCTTTTAAAAAAGCACGAAGAAGATGCTTTGTTTTCAAAAATGCTTGCAACCATTCGTACCGATGCGCCTATCGCATTCTCACTTCCGAAAGAAGGATGGGATATTAGTGACCGCTTAGATAAAATTCTTGCGCTCTTTGACGAGCTTGGGTTTCGTTCACTGCGTACCCGTGCACGCAGTGTGATTTCTGGTAACGCGGGTGGCGAGGAAGAAGATATAGAGGAAGGAGAGGTGGTTGAGGAAGAAGCGATTGACCCAACACGATTTTCTGAAGCACAAGTAATGCTGTGGCTTCTTGCGAGCGACTTCACTAATCCAAGCGTGGACGATGTGCTTGCATACACAAAAAAGAAAACCTTTGATGAAGCATATGCTGAACTTGATAAGAAAATAAAAGAGACTGGCAGAGTTGTTGATGTATACGAACATATTGAAAAACCGCTTATTCCGGTATTGCGCGCGTCGGAATCGCATGGCGTGCTTGTTGATAGGGACGTGCTTGCCGATCTTTCGAAGCGATACAAAAAAGAACTGGCCACCGTTGAAGAGCGTATTCATAAGGCCGCTGGCGTGGTTTTCAATATCAATTCTCCAAAACAACTAGGAAATATTCTGTTTGATACATTGCAGTTGACGGCAAAAGGACAAAAGAAGACTGCTGGCGGTCAGCGTTCAACTCGTGAATCAGAGCTAGAAAAAATCCGCGACCTACATCCTATCGTGGAAGATATTTTGGAATACCGTGAGATTCAAAAGCTTCTTTCCACGTATATAGAGAGCATTCCTCCTGCTCTAGACGCAGAGGGAAGACTTCACGCCGAGTATTTGCAAACCGGTGCCGCAACAGGACGCATGGCATCCGCAAATCCAAACCTACAGAACATTCCTATTCGGAGTGAACGTGGTCGCGCCATTCGCAACGCGTTTATTGCCCCGAAGGGCTTCACGCTTGTTGCGCTCGACTACTCGCAGATTGAACTGCGGCTTGCGGCGGTGCTTTCTGGTGATGAAAAACTGCGCGACATTTTCAAAAGCGGTCGCGATGTTCACCGCGAAGTTGCCGCAGAAGTGTTCAGTGTTGCTCCGGAAAATGTGGATACTGAAATGCGCCGACGCGCAAAAATCATTAACTTCGGCATTTTGTATGGCATGGGAGTGAACTCACTCCGCGCCCAGCTTGGTACCACCACTGCAGAGGCGCACACGTTTTATGATGACTATTTCAGTACGTTTAAAACACTCGCGGAGTATTTAGAAACCACAAAAGGTTTCGCTCGGAAGCACGGGTACACCGAAACACTGTTTGGTCGCCGCCGTGAACTTGCTGGGATGAAGTCACCGCTTCCGTACGTACGCGCACAAGCAGAACGCATGGCTATTAACGCACCGATTCAAGGCACCCAAGCAGACATCATTAAGCTCGCGATGGTGCACATTGATAACATGTTGAAAAAAGAAGGTGCTGAAAACGACGCGTTTCTTCTACTCCAAGTGCACGATGAATTAGTGTTTGAGATTCGTACCGCGCGCGTCGCAGAGCTTACGGCAAAAATCAAACTCCTCATGGAGTCAGTACTTTCAAAAGCCGAAGCAAATGGTGTGCCGATTATCGCCGAAGCAAAGTCGGGCGCTAACTGGGGGCAGATGCAGGCACTATGATCTATCTTTTCCACGGCTCAGACACAGGGAAGGTGCGAGCAAAAGCGTTCCAATGGGTAGAGGCTTCACGCAAAAAAGCACCAGAAGCACACTACGTGCGTCTTTCTGCTGAAGACACAACACCGGAAGCGCTTGAACAGGTGGCAACCGCAAGTGGGCTTTTCTTCACAAAGTCACTCGTGCTTTTAGATGACCCGTTTTCGCTTTCTGCTTCGGGTGAGGCGGTGATGGATTCACTCATGCTTCTGGCAGAGTCGCCAAACCCAATTGCCATACTCGCGCCAAAACTAAAAGCCGCCGAAACAAAAAAGCTTGAAGCAAAAGCAGAAAAAGAATTCAAGGTTGATGTAACGATAAAAAAAGAGGGAAGGGGATTTAATTCAGGGCTCGTGAACGCGCTTGGAGCTAAAAATGGAAAAGTATTATGGATGGAAATTGAAAAAGCATTACGAGCTGGAGATCCGCCTGAAATGCTTCATGGACTTTTGCATTGGAAGGCACGCGATGTGATGCAGAAAGGAAGTCGGGCGTGGACGAACGAAGAATCACGGAAGCTCTCGCTTGATTTAATTGAACTTCTTTCGGACTCCCGTTCAGAAGGTGTAGACCTTGGTACGGCACTTGAGCGGTGGGCGCTCGGGCTCTAATTTTAACTTAAGAATCTCATTAACTTATGGAAAAGAAAGAAATAGAAAAAATGATAGAAGAGAAGGTATCACAAGAGCTGGAAGAAGGTCAGGATTTATTACAAAAACAAACCGAGATAGCCGAGAGGCTTTTTGAAAGAAGAATGCAAATTTCGCCGGTCACAGCTGATCTATTTCTAAAACATTTAGATATTTTACTAGAAGCAGGAAAAAATTTTCTAATTGTTTCCTCCACGGTACTTGTAACTACTCTTGCTGTAGATTCCAACACGATAAAAAATATAGACATAGATTTTCTAAGAAAAATATCCTTATGTGCGGTTGCCATCTCCGCTGTATCTATTTTTGTCACCCTTCTTTTTAGATGGTTGACAACAAAAAAACTTTTGGAAGATATTAAAACCCTAGAGAAATTTTATCAAGAACTAGTGAATCAAAAGTTTGAAATTCTTAATTTAACCACACGCCAGATGCGCGAGGAGACTGGAGAGAAAGTAAAAGAAATTCTTCGAAAAAAGGAGCTTGTAAAGAAACACGCACCAGATCTTTAATTGCATTTACCAAGCGCTTTCGACCCATGCTCGCTCGATCTCACAGATTCGGGTATTGCTCCACCGCGCACCAAAACACAAAGACCTGCCGCAAGGCAGGTCTTTCTGTTTTTGTGCGCCTAGTTGGATTTGAACCAACGACCATCTCCTTAAAAGGGAGCCGCTCTACCAACTGAGCTATAGGCGCAATCAGTGTTTTCTACCACTTTTTACCAACTTTTCCTAGTACGAGAAGGCATCCACGGTGTGGCCAGCAGTATCAAGGAGTTTAATCGTGTCGTGGTCTTGGGTAAAGAATGCATCTTGTTCACCAAGGTACACGCGCCACGTGTTTCCAAAGAACCCTTGGTCACCAAGGTGGGTGGTCACACAACCATTGTAGTTGAAGTCGTTGTTTATAAGCGTCCAGCAGTCCGTGCCAATATTGTTTGGCACATCAAGCGGCACGGTGCACTGAGGGACTTTTTGTATGAATGCTTTGCAGACATCGTAGCTGTGGGTGTTGCCCAGATAGAAGCGTGCAAAGTCTGAAGAAGGGAGCGGACAAACGTGTGGAATATAGGGTGTGAAATTTTGGAACTGATCAAAGTAGCCTGTGCACATATTCTGTCTGAAAGACATTCCGACCGGAGACGTACCAACACTAATGATGGCGCTTTGTCCGGGCGCAAGCACAATGGGCGCGGTCTGGTTCACTTCTGCTGAGTGAGGCAGATTCACTCCTTCGGGAATCCTAAGCGCGTGGTTTATTCTTTCACTGTAGATATGCCACCCGCTGATACTGATACCGGTGGTTGCGCGTGTTGAAACGGTAATGGTGAGATATTCATTTTTTGCATCGGTTGCCCGAAGCGGACTCACATCATGGGAAAAAGTGACCAACCCCTTGAGTGTGGAAGCGGTACCAAAATGTGCGGCGTCTGCGAGTGACTTCTGCAGATCAACGACGTTTTCTTGGGCGTAGCTCAAACTCTGTTGAGCGTTTGCGGTACTGCCACCGCGCGCGCCACTACGTGCTCCACCACCATTTGAAATGCGGTAGCCAGTGCTTGATGTTGCTGTGCCACCCACACTGGTGAGTGGAGTGATGAATGGGCCTGAAAAAGAAATAGGGCGCGAGGGTCCACCGGTTGCAACCCACACAACGAATATGAAAATAAGAATACCGAAGAAAAGAAAGAGATCGCTTCGCATGCACCTATGATACCAGTCGCGTGAGCTCTTCTTTTACAATGTCCGCGTCACTCCAGAGTGTCTTCTTTCCATGAGCTTCCATCATATACGGGTCGGTTCCTTTTCCCGTCACGAGTACCGCATCACCGTCTTTTGCAAGTGACAGCGCGGTACGAATAGCTTCACGCCTGTCCATAATTATTTGTGGTTCACGAGTCATGCCTGCCGCCATTTCATCCACAATCTTTTTTGGATCCTCGTCGTACGGGTCTTCATTGGTGAGAATAACTTCTACACAAGATTCTTCCGCAATACGGCCCATAAGCGGGCGTTTCCAGCTGTCACGTCCGCCTCCCGTGTTTCCAAGCACGCATATTTTTCTGCGGTTTTCATAGGCACTATAAAGTGCCTTCAAAGAGTCGGGTGTGTGTGCGTAGTCCACAATGGCAAGAAATGGTTGCCCGACATCAATGCGCTCTGCACGTCCGGGAATTCTTTTCAGATTAGAAAGCGCGCGTGCAGATGTTTCCACGGATATACCAAAACACTCCGCTGTTTTTATTGCGGACAATGCATTCAATACACTGAACTTTCCTGGGTGAGGGATATCAAAGCGGGTGTTTTTATACATAAATGACACGCTTCCGTCTTTGAATACCGTGTCTTTTGCATCGGCGTACGATACAGGCATTTTTGTTTCAACTTCGGCAGATAGGAAACGGTCGCCGTATTCGTCGTCGGTATTCGCGATAATTGCGCGCGGGCGTTTTGAGGAGCTTAGAAGCGCTTCAGCTAACCGGTATTTTGCACGGAAATAGTTTTCCATTCCACCGTGCGATTCAAGGTGTTCTTTTTGGAGATTCGTAAACACGAGCGCGTTCAACGAAAGAAAAAGGTGGCGATATTGGAGCACGGATTCAGAGGTAAGCTCCAGCACGGCGAATTCTGCTTTTTTAGAAACGGCGTCTCTAAGAAATTTTTGTAAGAAAGCGTGCCCCGGTACGGTCATTTTAAAAAGGTTTGGCCGTGATTCTTCGCCGATAGCAAAACGGATGGTGCCGGTGAGTGCAGTTTTGTGTCCGTCTGCCGTAAGAATGGCGTACAGCATTTCAGATACCGACGATTTTCCTTTGGTGCCCGTAACACCGATGACAGTGAGTTTCTGCGCTGGGAAGCCGTAGCGTAGCGCGCCAAGTAGTGCCCATAGAAAATGATAGGGAAGCAGAAGTACCCGATATGCCGAACGACCAAGGAGTGATTGAAGAAAGGATTGCATAGATTAACGGCCGCCCGTGGAAAGTGCTGAGCGCAGACGTGCATCTTTCCCCGACACCGTGTCGGGAATTCCAGAAAGTGCTTTTCGTGCCTCACGCTCGGTATACCCGAGTGCGACAAGCGTGTCAAAGACCTCTGCGTCTTCACTCTGCGTCTCACTTGTTCCAACGCTGATACGTTCGCTTATTTCAACGATCATTTTTTCCGCGCTCTTTTTTCCGAGCCCAACGACACGGGTAAGGTAGGCGATATCTTTTTTTCCGATAGCCTCCTCTATTTTCTCGCGCGGCGCGCGGCGCAGAAGGGAAAGGGCGGTTTTGGGGCCAACGCCAGAAACCGTAAGGGAAAGTTCAAAGAATCTGCGGTCAGCTTCATTCATAAACCCGTACAAATCCATGCCGTTTTGGGTCACGGAAAGATAGGTTTTAAGGGCAGTGGTAGTCCCTTCAGCAAGAGTACTAGGGTTGGCTAGGTGAACGAATACCCCGAAACCCGCCACGTCTACCACTACCCCAAGAGGCTCAACTGAAAGCACTTTCCCATGTATCTCCCGAATCATAAGGTAATCATACAGGGCACGTGAGTTCGGTGCGAGGGTGCTTGCGAATACACGGCTAATGCATTAGGATGCGACGACATGGCAATCACTCGAGGAGCAAAGAAGGCACACCGCGCATCCCTTAAAAAGCGCGTGTTCAATATACGCCGCAAGAACAAGCTTACGGACGCTACTAAGGACGTAAAGAAGGCGCTTGTCGCAGGGAAGAAGCAGGATGCTGAAAAGCTTCTCGCGGCCGCGTACCAAGCAATTGATAAGGCGGCAAAACGCGGAGTTATCAAGAAGAATGCGGCGGCACGCAAGAAGTCGCGCCTCGCGGCGGCAATTGCCCGAACAGCATAAGGAAAAACAAACCGCCCGAAAGGGCGGTTTGTTTTTGGAGATGTCTGCATACGTAAAATAAGGCAAAGGTCGTCAGTTTCCCGACGACCTTTTGAATTCACTCGTACTCGGCTAGTCTTGCGAGCGAATTCTTATTTTCAGCCCAGCATTTTACCGGCGGGATGGAGCGGAATCATTAGCACCATGAAAGCCACGAGTGGGCCGATGCTAATCCAGTACCCTGAAAGCCCAATAATAAGCGATGCTCCGAGGATAAGGTCGGTTTGGTCAAATGGCCAGAATGACTCACCGGACGCTATCCCAATCCTCCTTTTGAGGAAGGACTCCGCATGGTCGCCGAACAGCGTTGCCCCAAGACCGAAACCGATTCCGCTTATCCAAAGAGGTTCGGAAAAAGGTATGGGCCCTAATGTTTGCAGGCTTGGCCATAACGTAACCATTGCACGTTCAAGGTAGAGTGCGACGATGGCAAAGAGTGGACCGGCGTAGTATGCCGCCCACGTTTTTTTCTCACCGAGCCACTTGGTACTCACGGGAGTGGTTGACCACCACCATCTATGATTCCGTGCGAATCCCGGAGCTTGGTTGGCGGCGAGCGCGGGGAACAGAAACCACGTTCCGCATGCGAGGTCGGAAAAGAATCCGCCGCCGCCCCAGAGATATACCGCCGCGATCACGAATGTGATGCTTCCGATGAAACCAGAAAGAATCATGCCGACGATCGGTTTGTGTGCGTTGCCGACTCCTTCCAGCACACCACTTGCACCACCCATCGCCATACGAGCACGCAAAAACATGATATTCATGAAGGCGAATGCGGCGCATGACGCCGCAAGAGCTATCTGAGTCATAACGTAAAGATCTCCTTGTTTCGGAGGTGACACTACTGCATGAGGACGTTTTGTCAAATTGGGTCTCTATCGACGCGAATCGTAACTACGCTTTCAATCGTGTATTTTAAGTTCACGCTTTTAATGAAATTGTTCCTTAGACTATGTCATTTCCCCAATACCGTTGTGCTCGGCACCAATACAAAAAGACGCGTATTGCTGCGCGTCTTTTTGTATTGGTGCACCGCGTAGGGGCACGCCTCGGCAGCGAGCTAGAGAATTGTTGGATATAATCGCGACAGTTGACGCTAATGAAAGAAGTACCGCCATGGCGATGCCCAGGCCAATTCTATGATCTTGTGTAGGGTGGTGGAGCTAGCCGAACGGCAAGCGATACTCGTCACCCACACACCATGCGAGAAACACAATGCAGGCCAGGCTGGGGCATCATCCACCGCTATATGCCCGACGCCACTCCTGCCGCACAGCTAGAAGCCTATGAGAACCTACGCTCGCTCGCATCAGTATTGATCAGAATCGATGATCGACTCGATGCCGAGGAGAAGGAGATTCTGGAAGAGCTACAGCCGTCACTGTTCTGAATCACGTCCCCAATGTCCCCACGTCTACGGTACGCCGGCATTTCGCGGACATGGGCGGATTAAGAAAGCCCATGTCCGGTCGCGCGATGCCGGTGTGATAGACTGGCCTTTAATGAAGGCACGGCAAATCCTTTTTATATGCGCTCTCGCGTGCGCTGGATTGCTTTTGAGTTACGGTATTTCTTTCATTGATGCTCCTAACAGCGGCGATGTGGGAAGCGAATTCGGGTTCCCATCTCACGAGAGTGCGGTTATTGATTCGCAGGTAGGTGATTTTTATATTCTTGAAGTTCACGAGCGTGAAGAAGGCGGCGGCTATTGGGTAATAGCTAAGAAATCCCATGGCGTGGTTGTTTTAGTAGATCAAGGTCAGAGAGCTGCTCCTCAGTGCGACGCGCTTTCGGTATACGAAGTACCAACTCAGCTGGTGCACAATTGTCTCACCACCTCAGGATTAGATGCACAACTAGTCGATCGGGTCACAGGAGCGGTTGCGACAACAACACAAGCAATTTGAAGGCCAGAGCGTTCATAGCCACTGCTTCCGAATAGGAATCGAACTTTTTCATTGCGATACGTCTTGCGCGAAGGCCCATCGCTAAAGCGCGGCCTACTCATTAGGTCGAGTTCGATGTTCGATGCAGTCCTTGTCATTCCAGAAAATATTGTGTGTTGAAAAAACGCAAAATCACAGCCTGGTTGAGCCGTGGTTTGCACAGGCGTCACTTATTGCCAGGTTGGCAACCTTTGGTGCCCTCGGTAGGAATCGAACCTACATCAGCTCCTCCGCAAGGAGCCGTCCTATCCATTGAACGACGAGGGCAAGTGAACGGACTGACTTTACTACAGCTGGAACATCTCCACCAGCCTGTCTACAACCGACGTCTCGTGATTGCCTTCACCAAGGTGAATGGAAATGTAGTCATACACGTCGTCCAAATCAACATCCACCAGTGGCACCAGAAGATGAGGTACAAACACACTACGCGTTTTTATTGAAAGGGCAGGGGGTATATCGTGCAGGGGATATTCAAGAACCGAAAAGTGAAGCATGGTGTCATAGGAGTAGAGACGGTTGTCTATTTCAAGACCTAAGTCCGTTATCGCAAAGTGGTGAACCTTGGAACGCTTTGCGGCCTGCAGAGCGATAGCGCCTGCGGCGGCCACAATAACGAGTGCAAGAAGGACATTGCCAAAAAGTATTGAAGCGATGACCGCGGCAGTTGCGATAATACCAAGCGCCCAGTACCAGTCAGCGCTTTTTTCTTGGAATTCGTATTCTTTTGCTTGCCATTCAAAAATGGGCGGACGAGGCATATGAATATGATAGCACCACATCACACTTCGCATTTTTCACTTCGTTTCAAAACGACGGTGTGTCCGAGTTAAGTACTCGTGAGTGAAGATTCATAAGGGTGTTCTGGCGCGTTTTGTGCAATGGCTTTGACGTCTTCGGGTCTAAAGTTGGTTAAGCTTGCTCTGACAGTCCAATTGGACCTGCTGTATCTGAAGATCTATTTTGGCAATCTTCTGGTTGGCATCATTCGTCAATTTGGTTATCTGGCCATTCTGAAACTCCAAAGGAATGGCTTGTTTCTGTATAGCAGAAACCTGCGCATAGTAACCGTTCTTAATACCAAGAATTTGCTGATTAAAAGCATTTATTTGCGAGTTGCATTCAGCAGTGATGGAGTCTATCTTCTTCTGAGCCGTAGTTGCATCGGCCTGCTCTTGCGCTGTTACGGACGCAGCGCTTGGCTGACAAAACGCCGTACCACTCGAGGGACACACCAAATACTGTCCTGATGGACAGGTCGTGTAGTAAGAGCTATTGCAAAGTATCGTGTTCGGCGGCGGCACAGCAGGTATCGACGGCTGTGCGGGTTGAGAAGGCGTATTTGGTACTGTACTGGAAACTGGTACCGGCATAGTAGCTGCCTCTACGGGCACAACTTTTACTGCAGGTCTTAATTCCTGCTCAGTCTTTCCTACGTCAGATTCTGGTGCCACTAGCGTCGGCGTGCTTGTAAATGGTACCACTGAAGGTATTGAGTGGATGCCGAAAAGCGACGATATACTTATCGTTATAGATGCAAATACCTTTCCAAGGAAGGAAATCATACTTGTGCAGTGTAACTCTAAACAGCACCTTTAGGTACTCGGGTCTTCCAATACTAAATACTTCGGGCGGAGGAGGTGAGACCATGATTACATTTTTCGCCTTCGACTCGAACATTTGCCGTCGCAAACGTTCGATCTAGGCACCGCCTCGCCGTTTCGTTCTGCTGAACGAAACATGCTCCGGCGTTCGAATCTCACTCGCACGCCGCGAAGGCGGCGTGTTCTCCTCCGCAAAATTGCGAGGACTTATTTTGCGGTGTGTATTGGACAAAGTTCGAATGTATTTCGAGCTAAATCCTGACGAAAGCTACTAATCGCACGCTCCGCGTGCGTGGTGGCCTGAACCTCTTGCGTACGCTCCGATTGCGCCTCGGGCGCGCTCGCGGACTCGC
>JBBQUV010000001.1:0-171095 GCA_038212075.1 Minisyncoccia bacterium | reverse complement strand
TCACCTTTGCCTCACCGAAACGCCCACGTATTGAAGCGCATATATTCAGGGCAACAAAATTTACCGGTGAGCCCATTGAAACCGAAGAGATGGTACCGCAATGGTTTACGAAAGATACTATCCCATTTGCAAACATGTGGTCGTCCGACTTGTATTGGTGGCCTTATTTTCTTAAAAACCGATTGTTTGTGGGGGCATTTGAGTACGACGATCAAGACCGGGTGATAAGTCATGACATTAAGCCAGTCAGTAGCTTAGAATAGTCATATGCCTTACATCGCTTTCTACTGCATAGCACTTCCTATACTTGCTATACTCGATTTCCTTTGGATTGGCGTGATTGCACAGCCCTTATACAAATCTGCGATGGGACCACTTTTGTCTTCATCGCCCGTGTGGTGGGCCGCCGCCGCTTTTTATATTTTTTATATCGCTGGGCTCGTGTTTTTTGTTATCGCGCCGGCAGTAGAAATGCACTCCCTTACTCGTGCGCTGGTTCTTGGGGCATTTTTCGGATTCATTGCCTACATGACATACGATTTTACCAACATCGCTACAACGACAGGTTGGCCAGTTGGTATCGCGTTTATTGATATGGCGTGGGGAGCATTTGCTTCAGCCGTAACGTCAGGAATTACCTTTTTTATTGCGGTAAGCATATTTGCGTTCTAACGGCTGACTCAAAGACGGTATACTTTCTATATGAACCGTACGTACGCGGTCACTCTTTTTGGCGCAGTGTTGCTTGCGCTCCCCGTTTTCTATTTGCTTGGAACGAATACGCATCAACCAACGGCGCTCCGTGCCGTTGCAGAGAGTGTGCTTCTTTCTGCAACAACGACGACACCCGTGCCGCTCCAAATGCTTTTCACTGGCGATTTGATGCTTGATCGTGGCGTGGCTAAACACGCCGTAGTAAAAGGTGATGACGCGCTTTTTGAGGGCGTGAGAGATATTTTCGCTGGGATGGATGCCGTGGTACCAAATTTAGAAGGCACTATCACCACACTGCCTTCGGTGTCCGAGCGTGACCATACTGATTTACGATTCACGTTTAATCCGCACTACGCCTCGTATTTGAAAACGCTTGGGGTACAGGTGGTAAGTCTTTCAAACAACCACACCGACGACTTCGGCGATACTGGCTATCTTTCTACCAAAACATATTTGGATAGCGCTGGTATCGCTTCGTTTGGTTCTCCGGCAAACGACCGAGATTTTGCGACAGAGATAACACTGAATAACACCCGTGTGTGCTTTATCGGGTACGAAGGTTTCATACATACCGATCCTGCTCCGATTGCAACACTTGTTGCCGAGATGCGCCCGCGTTGCGATTATTTTGTAGCAACCATGCATGCGGGCGAGGAATATCAACCAACGTTTACCACGCTCCAAAAAACTGCCGCCCACGCATTCATAGATGCCGGTGTCGACGTAGTGATTGGAACGCATCCGCACGTGGTGGAGCCGCTCGAGCTCTACAAAGGGAAGCCCATTTTTTACTCACTAGGCAATTTCTTGTTTGACCAAGATTTTTCATGGGCGACCATGCACGGACTTACGGTACGGGTGAGTCGTACAAAAGACGCCACAACGTATACCCTTATTCCGGTAACTATTGCGGGGGAAGAAACAATCGTAACTACCAATGAACCAGACATAGACCGTACTATTCTTTCAACAATCACCTCGCTTCTTCCGACAGATATCGCCAAAGAAATAGTGGACAACCATTCATTTTCTGTGAAGTAAGGTGTAAGGTGCGAAGATGGAACGAAAGCCTATTACAACGATTGAGCGTATTACCGCATGGGTCGGGTCGCTTTCGTCACTCGTTCTCCACACTATTATTTTCGTAGCTTTTTTCGTTCTGTCGTTCTCTGGACTTCTTTCGTGGAATTTGATGTTTCTTATTTTAACCACCATTGTCTCCCTTGAAGCGATTTACCTTGCGATATTCATTCAGATGACGGTGAATCGTCACGCCCGCGAACTTGAAGAGGTGAGTGAAGACGTGGAGGAAATTCAAGAAGACATTGAAGAAATCAGTGAAGACGTTGAAGACATTCAAGAAGACATCGACGAGATTCAAGAAGACGTGGAAGAAATCAGTGAAGAAGATGCTGTTGGAGAACAAACCCAGAAAGTGACGCTTGAAACACTCTCCAGAGACATTCAACAACTTTTGAAGGACCTTGATGCCTTGAAGCACAAACAGTAAGTTCCCACAAAGCAAAAACCCGCCGTACGGCGGGTTTTTGCTTGAATCCGAAGATTCTTAGGAAAGGTGAGGAGAGACGAGCTTCGTCATCTCGAACATCGTAACTTCTGCCTTGCCACCGAAGAGTACCTTCAGTTTTTCGTCGGCCAAAATGTTGCGCTTGTTCTGAGGGTTCTGGAGATCATGCTTTTTGATGTATTCCCAGAGCTTCTTTACAACTTCTCCGCGGGACATAGGACCCTTGCCAGTAACCGCCTCAAGTTCAGGAGAGAGGGTCATAGGCTTCAAGAGTGCAGGATTCGCTTTTCGTACCATAGGTTTATGTAATTTCTATTAGTCAGGGATGACCAGATTCCATTGTAAAGCAGGTATTTCCCTAGGCAAGGGCTTGCCGTGTATAACTTTCTGTCATCAAATATTGGAGACGTAATAAAAAACCTTAAAAACAGTAAGGAAAATTATCCCCACATCCTTGCCCAAATGTCCAAAAACTATTGCAATGACGACAAAAGGCTTTATACTTCGTACAGTTATTTACTGTCAGCGTCGGAGGAACTTCCCTCTGGAGCCCTTATGTAGAGGAGCGTTACGAAATGAACAAAGGACTGGGTACGACAGCGACCGAAAAGAAGAAGGGGCGCGCTGTCGTCTCAACTCCAACGGTTGCATCCGCGGTTTCTGTGCCACAAGCACAGGAATCAAAGGATCACTTCATTAGACGCAATGGCCTCACGTATGCAGGCAGTCACTTGATCATCGACCTTTGGGAAGCTGAAGGGCTTGGTGACAGGGACCGTATCGAAAAAGCATTAATCGATGCGGTGCGAGAAGCCGGCGCAACCCTTTTGCATATCCACCTTCACACGTTTACGGATGGTGGTGGTATCAGCGGTGTGGCAGTCCTCTCGGAAAGCCACATTTCCGTCCACACGTGGCCGGAGAAAGGGTACGGAGCATTCGATGTGTTTATGTGCGGAGACGCTGAGCCACGCAAGGCACTGAGTGTCTTCAAGGAGGCATTCAATCCTGGGCGTATCGTCGTCGGCGAACACAAACGAGGCATGTTAGATGTGAAATGAAGTGAAAGGGGCTGTCGACGATGTCGACAGCCCCTTTTCCTTTTATCTACAGGCTATTTCTGATAGAATAAACGGTATGGACGGGGGTATATCCATACACCTAGCGCCTTTGGCGCTATTTCATATCGGTACATTTCCAGTGACCAACACACTGGTTGCCACGTTTACGGTCTCAATTCTCCTTGTCGTTTTTGCGTATATAGCGGGTCGCTCGCTAAAGCTGAAGCCAAGTAAATTTCAAACAGTTGTTGAACTTTTGGTTATGTTTCCCTATCAATTTGTTCGCGAAACACTTGAGAACGACAAGGTTGCCGAGCGCATTTTTCCCCTCATTATGACTGTCTTTCTTCTTGTGCTTTTTCAGAATTGGTTTGGGCTTTTGCCGATTACCGAAGGTATTGGGTTTTTTATAGGCGGCGGTCATGAAATCGCGCCGTTTGCATACTCGGGTGCGACCGACCTCAACTTCACGCTCACGCTTGGCATCATCGCCTTCTTCGCGATTGAATTTTTTGGCGTTACCACACTTGGCGCCTTGAAATACAGCCGAAAGTTTATTACATTTAAATCACCGATGGCATTCGTTATCGGTTTCATTGAGCTCGTTTCGGAACTCGCACGGCTCATCTCATTCTCGTTTCGTCTTTTCGGGAACATTTTTGCAGGCAAGGTGCTGATACTTGTTGTAATGTTGTTTGTGCCGTACTTCGTGCCGGTGCCGCTCATGGCGTTTGAAACATTTGTAGGATTCATTCAAGCCGCTATTTTTGCTCTTCTTACGCTTTTCTTCACGAAGGTGGCGATTGAGATGCATGAAGAAGAGCACCACTCGGAAGAAGGCGAGTCTCATCACGTTGCCGCGTAAGCGGCATGATGGAACTCGCCTCCCTCGGAGGATTTATCAGTTTGTAGATTTATATGGATCTTGAATCAGCAAAAGCAATCGGTATGGCGCTTGCCGTAGGTCTTGGTGTTATTGGTCCCGGTATCGGCATCGGTATCATTGTTGGTCACGCGCTTGAAGCAATGGGACGAAATCCTGAGGCGTCAGGACGCGTGCTCGTGAACATGTTCATCGGTATCGCCTTCACCGAAGCGCTCGCTATTTTTGCGCTTGTTGTCGGTTTCATCATCAAATTCACGTAATTGAACTATGAGCGCGCTTCTTTCAACCTTCGGCATAGATTGGCATTTACTCCTTGCAAACGGAGTGAACTTTGCCATTCTTGTCGCCCTTCTTACGTGGCTTCTCTACAAGCCGGTGATGAAAATGGTGGCAGAGCGCGAACGCGTGGTTGCAAAAGGCGTTGAAGATGCTGAAGAAGCGGCAAAAAAACTCGCCGAAGCGGAGCACACTGCATCAGACCGTCTGAATAAGGCGGAATCAGAGGCGGTGGGGATTGTGGACGTCGCGCGCGCGTCCGCAAAAGAAGAAAAAACCCGCCTTATGAAAGAAGCAGAAGCTCGTGCCGCCGCCGTTGCGGCAGATGCTGAAGCGCGTGCAAAAGAAACGCACGCAAAGGCGCTCCGTGAAAGCGAAAAAGAAATTGCACGCCTTGCGGTACTTGCCGCGGCGAAGGTACTTCACGAACAAAAATAAAACACTATGAACGCGCGAGCATATGCCGAAGCACTCTACGAACTCTCAAATAAAAAGGGAGTGAGTCCTGCGACGCTCGTGCAAAACCTTGTACATAGTCTTACCAACAGCGGACGTATGAAGCTCTTGCCGCATATACTCCGAGAATTGCGGATACTGGATGCTCGGTACGAATCGCTGGGGAGCACTGTTGAAGTTGCACACAAAGAAGACAGTGCGCACGCGCTGAAAAGCGCAAAAACTGCAGGTATTGATGCAGACACGGCAGTCGTTAATCCATCACTCATTCGTGGGTGGCGTGCAAAAAAGGGTGGCTTGCTCGTGGATGCTTCAGGAAAACGTCATTTGATCGAACTTTATAGGAATATCACTGCATAGGTATGGAGAGCATTATTAAACGCATCGAACAAGAAATTCAGGGCTTCGCACCGAAAACGGATGCGGAGGAAACAGGCATCGTCCGCACGACGGGTGACGGCATTGCAGAAATCGACGGCCTTGATAAGGCGGTGATGACTGAAATGGTGCTGTTTGATCCAACCTTCGACCGTACGCTTGAAGAAGCACTCAAAGACCCAGCACCACTCTACGGTCTTGTGTTGAACCTCGAAGAAGACGGCGTTCGCGCCGTTGTGCTTGGGGATGCGTCAAAGGTGTACGAGGGAATGCTCGTGCGCCGTCTTGGCCGTCTGCTCTCCATCCCTGTCGGTGATTCGCTCGTGGGACGCGTGGTGAACCCGCTTGGTGAACCGGTAGATGGAAAAGGTCCAACCGGTGCAAAAAACATGAAGCCGATTGAACGCGAAGCATTCAGTGTGATTGATCGCGCTCCGGTGAACGTGCCGCTTCATACAGGTATTAAAGCGATTGACGCGATGATTCCGATTGGTCGCGGTCAGCGCGAACTTATCATTGGTGACCGTGGTACCGGCAAAACAACCATTGCGATTGATACGATTTTGAACCAAAAATCAGAACCATCTGCGACACGCCCCATTTGTATTTATGTTGCCATCGGACAAAAGGAATCAAAGACGGCAAAACTTGTTGCGGAACTCGCAGAAAAAGGTGCGATGGAATACACCATCGTGGTTACGGCACCCGCTTCAAGCCCAGCCGCTCTCCAGTTTCTTGCACCGTTCGCTGGTGCAACCATCGGTGAACACTTTATGGAGCAAGGAAAAGATGCGCTTGTGGTGTACGACGACCTTTCCAAACAAGCGGTTGCGTATCGCCAAATGTCGCTCTTGCTTCGTCGTCCACCAGGACGCGAGGCATACCCAGGAGACGTGTTCTACCTTCACTCACGTCTTCTTGAGCGCGCCGCAAAGCTTTCAAAGGAAAAGGGAGGTGGCTCACTCACCGCACTTCCTATCATTGAAACGCAAGATAACGACGTGTCCGCATACATTCCAACGAACGTGATTTCTATCACGGACGGCCAAATCTTCTTGGAATCGTCACTGTTTAACCAAGGACAACGTCCGGCAGTGAACGTGGGTATTTCTGTGTCGCGCGTGGGTTCTTCTGCACAAACAAAGGCAATGAAGAAAGTGTCGGGCAAAATTAAACTCGAGCTCGCGCAGTTCCGCGAACTCGAAGCCTTCATGCAATTCTCGAGCGACCTTGATGCAGATACCAAGCGCCAGATTGATTCCGGCCGTCGCATGACGGAAATGTTGAAGCAGAACCGCGGCGAACCACTTCCGTTTGAAATGGAGTCAGCAGTCATCTTCACGGCAACAAACGGTTTCTTCGATAAATTCACACCGGATCAAATAGGTGCAATTGAACACAAGCTTCGCGACTTCCTTTCGCGTGAAGCAAAAGACGAGCTTGAGGCAATTAAGTCGTCGCGTGAAATCAGTGCAGAAACCGACAAATCGCTTCGTGCAAAACTTGAACGTTTCGTTGAACACGCCGCGTAATCACTCATGGCACTGAAAGATGTAAAAGCAAAGATTCAAGCAACCAATCGCACGCACAAAGTGACGCGGGCGATGGAAGCGGTGTCTGCAGTAAAGATGCGTAAAACGCAATTGACGGCGCTTGGCGGCCGTTCCTATGCGCGCGCCGCGCTTTCTGTGCTCGCACGTCTTTCAGGAAGCGCCGACTTGAAGCGCAACCCGCTTGCGATGGAGCGTCCAGTAAAAAAAACAGCACTTGTTATCATCACGAGCGATAAGGGTCTCGCGGGTGCGCTAAATTCCAGTGTGATTAAAGCCGCTATAGAGGCAATAAAAGACCGTCCAAAAGATTCTGTGCGTGTATACGCATACGGCAGAAAGGGTGAAGAGTTTTTTGCCCGTCGCGGATACACAATTGCAAAAGCGGTAGAGAACAAACGCGATGATGTGCCAGTGGCAGTGATGGAAGAACTCTCACTCGAACTTTCTGAAGGATTTATCGCGGAGAGCTTTGATGAAGTCATTGCGGTATACAGCAATTTTAAGTCTACGTTTGAACAGGTGCCGATCGCGCGCCGACTTCTTCCTCTTTCATTGGAAAATATGAAGCAATTGGTAGCTGACATTGTTCCTGCACGCGGAAAGTGGAGCACGGAAGTTTCTACTGAATCGCCTGCGGCCTACGAAGTAGAGCCGTCGGCAGAAGTAATCTTGAGCGTGCTCGTTCCAAAGCTTGTTGCGGTATCCCTGTACCATATGTTGCTTGAAGGAAAAGCATCGGAACACTCTGCGCGTATGGTGGCTATGAAAAATGCGAGCGACAAATCAAAAGAAGTGGCACACGAGCTTACGCGCAAGTTTAATAAAATCCGCCAAGCGGCGATTACCCGTGAAGTGTCGGAAATTGTGAGCGGAAGCGAAGCACTCGCACAATAGTATGAGTTTTCAAAATCCATTCAAAAAGATGTTCGCCCATACCCCGAAGGCGGTAGAAGACGCTCCTGCTACGCCGGAGCGTAGCCCAATGCTTCCGCCGGTGGAAAAGGTCTCTGCGCTTAAAAAAATGATAACCAGTGCTTCTATAAACGAGAGTCATAAAATAGAGCTTATCCGTGCTCTTGAAGAAGCGGATAAGACTTCACCTGCTACAAGATACGCGTACTCAGAAGATGTGATAGATAGTTGGCAAACATTGATAAGTACATGGAACCCGCACGTGCAGGAAAAAATGGACGACCCAGGGCATCTTGACTCACGGCTTTGGAGTGAAAAGAACGCAACAGAAGAGGAGGGTGCGCTCTTTGCGCTCTACCGAGAGCTTTGCAAAGAAGTAACGGCGCTTGAAGTGCTTGGGATGCCGGTTAAGCACGATACGCTCGCACAAGAGCAATAATTTTGGTAAAAGTAACTAAACGATTATGAACACAGGAACCATTACAGAAGTCATCGGGCCAGTTGTCGACGTTCACTTTCCGGATAAGCGTCCCGATATTGGGGAGGCTATCGTCATTGAGAAGGCTGGTACGCATAATCGCATTACTCTTGAAGTAGCGTCACACATCGGTCTTGACCGTATTCGTGCTATTTCCATGAATGAAACCGCCGGCCTTTCGCGCGGTGAGAAAGTGGAGGCTACGGGCGCGGCTATTTCCGTTCCTGTCGGGACTGCCGCGCTTGGTCGCCTTTTCAACGTGCTTGGCGAACCGGTAGACGGTAAAGGTCCTATAGATCCAAAAACTCCACGACTTCCTATTCACCGCAGTCCGCCAGGGTTTGACGAACAAACAACAAAAGCAGAAATGTTTGAAACAGGTATCAAGGCCATCGACCTCATCATTCCGTTTTTGAAGGGAGGAAAGGTTGGTCTTTTCGGTGGAGCTGGCGTGGGTAAGACCGTCATCATTCAGGAACTCATTCGCAATATTGCCACAGAACACGGTGGCTATTCAGTATTCGCCGGAGTGGGTGAGCGCGTGCGCGAAGGAAACGACCTCTATCACGAAATGGCAGAGTCAGGTGTGCTTGAAAAAACAGCGCTCGTGTTCGGTCAAATGAACGAAGTGCCGGGTGCTCGCGCACGTGTTGCGCTTACGGGTCTTACGCAGGCAGAATACTTCCGCGACGAAGGCGGCAAAGACGTGCTCTTCTTCATGGACAACGTCTTCCGTTTTATTCAGGCAGGTTCAGAAGTATCATCGCTTCTTGGGCGCGTGCCATCAGCAGTGGGGTACCAGCCAACACTCGCAGAAGAAATGGGCAAGCTTCAGGAACGTATCACTTCCACAAAGAAAGGTTCCATCACTTCAGTGCAAGCGGTGTATGTGCCGGCCGACGACTTTACCGACCCAGCTCCGGCAACGACGTTTGCTCACCTTGACGGCACGGTGGTGCTTTCGCGCCAGCTTGCATCACTCGGTATTTATCCTGCCATCGATCCGCTCGCGTCCACATCGTCTGCACTCACGCCGGAAGTTGTGGGTGAAGAACACTACCGTGTTGCAAACCAGGTAAAGCGCGTGCTTCAGCGTTACAAAGACTTGCAGGACATCATTGCCATTCTTGGTATTGAAGAATTGTCGGACGAAGACAAGCAAACAGTGTATCGCGCTCGTAAGCTTGAGAAATTCCTTTCCCAGCCATTTTTCGTTGGTGAAGTGTTCACGGGAACCAAGGGACAGTACGTTTCTCGCGAAGAAACAGTACGTGGATTTAAAGAAATCGTAGAAGGAAAGCACGATGATAAACCAGAGTCCGCGTTCTACATGAAGGGCTCGATTGACGAGGTGAAATAATGCACACCGTGCATAACTGCGTATGAAGACCTTCCACTTAACCGTAGCAAAAGTCGGCGAAAACCTTTTTGACGGAGAGGCAACGTCGGTAACCCTTCCAGGAATTGAGGGCGTGTTTACGGTGCTTGCGCACCACGAACCCTTCGTTTCGGAATTGAAGGCGGGCGAAGCACGCATTAAAGACGCGGAAGGAAAAGTGCACACACTTCCTGTCGTGATGGGTGGGGTGGCTGAAATTTCAAACAACCAAGCCACCGTCCTGCTCTAGCTTGCAAGGCTAAAGCGTGTGATAATGAATATATATGGATGAGATACCCGAAGTGGGTCATCACGCAGTTCGCCCTCCTGTGCATTATTACGGAGACATTGTTCGTGGCCTTTTTCTTGCCGCGGCCATTGTGATGCTTGTCGCTGGGTTCACTACGGCAAGTCTTCCGGTCTCAAACATCGTGGCGATTATGTGGATTATTACGCTGATTCTCATTGCTGGGCTTACCAACCCTGTTCAGCGTGGAGTCCAATGGCTCAACGTTATTCTCTCCGTCATTGGCCTGCTTATATACGGCGGCGATGCACTCAACAGATATCACACCTTCACGTCGGCATTCACTGCCGGCCTTTTAACAACACTCCTTACGCTCATATTTATGCTGTCGCTGTACTTTGCGACGCGTACACTACGTGCGCATATTTTGCTCCATCGCTAGATAGGGCGATTGTGGTATTCTGTACCTATGTCAGTACAAAGTTTTCTCTTGCGTCAGGCAATGAAGTGGAAGATGAAGGGTGTTCCTGCAGAAAAGCAGGAACAGATCATGGGGTTGGTAGAAAAAAATCCAGATCTTTTTAAAAAAATTGGTGAAGAAGTGGAGCGTCGCAAAAAAGGTGGCGAGACGGAAATGAAAGCGACGATGGAGGTGATGAAGAAATACCGAAACGAGCTACAACAGCTCGGCCAACGCTAACAATGCTCTCCGCAATCGCCGCCACACTCACCGCTCTTCACCTTCTTGGTGCAGCACTTGGTGCAGGTGGTGTGTTGTTTGCAGAAATTTTTTATACCAAAGCCATTGCGGACGGACGCATTACCGAAAAAGAGCGAGAATACTTTGCCACTACGTATTGGTCACTTCGCTGGGGCATGACCACCGTGCTTCTTTCTGGCATTGCACTTATTGTGGTGCAATATCTTTTGCCTAATTCCCCAGAAGCAGTGCTCTACGCGCCACTCTGGATGCAAAACACCCTTATTCTTATTATCACTGCGGTTGGCTGGATGCTTTCACGAGACCTTGTCTCGTGGTGGGTAGGCTCGTCTATGGTATTTGCTGGCTGGTGGATGATTTTGGTGCTTGATGCGTTCCAAACATTTTCTTTTCCGTATCTCTTGCTCCTCTCTGCGTACGCTGTCGCGATATTCGTTTCTGCGGCGTTTTGGGGATATGCGCGCGTTCTTGCTCGTGACCGTGTGAAGATAGAAGAACAGTCATGAGAATCTTTATTTTACTTGGGCATCCGGATACCAGCATGGATCCTCTCTCGCGTCGGCTTGCCGACGCGTATGAAGGCGCGGCAAAAAAAGCAGGATACGAAGTGCGTCGTATGAATCTTGGTGAACTCAATTTTGATCCAATTTTGCACCATGGCTACCGCTCACGTATGGATCTTGAGCCAGATCTCCTCACTGTTCAGCAAAACCTCACGTGGTGTGAACACTTTGTTTTAGTATTTCCAAATTGGTGGGGCGGCATGCCGGCTCTGTTAAAAGGAATGTGGGACAGAATGTTTCTTCCACGCTTTGCCTTTTCAATGCACAAAAACAAACTGGGTTGGGACAAACTCCTTAAGGGCCGCTCCGCACGCGTGATTATTCTTTGTAGTAACTTACCAATTTTTGACTACATTGCATTTGGTAACTACACCGCTTCTATTGGCTGGTCTATTCTTCGCTTTGCCGGTTTCAATACCAACATCATTTCGTTTGGCCCATCTGAATCCGCTTCCGAAACCAAACGCCTTAAGTGGATCGCAAAAGTAGAATCCTTTGCCCGAAAGGGAAGATAATCGTTCGTGCTTTCTTTTTTACCTTTAAACACGTAAAGTCAGCATATGAAGATCGGAATCGTGGGGCTCCCGAACGTCGGCAAGTCGACGCTTTTTAATGCCCTTACCAAGCAGTCGGTGCCGGCAGAGAATTACCCATTCTGCACCATTGATCCGTCTGTGGGTGTAGTCGGCGTGCCTGACGCTCGTCTTAATGCGCTCGCGAAGCTTTCTGGTTCCGAAAAGACACTTCCAGCGGCAATTGAGTTTGTTGATATTGCAGGGCTGGTGAAGGGTGCAAGTGAAGGTGAGGGTTTGGGTAACCAGTTCCTTACCCACATTCGTGAAGTGGACGCTATTTTGCAAATGGTGCGATTTTTTGACGACCCTGACATTTCCCACGTGCACGGAGACGTTGACCCTGTTCGCGATATTGAAGTGATTAACTTGGAGCTCGTGCTTGCCGACCGTGAACAGGTGAGTAAGCGTTTGGAAAAATTGGAACGCGATGTACGCGCAGGACTGAAAGAAGCGATTGCGGAAAATGAAGCTTTTAAGAAAATTGCCCACGTTCTTTCTGAAGGAAGCTTGGCACGCACCGCGCCACTTACGGATGAAGAAGTAAAACTGGTGCGTCATTTGAACCTGCTCACCATGAAGCCGATTCTGTACTGTTTCAATGGAAAGGCTGGAGGGCACAACATAAGCGAAGCGAATGACGGACGTGCAGAACGTGCGTATGAGCTTGTCACGTCGCTTGGTTCAAAATATGTGCAAGTAGACGCGCACACTGAGCGCGAACTAAACGATGTTGCGGATAGTGATCAGGAAGTATTTCGCCAAGAGTTTGGTGTACAGGTGAACGGCCTTGCCGAACTTATTCATGGTGCATACGAAACGCTGGGACTCATTACTTTTTTCACCACTGGCCCTAAAGAATCCCGTGCATGGACAATTTCAAAAGGTGCAAAGGCTCCAGAAGCCGGTGCCGCCATTCATACCGATTTTAAAGACAAATTTATTCGTGCCGAAGTAGTGGCATGTGCAGATCTTCTTTCTGCAGGTTCGTATGCGGCCGCTCGCGAAGCCGCAAAAGTGCGCACAGAAGGGAAGGAGTATGTAGTTGCTGATGGCGACGTGATGGTATTTCTCCATAGTTAAAGCACTTGACACTAATGCTTTTATAGTGTAATATTGCTTTGCCGCTCACTAGAGGCGGTGTTCTTGTACAGGAGTACAGCATGTTCACGACCGGACACGTCATATTCCTCGCGTTTTTCGTTCTCGCACTGGTCATCATTGGCTACGTGCTTGAACACCGCGGGGTCGTAAACGGCCATAAAGCCGTGAACCTGAGCGTTGCCGTCCTCATCATTGGGGTCGCGCTCGTCTTCGGGTTCATCAAAACGAACTTCCTGAGCGCGGTGAATCATATGTACGATACGGCGGGATACCGCACGGTCGCTACGTATAACCCACCCGCACACGCAGTTCGTGCGACGCTGGAACGCCCGCGGCATCACCGCGTACGTCATCAGCCCACGGTTGTTCGTACACACGCGGACACCACGGTGGCAATTGTGCCGACGGCGAAACCTGCAGACGAGGTTCCGACCGCAAAACACCACTGGAGGACGCTATGAGACTTCATCTCATCGCGGCCACTCTCGTGGCGGCATTCGCGCTTACTGGGTGCGCCACATCAGACGATGCTATTTCAACCGACGCACCTCCGGGTCCGTCCGAGAAGTACCAAAATCGTGTGGTTGACATCTGCGTCATTGGAAAGTTTCCAACCGACGTGGAAGACTTCCGCGCAGTGTTTAACATCAACTGGAACGATGTTCCGCGCTGTGGAAAAACCATCAGTTCTGACTATGTGGCTACGGTCACGCGGTCAGAAAGTGATGACAATCCGCCGCAGTTGCGCGTTCGATTTGTCCTTACGGATGTGAGCGGCGACAAACCGCGCATCATCTTGGACAAATCTTCTACCGGTACTCGTGCAAAAAACGAGACCTACGATCAAACTGCTCACCGGCTTATCCGACGGGACTGGGATTACTACCTCGTCCATATCGGTTTGCTGAAGCAGTAAAAACGGGGTGTCTCAAGGAAGACTATTTCTTGTGAACGCAGTATTGTTCCGGGATCATCAGATTCAGGAGCAGTTCATAGATTTCGTGGACAAGGCAGCAAACGTTGCACAAAAAGAAAAATAGTACTTTGGTAATGGTGTTCAACAACACAAGGAGAAGAACATGCTGCAGAACGCAACATGAAAAGCCCGCCAGTGAGTTTCTGCGGGCTTTTTTCTATTCATGAGCCACTTATATCTACCGAGAAATATGGTGTACTATGGTCGCATGAATATACGTAAAAATGCTCCGCTTATCGCTGGGCTCGCCATTCCCGTCGTTATGGTGCTTCTCGTGGCAGCAAGCATCTATCTTCCCGCACTTTTTGCTCCGGCTCCCGTAACCAACTTTCTCTATATGACCGGATCCCAGTATTACTACGGCGACCAATACTCAGTCGATAAAGGCCGTCTTTTGAAGATTAAGCCCGATGCTGAGCAGAAGCCTTATGGACCGCCGAATAATCAGATTGCGCATTTTTACACATATAATGTGAGTACCAACACGAGAAGTGAAATCTCCTTTGAAGACGCGCAAAAGCTCACGCTTGACTCGTCGGTCACTTCTCCAGACGGATTTCAACTAAAAAATGGAACTCAGAGTGACGGCTTCGCTCCGTTCTTTGTTTTAGCAAGTGAGGACTACAGGACACATTACCTTGTAGGACACGGTGCAAGTTACAAGCTGGGTATCGAGCAGGGTACGGCCTTTGAACGGTTTTCGAATGACTTCCAATTTCTCGGATGGATAATCAACTAATCATGTCTACAAAACAAGAAGCATTGGCGTACATACAGTCGCTCGGGCAATCGGGCACAGTAACCCGTAGTGAGCTTATTGCGGCATATGAAGTCGGTTCGGGACCAATGCCTACAGTCGATTTATCAGTTACTGGGCATAAAGTAGGGATTACAGAAGTCCTGTATTTTATTGGCGGCGGTATCGTGCTCCTCGGTATCGCTATATTACTTGCTCAGAATTGGACGACGCTCACCTTTGCGACGAAGCTCCTCGCAACACTTGGCGCGGCGATCGCGGCGTATATTGTTGGGCTACTTTTAATTCGCGAAGAGCGCACAGAATCAATTGGCACTGCTTTCCATCTGATAGCGGCGCTCCTGTTCCCAGTCGGGTTCTTTGTTGTACTTGATAACGCTGGAGTCGACGTAGGAGGGATGGGCGTTCAGTCAGTGATGGCTGCTGTGCTACTGCTCGGCTACCTAGCTTCTGCGTATCTTTTGCGTAACGGGATATTCTCGTTCTTTGCAGTTGTATATGGTACTTGGCTTTTCTTTTCGTTCACGAGCTATCTTGTAGGATCAGCTCCACTTTGGGATGGTACTGAGTTTTACGAGTACCGGATACTTGCAAGCGGCATGGCATATCTTGCGCTTGGATATCACTTTTCAAGCCGAGACGAATCTTCACTTTCAGGCTTTCTGTATGGGTTCGGTATTCTTGGTTTCCTTGGCGCCGCGCTTGCTCTTGGAGGTTGGGATCCAAGCCAAAATGTGTTCTGGGAGCTCGTGTTTCCGCTTCTTGCGTTCGGTACGCTTTTCGCAAGCACCTACCTCAAGAGCCGCGCGCTTTTGGTATTTGGGACCCTCTTTCTCATGGGTTACATCATCAAAATAACATCAGAGTATTTCTCAAGCGGGCTTGGGTGGCCCACTGCTCTCGTTATTGCGGGACTCGGCATGATGGCAGTAGGGTATCTCTCCATCTCAATCCGTAATAAGTACATGGTCCCCCGTACCTAACGAGTGCCCATGCCACGATACGATCATCAGGAAATAGAAAAGCGCGCTCAAGAAAAATGGGCGGCACTCGACTTGTACACCACGGATCTCACCAATACTGAGAAAGAGCCGTATTACCTGTTATTTGAATTTCCGTATCCATCCGGCGATCTTCATATTGGTCACTGGTATGCCTTCGCCGTAACCGATATCTATGCGCGATATCTGCGCATGAAGGGAAAGAACGTGCTTTTCCCTATTGGGTTTGACTCATTTGGACTTCCGGCTGAAAACGCCGCTATGAAAAATGGCGCTGACCCAAAAGAGTGGACCTATCAAAATATGGATCGCATGCGTGCGCAAATTCGTACGATGGGAACGTCTTTGGACTGGAGTAAAGAAGTAGTGACGAGCGATCCGGAGTACTACAAGTGGACGCAGTGGCTTTTTGCGAAACTGTTTGAACACAAGCTTGTGGAGCGTCGTGAAGCACCGGTCAAATGGTGCCCGAAAGATCAAACCGTACTTGCAAATGAACAGGTGGTGGACGGCAAATGCGAACGTTGCGGTACAGAAGTGGTGGAGAAACGCCTGACGCAGTGGTTTATGAAAATAACCGACTACGCGGAACGTCTCCTTACTGACTTAGATGCGCTTCCGTGGCGTGAAGACATCAAAGATGCTCAGCGTGCATGGATAGGAAAGTCGGAAGGCGCAAAACTTTCATTCAAGGTCGTTCCTTCGGCCGAAGCTTCCTCTGAAGATGTGGCGGCAATTCCAGATGTGTCTATTGAAGTCTTCACTACCCGCCCCGACACGCTTTATGGCGTTACCTATGTGGTGCTTGCTCCGGAACACAAGCTGTTGAATGAACTTCTTGAAGTGCTTGAGAACGAACCGGACGTGGCGGCGTATATTGAAATGACCAAGCGGAAAACCGAGCGAGAACGTTCAGAAAATAAAGAAAAAACCGGCGTGCGCCTTGAAGGGGTGATGGCGGTAAATCCAGTAAGCGGTGAAAAGATTCCCCTATATGTTGCCGACTACGTGCTTGGTTCGTATGGTACGGGCGCGGTGATGGCCGTACCTGCACACGACGAACGTGATTTTGTGTTTGCAAAAAAACATGCACTCCCACACCTACAGGTTGTTGCATCAAAAAATGAAGAAGAGTGCTTCACGGGTGACGGAACCCTCGTTGCTTCTGGAGAATTTTCGGGACGCAATAATCGTGAGGCGATGGCGGACATTGTGGCAAAAGCAGGCGGTGTCGCAGTCACCAATTACCGCATTCGCGACTGGCTTGTCTCGCGCCAGCGTTACTGGGGATGCCCGATTCCTGTGGTCTATGACCCTGAAGGTATGCCGCATTTGGTGCCACCTGAGCATTTGCCGTGGACGCTCCCAACAGATGTAGACTTCACTCCCACTGGCAAAGCTCCCCTTGCATCGTCAAAAGAACTTCACGAACGGGTGATACGCATTTTTGGCGAAGGATGGACACCGGAATACGACACTCTTGATACGTTCGTAGACTCTTCGTGGTACTTCTTGCGCTACCTTGACCCAAAGGACAACCACGATTTTTCTGACCAAGCCATGCTGAAAAAATGGCTTCCGGTGAATCGTTATTCGGGTGGGAGCGAACACACCACCATGCATCTTTTGTACGCGCGCTTCTTCCATAAAGCGCTTTACGACATGGCTCTCGTCCCAACATCGGAGCCATTTAATGAACGTTTCAATCGAGGCATTATTCTTGGTACCGATGGGCAAAAGATGAGCAAGCGATGGGGCAATGTCGTGAACCCAGATGACGTAGTGAAGGAATTTGGCACCGACGCCGTACGTATGTATCTTGCCTTTATTGGTCCCTACAACGAAGCGGGGCACTATCCATGGAATTTGGATGGCGTCTCTGCGATGCGTCGGTTTTTGGAACGAGTGGTTGCTCTTATGGAAAAGAGTGCCGACACTGAAGTATCGCAAGAGGTACTACGTATGCTCGCAAAAGCGGAAGCAAAAAGCGCTGGCGATAGCGAACGATTTAAATTCAATACCGCACTTTCGGCGCTCATGGTTCTTGTGCGAGACATGGAAGGCCTCACTTCTGTACCAAACACCGCCTATCAGGATGTACTGAAAATGCTTGCCCCGTTTGCGCCGCACCTTGCTGAAGAACTCTGGGACAAAACGGGCGGAGAGGGGAGTATTCACTCGTCCACACGCCCAGTGTATGACCCTCGGTTGCTTGAGACAGATACGGTAACCGTACCCGTGCAAGTGAACGGTAAACGTCGTGGCGATATCAGCATTGCTCCGGACATGGAAGAGGTTAACGTGGTGGCCATGGCGCTCCAGCTACCTACGGTACTAACGGCAATAGCAGGTAAGACACCAAAACGCGTAGTCTATGTACGCAGTAAAATCATCAATATAGTGGTGGATTGACTAAAATAGGTCTATTTGGTATAAATAACAACACATTTCATTTATGGCAAAAACCGGAACCACCCCTTCAAAGAAAAAAACTACTCCCGCGGCGTTTTCTATGGACACAACCGCCCTTACTAAAAAACTTCTTTCTGAAGTTCCTGACCGTGCCCGCGAGGTTCTTACCTTCCGTTTTGGCCTTGGTACATCGGCAGACCGTCAGACGCTTGAGGAAATCGGCGAGGGTTGGGGTATTACTCGCGAGCGCGTTCGTCAGATTGAAGGCGCTGGTCTTGACGCTGTTCGTGCAAGTAAATCATTTAAAGACGCAGAGCCCGTTTTTGAAACACTCCGTTCCCACATTGAGTCTCTTGGTGGGATCGTTCCTGAAGATGAACTTCTTGCTGGGCTTACCAAAGACGAAAAAACTCGCAATCGTTACCGCTTCTTCCTCGTTGTAGGAAGTGCCTTTTTCCGCGAACGCGAAACCGATGATTTCTATGCTCGATGGCATGTTGATGCAACGACTGCAGAAAAAGTGCATGAAGCACTCTCTTCACTCTATGCGTCACTTGAAGACAGCGACGTGCTTCCGGAAGGCGAACTTCTTGACCGTTTCCTTGATGAACTTAAGGGTGTAAACGATGCCTACAAAAACGAAGAAATAATGAAGCGTTGGCTCTCCCTTTCAAAGACCATCGCATCGAATCCTCTTTCAGAATGGGGTCGTGCCGCAAGTCCAACCATTCGAACAAAAGGAATCCGCGACTACGCGTTTCTCGTTATCAAGCAACACGGTAAGCCAATGCACTTCTCTGATGTTGCAAAAACCATCAGCACTATGTTTGCAAAGAAGGCACATGTTGCAACGACACACAACGAATTGATCAAAGATCCTCGTTTCGTACTTGTTGGTCGTGGCCTCTATGCGCTTGCAGAATGGGGCTACCAACCAGGAGTGGTGCGTGATGTTATTCGCGACATTCTAAAAGCACAAGGTGCTCTTACGCGCGAACGCGTCATGGAAGAAGTAAAGAAGGTTCGCTACGTAAAAGACAACACTATCTTGGTGAATCTTAACGACACGCGTTACTTTAAACGCACCAAAGAAGGCAAGTACGCCGCGGTCTAACCAAGGCCGCAAAGAACAAAACAAATACCGAGGCATATGCCTCGGTATTTGTTTTGTGGGTGGTATACTTTTTGCAATGTCAGGTACTGGCGGAAAAGGAGGTGGACTTAGTTTGCCGTTGTTTTCATTTGTTGACGGCATCCGGCACAAACTCCACGAAGAAAATGGACTTAAAATCCCGTTTAATGCGATTTCCATACCGTTTGCGGTAGTGAACGTCATTTTTGTTGTTTTGTACCCGCAACAAGCGCTGTACAACTTTCAAATGGTGATGCTCCTTTCACCGGTATGGCTTACTTTTCTTCTTGGTAAAAATGCATGGGTGCGGTGGGTAGATTCGCGACAGTATGGTTTTAACGTGGCGCAACGCAACGTACTTCTTGAATTGCGTATCCCTCGAGAAACATTGAAATCCCCGCTTTCCATGGAAGTAATTCTGTCCAACATTCACATCGCCCCGGGACAAGGGACGTGGTACAAGCGCTGGTGGCTTGGCCGCACACGCGTATGGTATTCGCTTGAAATGGTGTCGCTTGGTGGACGCGTGCATTTATATGTATGGGTGCGTGCACCAATGCGGCATATTGTTGAAACGTATTTCTATGCACAATATCCTGGCATTGAAGTAGTGGAGGCGGTGGACTATACGCGTCTTGTTGACCCGACACAGCCACCGTACCAAATGTTTGCCTGCGAATATAAAAAAGATAAACCAAGTCCGTACCCTATTAAAACGTACGTGGATTATTTGATGGATAAACAACCAGCACCGGAACCGGAAGAGGTAACTGATCCCATGGCGCAAGTGATTGAGTTTTTGGGGTCACTGGGTCCAAACGAACAATTGTGGATTCACATTATGATTCGCTATACGAAAGGTGAAAAACACGGGTATGAAAGTGTGTACAAGGACGGCAAGCGATACACGTGGCGTGATGAAGCAAAAGAAGAAATTAAAAAAATTAAAGAAAGTACCGTTAAAAAAACAATCTTTACCGACCCCGTTACTCACGAAAAACGAGAATCTGACGGCTTTCCAAACCCAAGCAAGGGTGACAGCGAAACAATGGCCGCCATTGAGCGCAATGTCGCAAAGCCTGGGTGGGATGTTGGCATTCGTTCCATTTACTTTGCAAAAGAAGGGCACTACCGCGATTATATTGGCGCATTTGTTACGCAAATATTCCGACCCTATACTTCAGAACAGTTGAATTATCTAAAACCTGCCACGCTTTTCTCTGAAGAATTGAACGACTTTCCATGGGAAGACCCGAAGGGTACCCGTCGTCAGCACTTAATGGAGGAAGCGCTTGAATTTGCGCGTCGGCGTTCATATTTTCATTTCCCGTATATTGGACCGTATATGCAGATGAGTAACGAAGAAATTGCCTCACTCTTTCACATTCCTTCATCAACGGTTGCGGCACCAAATTTGCCCCGTATTCAGTCAGCAACGACAGAAGCACCGTCCAACCTTCCCACATAATGAACGACTCACTCTTTATACAAATGGCAAAAACAACATTTGCCGTTATAGAAATGAACGTGTCGCGGTTAAAAACTGAATATCTTTCAGCGATACTTGCGGTTGCTGTACTCGTGCTTTCTGGTTGGTATATTTTTCTTGCGCCACCGTCAGACTTTCCTGTTGGTAAAATTATAAACGTCACCGAAGGTTCAAGTTTCACTAGTATTGGAGCACGCCTTGCCGAGCAACATGTGATTCGCTCACCTTTTCTGTTTACCGTACTCGGACGACTTCGGGGTGGCAGTGCAAAAGCAGGTAGATACGTGTTTGCAAGCCCTGCGGGGTTATTTGGAATAGAATCGCGGGTAGAAGGTGGTGTATTTGGCATTACCGCAACGCGTATTACTTTCAGAGAAGGTGCGACCGTGCGTGATATGGCGCGTCAGCTGACTGCGGCATTTCCTGATTTCAATACCAATGCCTTCCTTGCACAAGCCGTTCCTCTGGAAGGATATCTCTACCCCGATACGTATTTCTTTTATCCTGATACTACTTCGGACGAAGTAGTGGCAAAAATGTATGACAATTTTAAAACGCATGAAGCAGACCTTGCTTCCGTAGTCACGGCGTTTAATAAACCGCTCCAAGACGACTTAATTATGGCCTCGCTTCTTGAAAAAGAAGCACGCTCGGTAAGTGAGAAGCAAATGGTTGCGGGTATTTTATGGAACCGCATTAGCCTCGGCATGCCGCTTCAAGTAGATGCGGTGTTCGGATACATTAACGACCGGGATACGTACAGTCCAAGATTTAGTGAACTAAAAACAGATTCAAGCTATAACACCTACACGCACAAAGGGCTTCCGCCCGGTCCCATTGGAAACCCAAGCGCGAACTCTATCTATGCCGCGGTTACACCTATAAAAACCGACGCGCTCTATTACCTAACGGGTCAAGATGGACTAATGCATTACGCAAAAACCTTTGCTGAGCACAAAATAAACCGTGCGAAGTACCTAGACTAGTACTTTTGGCACCGTCAGCCACAAGTGGTATGGTCACGGTATGAACGTGAAAGTTAAAAAAGTGTTTGTTGGGCTTTCTGGCGGCGTAGATTCTGCGGTCACCGCCGCACTGCTTCAGGCTGAGGGAGCGGAGGTAACCGGTGTTTTCATAAAGGGGTGGTATCCGCCCGAGTTGCCCTGTACGTGGGCTGAGGATCGTCGTGACGCTATGCGCGTTGCGGCGAAACTACATATTCCTTTTGTCACACTTGATGCATCGGTTGAATACAAAAAAAGTGTCATTGATTACTTGGTGCGCGAATATGCTGTGGGAAGAACGCCGAACCCTGATATTTTTTGCAATCGTGATGTTAAGTTTGGTGCATTTTATACGTTTGCTAAAAAACACGGTGCAGATTTTGTAGCGACGGGGCATTACGCGCGAGTAGTTGACGGTGCATTATTGCGAGGTATCGATACGGCAAAAGATCAGAGCTATTTTTTATGGGCGATATCAAAAGAGACGCTTCCGTCGCTTCTTTTTCCTCTTGGAAATCTCCATAAAACCGATGTACGTGCGCTAGCGGCTCGATACGCACTACCGGTTGCACAGAAGCGAGACAGCCAAGGCATCTGTTTTCTTGGCGCTGTTTCCATAGAAGACTTCCTGCGCTCAGAAATTGGACTCACTCGTGGTAATGCCTATGACGAAACAGGATCAGAAATGGGCACGCACGAAGGTGCCATAAGCTACACCCTTGGCGAGCGAGCCAATATACAAGGCGCACCGCCCGGCCCGTGGTATGTAATGAAAAAAGATATTCAAAAAAATACACTGATGGTCGCAAACACTCCATTCCGGTCAGGAAAGATACATAACTCTATCCGTTTTTCAAACCTACATTGGTTTACGTCTACAGAAGGTGCTGTATCTGCTCAGACTCGGTACCATGGTCCATTAGTAGAGGGAATACTGGACACGTCCTCCCATACATTCACGCCTATAAAACCACTTTCCGAACAGTGTGCCCCTGGGCAATCCGTGGTGTTTTATCGAGGCGAAACGTTGGTTGGTGGTGCAGTGATAGAGGAGTGAGGTAGAATAGGCGTATGAAGAAGTGGATGGCGACAGGAATCTTTTTAGTGGTCGTAATCATTGCGTTTGGAGTCTTCGTGTTTCATATTACGGAGAGCACCGCTCCAGAAACACCAATGCTTGATTCGGGTAACGCGGCCATTACGGAGATACAGCTCACCAATAAATACTCGAAAGGTGTTCATACTGTGCGGGTGACGGCGAGTGTGCCGACGGCCTGTACGGCACTTTCAGCTACCAGCTCACTTGTTGACAGTACAAGTACGCCCACGATTCGTGTAGACCTTGCGGCGCCGGTGGATGAAGGAATGTGTTTACAGCTTCTTACACCGCACACCTTCACTCTTTCAGTGTCTGCGCCCGCAAACGCTCCTGTCATGCTTTACACGAATGGCGCATTCGCAACGACGACTCCTTAGCTATGCCACAAGGATTCACTGTACGTTCAAAAAGTGCCGCATCCATCGTTAAAACCGACGGTTCGATTGAACGATTTGATGGAGAAAAATTGATTGCGTCACTGCGTCATGCTGGCGCAGGCATACATACCGCAGAACGCATTACGCACACCATTACGGCCGCCATGGGGAGCGAGGTGCGATCTCAAGAAATTTATCGCAAAGCATTTGCCATGTTGCGCCGCGAAGCACGTTCGGTTGCCGCACGCTATGCTCTCCGTCGTGCGCTTCTTGAGTTCGGTCCTTCAGGACATCCGTTTGAAGATTTTGTTGCGCAACTGTTTAAAGCCGAAGGGTGGAATGTGGAGTGGCGCAAGATTATACAAGGAAAGTGTGTTACCCACGAAGTAGATGTGTACGCGACACGCGGAAAAGAGACGCTTGCCGCAGAACTGAAATACCACAACGATGCGTTTTATAAAACGGATGTAAAAACAGCACTCTATGTGAAAGCGCGGTTTGAAGATATTTGGCATTGCGATCCGCGCGTACGCAATTGTCCTATTGGACGCGGAATGCTTATTACAAATACTAAATTCACGAGTCAGGCCATTGAATATTCTATGTGCGCCGGCCTAGAACTTCTTGGCTGGAGTTTCCCCGATGAGGGCAATTTATACGATCGTATTATCAGCGCTGGTATTTATCCCGTCACGACGCTTACAAATCTAAAACGGTCTGAAAAACGCCTTCTGGTAGACCAGGGAATTGTAACTTCAGCAATGCTTCTTGAGCACCGAACTGTCTTGCGAAAGTTTGGCGTTACACCGGAACGAATTGGCGCTATACTCTCGGAAATTAACAGTTTGTCCGAAACAACCGTATATGACGCCTAGCACCGAACTAATGCTTTCACCTGCCCCACGCCAAAGTCATGGGGTGGTTATTGCTGGCATCAGTTTTCTTCTTGGTGTGCTGTGCGCGAGCGCGTGGTTTGTAGAAACTGATTTACGCGCGGCACAGAATACGGTCAACGCCACTCCTAATACCTCTTCAACAACCAATTCTGGGTTTGAAGAACACGTCTCCTCAGGGCTTCTTACGGTGCACGATCAAGACGCGGGCAATGCCGCTGTGGTTGATACGGTTTCTGTTCCTGCTCCCGGTGTATGGGTTGCGATAGTAGAACTGCACGGAAACGATTTGGGTAATATCCTTGGTGTTGCCGGCACCGCGGGCTCAGAATCAAATGTCGCGGTACATCTACTTCGCAACACGCTTCCCGGACAAACCTACGCCGTTGTCCTCTATCGCGATGATGGTGACGGGGTATTTGATCTTCATGCCGACAGTGTGTATGTTGATTACGATTCAGGACAGCGTGTCATCGCACTCTTCCACACCAATCCGTAATATGGCGTTTGAATATAAACTTAAGTGGGAAAGGGGACGATTTAACCCGAAACAAAAAGAACCGTACACCATAAGTCGTAGCAAGATAGAATTCTTTACGGAATGCGCGCGGTGTTACTGGATGGAAGCGCGGTACGGCATCGGGCGACCTGATAGCTTTCCGTTCACGCTCAATAATGCCGTGGACGAACTGTTTAAGAAAGAATTTGATATATATCGTGCAAATGGGAAGCCGCATCCTTTGATGAAACAGTACGGCATTGATGCGGTACCTTTTGATGATTCAAGAATGGACGAATGGCGCGACGCGCTGAAGCGTGGCGTAAAGGCACTCTATACTCCTGCAAACTTAATTGTGCGTGGTGGCGTGGACGATATCTGGAAAAACAGTAAAGGGGAATTGCATGTAGCAGATTACAAGGCAACGGCAGGCAAAGAAACGGTGACGATGGATGACGAGTGGAAAGATGGCTACAAACGTCAAGCGGAAATATATCAATGGTTACTTCGTCAAAATGGGTTTACCGTATCGCCCACTGCCTATTTTGTATACGCAAACGGCCAAAACGACCGTAAGGCATTTGACGGCAAGCTTGAATTTGAAGTAACCATTCTGCCATATGAAGGTGACGACTCGTGGATTCCTGCCGTCCTTGATTCACTGAAAGAGTGTCTGATGTCGGAAGACATTCCAAAAACAGGAAGTGCGTGCAAGTTTTGTCCGTACCGCAAATATGCTGGTGAAAAGCTTCAAGAAATCCATGCAAAGAAAAAGAAAGCCTAATATGTCTATACAGAAAACCGTGTTTGCAGATTTAGTACGCTCTGCCGTTCGACATATTCCGAAAGGACAAACGCGTACGTACGGAGAAGTGGCCACTGCTACCGGACACGCAGGTGCGGCACGTGCCGTGGGCACTATTATGCGCGACAATTACGATCCTACCGTGCCCTGCCATCGTGTTGTGCGAGCCGACGGCACTATTGGTGAATACAATCGTGGCGGCCCTTCTATGAAAGTGAGCATACTGAGGAGCGAGGGTGTTTCAATAAAGGGTTTACGAATTCAAAAGTAACCAACGAATATCCCCTGCACACAGTTGACCGATAGCAGGTAGGGAGTAAGGTTCATCTCGGAGCTTCGGGAGTAGCGTGCATGCGCATGATGTTACTTGTTTCAGCTTTTTCTGTAGTGGTTCTTCCCGCCTCGGTGGAACCGGGGCATATCAGTCCGCCGTACGGAAAGGTTTTGATTCAGTTGATCAAAAGTTTTGACTGCGACGGAGACGCAGATACTTGCGTACCGATCAAATGCGTCGGAACCATTCCAGACATACAACATTCAGGGAAAGATATCCCGTTGGTGATCGAGGTCACCATCGACGAAGACATCGGTGTTCGTTTGTACAATCGATCAGCTGGACGTGCGTATCTTGATTACCGCGGAAAAGGAACAGTGCTCGGTATAAGCACAGGGAACGAAAAAGGTTTTGTTCCCATGGACAGCTTCGATGAAGGTAGCCAGATTCTCATCCAACAAGACTACGAAACGAACCTTGGCTATGTGAATGCCTGTCTCTTAAAAGTCTTTGGTCGCGGACCAATCTAATCCGAGAAAGGACAAAAAGCCGGCGTCTTCACACGACCCGGTTTTCTGTATACTGGATGCATGGAGGTAAAAATGGAAGCGTCATGGAAGAAAGCTCTTGAAGAGGAGTTCGGGAAGACGTACTTCAAGGAACTCACTGATTTCGTGAAGAAGGAATATGGGGAAGCTACCGTGTACCCGTCACCAAAGGCGATATTTCGATCGTTTGCACTTACCCCTTTTGATGATGTGAAGGTCGTGATACTTGGCCAAGATCCGTATCACGGTCAAGGGCAAGCAAACGGACTGTCGTTTGCGGTAGACGCCGAGCAAAAAATCCCACCGTCGCTTCAAAATATTTTTAAAGAGATCGAAGCGGAATATAAAAAACCGCCAGTACATACGAGTGGTGATCTTTCGCGCTGGGCACAGCAGGGAGTACTGCTTTTAAACGCCACACTTACGGTGCGCGCCCACACGGCCGGCAGCCACCAAGGCCATGGATGGGAATTGTTCACTGATGCCGCCATCAAAGCCCTTTCCGATAAAGGTGAGCATCTTGTGTTTATGCTCTGGGGAAACTATGCAAAACAAAAAGGCGCACACATTGATCGGGTCAAACATCTCGTACTTGAATCACCACACCCATCACCATTTTCTGCACATAGTGGATTTTTTGGAAACAATCATTTCATCAAAGCAAATGAGTACCTTATTCAGCACGGGCAAGCACCTATTGATTGGCTCTAAAAATAAGACGCAGGCATACCGTCACCTACCACACCATCTGTCTTTCCTTCGGTGCGCGGAATAGTTTGTCTTTTGCGGTAAGTCCATACGCTGTATAAAACGGTTCGAAATTTGAAACTGGACCGTTGATGCGGAAGCGTCCCGGCGAATGTGGGTCGGTAAGTGCGTGCGTTTTTTCAAACTCAGGGCGCACGTTTTCACGTTCAAAGAGTGCGAATCCAAGGAAAAACCGTTGTTCAGGAGTGTAGCCATCAATATCTTTTCTTCCTGTACGTGCCAGCTGTTGCTGATAGGCGTCAAAGGCAATAGAAAGACCACCAAGGTCAGCAATATTTTCACCAAGCGTTAGTTTTCCATTTACGTGCACATTATCAGCGACAACATACCGGTCAAATTGTTTTCGAACCGTTTCAGCTTTCGCATCAAAGCGCTTGCGGTCTTCTTTTGTCCACCAGCTTTTCAAATTTCCTTTTGCGTCAAACTTTGAACCTTCATCGTCAAAGCCGTGGGTAATTTCGTGGCCAATTACTGCACCAATAGCTCCGTAGTTCAGGGCGTCATCGGCGTGCAAGTCGAAAAATGGCGGCTGAAGAATGGCGGCAGGGAACACAATATCGTTCAAGTTTGGAGCAAAGTATGCATTCACCGTTTGCGGATACATAAACCACTCTTCGCGATCAATAGGGCGCGCGAGTTTCTTCATCGCACGACGATGCTCGTACACATTTGCTCGGATTACGTTACCCACGTACTCTTCAGGCGTAATCACCAATCCTGCATAGTTCTTCCATTTTTTGGGATAGCCGATTTTTCGATTGAATGCATGTAGTTTCAATAACGCTTTTTTCTTTGTTGCGGACGTCATCCAGTCCAAGCTCTTCAGTCGTGCTTCATAGGCAACAAACAAATCATCAACGAGCCGATCCATTTTTCGCTTCGCTTCCTCGGTAAAGTGTTTTTTCACATATATCTGTCCAAGCAGTTCACCCACCTGACCGTTTACGTTGTTCAAAACACGACGCCAAAGCGGTTTCATTTGCTTGGTGCCCGTGAGTACCGTTCCGTAGAACGAGAACGATTGTTTTACAAATGCTTCCGAAAGAAGGCTGGAAAAATCATTTACCACGTGCCATTCAAGGTATGTTTTCCAATCCGAAAGGGAGATGTGGGTCAAGAGTTTTGAAACGGCTTTGAAAAAAGCAGGTTGCATGACAATAGCGTCTTTCACCGCGTCTCCGTCTGTGCGTTTTAAATAAGCACGCCAATCAATGGTGGGGGCGAGCCTGCTGAGCTTCGCTACCGACATTTTGTGGTAGGTCTTGTTGGGGTCACGACGGTCTTCTTTTTTCATAGACACTTTTGCCAGCGCTGTTTCAATACGAAGAAGTATTTCGGTATTCTTTTTTGCCTCTGTTGATTTTTGCCCCATAAGACGGAACATTTTTTCTACATGAATGGCATATGCGCTTCGGACACGTTTCGATTCCGCGTCATTGTTCAAATAGTAGTCGCGTTCCGGCATACCAAGCCCGTCCTGCACCAAATGAAGCACGTAACGGTCGCTTTTTTTGGCGTCTTGGTCTACCCCAGCACCCCAAAGTACGCCGACGCCTATGCGGTGTAGTTCTGCCACAACCGATTCCATGTGCTTGAGTGAATCAATATTTGTAATCTTCTTGCGAAGCCCATCAAGCGGCCGTACACCCAGCGCGTTTCGTTTTTTGCTGTCCATACCGGAACGTTGAAAATCACGAATTATTTGTTCCGGCGTTCCTTTTGCGAGCGTTTTTTTCGCCTCAAGTTCTGCAAGAATTGCACGGAGTTGGTAGTCGGTTTTATAACGAAGTTCGATAAACGAACCCCAACGAGATTCTGCGGGAGGAATGGGATTACGCTTCATCCACCCGCCGTTTGCGTAGTGGAAAAAGTCGTCTTGCGGTCGAATCTTGGTGTTCATCCCTTTTGTATCAAAACCCCACGCTGTTTTAGTCATGGAACGATTATAGTATCTCGTACTCGTTCGTGCTATTTTCTTACGTATGACCGTTAGTGAAGTACGAAACCGCTATTTTGCATACTTCAAGGCACGGGGGCATGTCATCATTCCCTCGGCTCCTATCGTGCCTGAAAATGACCCCACCACACTTTTCACCAGTAGCGGAATGCAGCCTTTGGTACCGTATCTGCTCGGCAAGGATCATCCGGAAGGCAAGCGCATTGCTAATTCCCAAACATCATTCCGTGCAGAAGACATTGAAGAAGTGGGTGACAACCGCCACACTACCTTTTTTGAAATGCTTGGAAACTGGTCGCTCGGTGACTACTTTAAACAAGAACAACTTCCGTGGTTTTTTGAATACCTTACGAGTTCTGAAGAAGGACTTGGTCTTGATCCAAAAAATCTGTACGTAACCGTTTTTGCCGGAGATGCTGAAAGTGGCATGAGTGCAGATACTGAAGCGATAGATATTTGGACGAATCTTTTTACGCAAAAGGGAATTGACGCTGGTTTTGTTGAACTAGGTACCGAAGAAGACGGATATAAAAAAGGAATGCAGGGTGGGCGTATTTTCTCCTACGGCGCTCGCAAAAACTGGTGGAGTCGCGCGGGGGTGCCAAAAAATATGCCCGCAGGGGAAATTGGTGGTCCCGACTCAGAAGTATTTTATGACTTCGGTCTCCCGCACAACACAGCGTTTGGTGCCGAATGCCACCCAAACTGCGATTGCGGTCGTTTTGTAGAAGTGGGCAACTCGGTGTTTATGCAGTTTATAAAGAATACTGATGGCAGTTTTAGTAATTTGCCAAAACAAAACGTTGACTTCGGTGGTGGACTTGAGCGCCTTACCGCCGCAACACGCGGAAACCCCGATGTTTTTTTGATTGACGTGTTTGATGCGGCACGTGCCGTGATTGAAAAACGATCAGGAAAATCATACGGCGCTGATGACGTAACGACCCGTTCGTACCGCATCATTCTTGACCATATGCGCGCGGCATCATTTATGCTCGCGGGCGGTATCACACCAAGCAACACAGAACAGGGCTACGTGCTTCGCCGGCTTATCCGTCGTTCTATTCGTGAAGCTGATCGGCTTGGCGTAAAAGACGCCGTACTTGCGGAAGTGGCAGATGGATATGGTGATGCGTATGTTGATGCATATCCACTTGTGAAGCAAAATCATGATTTCATTCGTGACGAGCTCGTTAAAGAAGAAGCACAATTTCGAAAAACCCTTACCAATGGCTTGCGCGAGCTTGAAAAAATGGCAGAAAGCATTGACGCGTTCACGCTCTTCACTACCTACGGTTTTCCCATTGAACTCACTGAAGAAATCGCAAAGGAACGCGGTATCAGTATTGATATGGAGTCAGTAAAAAAGAACATGGCGGAACATCAAGCGCAATCTCGCGCAGGTGCGGCACAAAAGTTTGCGGGCGGACTTGCCGACCATCAAGAACAAACGGTTCGCTACCACACCACGCACCACATTCTTCTCAAGGCACTTCAAATGGTGCTTGGAAAAGACGTACACCAGCGGGGAAGCAACATCACTTCAGAACGACTCCGTATCGACTTTTCATACACCGGCAAGATGACTCCTGAACAGATAAAAGAAGTGGAGCGTATCGTAAACGAAAAAATACAAGAGGAGCTACCCGTTACCTGTACCGTAATGAAACAAGAGGATGCAGAAAAACTTGGCGCAGAACACGAGTTTGGTGTGAAGTACCCTGAAATGGTTTCGGTGTATTCCGTGGGACCAAAAGAAGCAACCGATACCGACCCTAAATTTTCTGAGGCGTTTTCCATTGAATTTTGTGGTGGCCCTCATGTTTCAAACACAAAACAAATTGGTGAAGCGGGAACGTTTCGTATTTTGAAAGAAGAAGCGTCATCTGCGGGTATTCGTCGTATCAAAGCCGTTGTAGCGTAAACATATCGTATACTTTGTGCATGGGTCTTTTTGGGAATTTTTTTTCACTTGGATCAACCTCTATTGCGCTGATTGATATCGGGTCTGGTTCCGTTGGCGGTGGGTATCTTTCGCTCGGTAAAAATGGACCAACGCTGGAATATGCGGTTCGTGTGCCCATTACCATACACCCTGATGAATCCGTTGAGTCGTCAATGCTTCGTGCTCTCGTTGCCGTAAACAAAGAACTCACTATCGCAGGTGCTTCAGCACTACGCCGCGCGACCGGTTCCGGAAGCGTAGGGGAAGTGTTTGTTTCCATTGCCGCACCATGGCAAGACACCAAGGTGCGTCTGGAACGCATCGAGGAAGCTAAACCATTCACATTCACCCGAGCAATGTTGCAAACAGTGGTTCAGAAAACAGCACAATTGCCGACAGGAAGAATATCTTCTGGAGAATCTGCTATCGCTGTGCGATTAAACGGATACCAGACAAGCCAACCGTTTGGCAAGCAGGCAAAATTAGCCGAGATTGTCATCCTGTCTTCAACCGTTGAAGAATCCATAACCGACAAAGTGCGCAAGGCGCTTCGTGCGTCGTATCACTCACACCACATCACTTTTACCGCATTCGCACCGCTTGCCTACATTGTATTGCGGGATATGTATCCTCACGAACGTGAGTTTATGGTGATAGACGTTACGGGAGAGGCAACCGAGATGGTATTTATCAGACACGGATTCCTTTCTTCCGTGCTTTCCGTGCCCTACGGCGTGCATCATCTGCTAAAAACACTCGGAAACGCTGTGCCGCCAACTTCCGATATGCAGGAAGTAAAAGATGGGGTTCACCTTATCAAAAATCAAACAGCCAATATTTCTGAGGCACGAGATACATGGCTTACTGAAATTTTGGAAGCCTTGAAAGCATATTCTGAACGACACGCGCTCCCGCGCACCATATTCCTTCTCTCTGACGATCCTGTTCGTGACTATATTCGACACGCGCTCGATGATAGCCGCTTGCGTACGTTGTGGCTTTCAGACGAACCACTTTCTATCCTGCCTGTGCTTGCGTCACAATTTTTGCCTCACATAAAAATTGGCGCAAGCGGTTCTGCCGACCTCTTCCTTATGATGCTTGCTTTGTACCAAGGCAAACGTATTGACGATCTTGGTGCGTGATATACCCCGCACTACTTTTGAATAAAAAGTGCTACGGGGTATACTTTTTGTATGCCACGAACCATAAATGACATCATTCCTCCATCACGCCGCCGCGTAAGCGATGCCCCAACTCCTCAGTACGAACCAGCGCCACCACCTGAGTCACGTCCACCGCTGTATGCCCGTCTTCCGCGGCATCAATTCCCATGGATTACCGCAGGTGTTTGCCTTTTTCTTGTTCTCGCTTCGTATGGCGTACTTATGTTCTTTTCTTCCAACGAAGTTGAAATTGTGCCGAAAGTAAGCACGGGTACGGTGGCGGGCCCCTTCATCGCAACCCCCGCTTCAGGCGACCTTCCCTTTGCGCTCGTTACCGTGCAAAAGGTGGCGAGTCAAAGCGTTCCTGCGGAAAGCACCGTTGCCGCTAACGATACCGCACAAGGAACGGTCACTATGTACAACGAGCAAGCAAAATCGCAAGACCTGATAAAAAATACCCGTCTTCAGACCTCTGCCGGACTTATTTTCCGTATTCACGACTCCGTAACGATTCCTCCCGCAAAAGGCGGAACACCGGGTTCAGTTACTGCCACTGTCTATGCCGATTCTGCAGGCGAAAGTTACAACATTGGCGCAACCAGCTTTACACTCCCTGGACTTTCGGCAACACCGCAAGCGAAGTTAGTGTATGCAAAGTCTACAAGCGCTATGGCTGGCGGCTTTACGGGTAAACGCCCTTCAGTAAGCCAAGCAACTGATGATGCGGCGCACGCAAAATTGAAAGCAACGCTCGCAGGCACTATTTCGGCCGAAATTTCACCAAAGGTTCCCGACGGATACGTACTTATCCCCGGTAGCGTCGTCACGGCCTATGCACCGCTTCCAGACTCCGCAGACGCAAACGGTGGCGTACTAATTAAAGAGCAAGCAACCGCGACTGCGGTGGTGTTCCCCGCGTCTGCATTTGCAAAAGCGATTGCAAGCCAAGTGGCCGGTCAAGACTATACCGGTCAGCTGGTAACACTAAAAGCAGTGAGCGGCCTTGCCCTCACACCCGCAGTTGCCGAGACCGCTCCTGCCGCAAATACCCCCTATTCCTTCACTCTTTCAGGAACCGCTTCTGTCGTTTGGGACATTGATAAGGCTAGGATTGCGGGTGCGGTTGCTGGTAAAAGCTCCGCGGCGGCAAAATCAGTGCTAAGCGATGGGTTTCCGGAAATTGGCCAAGCAATCATAAATCTCCGACCTTTCTGGCGGGGCGCATATCCAGCTGATCCTACAAAAATTACGGTCACTGTAGACACCCCCTAAATGGCTTTGTTGACGGCTTTCTACGGCTCTGTTAGTATAAACAACGCTTCACATGGATAGTAGCGAATTGAACGGAAACGTACCTGCTCCGCAGGTACCAACAGGTGTAGTGGAGGAAGTGCTTCCCAATTCGTTGTTTAGAGTACGAATGCCAACGGAAGAAGGAGAGGAGGAAGGGAAGCTCTTGCTTGCATACCTTGCAGGCAAAATGCGTCTTCACCGCATCCGTGTACTCGTTGGCGATCGTGTGGAATTGGTGCTTGATCCTTATGGGGGTCGCGCACGAATTGTGAGGCGTTTGAGCTAGTTTTATTTACTTGGTGCGATCTAACCGCGATTGCGTTACGACATGAAAGTTCGTGCTTCTATAAAAAAACAGCAACCAGGAGATCTTCTCGTCCGTCGCGGCGGGCGTTTGTATCGTATCAATAAGAAAAACCCCCGCCGTAAGGCGCGTCAGGGTTAATTTTTTCATATGCGTATTTCCGGTATAACCCTTCCAGACGACAAACAGCTTGCGTACACGTTGCCGCAAATTTACGGCATTGGCCCTTCGCGTGCACGTCTCATTTTGACCCAAGCAGGTGTTGCCCTTACTAAAAAAGGAAAGGATCTTACCTCTGCAGAAGAGCAGAAGATTCGTTCACTTGCTGAGGCATACACCATTGAGGGCGAGCTCCGTCGTGAAATTGGTCAGAACATTAAACGGTTGAAAGACATCAAGAGTCGTCGCGGAAACCGCCACGAACGCGGTCTTCCGGTACGCAATCAGCGCACCAAAACGAATTCTCGTACTCGTCGTGGAAACGTTCGCAAGACCATGGGCTCGGGTCGTCGTACGCTTGAAAAGACATAAAATACTATGGGTAAAAAACGCATCATCAAAAAATCAGGACGTGGGCTTGATCAGGGACGCAAAGAACGCGCGCTCTCCAAGGTCGCAAAAAAGCGTGTCGAGCGCGGCATTTTGCATATTGAAGCAACCTTCAATAACACTAAGGCTGTTCTCACCGATGAAAAGGGTAATGCCATTATGTCGTCCTCTGCGGGCGCTCTAGGCTTCACCGGTGCTCGCAAATCCACTCCGTACGCGGCCGCAAAGGTTGGCGAACTTCTTGGTGAAAAAGGTGCCATTGTTGGCCTTAAGGAAGCCTCCGTCATCATTCGTGGCGTTGGTGCTGGCCGCGAATCAGCACTCCGTGCTTTTGCCGGAAAAGGAATCCAGATCCGTTCTATTAAAGACGCAACACCCGTACCACATAACGGTCCGCGTCCGCCTAAGCCTCGTCGCGTCTAAACTTATATGAAAATCGGACCAAAATATAAAATTGCTAAGCGTCTCGGAGCTTCTGTGTTTGAAAAAACACAGTCGCAAAAATTTGCTATTGCCGCAGAACGCTCCGCAAAGAACAAAAAGCGTTCTCGCGGTGCTTCCGAGTTCGGAAAGCAGTTGCTCGAGAAGCAGAAGGTACGTATTACCTACGGCCTTTCTGAGAAGCAGTTTGGTAACTACGTACGTGAAGCCATGGAAGAGCACGGTGCAAATCCTGCAGAACTTCTGCACCGTCTTCTTGAACTTCGTTTGGATAGCATCGTGTACCGCCTTGGACTTGCCAAGACGCGCCGTGCCGCTCGCCAAATGGTATCGCACGGTCACATCACTGTGAACGGGAAGAAAACAACCATTCCTTCACAGCGCATCAAATCGACCGACGTTATTGCGGTTCGTGAAGGAAGCAAGGCAAGCGTGATGTATGAAGGTTTTGCAGAGAAATTTGCAGAACGTCCTCTCGCTTCGTGGCTTACATGGGACGCAAAGAACATGTCCGGAGCAATCCAGGACATGCCAAACATGGCGTCTGCAGATCCTGCGGGCGACCTTGCGGTCGTGCTCTCGTTCTACAGTCGTTAATTTTTAATCATCGGTAATTGATTGAGTTATGGAATACCACATCACACTTCCGTCCAAGCCTCGTGTCGTTTCCGAAGAGGGAATGCAGGGCGTTTACGAAATTGACTCCCTTTATCCAGGGTACGGTCAGACCTTGGGCAACAGTCTCCGTCGCATTATTTTGTCATCCCTTCCGGGAGCGGCAGTTACGTCCGTAAAAATTGAAAACGTTGCGCACGAATTCGCCACCATCGAAGGCGTTCGTGAATCAGTTATGGAAATCATCCTTAACTTGAAGCGCGTAAACTTCATCCTTCACGGAGATGAGACACAAACCATCAAGCTTTCCGTAAAAGGCCCTAAGGACGTTACGGCGGCTGATTTTCAGCTCCCATCACAAGTTGAAATCAAGAATCCTGAACAGCACCTTGCTGACCTTTCTGGTAAGGTTGCCTTTGAACTTGAGGCAACGATTGAACGCGGCCTTGGCTACGTTCCTCGCGAAGCACTTACCAAAGACAAGGTAGACATCGGCACTATCGCGCTCGATGCAACCTTTACGCCCATTCGTCGCGTAAACTACGAAGTAGAAAACATGCGTGTTGGTGATCGCACCGACTTTAACCGTCTTCGCATTTTGATTGAAACAAACGGCGCGGTTGGTCCTCGCGACGCTCTTGAGCGCTCCATTGAAATCATGATTCACCAGCTTAAGGCGGTGGTTGGTTTCCAAGAAGAATCCATGAGCTCGTCGGGAGATGAAGCACCAGCTTCAAGTGAAGCAAAAGACGGCTCAAAGGCAAAAGTGGAAGATCTCGGTCTTTCAGCTCGCGTAACGAGCGCACTCACCGATGCCGGTATCCGTTCTGCGGCAGGTCTTGCTCGCAAAACAGCAAGCGCGCTTAAAGAGCTCGATGGTGTTGGCGAGAAAGCAATCACGGAGATTGAGTTTGCGCTTAAAGAAGCCGGACTTGCCCTTAAGGCTGAATAAAAACTGGTATGCGTCATCATCACAAAGGCCGAACGTTTGGACGAGCGAAGGATCAGCGCGAAGCGCTTATCCGTTCGCTTGCACGCTCACTCGTTATTCACGAGCGCATTTCGACCACCGAAGCAAAAGCAAAAGAGCTCCGTCCGTTTATGGAAAAGCTCGTAACCCGCGCAAAGGCAGACACGGTGGCAAACCGCCGTATTGTTTCTGCGCGTATACATGATGCCGCGGCAACCAAGAAACTCTTTGTGGCTATTGGTCCGCGCTACAAGGGACGCGCTGGTGGGTACCTTCGCATCGTGAAGCGCGCCGTTCGCGGTGCAAATGATGCACGCAAGCTTGCCTACATCGCCTTCGTATAATTCTTATGGATAAAATTACCTACACCATCGACGCTTCAGGACGCACACTCGGCCGTGTTGCAAGCGATGCCGCACACGCACTTCTTGGAAAACGCTCAGCACACTTTGTGAAGAATGCGGTTCTTCCGATTGAAGTCATCATCATAAATGCAAAGAAGCTCGTTATCTCCGACAAGCGCGCAAAAGGAAAGATCTACACGCGCTACACGGGTTACCCAGGCGGACTTCGCGAAACAACCATGCACGAACTGACCTTGAAGAAGGGTATTGGTGAAGTGGTGAAGAAGACTGTTGATGGCATGCTCCCCCGCAACACACTCCGGAAGGAGCGCATGAAGCGTTTGACCGTTCAAGATTAATTATGGATACCAAATACATTTCAGCAATTGGGCGACGTAAAACAGCACGTGCAAACGTTCGCCTTACTCCGGCGAAGGAGTCAACGGTTACCGTAAACGGTATGCCAGCAAGGGACTACTTCCACACGCTTGAGCGCGCAACTATTGCCGAAGAATCACTCAAGGCCGCAGAACTTTCTGAAACCTATGCGGTAACGGCAATGGTATCGGGTGGCGGTAAGTCTGCTCAGGCAGATGCGGTGCGCATGGGTATCGCCCGTGCCGCGGTTACAATCAACGCAGGAACACGCACTACCCTTAAGAAGGCAGGATTCCTTAAACGTGATCCTCGCGCCAAGGAACGCAAGAAGCCAGGTCTGGTTAAGGCTCGTAAGCGTAAGCAGTGGAGCAAACGTTAATCCGCTTGCACAAAGCAAAAACCCGCCTATTTGGCGGGTTTTTACGTATATTGACAATATGTATTTTTGTGTAGTATAATTATAGAACTGAGATTTCAGCTGGCATTACCCGCTGTGGGCGATGGGTGTGGAAATCAGTAACTTGAAAGGCATAACACCGTGCGAAAAAAAATTGTGATGGCGCTTATCGCGCTCCTGATGCTTGCGGCAACGCCGGCATTTGCAACCACCCAATCCAACTGGATCGTACCGCCATGCAATGGCTATACGGTTCAAACGGGTGATACGGCGTGGCAACTCGCCGAAAAATATCACCACGACGCCACGTCGTGGCGCAAATGGGTCTGGGATGCAAATCTCCAGATTCATGAGCCTGGCCGGCTATTCGTGAACGGTCAGAGGATCACCATTTTGATCCTCAAACCCGGCGAGTGCCTGCAGGGACTCACCAACACCGGCGACATACAAAAGCCGGCGTTCGTACCACCTCCGGCACAGCCAAAGGCTGTGCATGCGACAGCTTCCAAACCTGTCGTCGCATCAGGGTGGTTCGACGGCATCCTGCCGTTGTTCTGGCTTCTGTTCGCCATTCTTGCGGCGATTGCTCTTGCCCTGTGGCTAGAACGCAATCGTGCGCGGGAGCGTGCCAAAGCACTGAACAGCAACTGGAACGACGAGTATCGTCGCGCAGAGACAGCGCTCACCGATCTCGCAAGGGAGCGCGCGGCCCGTAGGTCCGACCGGACCGTACAGGACCGAGTGCTTGAAATGAACCGCGATCCGGTAAACGCCGGCCCGCCAGTCATTCATGGCGGGGTGAACAATCTTGAAGATGCGAGCACACACCTGCTCGACATCGCCGCTCGGCAGACCGGAATACCGGCCGCTCAGCTCAAGATAGAACAGGTAACCTCCGGACGCGTGTGGGGTTACCGGATGGTCCGGTTTGGTGACGGCCGTGTGGAGGGCTTCAACCACACCGGCCAGCGGGCGTTCCGTGGCTTTGCGCGTTTGCCGAGTGGCAAACGGAAGGTTGTGTACTTCCTGCGCGAATGCGGGAACGACCTTTCCGGCATGGAGGATCAGAAGCTGAATTCCAACTTCTGCTTCGTTCCAGACGCGGTGCAACCGACGGAAACGCCGGTTGCCTCAGCACCGGTTCCGCAGACCGCTCCGGCGGCCGCAGAACCGGTTGTCGATGCAGGCCCCGCGCCCGCAGTCGACAGCGAGCACCCGTTCGTGCTCGTCCAACCGGCACGTCCCGGCAAGCCGGCAATGCGCGTTCTTCACAAAGGCGTTGGCCTGAGTGACGTTCGCGTTACCAACCTGCCTAATGGCGTGGAGGAAATCATCCTCACCATGAAGCAATGAGTACCTGAGTTACGGCAGTATCCGTAACAGAAGCCCCCGCAGACTTACATGTCTGACGGGGGTTTCCATTTTTTGACATGCGTATTTACTTTCGGCATACTGAGCTTTATGAACGAAGATGATTTTGTTGTAGATGCAGAAGCAGAGGAAAACCAAAAACGCCAAGCAGATGTTGATTCCGATGCAGGGAATGACAATGCGGTGAGTAAGGTAGTGCAACTAAAAAAAGAGCTGGAGAGTACTCGTAAAGAGAAGCAAGAATATATGGACGGGTGGCAACGTTCCAAAGCAGACTACGTAAACGCACTTCGTCGTTTTGAAGAAGAGAAAAAGTCAGCAAAACAAGCAGGGACGACCGCCGCTGTTGAAGTCCTTTTGCCCGCATTTGATGCGATTGAGCGGGCAAAAGAACACGGGGAAATTCCTGAAGGGTTTGCGGGCATTGTTAAGCAGTTAGAAGGAGCCTTTACTTCTCTTGGGCTGGTTCCTGTCGGCGAGGTAGGTGAGTCGTTCAACCCACTTTTTCACGAAGCTTTTGGGCAGGATGTCACCGATGATAAAGCAAGGGACGATACCGTGACTGCTGTGCTCGAGCGAGGGTGGAAACAGGGAGAGAGCATTATTAGACCGGCAAAGGTAAAAGTTGCGCACTACGCAAATTAGGTCTCTCTTTCGTAGACGTTTCCCAAGCCGCGTTCACAACCCGTCACTGTTTGGCGCACACTTGCACCGAAACACTGATTTACGTAGTATCTATTAAGTAACCTTTTTACCGTATGGCAAAAATTCTTGGAATCGACCTCGGAACAACAAACTCAGCAATGGCTATCGTTGAGGGTGGTGAGCCGCGTGTGCTTGAAAATGCTGAAGGCTCCCGCACGATGCCTTCTATCGTTGCCGTTGGTAAAAACGGCGAGCGTATTGTTGGCACACTTGCCAAGCGTCAGTCAGTAACCAACCCCACCAATACGGTATACCAAATTAAACGTTTTATTGGTCACACCTTTGACGAAGCAGGTGTACAAAAAGACAAAGAGTCCGTGCCATTTGAAATGAAGAAGACAGACAACGGCGGCATTGAAGTGAAGATGGCAGACAAGTGGTATCGCCCGGAAGAAATCTCCGCGATGATTTTGGGCAAAATGAAAGCAGACGCTGAAGCAAAACTTGGGGAGAAAATTACCGAAGCCGTTATTACGGTTCCTGCATACTTCAACGATGCACAGCGAAACGCTACCAAGGATGCCGGAAAGATTGCGGGACTTGATGTGAAGCGCATCATTAACGAACCAACAGCCGCGGCACTTGCCTACGGTTTTAACAAAAAGAAAGAAGAAAAGATTGTGGTCTTCGACTTCGGTGGCGGTACGTTTGACATTTCTGTGCTTGAAGTAGGAGATGATGTGGTGGAAGTTCGTAGCACCGATGGCGACGCTCACTTGGGTGGTAAAGATATTGATCAAAAAATCATCAACTGGATTGCTGACGAATTTAAGAAGGAAAGTGGTATAGACGTGCGCACCGATGCGCTTGCGCGTCAGCGTCTTGATGAGGCCGCTGAGAAGGCAAAAATTGAGCTTTCAAGCGCCATGGAAACCGAAGTGAACATTCCGTTCATCACTTCAGACGCAAACGGTCCACGCCATCTTCTTATTAAAATGACGCGCGCAAAGCTTGAAGAGCTTTCTGCAGAATTTGTAGAGCGGGCGCTTGCCATCACCAAACGCGCGATGGAAGCATCACCATTTAAAATTGGCGACATCAATGAAGTAGTGCTTGTGGGTGGACAAACCCGTATGCCCGCAATTCAAGCGGCAGTAGAAGCCTACTTCGGCAAAAAGCCAAATATGACCGTGAACCCCGACGAAGTAGTTGCAATCGGCGCGGCGATTCAAGCCGGTATTTTGCAAGGAGATGTGAAAGATATTCTTCTTGTGGATGTTATCCCGCTCTCACTTTCTATTGAAACGATGGGTGGCGTGGCAACGAAACTTATTGAACGCAACACGGCAATTCCAACGAGTCGTTCGCAAGTGTTCTCTACAGCAAGCGACAACCAGCCATCGGTTGAAATCAGTGTTACACAAGGAGAGCGCGCGATGAGCGCCGATAACAAATCGCTCGGACGCTTTATGCTTGATGGTATTCCGCCAGCTCCGCGTGGTTTGCCGCAAGTGGAAGTAACGTTTGATGTGGACTCTAACGGCATTCTTACGGTGAAAGCAAAAGAAAAGACCACAGGGAAAGAACAATCTATCCGCATTGAAGGCTCTACCGGGCTTTCAAAAGATGACATTGAGCGTATGCAGAAGGATGCAGAAGCAAACGTAGCGGGGGATGAGAAGCGCAAGGCGCTCGTCGAAGCCAAAAACATGGCAGACCAGATGATTTACGCTGCAGAAAAAGCCATTAAAGAAAACGGCGAGAAAGCAGGTGCTGAAGTTGTCGCTGAAGTTCAGAATAAAATTTCCGATCTCAAGGCCGTGAAAGATGGTGAAGATTTAGAGAAAATAAAATCGGCAACGGAAGCACTTTCTTCTACGCTTTCCAAAATTGGCGAAGCGATGATGAAAGATCAGCCCAAAGCGCCAGCAGATGGCGGACAGCCACCACCGGACGCACCACCTGCCACCGACGCAGAATTCAAAGAAAAACCAGCGGAATAAAAAATCAAAATCACGAGCTCAGGCTCGTGATTTTGCATAGTAAAAGCGAGAAGCGTATACTTTTTTTATGGCGAAGGATTACTACAACGTGCTTGGGGTAGATAAAAAGGCAACGCCGGACGACATTAAAAAAGCGTTCCGTAAGCTTGCGCACAAATACCACCCAGACAAGGGTGGTGGTGACGAAGCAAAGTTTAAAGAAGTAACCGAGGCATACAGTATTCTTGCAGACGAAAAACGCCGCCGCGAATACGATACCTACGGGCAGTCATTCCCAGGTGGCGGGCAAGGACAGCAGGGCGGCGCGCAGGGCTTTGGTGGTTTTGATTTCAACGGATTCCAAAACGGCCAATTTTCAGAATTTGATTTCGGGGATATCTTCCAAGGCTTTGGAGACATGTTTGGTGGACGTGGCGGGGGAAACCGCACGCCGCGTGGCCGTGACATTTCCATCGATATTGAAGTTTCTTTTAAAGAAGCGGTCTTCGGGGTGAAGCGTTCCGTGCTTATTGCAAAAGTCGGTGAGTGCGATACCTGCAAAGGTTCCGGAGCAAAGCCGGGAACCGACATGGATACGTGCAAAACCTGTAATGGTGCTGGAAAAGTACACGAAACACGCAATTCTATGCTTGGTCAGTTCACCAGTGTTCGCGCCTGCCCGACGTGTGAGGGAACCGGTAAAATTCCAAAGGAAAAGTGCTCAACCTGTTCGGGTCGTGGCACTCTGCGCAAAGAAGAAGAAATTCACATGTCTATTCCTGCAGGTATTGATGACGGCGAAATGATTCGTATGCCGCAAAAAGGTGAAGCCGTGAAGGGTGGCACTGCCGGCGATTTGTATATAAAAGTCCACGTAAAAGCACACGCGGTCTTTCGCAAAGACGGTACAAACTTAGTGATGGAACTCCCCCTGAAACTCTCTGATGCACTTCTCGGGACTACGGTGAATGTAGAAACACTAGATGGTAAGTCTATCGAGGTCACCGTGCCAGCACTAAGCAAAACTGAAGAAACCCTGCGTGTGCGCGGAAAAGGTGTGCCGTATGGAAGCTCGCACGGCGATCTTCTCATTCATGTATCAGCAACGCTTCCTAAAAAACTATCCACTCGTGCTAAAAAATCGATAGAAGAATTAAAGAGCGAGGGATTATAATTCAAGAATGAACGCAATTACTTCGCTCGCAACAAACGGCGTTACTGAAGCTTGGACACTCCTCCTCAATTTCCTCATTCTTATTGTTCTTGCGGGCGTATTGTTTTTTTTCTCGCACCAGATGGGCCGTTCTGCGTTTGTCGCGCTCGTTGCTTCGCTGTATGTCGGGTTTGCCGTGTACACCGTGTTTCCGTTTGCTGACGCGCTCCACACAGGGAGTGCCGCACTAAACGTCACCATCACCTCGCTCATTCTGTACACTATTTTTGTCGCTCTTTCGTACTATATTCTTCGCAGAAATATGGGTGGGGCGTTGTTCTCTACAGGGAATGTCGGTATCGGTATTATATGTCTTCTCACTGCAGGATTTTTGATAGCGCTTGCTTACCACAGCTTCTCACTCCGCGGCGTGTACACTTTTCCGGAAGTAATAGAAATGTACTTTGCTCCGGCAAAATATTTCTTCTGGTGGTTTATTGCACCTCTCGTAGGGCTTTTGGCTTTTGCTCGCTAGGACTGGCTCCTGTGCTATATTCTCGATATGAATCTTGTAGATGATCTAAAGGCACGAGGGCTTATTGAGCACTTTTCTACTGATGTAGAAAAAATTCTCTCCGAGCCACGAACGATATATCTTGGCATTGACCCAACCGCGGACTCTGCACACGTAGGGCATTTAGTACCGATTCTCTTAATGAAGCGGCTTGCGGCGGCGGGACACAAGCTTATTTTCCTTGTTGGTGGAGGAACAGGGATGATTGGTGACCCGAAAGAAAAAGGGGAACGTTCACTTCTTGATGACCGCACACTTGCAAACAATACCAAGGCACTGAAACACCAGCTGAAAGATATTCTCGGGCGCCTCTCGTTCCGCATGGTAGACAACGCAGACTGGCTTACGAAAGTTACGCTCATTCCATTTCTGCGCGATATCGGCAAACACTTCACGGTTAATGACTTGATAAAGCGAGATCTTATTAAAAAACGTCTGGATACCCCTGACGAAAGCATCTCGTACACCGAGTTTACCTATGCACTGCTTCAGGCATACGATTACCTTGAATTGAACACAAAATATGACTGCAACGTACAGATTGGGGCGAGCGATCAATGGACAAATATTCTTTCCGGAGTAGACCTTATTCGTAAGCGCGTAGGGAAAGAAGTGTTTGCGCTCACGGTTCCGCTCGTTACCGATTCCACAGGAAAAAAGTTTGGGAAGTCAGAAGGTAATGCCGTGTGGCTTGATCCAAAGAAAACATCGCCATTTCAGTTTTATCAGTTTTGGATTAACCTTCCGGACGAAAACATTGAGCACTACCTCAACGTTTTTACCTTTATGCCGATTGCAGACATTACTGTGCTTATGGAAAAACATCGCGCGGCTCCTGCCGAGCGCGAAGCGCAAGAGACTCTTGCAAGCCAAGTCACTTCGCTCGTGCACGGGCCAGCGGCGGCGGCCGAAGCGGCGGCGGCAACTGATGCACTGTTTGGCGGGCGCTCATTTGCAGAGCTTTCGCGCGAAGAGCGCCAAGTAGCACTTGCCGAAGCGCCTTCGTTTGCCATTTCAAAAAAGGAACTGACTGAAGGATACCCACTCGTGGACGCGCTCACGCTTGGCGGCCTTGTTTCATCAAAATCCGAAGCGCGGCGCTTGATTGAACAGAAGGGAATTAGTATCAATGACTTTCCTATACCTACTCCGGATCAGAAACTCTTTGTGCACGACCTTCCAGATGGCTTTGCTCTCGTTCGCAAAGGCAAGCGAGACGTCCTGGTCCTTGTTTTGAAATAATTTAGTGCGCCGGGAAGGATTCGAACCTTCGTAGGCCGAAGCCGACAGGTTTACAGCCTGTTGTAATTGACCACTCTACCACCGACGCAATGTTCAGGAGTATAACAAATTAAGGCAAAATTTGAAACAAGATTGTTGCCGCCTATGGATATTTCATAGAAAATATTGCATTGTGTAAACGGACGCCTGAAACCAACCAACCTGAGGTATTTGTCATGTTTAAAAAACTGTGTGCGGCCGCAAGCGCGGTCGTGTTTGCGTCTACGCTTATCACCCCTGCCTTCGCCGATTCCATTGAAAATGCGACGGCGAAGAAACAGGCGCAGATTCCTATCTGCACCCACAAAATTGGCACCGTAGCCATCTACGAGCCAAAGAACGACTGGTGGACACCGCTACAGCTCGGTTCGCCCGAGGCGCTCATCAAGGTATTGGTGATGCAGTCCGGGTGCTTCACTCTGCTCGACCGTGGCAACGGTTTTGACGTTGCTCAACAAGAGCGTGCCCTTGCTTCAAGCGGCATGCTCCGGCGCGGCTCAAACATTGGTCGCGGACAAATCAAGGCGGCCGATTATGTTCTGGTTCCGGACATCGTTTCAAAAAACAACGATTCTGGTGGCAGTGCCATCTTCGGCATTCTTGGTGCGCTCATTCCGGGAATCGGTGGCGCCATTGTCGGCGGACTGAAGCTGAATAGCAAAACCGCTGACGTAGTCCTCACCATCACCGATGTTCGTTCAAGCGAACAAAAAGCGATGGAGCAGGGTCACGGTAAAAAAACCGACCTGAGTTTCGGCGGTGGCGGTGGCATTATCGGCGGCGGCGCATTTGCGGCGGCGGGTGCCGGAACCTACGAAAACACCGACATCGGCCAAGTGGTTGCGCTTGCCTATATCGATGCGTACACCAAACTGGTCGGCGATCTCGGCGGGCTTCCTACGGACGCGTCCGCTGCGAATGTTCCGCAGTCGGTGACGATGACAAAGCCCGGACACCTCTTTGCCACACCATCGGTGAAAGGCAAAGTCGTCCGTTCACTTTCCGTGGGTGACACACTCTACCCAACAGGGACGCAGTCCGGTCTCTGGTGGCAAGTGAAAGATGAGATTGGAAATCTCGGCTGGGTTTCGTCGCTCTTGGTCCAATTGGCCAAGTAGCGACCAGCTACAGCGAAGCCCCGGGTTGCTATTACAGCAGCGCGGGGCTTTCGACTATCTGGTATAGTCTTTATATATGCAGGGAAAACCAATAATGCTGACTGGGCTTCAGCCTTCGGGGGATCTTCATATTGGCAACTATTTTGGCGCTCTGAAGCCTTTTGTAGACGTATATGCCGACCACCAGAGCTATTTGATGGTGGTGGACTACCACGCACTCACGTCGCTTCGCGACCCAGAGGCACTTCGCAAGAACACCATTGAAGTGGTGAAGGATTATCTTGCCGCAGGTGTGGACCCCAAAAAGGCCATAATCTTTAAACAATCAACCGTGCCTGCGCATACGGAACTCGCATGGATTTTTGATTGCCTCGTAACCGTTCCCTTTTTGATGCAAGGACACGCCTACAAAGACAAGGTAGCGAAAGGTCTTGAGCCAAATGCCGGACTCTTTACGTACCCCATGCTTATGGCGGCAGATATTTTGCTCTATGACACCGATGTCGTGCCCGTGGGTGAAGACCAACGCCAACACCTTGAATATGCACGTGAAGCGGCGGCAAAATTTAATAAAGCATTTAGCGAAACCTTTAAAGAACCAAAAGAAAAGATTCTTCAGAGTCTTGGTGTTGTTCCTGGTACCGATGGCAAAAAAATGAGCAAGAGCTATGGCAACATCATTCCACTTTTTGGTTCAAAAGAAGAACTGACGAAAGCGGTTATGGGAATTGTTACCGACTCCTCTGGCGAACGTCCTGCAAACGTCTACGCCATTCATAAGCTTGTGAAAGACGAGAGTGCTCTTAACGCGCTCTACGAAGAAAAGAAGGGAAAGTATAAAGACTTGAAGGAAGCTCTTATTGAAGACCTCGACACCTTCATCGCTCCAATGCGTGAAAAGCGAGCGTCAATCACCGACATTGATGTTGCCGCCGTACTTCACGAGGGTGGTGAAAAAGCACGAGAAGTATCTGAAGCAAAAATGAAACACGTCCGTAAGGCAATAGGGGTCGCATAATACTTTTATATGGAACCACAAGAACGAACACTCATTGGGAATCTTGGAAAACAGGTCGGAAAGGAAGTATCCATTTGTGGCTGGGTGAATGTTCGTCGTGATCAAGGAAAATTGGTCTTTTTTGATTTTCGTGACCGTTCAGGAATGGCGCAGGGTGTAGTGCTCCCAGGGTCTCCTGCCATGGACACTGCAAAAGAAGTGCGTAACGAATATGTCGTGAAGGTACGAGGTACGGTGAACGAGCGTCCAGCAAAAAATATTCAATCGGATACACAAAACGGTGATATTGAACTTGAAATCCATGACATCGAGGTATTAAATGCATCCGACACGCCACCATTTGATATCACCACTGACACAAGCGGTATTGATGAACAGGTGCGTCTGGAACACCGCTACCTTGACCTTCGTTCTGCACGTATGCAAAAAAATATAAAAGTACGGAGCGAGTTTGTTCGTCGCTGTCGTGAAAAGCTTTTTGCGCAAGACTTCACTGAAATAGAAACGCCGCTTCTGACGGAATCCACTCCCGAAGGTTCACGTGACTTTGTGGTGCCTTCGCGCCTTAATCCGGGAAAGTTCTACGCACTTCCGCAATCACCCCAGCAATACAAACAGCTTCTCATGACTTCAGGGTTCGAACGCTACTTTCAAATCGCTCGCGCCGTACGCGACGAAGACCTTCGTGCTGACCGTGGGTTTGAACACTCGCAAATAGACATTGAGATGTCATTTGTGACGATGGAAGACGTTATGGCGGCAGTGGAAGACATGGTTACGGTGGTCACTAAGGCGATGGGACATACGCTGAAAGAAACACCGTTTCCTCGCATTTCCTATAAGGAAGCCATGGAAACCTATGGCGCCGACAAATTTGATATGCGTACGGAAGAAGACAAAACAAATGGCGTGCTGGCGTTCGCATGGGTAGTGAATTTTCCATTCTTTGAAAAAACAAACGAAGGCGGTTGGACGTTCACTCACAATCCGTTTTCTATGCCCATTCCTGAACACGTGGAGTGGCTTATGGAAGGGAAAAATATTGGTGACATTCTTACCACTCAGTACGACCTTGTTTGTAACGGCTACGAAACCGGTGGCGGTTCTATTCGCGCACATAAGCCAGAGATTTTGGAAGCCACGTACAAAATTATGGGCTTTTCAAAAGAAGACTTGGAAGAACGTGTTGGGCATATGCTTAAAGCATTCAAATTTGGCACGCCACCGCACGGCGGCATCGCGCTTGGCGTTGAACGTATGATTATGATTCTCACTGGCGAAACATACCTGCGCGAAGTACAGGCATTCCCTATGACTCGTGGTGGACAAACGGCAGTTATGAAAGCTCCGAAAGAGCTTACCGACGCACAGCTCAAAGAATTGGGTCTTAAGGTTGAGAAAAAATCCGCATGAAATTACTTTTTTCCAAAAAAACAATTGCTGACGCCCCGAAAGACTACGTACGCATAGCACTGACAGAAGATGATCGTAGTGTGCGTCGATGTGTGCGTGAGAATGGCATTCAGTCTATAGAAATTGGTGCCGGAAAGGGAAGTGATATGACCATGCGCACATTCATTATTTTGTGTCGTGCCATTGTTCGCACCGCAAAACACCACAAAGCGAAAAAAATCGTCATTCAGTTTGACCGCACTCCGGAACTCTTTTCAGGAATGCAAAAACAAAACGCTACAGCGGAATGGGTGTCACAAACAGCGGCGGAAAATTTTGAGATGGCAAACTTTGCATTCACCACATTCAAAACCATGCCAAAGGATGGGTGGAGTACCGTTGAAGAAATAGTGCTGTGTGGCGCATCTTCACCTTCCATTGAATCTGCGGCAAGAAAAGGTCAGGAAGTCGGAAGAGCGGTAAACGCATGTCGAGAGCTCGCCAATACTCCGGGTGGAGATATGACCCCAAAAGGGCTCGCTAAAGCCGCAAAACAGGCTGTGGCAGGGCTTAATGTATCAGTGCAAACACTGACAGCTACCCAGATGGAAAAGCTTGGAATGGGGGCAGTTCTTGGGGTAGCCAAAGGTTCAAGTGAAGAGCCAACTTTCACTATTCTAGAATATAAAGGCGCACCGGGAGCGCCCGTAGTACTCGCCGGAAAAGGCGTTACGTTTGACTCTGGTGGACTCAATTTGAAATCCGAATCGGGTATTTATGAAATGCATATGGATATGTCGGGCGCCGCTTCCGTCATTCATGCGGTCGCACTCGCCGCACGATTGAAAGTGAAAAAACACGTCATTGGACTTATTCCTGCGGTAGAAAATATGCCGGGAAATAATGCCTACCGCCCCGGTGATATCTTGAAATCGCTTTCCGGAAAAACCATTGAAGTACTGAACACCGACGCCGAAGGCCGTTTGATTCTTGCGGATGCTATTACGTATGCAAAACGCTTTAAGCCTGCAGTGGTGGTTGATGTCGCCACACTTACCGGTGCCGCAATGGTTGCGCTTGGACTCCACGCAAGCGGCCTTATGACACGCAGTGACACGCTTGCAGAAAAACTACTCGCGCTCGGCGAAACATCTGGTGATTACCTGTGGCGTCTTCCTCTTTGGGACGAATATGAAGACTCGGTAAAGGGCACGTTTGCCGACATTGCGAATGTTCCCGGAAATGGTCCATCAAGCCGCTATGGCGGCGCAATAAACGGGGGAATGTTCCTGTGGCAATTTGCCAAAGAACTTGACTGTCCGTGGGCACACCTTGATATCGCGCCCCGTATGACATCGGCACCGGGCGACGAACTTGCCAAGGGTGCGGCCGGAGCACCGGTTCGTCTTCTGCTACAATTCATTGAGCAATGGAACTAAACGTCGTTCCGAAAACTAATTACACTGTACGCACTGCCGCGTATGAGGGTCCGTTTGAACTCCTTCTCGACTTAATCGATAAACGAAAACTACACGTGAGCGATATTTCGCTTGCGGATGTTACCGATGAATTCATCCAGCACGTACGCTCACAGGCTGACTTCCCGATGGAAGATGCAACCAATTTTATCGCCGTTGCCGCGACACTTCTTCTTATCAAATCCAAGTCACTCATTCCTGATTTAGAACTTTCAAATGAAGAGGAGGAGGGGATTGCAGACTTGGAACGTCGCTTGGCTTTGTATGAAAAAATGCGCGAAGCGGCACGGGAACTTTCAAAACTCTTTGGCAGAAATGTGCTTGTATCTGCGGGAGAAAAAGCACAGGAACCGGTATTTGGCCCAAGCAAAGACCTTACACTCCCAGCACTTTCCAGTGCCCTTGCCGCCGCGCTCCAAGCGCTAGAAAAAGAAGTAACACTCCCTGAAACTCGCGTGCAGACTACCATTACCATTGAGGAAATGATGGATACTCTTTTGAACCGCGTCCAAAAAGCACTCACGCTTTCTTTTAAAGACTTTGCCGGAGATGCCGCAGGCCGAGTGGAAGTTATCGTTTCATTTCTCGCGATGCTCGAACTAGTAAAACAGGGTGCCATAGACGTCGCGCAAGGAGCAAATTTTGCCGAAATCAATATTACCAATACATCCACGTCGATTCCGCAGTATTAATGTGAAAGAGGACCACGCATAACGTAGTCCTCGTTTCGCACCGTACCTATTCCGTTTTAGTGCAGTCCGGCGGATGTCATCTTGTTGATCGCTCCCATTTCGCGGAGCCCTTCCGCAACAATTTTTACCAGCGACGTTCCAACAACTTCCGCAACAACCGCCAAATCGACGGATGCATTGATTTCGCCGGGAAGTGTCCAGTCCGCAAACATCATTGCGGTGGTGCCGTAGAAGCCGCACGAAAACCGTGCGATGCAACTGCTTTTGACGTTCAGGGTATCGATGTAATCGGTAACCCTGTCTTCAAGACCAGCCACGCTGATAGGGTGACGCGTTCGCATCGTAATGTTGCGAGTGGTGATGTCCTGGGTGAAGTCGATCTGCACCTCACACACCTGCAACTCCGGCTCAAGCGGCACCACCATGGTTGCCCTGACCGTTACGCTCGCGCGTAACGGTTCGTTTTCAGAAACCGTATGCTTCACGATTTCAAGTATCAGCAGGTCTCCACCGGAGCCCATGCCTTGTGGAAGAGCGAGAACCAAATCTCGCACCTGAATTGAAAGACCCATTTTGCATCCTTGTGCACTGTTTCGTTAATTATAATAACACAAATTATACCTCACATCAAGCCGTCCTTTCGTCCCCATTCATTTGGGTGGCTGTATGGGTGTAAGCAGGCTAAAATGAAATGATATGGCGCTTTCGCATGCACAAGCTCTTGAGGCAGTACTTTTTGCTTCCGGTGAACCGGTGACCAAGAAAAAACTTGCGCAGTTTCTCCACACCACCGAAGCGGCTATTGGCGAAGCGGTAACCGACCTTCGTGCACAGTTAGAAAATCGCGGCATCACGCTCGTGGAAAGTGCGGAAGAACTAGAGCTTCGCACCAGCCCAGACGCCGGCGATATTGTGAAGAAACTTCGCGAAGGGGAACTGAGTAAAGATTTGGGAAAGGCGGGACTTGAAGCACTTGCCGTTACTCTCTACCGAGAAGGAGCTACCCGAAGCGACATAGACTGGATTCGTGGCGTAAACTCTTCACAAATTCTTCGCTCACTCCTTCTGCGCGGCCTGGTTGAACGTGTTGAAGACCCTTCTGACAAACGAAAGTTTAACTATCGTGCAACTGGTGAGGCACTCGCGCACCTTGGTGTCTCTCGCAAAGAAGATCTTCCACGTTTTGCAGAACTTTCAAAAGAAGTAGAAGTGGCCGCTGAAGCAAGCAACAATGAATCTCTCTGAACTAAAAGCGTTTCTGGATAACGAGCACGACCGAGAACAGCTTGGTGTAGCACTCTTGTTTTGCGCACTGCTTCTTGGTGGCCTTGTGTTTTTCTTTCCCGCAAAACACGTGCCCATTGTGGCAGTAACGGTCACACCCGCACCCGATGCGTATGCAAACATAAAACTTATTGGAAAAGCGGCAATTGTATACGACCTCACGACAGGACTCACTTTGTATGAACGCAACGCAGACGCACAGCTTCCCCTTGCTTCGCTTACGAAACTTCTCACCACCTATGCGGCGGCAGATACGCTTTCGTTAAAAACACCAATAACCGTGAGCGCACAGGCCGTAGCGCAGGAAGGTGACAGTGGTCTCACCAGTGGCGAAACATTTGCGTTTGGTGACATCGCTCGTCTTGCGCTTGTTGCGTCAAGCAACGATGCCGCAGAAGCAATTGCTGAAGCCGCAGTAAAAAGCCGCTCCGAAAGTACTGAGCAATTGCTTCGCCGTGCCGCCGCCGCGGCAGAACTTTCCCAAACCTATGCATTAAACGGCACTGGGCTTGATACAAGCGCCGTTCTTTCCGGTGGATACGGTTCAGCGCACGACGTTGCCCGCCTTGCCGGTGCACTTCTTACAAAAGCACCGGAGATTGCTCAAGCAACCACCCAAACGTCGGTCACCGTACAGTCTCTTGCCGGCAAAACCCATACGCTTCTTAATACCGACATTGCGGTAGACCACTTCCCAAACCCACTTCTTTCCAAAACCGGCTTCACCGATCTTGCTGGCGGCAATCTTGTGGTGGTATTCGACTCCGGAATCAATCACCCCATTGCGGTGGTAACACTTGGCTCCACGCGCGACGCTCGTTTTACCGATGTTGATGCACTTATTGCCGCAACACTCGCACACTTTGCTGGCGTCATGCCACCCACCCCATGATCGTCGACGCCGCCCGCGTACTTATTCCTGCTGTCTTCGCTTTTGCCATAGGCATTGCCTTCGCGCCTATTCTTACGCACTACCTCTACCACTACTGCGCGTGGAAGAAAGTGGGTGGAAAGGGAAAGGGCATTGGTGGCGGAGGCACACCTATCTTTGACGAAATGCATCGCGAGCGCGAAACATCTACTCCACGAATGGGTGGCATTCTCATTTGGGTTTCTGTATTCATTACCGCAGGTGTTCTTTCTGTTCTTGGCAAAATCTTTGGTCAACCCTTTAATACGCTTGATTTCATTTCGCGCAGTCAAACATGGCTTCCTTTGTTTGCACTTCTTGGTGGTGCGCTTGTTGGTTTAGTTGATGACATACTTGAAATAACGAAGAGTGCTGGTGGGCTTCCGCTTCGCATTCGTCTTTCTATTGTTGGCGGCATTGCGGCATTTTCTGGGTGGTGGTTTTACACCAAGCTTGCGGTCGATTCTGTTGGTATTCCTTTTGCAGAACCACTTCATCTTGGTGTCTTTTTCATTCCTTTCTTCATTCTTGTTGCACTCTTCATTTACGCTGGCGGCATCATAGATGGCATCGACGGGCTTGCTGGTGGGGTATTTGCTTTTATTTTTATGACCTACGCAGGTATCGCTTTTATGCAAAGCCAGTACTCGCTTGCGGGTTTTTCTGCCGCCGTTACCGGTGCGCTTCTCGCATTTCTTTGGTTTAACGTTCCGCCCGCGCGCTTTTATTTATCGGAAACAGGGAGTATGGCGCTTACGCTTGCCCTTACCGTAACCGCATTTACGGCAGACACTCTTGGTGGGGGCGTTGGTGTTTTTGTTCTTCCCATTCTCGCGTTTCCCCTTACCGCAACGGTAGTTTCAAGTATGTTGCAGGTATTCTGGAAAGTGGTTTTCAAACGGAAACTCTTTCGCGTTGCTCCTATTCATCACCACTTTGAAGCACTTGGCTGGCCAGCATACAAAGTAACCATGCGATATTGGATCATTACTATCATCGCGGGAGCGTTCGGTCTTTCACTTGCTCTGTTAAAATAACAGGATGAAGCTCCTTGGCGATAAAGTTTTTGTACTCATCGTCGCGGTGCTGGTGTTTGGCGGGCTCGCCATGTTCTTCTCTGCGTCGCTCGGACTCCTTGCTCGCGAGAACGCTTCGGTCGCACACATATTCATTACTCAGCTTCTCCTCGGCCTTATTCCGGGCATTATCGCGCTTCTTATTTTGCGCTTTACGCCAAGCAAGATTATTGCGAAGGCCACGGTGCCGGTATACCTTGGCGCTCTTGCGCTTACGGCACTGGTGTTTGTGCCGCACGTTGGCGTACACACCAACGGTGCCACTCGCTGGCTTGACCTTGGCTTTGCCACGCTTCAGCCGGCAGAATTTCTAAAAGTCGCCACTATCTTAATGCTCGGTGGCTATTTGGCACATGCAAAAGGGAAGATCTCTTCATGGCGTTCGGGTCTTCTGCCTTTTTTATTCATTTTGGGCGTACCCTGCATACTCCTTATTCTTCAACCAAACACCTCCACGGTGATAGTGCTTGGGATTACCTGTACGGCCTTGTACTTTCTTGCCGGGGCACCGTGGCGTGACTTTGGCATACTCATAGCTGTGGCGGTCGTGGGAGTGCTCATACTCCTTCACTTTCGCCCGTACCTTATGATCCGCGTAGACACCTTCTTACACCCTGCCGCAAGTGCCTATACTTCGGGGTATCAAATCCAGCAGTCGCTTATAGCTATTGGATCCGGTGGGATACTCGGGCGCGGGTTTGGCCAAAGCGTGCAAAAGTTCAACTACCTGCCTGAAGCTATGGACGACTCGGTATTCGCGGTTATTGGGGAAGAATTTGGGCTTGTGGGCGCAATAGGACTCATTCTTCTCTTTGGCGCCTTTGCCGCTCGTGGCTTTCGCATTGCATCAGAAGCCAGTACTGCTGGTGGCGCGTACATTGCGGCTGGGCTTACCCTTATGATTACGCTTTCCGCCTTTTTGAACATAGGCGCAATGCTTGGCGTGCTCCCGTTAACCGGTTTACCTCTTCCATTTATCTCCCACGGGGGCACTGCGCTCTTTACCGCCCTTGCCGCGGTCGGAATTATCCTCAATATCGCGTCAACCCGCAAAAAGAAGGGGTAGGGAAGCGGTCAAGAGGTGGGTGTTTTTCATGAACCTTTCAAAACGCCAGACATTTGAGTGCACGGCAATAGGAATTTTACTTAGTAAATAAGCCATATTTTAAAGGTAGCTACTAAACGCCAACCTTGCGTAGGTATTGACTATTGACAAGTAATGTGATAATATGGTGTTACGTTTCGATTGATTCGATCCGTATCTATGACTTACCTCACATCAGCTCTCGTGGCTGGTTTTTTCATTATGTCTGGCGCCCAAGCGGCGTCAGCGCCCGATGCTCCGGCACCGGTCATCCTTCCGTCGTATACGGTAAGCATGACTTCGTATAACGCCGTACCGTGGCAAACAGATGGAGACCCTATGACCACTGCGTCTGGGCTTCGTTCGAATCCGGAAATCATAGCTGCGCGCTCCCAAGACCTTAAGTCTGAACTTCCTTTCGGTACCGTTATCGCCATTGAAGCTCCTGCAGTAGACACCAACAACTGCCGTGTGAACGCCGTTAATCACCTTATCGGTTACCGTGTGATTGGTGACGTGATGAATGCACGTATGCATAACAAGGTGGACGTTCTCCTTGACCAGAACGACACCGTACCTGTGAAGGGTATTCCTACGAACCCAGCTCGTGTGCTTGGCGTCTGTACGGGTGTGAACATCCATGTCGTTGGCTACATGAAGCTTGCTGACGTGCCAAAAACACAGGCTGAGCTTGCCCAGATGGTGGAGCAGTCAAATAAGCTACTCGCGCTTAAGTAAGTGCTGACTGACAAAACCGTCCCTAAATGTGGCGGTTTTGTTTTTAGTGACCCATGTCGGGACGGACCTCGAACTCGCGCAAGCAAAATCCTAGCTATTTTTGAAGCAGGCATAAATTTGTCAAAAAGTGCCCCCGCACCGACGCACACCAAAATCGCGGTGCCCAATCCCGGATGGAAGAACATTGAGAAATTCAATCGGAAGCGTGAAGCGGCTAGAAGAGCGAGAGAAGAGGGACCTGATCAGCTTGCTGCGTAACGTCCCTGAAGTCCACTCGCGACAGCTCGTCCCGAACACGGGCGGCCTTATTAAGTCCGTGTGAGCGAGTGACGGTGCTAACTAGAGAGAGAAAGAGATATCCACTTTACCTGGGCAACGGCGGAAGTATAATTGAGGCAAATAAGGTTCCTTGAAACCATCTCCGGCCACTCTTGGGTTAAATAGCAAACCCAACATCAACATGTCAGTCTCCAAATCGTTCAAACTTGGGCGGGACAATATCAATGGACAGTTCGTACCGGTAGAAAAAGCGCGTAACGGGAATCCCGAACGTTACAACGTCGAGCATATTCCAAAGTCGGGAAACGGAAGCGCGTAGCGATTTATTAGCTCGGTGCATCAATCACCCAAGAGTGGCCAAAGATGGCTTTAAGGCTTTTGCTTAGGAGTTTTTGCTTTCTTCTGAATGGAAGCCGTACGCATTGAGTGGTGTTTTGTGATGACATCCAATTGAGGCTCTTTGAAGTACAAATATACGCAGGCTTGAACTGAACCGTTCTCGTAATCGACATGGCGGCGATCTAATTCCTTAAAAAACGGCTCCGGGAAATCCCTACCATTCTTAGTAAGAATCAGAGCGTTATTCATAACGGAAGTCCCGGCTATAATTCGGTCTCCAATTGCAAACTGCTTCAATTCCAAACCTTCCTCTTTATATAATGACGCCACATGCGCAGCGGCGAACATGACTTCTTGGGTCAGCGGCAAACTTGGTACGTCAGAAAGTTGCTGCATGATCCACAGCTCCTTATCCATCGAAGCCTCTTGTAGCAATTCAAAAAGAACAATATCGCAGATGACAATACCGTATCCCAAACCAACGGCCTCTCTCAGCAGCGCGATGAACTTCGGCTCCAGTTCCTTATTTGAGAGAAGGTCAAAAACGTTGGTATCCAATATTATGTTTCTTAGAGGAAGCTTAGCCTCCTCGCCAGAACCCTTATTTTGCTTTGCGGCGTCCGGACTCATCGTTGTTTGGTGAACGGTCCGCAAAATGACCTCCACGTGCACCGGCTTCCAAAATCTCTATGAACCGACCAGTGTCGGCATGACGCACTACTTTTGCAATATGAAAATCCTTGCCACCCAATGTGACTTTAGTAACGGCATTAGGTTCTGCTGGAGGGAGGGAAGATGTCCACTGCCCAACCTTTGTATCTCGATGCGTCTTCTTAGCCATACGCTTATAAGTATACCAAACCGTGCATCCAATATCGTTGACGAGTTCGACTCTCGGTAAGGGGCTTGAGAGGAATCGAACTTTGCAGGTGAAATATGGCTCAGCTACAGCGCGATAATTGCGCCACATAAAATTTGCTACGGTGTCGAGTGACCCTACGGGGAAGTGTCTTGTGATTACACGTATCTCTCACAAAAATAGTTCGTCGTCACTCACTATTTTCGCGAGCCGCCTCGCACGACCAGTTCTGCTGAACTGGTGCCCGCGCTCGCATTCGATTCCCCGTAGGATCTACAAAAATATAATCGCCGACTGCCTTGCAGTCGTCTCGTTATTTTTGTGACCCTACGGGGAAGTGTCTTGTGATTACACAAGCACGCATCGGTCACAGATATTTTCCTGCTGGAAAATTCCGCGACCCCCGCTCGCCGCCGTCGCGGCTGCGCGTTTCGATTCTTTTTGAACGTGACTCCACACGTTCAAAAATCACAAATTATTGCTTTGCAAAATTTGTGACCCTACGGGGAATCGAACCCCGATTTAAGCCTTGAGAAGGCTCCGTCCTAACCGTTAGACGATAGGGCCAAGTACAGTTTTTATAACAGGAAATTGAGTAAATATGAAGCGTAGATACCAAAAAACGGTTCGCAGAGCTCTGCGGCGGACATTCATTCAGTCAGTGATGGCATAGTAGCCTCCTTGGTTGGTGAGTGTGAGTCGTTGAGATGCGAACCGTTGGGATTCGCAATAATTGCTATTTTTTTTGAGGTGCAGGCACTTCTGTCAGCTCGAAGCGGACATGGTGCGTGCGGATTGCCGGCGGAACAAAGAGCGCAAGAAGCGTCTTGATTCCAAGGCAGACGGAAAGGAAGAACGATGGATATCGTCCCCAATCAATCAGCGGAACGCTAAAGTGATGAATCACGGGCTTGGCGAACTCATAGTTCGGTACAAGTTTCCATGAAATATCCCAGAAGAGTTCCGATCCTGCGTTAAAACACGCAAAATCAAAAGCAGTAAGGGCGATAATCACCGTAGTGAGTAACGCCCAAGCAATTATTGTGAGTCTCCTCGGCCAGGTATATCCCCGTACATCGACGGGAATAGTCTGTGGCTTCGGGTTGGTTGTGTTAAAGAACGTAGTGTCGCTCATGCGACATCCTCCTCTTTGGTTAAACCGAACACAGTAAATATAGCATAAAATATAGGGAAGGCAAGTATCAAAAAACCGCCCGGGAGAACGAGGGAGTCGCGTTCTGCGACACCACTCGTCTCTCGTTCGGTTATTCAGGCGAACATCATTTGTACTGGCGAAGTTTCGGTTTTGAAGCCGAAATACTTCTCGATGGACAGCGCGAATTCTTCCGCGTCCTCCTCGATACCACTTGCACCAACCGCGAACGGACGGGTGAGGTGGATGCCGTCAGGCCGACCAATCACTTCAACAGTGCCGCAATAGTGTTTTTCGAAGGCGTCAAACGCCGCGATAGCAACGTCACGAGCACGTGTTGGGAGAATGCCCGTAATCCTTACGGATTGACCAAGCTTGGCATTCACCGGATACGGTACTTTTACAACTTTGGACATTGGACCCTCTTGTTTTCAAGATTGAACTCCACCGTGTACCCAACGTCCGAAAAGTATTATATCACGCTTTATCTTCTTTATCAATGAATAGGTCGCCCTGTTTTGTAGGCATGGGGGACACCTCGTTAGGAGAAACGGGGGTAGGGATGGTTTCTTTAAAATAGTCGTGAGCAAATTCTGCATACCTTGGGCGCTTATCGGCGTCTATAGGTGGCTTTTGCCAACGATCGCTATTAAATACCCAGTCAAATGCTGAAGAGAAAGGCTCGCCGTACTTCTTCATTCTGTTATGAATTTCGGTGACCAAAAGATTCATATTGCGCGGGTTCAAAATTTCTCCGCCTTCGCTCAACGCTTTTTCACGTCGTTGCGTTATGGCATCCATAAGCCCCGCAAGCCCACCCTGTCCTGGCGCGCCTTCAGCCATACTTATGAGAGAAGAGAGTCAACGACTGCCTTCACTTCAGTGCCGTCTGCCTTGCCCTTAAGGTCTTTCATCACTGCACCGATAAACTTACCAGCATCTGCCTTGCTTGAAATACCCATTTCTGCCATTTTTGCCTTCACTACTGTTTCAATTTCTGCGCGACCCATTTGTGCAGGAAGGAATGACTCAATAATCGCGAGCTCTAATTTTTCCGGCTCCACCAAGTCCATACGTCCTGCTTTTTCAAATTGTTCAATAGAATCTTTACGCTGATTTCCTGCGCGTTTTACCACCGCCACCGCTTCTTCATCAGTCAAAAATTCATCTGGCTTACGCTTCTTTGCCATTACCTCGTTAGTCATTGCTGAAGCGAGGGAACGAAGCGTGCGGAGCTTTACTTCATCTTTCGCGCGCATGGCGTCGGGGATACCTGCCTTAATTGATTCGTGTAGTGCCATATATACCCAGCGTATCACTGTTTAAAAGTTATGCTAGAATCCCGATATGGGAATTGAACAGCCAGCAAATGACAACGCGAGGGAGCAGTCAGTGCAACAGTCAGTAATGAGTATGAGCGACGCAATCGCTCAAATCGGTCTTTTTCGCCAACAGGTGGAATCGGAAGGTGCCGTAGATACCGAGCGGGAAGAACTTTCCAACATCCTCATCGACGTGATGCATTCAAAAATCACACCGGCCGAGGGCGTACAGAAAGCTCAAGCGCTCGTGAATGCACGAAGCACCTACCACTAACCCCTCTAACACCAAGACCGTCGGGGCCGCACACTGTTGCGGCCCTTTCGTTTTGGTCGGGTATACTGAGTGCATGACCGTGGTCACTATTGGTGTTTTTATAATAGTTGTACTCATTCTGCAGGGCTTTGGATTTTGGTATTTGTTTGGACGTCGCGCCGAAACACCAAAAGCAGAGGATTCTTCTGGAATGATGCTACTGCAAAAACAAGTTGAAAACTTGGCGCAAACCCTCGATGCCCGCGTGTCTGAATCTTCTAAACAAATGCAGGAAGAGGCGCACCGCAGGCACACCGAATCATCGCGCCTAATAAAAGAAATCACTGAGGAAATCACTTCCGTAAAAGAAATTGGGCGCCAAACACAAACCTTTGCTGAGCAATTGCAAAATCTCCAAGATATTTTAAAGAACCCAAAACAGCGCGGCATTTTGGGTGAATACTATTTGGAAACAGTATTGAAAAATGTGATGAGTCCGGAAGACTATCGTATTCAGTATCCGTTTAAAAACGGTGAAATTGTGGATGCGGTTGTCATCATAAATAAAAAGCTCGTGCCGGTAGACTCCAAATTTTCGCTTGATAACTACAATCGCTACATCCACGCGCCAGAACCGGAGCGCGCGGTGCTTGAAAAAGCGTTTGTGAATGACCTGAAGCTTCGTATTCAAGAAACAGCAAAGTACATTCGTCCTGAAGAAAACACTATGGACTTTGCGTTTATGTTTATTCCATCCGAAGGGATTTATTATGACCTTCTCACCAACCAAGTGGGTGCAGGGGAAGAAGAAAATCTTATTCAGCGAGCGGCAAGCAAATACAAAGTAATTATTGTTTCGCCAACGTCTTTCCTTGCTTACTTACAAACCGTTATGCAGGGATTGAAAGCACTGCAGATTGAAGAAAAGGCAGTGGAAATTCAAAAGCGCGTGGGTGAACTTGGTAAACACATTGGTTCCTACGAGGACTACTACAAGAAGCTTGGAAACGCACTTAGTACCGCCGTGAATCATTACAATTCTGGCTACAAGGAACTCGGAAAGATAGAAAAAGACGTATATCGTATTGAAGGAACCAAAATTGGCCTTGAGATTGACGCTGTGGAAAAACCTGCACTAGAACTGGAATGAAAAAACAGCTTTTTTGGAAAAACAAAGGCTACAAAAAAGGAAAACCTTTGCGAGGGATTATTGAGTGCCCGTATTTGATTGTGGGTGGGGGCATTGCCGGCCTCACCGCTGCCTATTTTCTACTGGAACGTGGCGTGAGTCCGCACGATGTCGTCATCGTAGAGCGAAATATTGTTGGTAACGGCTCTACCGGACACTCAGCCGGCATGCTTATTCCAGAACCTGAAAATGAACAGAATTTGTGGTGGGGTGCCTATAAGAAAAAATATGGTGCAAAAAACACCAAACTATACAGGAAGGCAAATCGCGACGCATTAAAAACCGTAGAAAAACTTATAACGCTTGGAAAGATACGTTGCGATGCACGACTGGGTGATTTTCTTATTCTTGCGTGCACGCCAACGGCGCATGCGCGACTCATGCAGGATAGTCTTGCTCGACAATCATTTGGCGAAAAAGCGCCGGTTCTTTCTGGACGTGCACTTCAAAAAGAAATTGCAACACCGCTTTTCCAATTTGCTGAACGTAGTTTACAAGGTCTCTCTGTCAATCCACTGGCTCTTGCCCAAGGCATAGCAACCTATCTGCGCAAACAAGGCGTGCGTGTGTATGAAGATACTCCAATACACTCCACGTATAAAAACACAGCGCGAACGTCGCATGGCGCCATTGAATACAAAACGATTTTGTACGCACAGGGAACAGGTGCAGAGAGCTCACACTTGCAGAACTTTATTACGACTATTGGAGTCACGACCCCTCTTTCAAAAACACAGCTCATGAAACTCAACCTTCTTGATAAGGATATGTTTATTGATGAAGAAGGTGCGCATTCCTTTCATTATGGAAAAATAACTGGTGACAATCGTTTGCTTGTTGGGTATGGTGACGTACGTACCAAGGAAAACACTTCCACCATCTCGCTTCACACGCCACATATACGGAACATTTCCACATTCCTTACAAAAGCATTCGCTGGCTCTTTAAAAATTGAGTACGCATGGAGTGGGGTATACGCGCTTTCAAAAGGTATGCTTCCGCTCGTCAGCATACGAAAGAATGTGGCAACTGTTAACGGCGCCGGCATTCAATTGGGTTCAATTGCCGCAACACACTACGTGATAACAAAACTTTTTAACAAAAAACATCCACTTGACGATTTGTTTACCAGCCATTGACGAGTCTAGCTCTTTGGGGCTAGATTGGCCATGGACTAACCCTCGGGTGGCCACACCCACGCTAACCGATCGGGAGATCGTTATGCAAAACAAGCTTCAAGTAATACGTGAACCAGCCGGCGTTGTAGGGCTTGTGGTGCTCTACGGATTCGTTCTGCTTCGAATCGTAACGCCGGCACCAATCGACTACATTCCCGCCGTTACAGAAGTGTGGTGGCTCCGCATTGCCATCAACGTACTGCCGGTTATGTACGCAGTGCTGTTCACCGGCACATGCATCCAACTACTGCGGCCGCAAGGACGTACGCGCTTCTGGGGCTCTTTGGCGCTCGGCACGTTCGTTTCGATGGCTATCCTTTTTGGAGGCTTCAGCATCGACTTCAGCGTGGACGGGTTGGGAGTACTCTTCAGAATATTCCTGTTCATTGGCATCCCCCTGCTGGGGATACTGCTTTCGCCCGCCCAAAAGGAGGTGGCGGGCTATGTGCGACAAAGACCGTAGGGGAAACCCTGCGGCCTTGTCATTTAGCCCCCTAAATGATACATTTTTGACACTATGGAATTGGCAGTAATCAAGACGGGCGGGAAGCAATATGTCGTCGCTAAGGGCGACACTATCTTCATTGAGAAATTTGAAGGAGAGTCTGCTGTAGGCGAAAAACTCACCTTTGACGAGGTTCTTATGGTAGATAATGGGTCTGATGCCACTCTTGGCACCCCAACCGTAAAAGGGGCTAAGGTCACCGGTACCGTTGCTGCTGTTGCTCGCGCAAAGAAGATTGACGTGATGAAGTACAAGGCAAAAAGCCGCTACCACAAACGCCGTGGCCACCGCCAGCACTATTTGAAAGTAAAAATCGATACCGTTGCGTAGTCCCCACAAGCCCCTCCAAAGGGGCTTTTGTTTTTTCATAAGTAGGAGTAGTCTCTTCCACTAGAACCTGAGGCTTGGCTCGGTGTTCTTTTTTGGAGGGAAAGATGGCAGAAGACCAGTCATTGCCATTGGAGTTAACGCGTTTGATTGGCCAGCATGTGGGACCGGTGACGTATGGCCATCTTGCCATGCCGCTTCTGCTTCGACCTACCGCCCCCATCTACACGCTTGAGTATGCCAAGTCCGTCGTCGAAGGCGGTCTTGAAGCGTACATCGAACGTGAAGGTGTCGGTGGCACTCGGTACTTCGATCCGGTGTATGCCGCACAGGCGGCAGAAGCCACGATCGATGAAATTCCGACATTGCTCTACATGCGAACCCTAAGCAGGGAACGGCACGCCTTTGAAAAGGAGCAAGGAAAACCGACGCTCCTGCGCAGAGAACGTCCGGGGAAACCTTGGGATCTCCTCGGCGTCCTTGTCGCAAGGCGTGGTGCTGTGCCTGCCAATCTGTATGCGGGTACAGCAACACACGTACTACTTACGGGAGTACCGCTGATTCAGGAATACGTTCTCTGTTGGGGCATGTTCCCAGCCATAACGCTTCCTCAGGATAGGCAGATTCTCGTATTTGTACGTGCAGACCTGCGTGGTCTGCACGCCTTACGCGACTCAGGCTTTCTCGATACCGCTCAAAATCTTCTCGTTCGCGACCCGTAAGGAGACGTGGTCGCCAAGTGGAAACATGTCGTCGCACCTGCGGCGACATTTTCTTTATGTTTCTTTTCGGTTCTGGAGTGCGCTTGAAAGGGTTGTTGCATCTGAATATTCCAGTTCCGAACCGGTAGAGAGTCCACGTCCAAGTACGGTAAAACGCACGACATTGCGGAAGGGAGCAAGTACATCGCGCAAATGATCTGCGGTATGTTCACCTTCGCTGGTGGCTGAAAGCGCAAACACGATTTCTTTCAATCCTTTTTGCAGATGCTTTTCTATAGCTTTTGCGAGTTCTCTGTCACGAATAACACCCTTTCCAGAAAGCGTGAGCACGCCACCTAGCACAAAATATCGGCCGCGATAGGTTCCGGCGCGCTCAACCGCAAGCAAGTCTTGGTCTTTTTCTACCAGCATCAGCAAAGTGTCGTCTCGTGAAGCGTCGGCACAGTACGCACACAGCCCATCACGTACTTCGGCGTATCGGAAACACAAGGTGCATTGGTGCACGCTTGCCGCAAGATTTGCAATGAGTGTAGAAAGTTTTGTGCGTTCCGAAGAAGAAACGGTAAGGAGATAGTATACAAAGCGTTTTGCTTGACGCGGACCAATGCCAGGGAAGCGAGCCAGTGCGGCAGAAAGTTCCTCAATTTGATCAGACATATGCTAAGAAAAATCCGAGCCTAACTCTCCGTACCCTGATTTATCAACCGGCATAAAACTGGTGCGCTTATCGTCAAAGAAGAGATCAACCTTTCCTGTAGGACCATTACGGTGTTTTTCAATAAGAATTTCTGCAATGTTCGGCCGTTCACTGTCTTTGTTTGTCTTGTCATCGCGGTGAATGAACATCACCACGTCAGCGTCTTGTTCAATAGAACCGGAGTCTCGAAGGTCGGAAAGGCGCGGCTTGCCCCCACGTTGTTCAACAGCACGAGAAAGCTGAGAAAGCGCGAGCACCGGAACGTCTAGCTCGCGCGCAAGGCTTTTTAGGGAACGAGAAATTTCGGTGACTTGTTGCACCATAGAATCGGAATTGCGCGTATTCGTAGGCGCCATAAGCTGAAGGTAGTCCACGATAATAAGTCCGATGCCTTTTTCACGCTTCAAACGGCGCGCTACGGCGCGCATAGCAAGAATGTTGTTACCCGGCTTATCGTCAATGTATATGGGTGCCTTGGAAAGGTTTTCAAGCGCGTCACGGATTTTCGTAAAATCTTCTTCTGCGTGTACGGCACCGGTGCGGATTTTCCACGAATTCACAAACGACTCTGCGGCAAGCATACGGTCAACGATTTGCTCTGAACTCATTTCAAGCGAGAAAATACCCACTGGCACGTTGTGACGCACAGCGGCATTGCGCGCAATGTCGAGTGCGAGTGATGTTTTACCAACCGACGGACGAGCGGCGAGAATGATTAAATCCGAACGATGGAGTCCGGAGAGCAGGCTATCGAGTTCGGGAAAACCGGTATGGATTCCACGAATACTTCCGTCCTGTTTTGACATGGATTCAATGCGTTCCCACGCGCCTTCTACTTTGTCTGAAATAGGAATAAATTTATGCGCCGCAGATGCGTTTCCGATAGCGTAAATTTCTTTCTCCGCGTCATCAAGCACTTCGTGCGTATCTTTTGCTTCATCATATGCTGACTCGGTAATGCGATACGACGCGTCAATAAGCGAACGCATCAAGTATTTACGCGAAACAAGTTCTGCGTAATGCGAAAAGTTTCCGGGAGCAGGGGAGGCGGTAATGAGTTCCGCTAAATAACTTTTCGTACCCGCGCGCTCAAGAAGACCTTTGCTGGTGAGTTTTTCGCCAAGAGAAAGAAGGTCGATAGGTTCGCCGCGCGTACTGAGTTCAAGCATCGCATCAAAAATAATGCGATGACGTTCTGCATAAAAAGAGTCGGCGCGAATAAGATCGGCGACGTCGTGAATGGCGTCCGGCTTAAGTAAAAGCGAACCAAGAAGCGCGCGCTCGGATTCAAGGCTTTGTGGAGGAATGCGCTGAGTAGGGTCTTGCATGAACCCTTATCGTATCACCGTACCTCTTTGGTCAATAGGGTGCCAGAAGGCGAGTCTTCCACACGATATCCCCTGTTTTGGAGTTGATAACGTAGTGCATCGGCCTGGGCAAAATCCTTCGCTCCACGGGCTAAATCTCGCTCGTAGACGAGCTTTTGGACGTCTTCGGGGTATGCGCTCGGCTCTTTGTCCACCAGAGGAAGGGCGGTAAGGGGGAGCCCGAGGAGAGCGTCTGCCGATACCAGCAAACCCCATTTTTCTTCAGGCGAGTATTCGTCACCCTTTAGAGTTTCCCACAAAAAGGCGAGTGCTTGTGGAGTGGAAAGATCGTCACGCACAAGCGCGATAAAACGGTCGCGAGCGTCGGAATTTTTAGTCTTCCGTGCAGATTCTTTTTGTACTTCTGTTGCCAACCGCTGTAACCGTTCGTACGCTTCCGCGCTTGCCTCAAGCGCATTCCAGGTAAACGACACTGGGCGGGCATAGTGCGCTTGCAAAAAGAAATAACGGAGCGCGAGCGGATCTATGCCGCGTGCTTCAATATCTGAAAGATACACGTCATTTTTGAGCGATTTAGAAATTTTTTCATCCGCAACGTTTACAAATGCTTCATGCATCCAATACCGCGCAAGCGGACGACCATTTGCGCACTCAGATTGTGCTATTTCGTTGTTGTGATGCGTAGGAATGTGGTCTATGCCACCGGTGTGAATGTCGATCTCTATACCAAGAAGCGCACGAATCATTGCGGAACATTCAATATGCCAGCCCGGATTTCCACGACCCCACGGAGAATCCCATTGCTGAAGGTCTGCAGGCTTTGCGTCACGCCACAGCACAAAGTCATGTGCATTTCTTTTAGTAGTAATTTTTTCTACCCGTGCACCAGGAAGAAGTTTTGCTTCGTTCACGCCACCGAGTTTTCCATAATTGGAAAATGTGCTGGTATCAAAATACACACCGTCTTCTGCACGATACGCAGATCCGCGGTCGTACAGTGTTTGTATCATCGCAATCTGCTCTGGGATATATTCCGTTGCGTGTGGAAAAAGAATGGTGTTCGTATCTATGTTGAGGGCGCGTAAGTCATCAAGAAAAATGCTGGTATACCGCTCTGCAATTTCTTTCGGTGAAGATTGTTCTTCGCGAGCACCTTTTACCATTTTATCTTCACCGTGGTCTCCGTCACCGACTAAATGGCCGACATCGGTGATGTTGATGACGCGACGAACATGGTATCCGGCTTCAAGAAGCGCACGCGCAACAAGGTCAGCGAACAGCGGTGCCTTCAGGTTTCCAATGTGCTGTTTGCTATATACCGTTGGTCCGCACGAGTACATGGTGACGAGTGGAGGCTTTGCGGGGACAAATATCTCTTTTTTTCCGGATAATGTGTTAACGAAAAAAACGCCCGCAGAGGATGGGGTAAGGGTGGTGGATGATTTCCAGAGACCACTAAACCAAGACATAGCCCTATGTTACAGCCACTTGCGTCTAATGACGAACAGCCCAAGCAGGCTAGAAACAATGAGCATGAATGCGAGCACAATCCAAAAAGCGTTCGGATTGTTCGAAAGGGGTGTTCCTGGAGTGTTCATTTGGAACAAGGAAGCGATGAGCGAAAGTGGAAAAATAATGAACGTAACCACCGTGAGTGTTTTCATTACTTCGTTTTGAGAGGTTGAAAGCAGTGAGTCGTTGGTATCGCGCAATTCAGTAGCAACGGCACGATACGACGTAATGAGCGTGACGGCGTGATCGCGTTCAGCTTTTATGTGTGCCCCATGTTCGGCAAACTCTTTGCCAAAAAATCGTTTAGAAGTGAGTTCGTCTATAAATGTGGATAGTGGCTCCTGGTGTCGTGCAAGTGTTGTTTCAAAGCGAAGCAGGGTACGGCCGACTTCAGAAATAGCGTGCACATTTTCTCGTTCTTTTCCAGAAAAAATATCACGTTCAATGCGCTCTAGTTTTCGTGCAGTGTCTTCTGCTTCATTTCCGAGTGCGCCATATAGGCGACGGAAAATCCGCTCCAAAAGCACGTGGGTTTTCACTTCGCTTTTAGGAAGTCCCAGCAGTTCTTCGGCTTCAAATACCTTGTGAAGGTTATGGATGGGGTCAATGACTTCGTATCTCCCGGTAATAATAAAGTTTTCGCCAACAATAAAGTCGATTTCTTGATTTTTAGTACCCCCGTCTGGAAGCGCAGTAGGGAAATGAAGCACGAGGTACAGATAATTTGTGAATGGAATGAAAAGTGGGTACGGCGTTGGAGAAATAATTTCGTCTTCAATACGCGGATCGATGTTGAATTCGTGGAGAATGCCGCCGAGCTCAGCTTCTGTCGGAGCTTCGATGTCTATCCAAGTAATATCACCGCGTGCGTGACGAATGAGCATATAAGAAAGTATACCAGCACACCACCCGCATACTATGCGTGTGTTAGAATAACGCGCAATGCAAGACGACGACGCAGACATTTCCCCATCACGCACCACGCACACGGTGCGTAACGGTATCGCACTTGCACTCGTTGCGGTCGTTGCGTTTTCTACAGGACTTTTTGTTGGTGGCGCGCATTCGGGCTCGTCGTTACTTTCAACTATACCGTTGCTTGGTGACGGGCTTGATCCTACGCCCGACCAAAACGCCGACCTCACCGACTTCTGGAAGGCATGGAATACGCTTGATGCAAATTTTGTGCAGACACACGCATCAACAACGCTTCCCACAATAAAGGAAAAGATATACGGCGCTATCAAAGGACTCACAGAGTCCTATAAAGACCCCTATACGGTATTTATGCCGCCCGCTGAAGCAAAAGTGTTTCAAGAAAACATTGCCGGTAATTTTGGGGGCGTCGGTATGGAAATTGGAGCAAACAAAGATGGCCTACTTACGGTTATTGCGCCTTTGAAGGGCACGCCGGCAGAAAAAGCCGGCATTCTGTCAGGAGATATTGTGTTGTCTATAGATGGAAAAACAACCGATGGTATGACAACCGATGAAGCAGTGAAGGCAATTCGCGGCCTAAAGGGCACAACGGTAACGTTTGTCATCTACCGTGATGGCAAAATGATCACTATTCCCGTAGTGCGTGACACCATACAGGTGCCAGAAATTGATAATTCGTTTGATAAAGCCACGGGCGTATATTCCATCGCACTCTTTGAGTTTAGCGGAAACTCTGCAGAACTGTTTGATACGGCGTTTGCCGCGTTTAAGGCATCAGGTTCTAAAAAATTAATACTTGATTTGCGCGGAGACCCGGGAGGCTACCTTGACGCCGCAGTAAACATTGCAAGCCATTTCTTGCCAGAAGGAACAACCGTGGTGACCGAGGACTTTAAAGGAAAACAAGAAAATGTGACACACCGTAGCAGTGGTACCGCCGATATGCCAAGTGGCACAAAGGTGGTGATTCTCATTGACCAAGGATCTGCTTCAGCTTCAGAAATTCTTGCCGGCGCGCTCCATGACAACAGCGTTGCTACACTTATTGGCACACGTTCATTTGGTAAGGGCTCAGTGCAACAATTGATTGATCTTGACTCCGCATCGCTCAAAGTGACTGTTGCTCGCTGGCTTACACCAGCCGGAGTAAACATTTCAGAGGGAGGCATTACGCCAGACATCAATGTAAACCGCACCCAAGACGACGTGCGCGCAAGTAAAGACCCACAAAAGGCACGTGCAGTACAGTTTCTTACGACAGGAAAATAATCCTATTGCCCCCTCTGTGCGTAGTGCTCGCGTACCGCCTTACCTGGCCACCGATGATAGAGAATGGGAATAAGTCCGAGCGTAAGGAACAGCGAGAAGGCGAGACCAAACATAATTGCAAAGGCAAGTGGTCCCCAGAAAGCGGATGCAAACGTAAGCGGAATCATACCGATAACCGTCACTACCGTTGTGAGCAAAATGGGGCGCAGACGTGTTGATGCCGCTTCAATCACTACATCTTCAAGTCCAAGTTCGCTGTGTTCACGATGAATGCGCGCGATAGAGTCCATAAGAATAATCGCGTGATTGATGATGACACCCGCAAGCGCAATAACACCAAGCATGGAAGTGAGCGAAAGCGGCTGTCCGACAAGCGTAAGCCCGGCAAACACACCGATAAGCGAGAGCGGAATGATGGAAAGCAGGTAAAAAGAGTGGCGGAACGAGTTAAATTCAAGAATAAGAATGGAAAGCATGAGCGCCGCGCCCGCAATAAGTGCGATAAAGAGTTCAGTGAATGATTTATTTACATCTTCGCTCGCGCCGCCGATTTTCATCACTACGCCTGGCGCAATCTTGTCTGCGGTAAATTGTTTTACAAACGTATTCGTGGCTTCAATCGCATTAGTATTTTGTGCAACGTCTGCCGTTACCGTAGTGATGCGCGTACCTGCTTCGTGCGCGATAGAGGTTTGTGCAGGTTCGTAGGTAATAGTGGCAATAGTTGAAAGAGGAACGGTACCTGTTGGGCTTGGAATAGCGAGTGAGCGAACGGCGTCAATAGTTACGTGCGTGGTTTCGCTCGGATCCTTGTACGCAGGATTCAAGTCAAGTTTGGTGCGCACTTCAATATCGTCTTTGCCGGTACGAATAGATGTTGCCTTTGCACTGAAAAGCGCCGTGCGAAGCGTGTCTGCCACCACTACGGGCGATACATTGAGTTCGGTTGCCTTGGCGCTATCAAGCGTTACCACAAATTCCGCTCCAGAATTTTTTGTACTTGTGTTTATATTCACCACGCCCGGAATATCAGACAGCGTATGCGTCGCCGCGTCGCCGGTTACCGCGAGTGCGCCAAGATCGTTTCCAGAGAAGGTTATGGTGATTGGAGACGAGGAAGGAGGTCCGCCCTGCGGTTCTCCTACGGTGATGGTTGCGGACGTAATCGTGGAAAGCGCTTGACGCAATTCATTCACGAGTGCGGCGCTGGTTTGTGTGTGGCCTTTCGGCAAATTTACGGTGATGTTACCGATTTCGCTATTGGCTGAAGGACCGCCACCAAGCCCGCCGCCGGCAAACGAACTGCCAATACCTGTCGCACTCACAAACGATGCAATGTGCGGATTATGGTAAAGCACTTCTTCCACTTCACGCACTGAAAGATCGGTCTCAGAGAGTTCTGTGCCTTGGGCTTTTTCAATTTGAACATAAATGTAGTCAGAATCTGCCTGCGGAAAGAAAATGGACTTTAAAAGACCCGTTGCCGGAAGCGCGAGCGCTATGAAAAAAAGTACGATAGCAACAATAAGAAATCGGTTTTGATCACGCTTGTTTTGCAATAGGCGACGAAGAAATCCTTGGTACCAGGTGCGTACAAGCACGTTGTATCTTTCTTGGCGAGATTCAAGGTCGCCATGCACCGGATGCACAAAGAAAATCGCAAGAAGGGGAACCAGGCCAAGTGCAACAAAGATGCTGGCAAGAAGTACGAACACCACCGTGAACGGAATGCTTGCAAGGAATTTGCCGACAATACCCGAAAGAAAGAAGAGCGGTAGAAATACCACAATGGTGGTAAAGGTTCCTGCAATCAGTGGCCACGCGTATTCACGAATAGCGGCAACTGCCGCTTCTTCTTTATTACCGAATTTCAACAGACGAGTGTGAAATGCTTCCACCACCACAATGCCCGAATCCACGAGAATACCAATAGCGAGAATGAGTGAGAACAACGATACGTTATTGAGCGTGTTGCCTGCGGCATACATGCCAAGAAAGGCGATAAGAAAGGAGAGTGGGATAGAAGCCGCGGCAACAAGCGACTCACGAAGACCAAGAGTGACGTACAGCACGAGCATAACCAAAATAACCGTTTCAATACCAGCACGAGTGAGTTCGGTAAGACTTTTATTTACTTGTTCTGCGCCGTCAAAAGAAATAACCGTGTCGGTGCCAGCGAGAATACCAGATTTCAAATCATCAAACTTTTTAATAACCGCATTACCCGTTGCAACGATGTTGCCACCACGGCTTTTGAACACCGTAAGAGTCAGTGATGGCTGTGCTGGCTTTCCACCGACAGAAACACGTGAATAGGTGCTTGCGTCAGCAAGACCGTCTACCACATCGGCGACATCAGAAATATGCACCGGTGTGCCACCCGGGCCCGGCATAGCAAGGCTTGCCACCTTATCGGTCGTCGCAAGGCCTGATTCAAAACGCACTGCATAGCGCACACCGTCTACCGTGATGTCCCCCGCAGGTGCGGCGATACCAGCAGAACGAATGGCATTGGTAACGTCCTGCAAAGAAAGGCCGTACTGTGCAAGGCGTTCAGACCTCACAATTACCTGTACTTGCCGAGCGCGCACACCAGAAACACTCACTTTTGAAACACCCGACACTCGTTTTATTTCATCGCTCACTTGTTCACCAAGAGCAGTAAGTTCGCCGTCGGCAAGATTACCGGAAACCGAAACAACCAGAATGGGTTGGTCGGCAAAGTTTACGTCTGATACTGATGGAGCAAGCGCTTCTTCTGGAAGATCGGGACGAACCTTATCAACCGCGTCTTTTAAAAGCTGAATCGATTTATCAATATTTGCGCTAGCGTCAAACTCCACTGATACCTGCGAGATACCGTTTCCTGAAGACGAAGTAACTTTTGAAACATGCTCAACACCAAGCACGCCGCTCTCAATTTTGTCGGTAACAAGGCGCTCAACATCTGCCGCAGACGCACCAGGAAGAGCCGTAACCACCACGCCAAGGGGAATGGTGATGTCTGGCGTGGCTTCTTTTGGAATGGCGAGAACGGCATAGAAACCGCCAATAAGAAGCACGGCCATCAAAAAAACCGTAAAATTTTGCTTGTGGATGAAAAAACTCCAAAGCCTCGTCATAAAAGAGGGAGGCGTAGGCATACTACTCAACACCTACGTTTACCTTTTGACCTTCAGAAAGCCCGCGTGCGTCAACGACAATGCGCAAGTCTGACGGAAGTGATGTACGAATTTCAATACGGTCACCACGCACTTCACCAATGTCTACTGGGTGTGCGACAAGACGACCATCCTCGCCAACAGAAAAGACAACGCGAGCGGCGGGAGTAAGTTTGAGTGTGGTAAGGGGAAGCATCAAAGGACCAGAAGCGGTCACAGGTACGGTTGGCGTACTTGCAAGTTGCACGTGCACTGCCTGCCCGTTTTCAAGCGTGCTTTTTCCTTCGACGGCAATATGCACTTCAATTTGTTTGGTCACTGGGTTCAGTGCCGGAGAAACAGAGGTAATGATGCCTGTGCCGCCGCCAGCAACCGCAACGTGTTGGCCAATAGTGAGCGCGCCACGGTCATCGATAGAAACGTAAGCGACAATTTCAAGCGCACCGTTTTGTGCAACAGTTGCTACGTGTGAAAGCGATGTGACGTAGTCCCCAACATGAAGCGAAAGAAAGTTTACCGTGCCGGCAATGGGAGCGCGTACGAGTGTTTTTTCAAGATTTGCTTGCGCTCCGTTCAAGGCGCCAAGCGCTTGCTTCACGCTTGCATCTGCGCTCGCCGTTGCTCCCGTACTTGTCGTGCGATACGTAGTACGGGCAGTGGAAATGGTGGAAAGAAGCCCGTCAATGCTTGCACGTGCTGTAGCAAGCGCCGTGAGCTGGGTCGCAGTTGCTCCAGAATCTCGCTCGTTTGCAATCACCGCTAAGTCGCTAAGGAAGAGAGAGATTGTTTGTGTATTGGTGTATGCCTCATCCAAAAGGGTTGCTGGGTTTGTTGCATCTGCAGTGGCAACATGACTGCGCCACGTGGTCATAAGCGTATCTAAATCAGCGCGACGTCGAGAAATAGCGGTAGGGTCACCAATGCCGCCAGCACTGATAAGGAGTGCAGGACCGTATGATGTTGGATTACCAAAAAAAGTATCAATATCAGCGCGAAGCACTGTGTCCACGGTGGTATATGCTTCTTGATATCTACTGCGTGCAAGTGTTTCTGTTTCTGGAAGAGAAGTGGCGGAACGGGCCGCTATTACCGCATCATAGGCGCCTTCTGCTTGGAGTACCGTCGCACGCTCACTCGCGTTTTCAACTTCAGCAATCACAAAACCCGCAGGTACGGCTGAGCCAAGGCTCGTGTGAAGCACTTGCACCACGCCGCCTGTTTTTGCGAGTATGTTTGCTTCGCTTTCAGAACGAACGGTACCCACCACGTCTACCAAACCACCAGTCGCCGTGAGCGAAGAGAGGGAAGCAAGACGGACGGTTGGGAGTGTGTCTTGGGTGATTGCGGCGGAACTGGAACCAATATGCAAAACCATATAGACAACCACCACCAGAAGCACAGCGGCAGACACTCCCTGTTGCCAGAGTTTGAGTGCGCGAAACTTCACCCAGAGTGACTGAGCTGTAGTAGAAACGTAGTGGAAAAAACCCCGAATGCGCTCCATAGATACTCTTATTATAAATCAAACAGGCACTTTTGTCGAATTGTGGATTACGCTCGCCTGCGCTCGGCAAAAAAGACCCGCGCAAGCTTGTACAGCAAATACAGAACAACAGCAAGAACAAGGTAAAAGAGTGTCTGTGTTTGAAAAATAAATAAGAGAAGTGAAAGAAATCCTTTCCAAAATTTTTGAAAAAATGATTCGTTTTGCGCAGACGGTACTCTGTTTTCTGTTTCTGCACTAAGCACCGAACCGTGTGTTGTTTCTTTCACCGGAGCAAGCGCGATCGCGAGCGCCGCGGCGCCGCTTTTGCGTGCATCCTCAGCGGCCGCATAGATTGTTTTTCCTGCATTTTCAATAATTGGCACTACACCGCCCACAGGAGTAGAGCTCGCAATCACCACTGGCGGGGGTGGAGGTGGAGGAGCCAACACCGTTACCGAAACTGTTCCAGCCGCGGTGCTTTGTATGGTTGTCTTTGCTTTTGTACTGCTATTGGTTACGTTTTCTATGCGAGCAGAAAGCGTGTGCATTCCCGTAACCGCAGTCCAAGAGACCGATTCAACTTCTGTGGTGCCGACATCAAGCACGAAGTGTTTACGCGCAAGTTCGGTAGTATCAACCAAAAATATCGCATCACCAGTAAGCGATGCATCGCTACTGTTATAGAGCACGGTAAACACTGTGGTGGTATCACCATCCTTCAGTGCTGTTTTAGAAAGCCAGAGTGATCCGGGCGGAAACCCTGCCGCCACCGATGTATCTGCGGCATAGGCAGGTAGCGAAATAAGAAGCGCAAGCAGGGTAACCGCAAAATATCGCATCCCTTATAGCGTAGCTTGCATCGATCATAATCGCGCCCTGTAGATGTGTATAGTCGTATTCCTTTGTTCTGACTTGCTATACTTGAGGAACACATGGGTACGGCACGCCACGCAAGTATCACTCGTGCGGCAAGAAACAATAAGTCGCGGTGGCTAGTATGAAAAAAAACCACAAAGCGCTCCATCATCGCGTTCACAATTTTCTTGTACCGCATAAAGAAAATCAATACAGCCCGCAAATTTTTGCTTACTCTTCAGTTATTGCCGTCGTAGTGATGGTGGGTGTGCTTCAAGGCGCATACTTTCTTACTTCAAGTAGTGGATTTGGGAAAGGAAATTTTCTTGCATCGGTGCTTCCGGGCGCACTCATTTCACTTACCAACGCCGACCGACAAACACAAAAACTTGACGCACTTATCGAAGACCCACTACTCGACCAAGCGGCACAGCTGAAAGCAAACGACATGGCAGCAAAGGGATATTTTGCCCACGTGACGCCAGAAGGGTACCAACCATGGCACTGGTTTGATGTGCTTGGTTATACATATGAATATGCGGGTGAAAATCTTGCGGTAAACTTTTCTGACTCAAAGGACGTTGAGTCAGCGTGGATGAACTCGCCAACGCATCGAGCAAACATCGTAAAACCCCAATACACACGCATCGGTATTGCGACCGCAGACGGTATGTACAAGGGGGAGCAAGTAACCTTTGTGGTACAACTATTTGCAAAACCTGCGCCAGTGGTAACAGGCAAGATACCGACTAGTGCTGATAGCGTAAACGCGAACACTGGCACCAAAAAAGTGTTGGGGGCAGAAACACAAACCGTTCTTGGTTTTATAGACCAAGTAATGACTTCACCAACCCACACTATTATTTATATTCTTTCGGCGCTTGCTGGCTGTGTGCTCATTCTCTTGTCTATCGCCATTGTGGTCCACTTGCGTACTGGCTTAGTAGAGATATTTGGTGGCGCCTTCTGTCTGTTACTCCTTATTGTAGGATTCCTTATCTTTGACGCCACACAAAGCACGGTAGTTGAAGTGCCCCAAGACACAGCATCGGCGACATCTTTATAAGTTGCAGAGGGGGACTAAACAGGATAGGATGGCACAACTATGAAAGTTATATTGACGCGAGACGTAAAGGACACGGGACGAGCCCACGAAATGATTGAAGTTAAGGACGGTCACGCCCTTAATTTTCTTATTCCAAAGCGCATGGCGGTTCTTGCAACTCCCCAAGCAAAAAAGGACGCTGAAATGCGCAAAAAGCAGGTAGATGCGAAGCGTGATGTAAGCAAGGCATTGGTGGCAGAACGCATTGTGGCACTTGCAGAAGGTTCAGTGGTTATTCGCAAGAAAGTAAACGAAAAAGGGCACTTGTACGACGCAGTAGACGCAACAGAAATTGCTACCGCCGCACAGCTTCCCGTGGAAGTGATAGCGCTTGAAAAGCCAATAAAAGAAGCTGGTACTTTTGAGATTCCTGTTTCAAACGGGGACCAGTTCGGAACGTTTTCCATCACTATTGAGGCTGAATAAATCCTCGGTTCAACAAAAGGAAAACCCCGCGCGAGCGGGGTTTTCCTTTTGTCCTGAAAGATGTGCTTACGCTACATCAACAACTTTCTTACGCATAACTCGTCCATCAAAACCCGTCTTGCGACGATCACGAAAGGAGACAACGCCAGCAGATGAAGCGTAGAGCGTGTGGTCGCGGCCAACACGAACATTCTTTCCCGCCTCAATTTTGGTACCGCGCTGGCGCACAATAATCTGACCGGACTTTACGGTCTGACCGTCACCAAGCTTAACCCCGAGGTATTTCGGGTTTGAGTCATTCAGGTTCTTTGCGGATCCTCCAGCTTTTGTTGATGCCATAGTGGTATGCTTTTACTGCATGACTATAGCAGACCTAACAGATGCGGGCAAGGCGCACCTAGGCCGTATTCCTGGGGCTTGGCTTATCGCCGGCATCGTTATTTTGAGCTCTACAGCCAGCTTTGGCCTTGGCATTCTTGAAGGGAAAGGACAGGCGGGGAGCAACCTCACTATAGGCGAAACACCCACTACAACCCCGCTTGGGGGCACTACAAGTGCTTACACCCAGCCTGCGGCCGCCGCGGCTGCCGTTATCACTCCTATTCCGGTCACCGCGCCCGTGGCCACTGACGGGCAGGTGGTAGCGGCTAAAACAGGCAGTAAGTACTACTTTCCGTGGTGCGGGACAGTGAAGCTGATTAAAGAGGAAAACAAAGTGTGGTTCCCGACCCGCGCGGCGGCAGAAGCCGCAGGCTACACTGCGGCAACAAACTGCAAGGGAATGTAGCCGTCTGCTACACTGGGACTAATGATTGTTCTTGATGTTGAAGGCAGTGGAGTAAGCGCTGAAAAAAATTCCATACTTTCTATAGGTGCACTAGATTTAGACGAGCCCACAAATCAGTTCTACGACGAGTGTCGCGTGTGGGATGGTGCACATATTGCTGATGACGCGCTTGCCGTAAACGGTTTTACTCGCGAAGAATGTCTGGATACCTCAAAAAAATCAGAGGCGGAGCTCGTAAAGGCGTTTGTAGCGTGGGCAACAGATAGAGCGAAAAATCAAACATTTGCCGGGCAAAATCCTTCGTATGATAGGGACTTTGTGCAGGCAGCCTGCGGACGTGCCGGCATAGAGTTTCCTTTTGCCCATCGCACCATCGACACCCATACACTCTGCTGGCTTCATATGACTGAGAAAGGGAAGGAGCCGCCGCTTCTGCATCACCACTCGGCGATTAATTTAGATTTTGCGCTCAAGTATTGCGGACTAGAAGAAGAACCAAAACCCCACAACGCGCTCACGGGAGCGCTATCCCATGCTAAAGTTATTTCACGCATCGCGTATAATAAAAAACTACTTCCTGAATTTAGTTCTTTTCCTATTCCATGGCTGACGACATAAAACCACAAACCATCACGCAACCTACTACGCACGAAACGGCGCTTGCTTTGACTCGTGCTATTGAAAAAGGGAAGGATGAAGTTCCTACTACCCATACACCACTTGTGTGTAAGCCAAAAGTGCTTGAGTCGTGGCGTCTGTTTAAAATAATGTCGGAATTTACAGAAGGTTTTGATCTTCTGGGTAAATATGGTCTTGCGGCTTCCATTTTTGGTACTGCCCGCGGAACCTTTGAAAGTCATTTTTATCAAGAAGCAGAAGAGCTTGCGGGCAAACTCGCAAAGGCAGGGTTTGCCATCATTACCGGTGGCGCCGCCGGCATCATGCAGTCAGCAAACAAGGGTGCCTATGAAGCCGGTGGCACGTCAGTTGGTCTGAACATTCGCCTTCCTTCGGAACAGTTTGAAAACAAGTTTTTGACCGAATTTATTACTTTTGATCACTTCTTTGTGCGCAAAGTAATGCTCACATTTGCTTCCGAAGTGTACATTTATTTCCCCGGCGGTTTTGGCACACTCGATGAATTTTTTGAAATTCTCACCCTTATTCAAACCAAAAAGATTAAACGCGTGCCTATCGTTCTCTATGGAAAGGAGTACTGGACTCCACTTCTTGAGTTTTTTAAGAATAAACTTCTTGGTGAACACAGCGCAATAAGCCCTGAAGATATGGATTTGTTTGTACTCGTAGATAGCGTCGACGAAGCCTTCACCTATATCACCGCAAACGTGAAGTGTTAGGTCATTGAATACTCAGGGTAATATTCAATCTTTACATCTTCCACCCACTCAGTTCCGGGAATAATACTGAGCACTTTCCCAAAAATCTTTGAGTCTTCCTGAGCAACCACGATAGGGTAGTATCCACCGTTCGCGTTTTCCGGATTCAATACAACTATCCCATCGGTTTTGCAGTATTGCTTAATGACTGCCATATTTCCGAGTACTGCCACGACTCTGTCGCCGTTTTGTACAGCATCGGTTACTTCCACAATCACGTAGTCGCCATTTCGAATGCCAGCGTCTTGCATACTGTCGCCAACGGCGCGAATAGCGGCAATGTTGGTATGCAGTGGCACCAAATTCTTATTTATAAGAATGTATTCACCAAATTCATCCTGCGCGTACACATCTACTGCGTCACAACCGGCAGAGGCAATGACGGGCACCTGAATCATCCCAAGCGGCACGGCGTTTGCTGTTTCTAGTATCTGAATGCTTCGGTGCTGGAATTTATCTCGTGAAATAAAACCCTTGCGTTCCAGTCCCTCAATGCGTTGCGTAACACTGCGAAGAGATTTCAGTTTGAATTCACTTTGAATTTCAAGAATCGTTGGTCCTTGTTTGTGCTTTTTGATATAGCGCTTCAAAAAAGAAAGCGTTTCTTCTTGTGCGGGAGTGAGAATAACGCGATAAGCCATTACACAAACAATACCACCGACTCGTTTCTTTACGCTATGCACTTATCCACAACTATATACACAACATACACAAGTTTACGTTTGCGCCCGTATAATTGCTTTTTATTTTATATATGTTTTAATGCTTAGGAACTCTTAGCTCTTAGAAAGGGGCACGCATATGAACATTCAGGATTTTCTGCTTAACGGGTTAGGCCAGCCCGATACTGCACTGCTGTTGAACCGCTTGGCTGTTGGAGCATTCTTTGCTATCTCCGGCTACCACAAGCTGTTCAACAAGGAACGGCACGCGACGCTGGTGGCAACACTCAAGGCATGCGGCGTTCCGTTTCTTGGATTCAACCAGTGGTTTGTGCCCAGCGTTGAATTCTTCGGCGGCCTCGGTGTGGTAAGCGGTGTTCTTGCACCGCTCGCGGCACTTGGGATGCTCTGCATCCTTGGTATTGCCATTCTCACCGACGGCATGAAGCGGGTGAACTCGTACACACCCATCAACAGAGCCGACTATGTGTGCGACGTGTTGTACCTGCCGGAAACGATCTACGCGGTGATGCTGGCAGTCGTCGTCATCGCAGGACCCGGACAATACGGCCTTCAGAGCATCGCGCTGACGCTCTGGAATGCCAGCTGACCACAACAATCATCAACAACGAACCGTATCGAAAGGAGAGAGGACCGCAAACTCACCCTGACGATGCGGTTTTCTCTTTTATCAACAGGGAAGTCACTTCCCTGATACGGTCGGTATTTTTGACCGATCACTTCCCCGGTTTTAGGAAATTTTGTTCGGGGAAGTGGTTCAACGTTTGATACAGAACATACTGAAAAGGGACGTATAGAACCCATGCCACAAAAATAATTCAGCGGCGAACAAAAGAGTGGGGAAGAACATAATTCGTGCGATTCAAATCCCAGCCATTTTTATAGCTCTGTACGTGGGGGAGTTTAATATAGGAGTGTCGCACAATATATCTTTTGCGACACTATACTAGGGAGAAACCCTTCCCTAAAGAATTCATCCAAAACCACCCTTGGATGAGCTTCTTGAGCACCATGTCATTCAATGCGCAGACAACGGCGGATAGTCGCAGACAGAAACCTATACTTCTGAGTTTAAATGCCTCGTAAAATGTTGCTTGAGCGTGTTGTCCAAAGACTTACTGAATTCGATGGCGTGTTTGGGTGAAAGTACTACTTCTGCAATAAGCTGACCAGCGGTGGCGTTGGGGCGCAGGTACGCGAATTGAATGACTACAGAGTCGTCTGAAACGGTCACCTGAGTGGCATTCGTAAACGAAGGCGTAGCATCCGGCGGAATAGTTACGGAAATAGGCTTATTTGGGTCTTGATCCATAGTAAAGGGGTTACGGGATAAGATGACGGAACCAATTAATAATACTTACAAAGAAGTCAACAATGAAATTAAATCCCGCGGCGAGCAGATTTCCAACAAAGCCAAAATTTTCTTGACCGGTGGGCGAGTGAATAATGCTTTGAATAGAAATACCGAAGAACGACAAAATAAGTATTCCCACGACAAGGTAGAAGATGATACGAAGCATAGGTATATGGTAACGCGACAAAGAAAAGGAGAAAAGCCGTATTCCACTCCCCTATCCCCTGCCCCAGAATCTCGGCTGAACGATTTTGCGACACATAAACATTATGTTGTCTAGTCGTTTCTTCACGCGCTATACTTCGCGTAATGAAAAAGAAGCAACCCAAAGCCGTTTCGCGCGACATCGATTTTCTCTACGAAATCGGCACGATGCGTAATTTTGATCGCCAGTGGGTGCAACACTTTGGCATGAAATGTGCGACGAATCTTGAACACAGTTTTCGTGTCGCTTTTATTGCACTTATACTGGCGCGTAAAGAAGGTGTGAAGGATGAGGAGAAGATTTTAAAAATGGCACTCGTACACGATATTGCTGAAACTCGCACCGGAGACCTTGGCTACATACAGAAGGTATACGCGACTGCAAATGAAGAGCAGGCGGCAACAGATTTATTTGCGAATACTATACTTGGCGACTTGCACACTACAACGCTCCACGAATATGAGGCGCGCACATCTATTGAAGCAAAGATTGTAAAAGATGCGGATAATCTGGATATAGATATTGAACTCAAAGAGCTCGAGGAGCGCGGTTCCCTACTCCCGAAAAAACTAAAAATGAATCGAAAGCTGGTGCGCGATAAAAAACTCTATACAAAATCAGCAAAAGCCATGTGGGACGCGATACAAAAATCCAACGTTTCAAACTGGCACCTCTATTCAAATAAGTGGCACAAAATACCGACCGCAGGACTTTAACCACCAACGACGACCTTACTTACTTGGTAGATGCTTGCCAAGCTGTAGTGTGCAGTAAAACTAACGTCTTTTGCACCAGCAATCCACGGATCGCGCATAAGATAGGAACCGTTACTGCCGCTCGTGATTACCACAAAGTGCGTGGCGCCCTTAGTCGGGTGAAGCCCCACAACCACTGGATTGCCCGTAGCAAGCACGGCGTCCATAGTGGCATCAACACGCGTTGCGGATACTCCTGCGGCATACACGGTTTTAAGGAGAAGCGGCGCGTATGCAGTGAAGTTTGCTGGATTCGAATTAATAGTGACAGGTGTTACATTTTTATATCCATAATGCGTCATCACCATCGCCATAGACGTAACCAAGCATCCAGCAGAAAGAAGTGTGTAGCGAGTACCGTTCAGTGGAATACTTCCCCACGCAGAGTCGCGTTGGTTGTAGTAGCAACCCCAATCATCACAAATGGTTTGTGTGCCGAGTGCGCTACCACCCGCGGTAAAGGCGGTAAGACTGATGAGTTCTGCTTGTGCTGAAGCAAGTAATTTTTGATAATTTCCTTCACTGTTTTTCGTTTGAGCTAAGAGCGCCTGCTTTTGTTTTTTATTTGCATCAAGTGACCGCTGTTGATTTAACAAATCAATGCTTAAATTCGAAAGGTCTTTTTTTGCCGCCGTCACTTTTGTTTGTCTTCCCACCAGTATCGTTTTTGCCGAGGCAAGGTTTTTTGTGTGATCTTGAAGCGATGCGGCAAGTACCGTATCAGCGTCTATCGCCGCCCACGCTTTCCCAAATGAATCTGAAGAAAATACTACGGCGGCAAGTGGGTGATCGTCTAAAATGGCAACGTCACGCAACGAACCGGATACACCGGCCTTTTCAAGTGAGATAGCATCTTCTTTATTCAAAATATCTGATGACAACCCTTTCAACGCAACGTTCGCGTCCCCAATTTTACTTTGCGTGAGTTTAATTTGTGCCGTTATTTCCGAACGAGAAATATCCAAAGACTGAATGGTTGACTGTAGTGTTTGCTTTTGCGCGCCGAGCGTTTTTAGTTGTGTTTTATACGCAGCGATTTGCTGTTCAAGCGCAGATGCTTGACCGGTGCTTTCCGTAGCGTCCTGCGCATACAAAGCAAGCGGAAACATGAGCAACATGAGAAAGATGGCACATGAGCGACGGGCACAATTCATCTATTCCAGTATAGCAAGTGCTTTCAAGATACGCTCGGAGGATTCTTTAGGTCCTAGTATGGAAATAATAGTAAAAGGGTCAGGTGAACGGTCGGCTCCAGAAAGGGCATAGCGAAGCGGCCACAGCACGCCCCCTCTACCTCCCTTCCCTTTTACTTCTTCAGCGTCGGCAAGTGGCATCAGTGCCTCTTTTACCGATTCGATAGATACGCCTTCTGGAAGCGTTTGTATGATTTCTTCGGCGGTTTTGAGCGCAGAAAGTGTAAGCCCTTTCCTCCCCTCCGGTTCCTTATGCACGAGTTTTTCTGGCTCAAGAGATGGTGTGGAAAAAAGATGCGCGAGTTCTCCCGTAAGCATGTGACGCGCCTCACCAAAGGTGCGGGCGCGCTCTTTCAGCATGGGCACAATCTGTGCCAATTTAGGATCTGCTTCAAATGCTCCGCGCGCAATATATTCTTCGTCCGAAAGCTTTCGCATCCACGCTTGGTTAATGTGAAGCAGTTTTTGGTCATCAAACCGTGCGCCACCTTTTTGGACTTTTTGTATATCAAACGCACCCATAATTTCTTGTGCCGACAATAGTTCGTTGTCACCTTCCGGATGCCATCCAAGAAGCGCAAGAAAATTCATCATTGCTTCGGGCATGTAGCCTTCATCGCGATATTCCAAAATATCTTTTGCGCCATCGCGCTTGCCAAGCTTCTTTGTTCCTTCTTCGCCCAAAATAACTGGCAGAGTAGCAATTTCCGGTCGATCAATATCAAGCGCATCATAGAGCGACAAAAATTTTGGAGTGGATGAAATAAACTCTTCGCCACGCATAATGTGCGTGATGTCCATTTCAAGGTCATCAATCACGTGCGCAAAGTTGTAGGTTGGGTATCCGTCAGCCTTTATCAAAATGAAGTCATCCAACGCTTCTACACCTGCAGAAAGTTCGCCACGAACAATGTCATTCCAGGTATAGCGTTTTACCTCTGGCACCTTAAAGCGAAGCGCTTGAACACCGTCCCATGTACCAAATGTTTCCGGACGGTGGTCACGAAATAAAAAGGGACGTTTTTCATCTTCTGCTTTTTTGCGAAACGCTTCCAATTCGACGCTCGAATACGGATCAGGATAGGCAAACCCCTTTGCCACTAACTGCTCTGCATATTTTTTATACGACGCGAGCCGTGCAGACTGCAAATACGGTTCGTAGGGTCCACCCTTGTCTATTCCTTCATCCCATTCAATACCAAGCCATTTCAAAGATTCAATAATGTGCCCAATAGATCCTTCCACTTCCCTGCCCTTATCCGTGTCTTCAATACGTAAAATAAATTGCCCGTTATGCTGGCGAGCATAGAGCCACGCATAGAGTGCGGTGCGCACGCCGCCGACGTGCATGAACCCAGTGGGACTTGGTGCAAAACGTGTGCGTACGTTCATACCGACTGCTGTGGAGGAAGGGGATCTTCCTCGTGGGTAAGTGCGATACGCAATGCTTCTTCCGCAATAAGGCGTGCGGCATCTCCCGGCATAAAGGACCCGCCTTTTTGACCCATAGATTGCGCAAGTGCGTGGTTGCTTGTTATCCGCTTTGCTTCGGAGACAAGTACGTGTGGAGTCATATTTGCTTCTTCCAAGACTTCTGCGGCGCCAGTATGCGCGTAGGCGTAGGCGTTTGTGCGCTGATCGTGACTAAGCGATTCTGGAATAGGAATAAGAATTGCCGGCTTTTTCCAAAGCGAAAGTTCTGCGATAGCGGTTGATCCCGCGCGCGAAATGATAATGTCTGCCGCGCCTGCGGCGCGGCGAATGGATTGCGCAGATAAGTACGCAAACGGATGGTAGCGTTCGGCATGTGGATTCTTGCCCAAGATAACACTGCTCGTGCTTTTCACACTTTCAATTTCTTTTTTACCTGTTTGGTGAATCACGTTTGCAAACGCCACCAAGTCAGGAAGTGCCGTAAGCACGGTTTCATTAATACGTGCAGATCCGGTGGATCCGCCCAAAATAAGTACGGTGGGTGCGTTTTGATCAAGACCGAGCTCTTGCTTTGCTCCTTCCACTTCCGGACGTGCCACCTCACGACGAATAGGAATACCAACAAGAGCGATGTTGCCGCGTACTTTAGGGGGAAATGCGAGCGCCGCCGCTTCAAAGGCTATTCCTATACGTGTTGCAAAACGCGAGGCAAGAAGGTTTGCGCGCCCCGGTTTACTGTCTGATTCATGAATGATGATAGGGATGCCGATTACTTTTGCGGCAAGCACTACCGGTACACTGCCATAGCCACCTTTTGAGATAATAATATCCGGATACATGCGAAACAGTTCAAGAAGCGCTTCAAAAAAACCAAGCGCCGTAAGGCCAAGGTCAAGAATATTGTGCAGTGTATTCGAGAGCGCTTTGTATCGGCGCATTTTTCCTGCAGGAATTTTGACAAATACAATACCGTTTTCAAACAACGCTTCGTCGTCATAGGGTGCTGGTGCGAAGTAATAGATTTGCGGCGGCACCAAACGGCGCTCCCCCACTATTTCGTGTATGGCTTCAGTAATCGCAATAAGCGGATAGAAATGCCCGCCCGTGCCGCCGCCCGTCAAAACGATTTTCATAGCTTCATACCAGTATAACAGGATGAAAACCCCTTGCTATACGCCCCAGAAGTTCAGAGCTAGCGAGTTATGCAGATCTCCTTAACGTCCGGAATGGAAGTTTCAAGTGCTGCCTTTGGCGCACACACGGTTACTCGACCAAGGGCGTCAACGCCTGCGGTGTATTGCGTATCGTAGTCGGTGACGTCAGTCCAAAAACCTCCGTTTGGATCAACAGGAATTTGTGTAGAGATATACGTTGGGATAAGGCATTTTCCGAGATCAACTCCACCGCTTTTTATATCTGAAGGAGTCAGTGGAAGTGCGTCACAGGTATACGTTGTTCCCGATACCACATAGTTACCCGCAAAAATTCCTTTATTGTCTGCAATACGCTGACCGATGGCATTAAGAATTGCGGTTACATTTGACTGACGTTCGGTGTTACGCGCTTGAGCAAATTGCTTTGCGGGGTTAATAGCGACAATCACAATGCCAGCGAGCACCGCGATGATACCGATAACAACAAGAATTTCAATAAGCGTAAAACCGCGAACGAAGTTTTGTTTTTTCATATTGTTAGCATTGTACCCCTCCATTACCTGGAGAGAGTGCAGGATGTGGATAGTTAATTTGTCGGAACTTCCTGCCAAGAACCGGGGGTTATGTCTAGTGACGGTGGCTCGACACCAACAAGACCGTAGCTCGCGTCTGTTGCGGTGCCGATATGAATGGTGCTGATGTTTGTGGAAAACGCGAGATTGGAAACAGTAGCGCGTTCCAGAAGTGCATCACCCACTCGCGCCTGCACGCGAATAAGCACATCGCCAGTGTCTGAAACCGTAATAGGGTACACGTAGCAAGTCCCAGACGGCAGTTGGTTTAGAGCGCCTCCACTAAACAGTGGGTCAGTAATAAGACGCGCAAGTGCTTGGTTCGCACAGCCGTCGGCAAGCGCGTCCGCTTCTTCTTTTTGTTCAGTGCCAAGCACATTGAAACGAATGTGCCATCCAGAAAATTCTTCTTCAGCAACCATCACAAGAAGCATGAGCGAAATAACAATGGTCGCCATAAGCGCGACATAGCCGCCAAAGCGTTGGCGCCTTTTCATATCGGTTAGAGCTTCCAGCCTTGTCCAAAGAGAAGATTAATAAGGGAGAGGACAAGTGCGAACAAAAGCGCTGACCAAAATCCAGCAACAATGAAGCCCGGCACAATAAACGCCGCGAGCATAATAAGAAGTGCGTTTAGTACGAGCGAGAATAACCCGAGCGTAAGAATGGTGACCGGAAGAGTAAGGACAAACAGAATGGGCTTGAGGGTTATGTTGATGAGTCCAAGCACAACGGCAAGCACAAAGGCACTAATAATGGAGATCTGTACGCCCGGAATGAGAAATGCCGCCACAAGAATAGCGAGTGCGGATATAAGCCAGTGAAGAAGTATATTCATATATAAAGTATACACCTGAACGATTAGCGGTACAGATTAATTTCGTCTCTCAATTTCTTTGCTTCTTCATGTGGATCATCACTAAATATAATACCTCGAGAGGAATTTATAATGAGTCCCTTTCCCGCAGCATTTTTCCCTGCTTCAACCACTGCCTTCACGTCCCCACCTTGTGCACCAATACCAGGCACAAGAAACGTCATGTCGCCAACGATGGCACGGATGGCTTTCATTTCTTCCGGATACGTAGCGCCAACAACAAGCATGCAGTTGGCGTTTTTGTTCCATTGCTTTGCGACGCGTTCTGCCACATGGTGCCACAATGGTTTTCCATCCGCCACAAGATTTTGAAATTCATTGGAATCAGGATTAGACGTGCGGCACAGCACAATACTTACCTTATCTTTTCGCTCTAGAAACGGCGAGAGTGCTTCTCCACCAAGATACGGATGAAGGGTGATGGCATCAAACCCAAGCCAATCAAAAATGGCAGAAACATATCCCGTATTGGTATTTCCAATGTCTGCACGTTTTGCATCGTATATAGTGAAGACATCTGGATGGTTTTCCGTAAGATAATCCATGGTCATTTTAAGTTCGCGAAGCCCTCTGTCCCCGCGAGCTTCATAAAATGCGGCGTTTGGTTTATATGCCGCGGCGTATTCGTGCGTCTCATCAATAATGTATTTATTGAAAGCAAACTGAGGGTTTGATAACGTTTTGAATCGTTCCGGAATTTTTTCAAAATCAGCGTCCAGTCCTACGCACAAAAGCGAATTTACCTTCTCCACCCGCGCATCGTATTTTTCAATTGGATTCATACGGTGAATTCTTTCCACTCGTGATCCTTTAGAACAATAAGCGGTAGCTCCCCATGGACAGCGTTCATAATTGTCACACCATCGTCATCCACGCAATTTTCTTCGTTTTCACTCTGGTAGTGACATACCGCGCGAACTTGAAGTAGCCCTAGACCAGTGCGCATAGTGCGCTGTGACTTGTCATAGTTATATGCGGCGATAGCGTATGCGCCAGCAGATGAACCGGTTACCACCTTATCTTCAAACGCGTTTTTTAAATCTGGATATGTTCGTAACGTTTCCAATAATGTATTGGTACTTCCTCCACGCATAAGTACTGCGTCTGCATTTTTAATTTCTTCAAGAAAGTGTTCTGGAGTGGCACATACGTACGTCAGGCGTTTACCATTTACGAATTGCTCCATCTGCATCTTCTGTGCAGTATAGAGTTCCTCATAATTTCCTTCGTCGTTACGAGCGGCAAAGTATACAAAAAGTATAGTTCCTCCCTCGGGCACAAGCTCAATTACTCTACGATAGTAAGCATCGTTAGATTCATTACTGTGCCTCACATATCCTCCGTGAAGAATATAGGTGGTCATGCTTCTCGCCAATGATGGGGGTTCTGGGCCCACGCTTCAATGATCTGTGCGTCTTCGGAAGAAAGCTTTCCAAGCTTTTGTGCTTCTTCAAGAATGATAGGAAAACTTGTCAGAGAGTGTAGCGTTACATTTGCATTTTTGAATGCCTCTACTGATTCAGGAAAGCCGTAAGTCACGATGACGATTACGTCCGTTACTTTTGCTCCCTCATCTTGAAGTGCCCTGACTGCATTCAAGCTACTTCCGCCGGTAGTAACAAGGTCTTCAACGAGAACAACTTTTTTTCCCGAAACGTTTCCACCCTCGACTAATTTATTCATCCCGTAGCCTTTTGGTTTTTTTCGTATAAATACGGAAGGCGTATTGGTATGGAATCCAAGCGCCGCACTATGCGGAATACCCGCCGCTTCTACCCCCGCAATCACCTCTACAGAAAGATTTTCTTTTTTTAGTAAATCCGCAAATCCATTTATTATCCTTGTCCATTCTGCAGGATGAAAAGGAAATTTACGATTATCAACATATACAGGAGCAACGATGCCAGAAGCAAATGTAACTGGCTTATCAACACTAAATCCAATAGCGCCGATAGCAATGAGTGCTCGTGCGACTTCGCGTGCCGTTTCCATATTAGCCATTTGGATACATCGCTTTAATTTCTTTAGCGAGATACGGATTCCACATGGCACCCGTTGCACTCATCACTACATCCGCACCCGCATCGCGGTACTCACGAAAATCTTCAGGCACGGTGACGCCGCCAGAACCGATAATGCCGTAGCCCATATGAAATTCCTTGCGGAGTACTGCAAGACGACGAACCATGTCTACGCCCGCCCACTTCACCGCGTGTCCACAAATGCCACTTTTAACGCGGTGCTCGCCAATAAGCGCTTGCGTGCCATCTGGGTTCACTACGGGAGCAGGAATGGTATTGATTGCAGAAAAACCGTCCACAATGTTCCCCACTTCTTTCACAAGCTCTCGAAGTTCGTCTTCGCCGAAGTACGCGATTTTTATAACAAGTGGTGTATCACCTATTTTCTCTTTGATTGCCATTGCAATCATTTTTACCTTTGGTACGTCAAAGCAAAGCAAACTTGCCGCGCCTTCGTTCGGACAGCTCAAGTTTGCTTCTACCACTTTCACTCCCGCGGACTTCAACATCTGCATTCCACTTGCCCAATCGTTTACATATTCTTCCGTCGTCCAGTTTTCGTCCCATTTTGTTCCTTCAAGCGAGCACATCACGAGCTCTCCCGGGCGAGCATACGAAATACACTCTTCTAAATCTTTCATCCACACTTCCGGTTCGTATGAAGGATTTCCAAAAGAATTCGTTATGGAAAGTGGTTCGCTGTATTCATTCGTAACCACAAGAGGTTCTTTCGCACGTTCAAGAGTAAGGTCGCCGGGCAAATCTTTCACCCCAAGAACGTTCGGCCATTCATTGCATTTTCGCGTACGCGTACGCACCGTTTTATGCACCGGCACCGTCCAACCCTTATCCATCGCCGCTTTTACAAACTTTCCGTTCAAAAGCGGTCCCGCAGGAATACCAAGCGGATACGAAATGCGTCCACCAAGAAAATCAAAAAGCGCAGGACCTTCATCAAGCACTACGCCATCGGCAAATCCATTAAATGGTCCTTTCTCCCAATTCTCGTAATAGGTTTTGAGCGGGTCAAAGAAAGGCGCTCCAAGCATATGGTTAGGATAGCACCTTGCCGTCTTTCATTTTTATTTCTCCAGCGACGATGGTGTGCACTGCTTTTCCGATAAGCTTCTTCCCTGCAAACACAGAGTTTTTGCCTTTGGAATAAAACTTCGTGGGGTCTACCTTCCATTCTTTCTTAATATCAAATAGTGCGATATCCGCGTCTGCGCCCACCGCAAGTGTTCCTTTTTTCTGCCCAAGAATACGGGCAGGTTTGTAGGTCATAAGTGCAATACCTTCGGACAACGTAATGTGTTTTGGTTTTACCAAATACGTGTAGAGTGCCGCAAAGCTCGTTTCAAGCCCCACCGTACCACGCGCCGCATCTACAAACGGTTTAATTTTATCTGGTTCAATGTGCGGCGCGTGGTCAGTGGTAATCGCATCTACCGTGCCATTTTTGATACCTGCGACAATCGCTTTCACGTGATCGTCGGAGCGGAGCGGCGGATACATCTTCGCATTCGTATTGTATCCGCGACATTCCTCGTCTGTAAGCACGGCGTGCTGTATAGAAACATCTGCAGTCACGTTTTTCATTCCTGATTTTTTTGCATCACGTACTGCCATCACGGCACCTTTTGTTGAAAGGTGCGTAAGATGCACGCGCGCGCCGCTTCGGCGCGCGAGCAAAATGCTTTTATGCGCCGCCAAATCTTCCGCAACTTCGGGCAATCCAGGAAGTCCCATGTCGGTTGAAACCCATCCTTCATGCATTACTCCACCATCAGCAAGTTCTTCTGTCTCGCAGTGACTCATCACCAACAAATCGTGCGTTTTTGCATATTCAAGTGCTTTCAAAAGAAGTCCTCCGTTCTCCACGTCCACACCGTCGTCCGTAACGGCGACGGCGCCCGAACGCTTCATTTCCCACATTTCCGAAAGTAAATCACCTTCTGTTTTTTTCGTGGTCGCACCAACCGGAAACACATTCACGAGTCGAAGCTCTTTGGCGCGATTCACCATAAATTCAATGACCGCTTGGTTGTCAGCAATAGGATTTGTGTTCGGCATAGTAGCAACCGAAGTCACTCCACCAGCAAGTGCCGCACGCGAGCCAGTTAAAATGGTTTCTTGGTCTTCACGCCCCGGTTCACGAAAATGCACGTGCATATCAACAAGCCCGGGTGTAACAATAAGCCCCTTCGCATTAATTACTTCGTCGGCTTTTTCTTTTAGTTTTCCGATTTTGCGAATAACACCGTCAACCACAAAGATGTCACCAATAGTATCCTTGCGTGAAGCCGGATCTACAATGCGCCCTCCTTTAATAAGTAGTGAGCTCATATCGTGGTGTAAGTTTTCTTTTTTTGGTCGTAGCGTTCAGCAAGCAACCACAAAATCGCTTTGCGCACCGCAAAGCCATTTTTTACTTGCTCCAAAATACGCGATTGGGGGTGCCGTGCCACAAGTGCGGAGTGCACATCAATGTCGCGCATCACGGGCCCAGGATGCATCAAAATTGCCGTAGGCTTTGCAAGTGCAAGGCGGGCGGCAGAAATACCAAATGTTTTTGAATACTCACGCATGGTAGGAATGTACCCTTTTGCACCTCGCTCTTCCTGTACACGAAGCGCGTATACGACATCGGCATCTTTCAGCGCGTCTTCAACGTTGGTGTATACCGCGACACCAAACTTTTCTACAAAATCTGGAAGAAATGTTTCCGGTGCGGCAATACGCACTTTCCCGTCGAGTTTTTTCACAATACGCACCAGAGAACCAAACACGCGCGAATGCGTGATGTCACCTACTATCGTAATAATTTTTCCGGACAAATCTTTAGTGCCGAATGCTTCAAGCATCGTCATCGCATCCAAAAGTCCTTGAGTGGGGTGTTCGTGCCATCCGTCTCCAGCATTTATCACCGCCGCGGCAATATGACGCGCCGCAAATTCTGGTGCGCCTGACTGCGCGGTGCGCACCACGAGTGTTGCAAGTCCATATGCCGAAACCGTTTCAACCGTATCAATAAAGCTTTCGCCTTTTTTTGTAGAGGAACCGGTGGAAGAAATGCTGGTGGTATCCATACCCAAATTCTTCGCCGCGAGGTCAAAACTTGCCATCGTACGTGTTGAGGATTCAAAAAAGGCGTTCACTTGGGAACGGCCTTTGCAGAGAGTCATTTTTGCAGTGCCCGCTTCCTTAAAGCCATGGGCAAGTTCAAAAATAAGCCGTATATCGGCCTTGGTGAGCTGATCTATAGACAAAAGGTCGAAAAAGGAGACGTCCCTGCCCGCACGCAGGTCGATAAGCTGGGATTCGTATGAATCAGCCATTGCGGGCGCAATGTAACATAAACCAACCCCGCAGACCAGCGGTTACGCTTTACGCGTATTGTGCGGAACCCTTCCGCGAGAGAACAGTCGGGCGGAATTCATAAGCGGTAAAAAGTCCGTGGCGAAGTTGTACACCGCCGCAAGCACGGGTCCAAGAATTCCGGCAAACACCAAGGCGAAGCCAACAAGGTTCGTAATGACCCAAATAACCATGTCGCCGTACACCACGGAGCGAGTGCGGCGCGCAAGCGTGATCACGTCTGCAATGCGATCCAAATTATCCGTAAGAATAACGATATCTGCCGCTTCTACCGTTACCGCCATACCGGTGCCGCCCATAGCGATGCCAACGTCTGCACGCGCAAGCGCGGGAGCATCATTCACCCCATCACCCACAACACCCACTTTTTCTCCTTTCGCCATAAGTTCTTCAATACCCTTCAATTTGTCTTCAGGTGCCATATGCGCACGCACTTCATCAATACCAAGAGCCGCGCCAATTGCGCGCGCAACCGGTTCTGAATCTCCAGTGAACATTACTGTTTTCACTCCGAGCGCGCGAAGACGCGCGAGTGCTTCTTTTGCTTCTGTGCGCGGAACATCAGCAAGCGTAATGGTGCCGGCGTATTTTTTATCAAACGCAACGAAAATCGCACTGCCACCAGCGTCTTCTGTTTCAGCAGGAAGTTTTATTTTCAAACTAGTGAGAAATACTCGAGAGCCAATGATAACAGCATGACCATGTGCCCTTGCCTTTATGCCGCTTCCGGTAACCGCATCAAATGAATCGGGATCAGGACACGTGCCGCCCGCGCGAGCACACGCTTCAGCAAAAAGAGCACGCCCTATTGGTTGTTCTGAAAACTTTTCAGCGACACCAACGGTTGCCCAAAATTCTTTTTCTTCAATACCATCAGCAATTTCTACCGCACTCACTTTTCGTGAACCGTAGGTAAGCGTTCCTGTTTTATCAAGCACGAGCGTGGTGATACTCCCCATTTCGTCCAATCGTTCCCCGCCCTTTGCAAGCACACCCATACGAGACGACTGCCCAATTGCCGCCGTAATCGCAAGCGGAATCGCTACCGCAATGTCGTCGGCGCACGCCACCAAAAAGAGAGCGATGGTCATCGTCAAATTTCCGGTCACCAGATATGCAATAAGTCCACCAAGACCTACTGCGGGCAAAAAGATACCAGCGAATTTGTCGGCAAGACGTTCCGGGCTTGATTTATTCGTACCGGCGGAATGAATAAGTTCTGCCATTCGTTCAATCGTGGAGTCTTTGCCCACGGCGGTTGCGCGAACTTTTACGGTTCCTGATTCATTTAACGTACCGCTCACCACATGATCGCCAATGCGCTTGTGTACAAGCGCAGATTCTCCCGTGAGTGAAGCTTCGTTAAATGAACCTTCCCCAAACGTAATGACACCGTCTACAGGAACTTGATCGCCACCCTTCACTACTACGACGTCACCAGTACGAAGCTCAGCGACACGAACGTCTTCAAGTGCACCCGCAGACGTTTCTCGCGTGGCGCGCGTTGGCTTCATACGAAGCAGTTTTTCTGTTGCGCGATTTGAACGCTGAGTGGTGAAAATATCAAGAAGTGACGCCGATAAGAGCATCAAGTCAATAAACGCCGCAGAAGAAGGTTGGCCAGCAAGCAGTGACGCCGCCACCGCAAACGCATTAAATGTATCTATGGAAATACGCGCCTCACCAGTAGAGCGCACCGCCTCAATTGCGGTTGGAAGGACGCCAATAATCGCGACCACATACAAAAGGGGTTTTAGTGTCGGTACAAAAAGATACGCGATAAGCGTAATCGCGATAGCAATGAGAACAACCCATGCACGGCGCGATTCGGAACCGAGCGAGTCATCAAAAAATGATTCAACCATTTTCAACGCGTGTATGCGTCGGACACTTTTACTTGAATGGTGAACAAGAGCCCTCATAGGTTATGGGTGGAAAAAGAATGCTACAGCCATAATCACGTAGGCGATTAAAAGTTGCGAACCTTCAAACCACGTACTCTCACCGTCTTCAATAACGGAGTTGGTAACAAACACCGCAAAAATAATAGCAATGATTTCAAACAGATTGAAAATAAGATTCATCGGCTGTACGAAAAAGAGGCTTACCAGTACCAATACCGGCGCGACAAACATCACGATTTGCGACGCCGAACCAATAGAAATTTGAAGTGCAAGGTCCATGCGTCCTTTTTTCGCCGCAGTAATCGCAGAAAGGTGCTCGGCGGCATTGCCAACAATAGCAACGACGATTACACCGATGAACAACTCCGTCCACCCAAAAATCTCAATCAAGGGGCGAATGGCACCGACCAGTATTTCGCTCACCACAGCGGCACCAATAGTGGCGAAAAAAAGCACCACAAGACTTTTAGTTAGACTCCAGTGTGGAGCGGTCACGCGTTCTTCTTCTTGATACAAAAACAAATGCTTGTGGGTGTGGAGCGTAAACAACAAGCTGGCGAAATATCCCAAGATCATCAGCGCGGCAACAAAGATAGAAAGGTATTCAACCGTAACGTCGCTTCCACCGTCGGCAGTAAACACAAAAATTGCCGGAATAACCAGCGCCGTTGTCGCCAGAAGAAGCATTGAGCCCTGCGCCTTTGCGCCGGTTGCATTAAAGTGCTGACGTTCTCTTCCCCACCCACCCACGAGCATTGCTGTTCCAAGCACAAACAACAAGTTGCCAATGATGGAACCGGTAATAGACGCCTTCACCACTTCCACAAGTCCTGCTTGAAGGGCGAACAAGCCAATGATGAGCTCGGTGGCGTTTCCAAAGGTTGCATTCAGAAGTCCTCCCACTGCGGGTCCTGCGCGGGCGGCAAGCTCTTCGGTCGCGTCCCCAATATATTTGGCAATCGGAATAATTGCCACGGCAGATATAAGGAAGATAGCAAGAGGCGACCACCCCAGGTATTCAGCAACAACCGCAAGGGGCGTAAGGAGGAGGAGTACGGCAAAAATGCGATTCACGTCTTTTAGTATACCAAAGCGTCGCAGAACTCGAAAAGGTCCGTGTATTACTTCTTTTTTGCTTTTGCGGGTGTTCGACGTTTTGGCGCGTCCTTCACCGCTTCCTGTTTAACTTTCTGCCAGTTTGTTTTAAGTTCACGGGCGGCACGGTTCACATCTGCTCGCTTAATAGAACGCACACCTTCATAAGTTGCAACAGCGGAATCAATGGCGTGCGCAACAGATTCTGCATCCATTGTTTTAAGTTTTTTTACTTCTCGTATAACTTCTTTCTTTAAACCCGACGCCCATGACGATAGCTCTTTTCTATGCGTTTTTGCATCCTTAGTTGCATAAAAATAGTATCCCGCCGCCGCGGCCGCCCCAATAGCAACAATACCAGCCCCTATTTCCGCCGCCCTAACGACATCCTGATTCTTTTTATTTTTTGTCATATGCTCTATCCTACACGCCCCATCATGAACATTACATTAAGATGCTTCATCTGATCGCTTTTTTGCTTTTATCAAAAAATGAGAAAGAGAGCGTATCAATCCCTTGGAACGCACGTCAGTACGCATATCGGCAATATCAAGTCGAATAGCTTCACTCTCCGCAGAAATTTGTCCTGAAATATGCTCAATGTGTCTGAGAATTCTTTGAAGCCGCCAAAGCACAAGAGCGGCACAGGCGCTTACCACAACGACAGCAACGGTCGCCACAAAAAAGAAAATATCCATCTTCAAGAAGTCGTCCATACGCGGAGTATAACTTGGCGTGGGCGGATGCACTATCTCCGTCTTTTACGCAAATCCAGGGAAGTAATCTTTTTTGATACGAGAACGATGGATACCCATATCGATCAGCGTGTGTGCCATGCTGGTTACCATTGCTTGAGGGCCTGAAATATAGAACATACGTTCACTAAAATCTGGGACTTCATGCATAATGAGTGCCGCGTCAATGCGTGATGGGTTACCATCGCCCGAAACATACACTGTTTTTGTTCCAAAAACGCGCTCCGCTTCTTGAAACACTTCCCGATACGCAACATCGCTACTGATTCTATTGGCATACAGCATAACAATGTCTCGCTTTTCACCAGTATCGAGCAAATGCCGCACCATACTTCTAAACGGTGTTACGCCAATACCGCCTGCGATGAATACCAGTTTTTCGTTTGTGTCTTTAGGTAAAGTAAAATCGCCGGAAAGCTGTGAGGCCACCACGCGGGCTCCTGTTTTCATTCCAAACAGTTGTTTTTTAAACGTGCTCGATGGTTCATAAAATTTCACGCCAAGCCGGATGTCCTTGAGCATCGGGGCTTGTGTGCGGCAGTGTCCACTCTAAATATTGCCCTGCTGAAAAAAGAAGTGGGTACGGGTTTGCAAACACAAACTCATATACCGAATGCGAAATACGAATTTTCTTTAAAAGCGTCAATATCAGTTTTTCCTTCGGACTTACTATGTAGGCAAAGACGTTTCCAAAGAGAAGTGCTAGTTCCGGCGTTAAGTACCACGAGCCAATATGTACTTGTGGCACAAACAGAAGTCCAATAAGTGCCCCATACGCAACACGCAACCACTTCGTATGCGGCATCGTAAGTGGTTCGGTGAGCATTACGGTTGCAAAGAAGAACACTGGAGCATAGAAGAGCGCGTGCGGAATGGTGATGGTGGCAATAAGATAAAGACTTTTCTGATAGTTGAACGCAAAAAGTCCCACGAGAAATGCGGCGAGGTATGCAAAAAATAAATCAAAGCGGCGCAATTTACGCACAACAAGAAGCCCACCAACAAGCACGGAAGGAATCATCCATGGTGTTCCAATCCACCAACTTGCCGCACTGCCAAGCAGAAGTGCTGTTCCTGCAACGCCGAATGCCGCTGGGTTGAAAATATGTTTTTTGTGAATAGCAACTACGTACTTTGAGGCAACAGCAAGTAGCGCGGCAGGAATTGCGATACTCAGGAACGCTATGTCATACAGCGTGTGTGGAGGCGTAATAATAAGCACTAAAATCAGCGCGGTCAGATACGTTGATTCAGGATTACTTGGCGCGTCAAAAAAATACGCAAAGATTTCATTTGCTATCCATGCCGTAAAGAAAATAACACCGCCCGAATATAGAAGTGCCGCTGGGCTATACGCTATAACCCCAAAGAAACCAAGCGCGCATGCGCTCGCAACGAGAAATAAAAGTTCGTACAGCACGAGCCGATACATCGTTATGCGATTTAGAATGGAATCAATAACCGTAATCATGGCGTTGTATACGTCTCAAATCCACTGGTTACGGTTGCTGTTTTATCAAGATGAATAGCATACCCTTCAAAACCGATGCGATTTTCAACAAATTCAATGCCACGTGTACCCATTACAAACGCGGCGGTTGCAAACCGATCAGCTTCGTACACGTTTGGACCAATCACCGTAAAGCTCACTATGTCGTGCATGGGTTCTATACCAGTATGAGGATCATACATATGTTCGCCGCGAATATAGGTGCCAGACGTTGCAACACCACGCCCCTTTGGATACACCACCTTTACAATTTCGGTTTGAGTAAATGGGTTTCTAATACCAAGTGACCACGGTGTACCGTCTTGCGAAACACCCGATGTTTGAATATCACCACCCGCTTCTACGTAAAAATTATCAAAGCCCATGGCGCGAATGAGTTCTGCCGCATTCTGTACCGCCCAACCCTTCACGAGCCCAGAAGGGTCAATAGCGCCCGATGGCGTGGCGATATCAAAATAACCAGCTGTTTCTTGTTTGGTGTTTTCTGCTTTTTCAAACACTTCTTTCATCAGTCGGCTGTACTCAGCCGACTGAATGTCTCCGCGATTGATTTTAGAAATTTCGCTTCCCTGTTTATAGGTACTGAACTGTTCATCGATGGAACGAAAATATGCAAACACCCGTTCGTAGTGCTCCTTTGTTGCGCGCACGTCAACAATTTCAACCGACACAGGCGTTCCCATGATGTCGCGTATTTCTCGCATACCTTATACGTGTGCTTTTGCGAGTGCTGAGGCAAGCGACTCGCGAAACGCTATGCTGGTATCGCTTGCGCCCGATACACCACTCACGTTTGCACTTTGTGCTTGAAGTGCTTCTTTCTTTAAGAAGGGCATCGCTTGCTCGTTTATAAATTGCGATTGGCGTTGGTCGTTTGGATATTGAAGAAAAGTAACGTCCGCAAGTGCACCGTTTTTCACCGTTGCTTCCACTTGAATATATCCGTAATACGCATCCGCGACGCTTCCCGTGTAGGCACCATCCTTATATTTTCCTGTTGCCACCGGAGTGATGGGAGTTATAACTGGCGTGGCTGGAGTATTGATAGGTATGGTGACCGGGTCAGTTACTGGAGTCGTTTGCGCTGTAACAGTATCAGCGCTCGTAGGGTTTTGTGATGCCCAAAGCGCATAGGCACCGAAGGCAAACAGGAATACGAATGAGAGGAAGAATTTTTTCATGGCCTTGGCGATACTCTTATTACGCTCTATAGACGTACAAAGTTGCAAACCCTTACACGGGAATAGCGACAAGTGCGATAACGCCAACAACGATAATGACCGCACCCACGATTGTCGCAATCATCCAGTACTTTTGTTGCATAGGCAGGTTATGGGCGATACAGCCCGTGCAGTTTTAAAAATTCTAGATCCAGCTCTTTATACATAATTCCTTTTTGAATACACTCGAAGGCATCACGCACATGCGCGGTCATGTTCTCCGGAAGTTCCGTAGGCAACACCCACTGCAAATCATCACACTTATGTGGTTCTTTATTTTCCACTTCACCACCCCACTTTTGCACCGTAAAGAAAAAATCCACACGATTATCCGTATTGTCGTGCTTTGGGCGATACGAAACATGCACCAGCTTCACGTCCTCAGGAGCTATAGCAATGCCAATCTCCTCTTTTGCTTCACGAATAAGCGCTTCGCTTGGAAGCTCTCCCGCGTCTACATGCCCTGCAGGCACCTGATACTGCCCGTCCGAATATCCAGTATTACAACGTCGTGCGATAAGAAACTTGCCTTCTTTTTCAAGCAAAAGATACGCCGCAGGTATCGCCTTATTCCGCTCCATTCTTAAAATTCTACCCTATCCAAGGACAACAGCGAGCGAAGCAATAACAAAAAGCAGAACAAGCCAATAGCCGGTATTAATGCAGAAGAGCGTCCACGATTTCTGTTCCCATCCAGAAAAATTCAAGTACGGAGGCACAATAAATCCAAGCCAAAGAAAGAATGCGAACGAAAGGCCTGCGGCGTAGCCGGTCACGTCCCAGTACGCGTTATGAAACGCGGTTACCGACACAAGTGCGAAGCTCATAAAGAGGGCACCAATCAAGGACAAGAGAATAGGTTTTGCCATCATTTTCATAGATGGTTTTTCGCTCGGCATAGGAATGCCGGACAGTTCCATCCATTTCTTTCCAAACAATGGACCGTACCAAATAAAACCAAGGACTACGGAAAGAATCATTGAAATCCCTATTACCCAAAGATTAATGAAGTCCGGCATAGTGGTGCGCTAGTGAATAAGAGTGATGTAAAAAGTATAGCACCGAGCCGCCATAGACTTTTTTACTGAAATATTGACTTTACATATATAGTATATTATAATAAACATGTAACCTTTTGATGCACAGGGAGGCATCCATGAAGAAAGCTCTTCTTATCGCAACGGCCATTTGTATGGCAACTACTGCCGGTGCTGAGGCAAAAACGCCGAAGCCGCGCCACCACGCAAACACCAGCATCGTCCATCTCTGCCAAACGGAGGGAGCGATAATGGACATCACTGTGGATCACGGAAAGCTGACCTTCACCAACGGTCATATCTGCCACAGCGATGAAATGCCGACAGTGACCATCGACAAGGATCGCTGCAGTATCCTGTCGGGCTCGGTCTATGGCCTGACCATGCTGATGTGCTGACCAACCGCCCCTCGGCGAAACGAAAACCAAACCTTCGTTTCGACGAAGGGGCGGTTTTCTTTTATAAAATTGAACGTTAGTGATGTGCTACATAGGCCACGTGGTACGCTTGCGCATATGCGAGAAGAAGGACCTGCCAAAATATTTGAAAGCCCTGAAGGAAAACGCATCCGGCAGAAAAGAGAGATGGCGACCTTGGCAATTGAACTTGCCGAGGGCGGAAAGGTTTTTCCTTTTCCAGGAATAGATGCGACAGCGTATGCAAAAATGAAAGCCGACGAAGAAGACCTTATCGGGTACGTAACCCCCATAGATACGGTACTAGAAAGATTTAGAACGGAAGGAATTAAAATTGTTCCCGGAGCTACCCCTGAAACAGGTAACGTATATGTCGTGCCAGGGAAAAGCGGTGAGACAACAAATGATACGAGGAACGACAGTCTCGTTCCTAAACAGTTAGAAATAATTGAAGGAATGGACGAACAACTCAAGCAATTAATTTTAATGGAAAAAGAACTAGAACTTCCTCTAATTTTAAAACCCTAGCGTAAGAAGTTTTTAAAATTATTTGGAACGATGGTGATACTTTTACTGTTTGGAACGATAGTGGAACCCTCCTAGTAGTTGAGCTTAAGCTTTAACGTTGCCAAATCAATCTGCACCCTCTCTTCTTCAAAAACTCGTGAGTCGAAGCACCACGCTTCTTCCGGTGTTATTTTCACGAAATTCCAAACTGCGTCAGGACCAAGATGTTCGTCCACCTTTGTCCGATAATCTATCTTTCTTGGGTCACGGCCATACATGTGGCGGGCGGCTTCTTCAATATCGCTCCTTTCGGTTAAAACGGTAGCCTTTCCACGTAACTGTAAACCCATCACTTCTCGGGTGCCTGGAAAACGTTCCGTCTTGAAAATGGCAACTGAGACACGTTCGTCATTTTTTAAATTCTGCATATGCTTTGAGTGCGGCATTGATTTAAAATAGAGCTCAAAATTTTCGTTGTGCCCAAATTGCACTGGACATATCCAACTTCCATCGCTTCCAAGAGTGGAGATTGCCATGAATTCAGTACGATCCAATGCTTCCTTAACTTTAGTGTTCCAGTCTATATTCTGCATATTTTTATTCTACCTCAATCTGGAACAATGAGCGGACGCTTATATAAAGGGGCGTGGCGGCCAAAGAATAATGGCCGCCACGGTTTTCGTAATCGTATTCATGATCCCTTGTGCTGGATAATGACAAGATCGCTTACCCGATACGCCATGACCGCTTCTTGGTCATAGTAATCCATGGTCAAATTGGCGATCTGACGTATCTGCACTTCGGAACAGGCTATCCGAACGGGGATCATCGCTTCTTGAAAGATCTCTCCTGTCGGACTTTCCCAGATGCCTCGGGCTGACTTCAAAATCGTGAGGCCACCTGCAATTTCACGCACCCGCTTGTCCCACGCTTGATGGTACGAAACGGGTATTTCTTCCCCGCCATTCAACGCGCGAGGAACCAAGATTTCCCAAAGTTCACTCATTTCAACCACTCCTTAATGCCCAGTCGGGTGATACTATAGCGATTTAATCAGAAAGTCTAACAGTACGTTTAGTAACGAAGAGTATAGAAAAACCCGAAACCAAAGGTTTCGGGTTTTTCTCGCTTAATTCAATTAACTGAGTGACTTGAGAATGCGGTCTAGTTTCGCTTCGATAGCGTCGAGACGCTGAGCGAAATCCGGATCTTGGCGGCTGTGGTCCTTAAAGGATCCACGAGCACCATATGACGGAGTCTCTTCCTTGCCCTTAAAACAATTGCGGCAATAAACCGGCTTCTTGCCATTAGGGCGAAACGGTACTTCACACTTCGCATGGCATTCGTTACAGGTCGCTTGGAAGCGCTCTGCCGATTCACCACGAGAGTCTTGTTTAAACCCTGAGCTTGGGCGAGTGCCGAAGCTCTTGCGAGCATAACCGCTTGGTTTCTTGGTGTAAGTCACAGTAAACTCATTATATCACACCCTACTGAAACCGCAAGTCTTCGTACTACCGCGTGAAGGTAACGGGTAGACTCATCGTGTCCATGACACGAGTGCCATTTGAAGTGCCGTCATAGGCATGTGCGACGATAGTGTACGTACCAGGAGTAACATCCACTACCCCAGCATGCTGAGGGAGACCACCACCTGAAAAATCAGTGATGTTAAATTTTAGTGTGCCCGAGAATCCATCTCTAATGTCACCCGTCTGGGCGACCTCTCTCCCAAGCGTCTGCCACTGCCCACTATGATTTGCAGGAACAATATATAGTTCTATGAATCCTTTGAAGGTGATGGGCAGTACCGTCACAGCCACCGTAAGTGGTTGAGAGAGCGACTGCTGATAGGCACCGAGCACAACACTCGTGATGAGGGGGTCAGTTGCAGGTGATGCAATACCAGCACTGAATCCCCCTTCAAGACAACTTTTGTTAAGCAAGTTCCGAGTACGTGGACCAACGATGCCGTAATTTGGGTTATCCCACTCAGTAGTGGTAGCGACATCGCTCTCTGGATCGGTCGGTATGTTATGAATTTTCTGATACAAGGCGACGGCAGTGCGTGTCTGCGAACCAAAGTAACCGGTAACGGGGAGATCTTTTACTTTTGGTTCCATAATCTTTTCACCCCAAGCACGCAGATATGTTTGCAGTTTCGACACTTCTTCATCATTGGCAGTATCAGTGCTACCAATGGTCAGTGAATGAGTGAGTACGAGATTAGTACAGGAAGAAACACTTCGATGCATGGTTGCGTAGTAAAGTCCGGCACCAATAGCGGCGAGCACAACGATTGCAAGAATTCCCTGCCCAATGTTGCGAGCTGTTTTATTAGACATGTGTTGAGTATAGTACGGATTCTCGATTCCACATTGGGCGTCACCGTTATTTCTTTGAACTAGAATTCCTGAAATACCAAATCGGTTGTTTTGTAGAAATCGGTTGTGAATGTAACAGCGTTCTCCGTAGAGAAGTCCTTGCAAGTATAAAGAACGCAAGAAAGAAATTGCACATTTGTCCATACGTACAAAGAAATACCGGAATCAATGAGCGGAATGAAAGCGTCAAAGCCTTGATTCTCCTCTTTCCCTTCCCCGCCTGGAGAGTGAATAATAGGGTCACCATATGTTCGCAGTTCTAGGTGAGCGGCAAGTGAAAGCAGAAAATTCTTCACCACTTCGGCATCAACAGCAATTGAAAACTTCGCCTCAACCAACAATCTTTTGCGAACTATTTCTGGCGCAATGTTTCGCATATTTTTAAGTATAACTTAGACCTGACCATCTGGTATGAGGCTAGGAGTTTTAAATTACGTCCCGACTGCCTTCTCGCGCCTTAGTAACTACGTGCATAACACGCTTTTGTCTTGTTGCTTCAAGTTTCCCTTTGAGTATCCAGCGATAGATAGATTTTTTGTTTGAGGGCGAAAATGCTTCAAAGAATTTTTTCGCCTTCGAGTCCTTTTTGAGCATTTCACTCAGCTCAACTGGCATCGAAGGATTCTTAGGGATGCCGTAATCGTGAGTGGGTTTTGCACTGCCTAACTTATAAAAGTGAATGCCTTGCTCCGACAGGCGCCCCTCTTTGAAAAGACGTTTCGCATACCCCAGCGTATTATCGCTCTGCGGAGCGGTGCGAGGGCAGGAGACTGTTTGGGGGAAGGAATCCTTCCCCCAGCTTCGCCTCGTCTCGGCAGGGCTCGACCAACCGGCTCAGCCAACCCCCTTTCTCGTTTTCATATCGACTGTATGTGGTGTCGCTTCCGCTTCGAATTTCTGTATTGCAAGATAACGGCGGCGCTCATCCGTGAGTCAGGACGCCCTAGCGAAAATGTCCGAGGCTCAAATGCAAATGCGCTTGAGCCACCCTCCCGTTCGCGCACAAATCCCCGCCGTTTTTAGGAAATATTATAAAACAGCGAGGATTGCTCCCTTAAGATAAAATTAATTTTATCTGTTCGGAAAAAGATTTTTCCTTCGCATAAATCTGTAATCGTGCCGCCTTATCTGATACATCACCCAAACAGCCAAGTGGCCAGCTCAATAAGGTATTGGGTGCATACATAAATACGATTGCATCAATATTATTTTTCTTAGGAGGTGTTTTTAGAAGCTTGTTATACCAATTCATATCGTTCTGAAAAATTGGTTGATACTTTTCAACAGGATATCCAAAATACCAAATTACGATATCTTGAATATAATACTGTGCAAAATCACTTGATTGAATAAAGAAAAATAAGACCCTTTTGTTATTTTTTATATCTGACTGTTCAAATTTTCCAATGTAATTTAATGGAGCAGACATTTCGTATAAATCACTATCGAGAAATCCGCTGTGTCCAGTTTCTAACCTCTCCCAGCCATAAGTACCCATTTCAGTTTTTTTAACTTCAATAGCAATACTGGAGAAGTTTTTATGAGTCAAACTCGTTTTACCGCCTCCTGCCGTACGAAATGCATCTATTACTTGTTGTTCGCTCTTTTCGTAATTTTTTGGGTGGAGATTCTTAACAGATATCGCGATGTCATTAAAAGAGAAATCAACACCAGACATATGTTTCGGTTCATAAGACAAATCTTTAACCTTCTTATCCAAAAACAAATTGGCAAGATTTATTTCAGTCAAAAAAGACAGAAATCCTGTGACAGTTTTATTTCCTTCTAAATTTCGCAGAAGTCCAGCCGAGCCAGAAAATTTGGAATTTTTAACTTTCTCTTTTATCAGAAAATAGCTTTCGTAAGATTTCGGGTGGTGTTCTTGGTGCCACTTGATTATTCCGTTCGAATCTTTAAAAAAGTTTTCTGGTATAGACATAAAAAACTCAGCTCTGTTCAAACATTTTAGTTGCCAATAATATTTACTTTTATACCCGATGATCCATAATCATAAACAACCAAGCCTCTGTTTACGTAGTAATAGGTGGTCGTAGTGTATGGAGGGTTACCGGTTGTTTTAGTTTGGTCTGATTGACCGAATTTTATAATAATTTCATCTGTCCTAAAAAGATTAGCTATGCCATCATTATTAAGCGCTATTTCCACCACTATGCCATTTACTATACGATATGCAGTTGAATTTGTTGTTCTTACCCAGCTTCCGTATTCTTGTTGAGGTACTATAGAAGTAATATTACTTCTTAAGTCACCTATACCAACTCCAAAGACCTTTGCTTTATTTGGGTTAAAATCTTTGCTAAATAAATATTTTGGATTTTCTGACAACTCGAAGTTAGTGTATGTATTCTGTGGGACAGTAACTTTTGGTTTAATGGTAACAACTGGAGCAACCTGATTTTGTTGCGTGGCAGTTTCTTGGGTGGGTGTAAGCGTATTAGTATCTTGTGTATTATCTGTAACTCCAGTTTGATTTTTTGATGCTGTGCCAAAATAATATGCACCCGCTATCAATGCAATAACAACGACCACTATCCATATATTTTTTGTTTCTTTTGAATCCATAATATTAAAGTTAATTTATAAAATGTTTTAATTCTTTTTTATATAGCTTTGCAAACTTGTTTAATTCAACCACATCAATCCTCTGCTCGCTCCTGCTCTTTGGACATACTTGAATTTGTTTCTCTTTTGCTCATGAAATTATTTTTTCTCTAGCTTAAAGTGGATTTTGTAGGTGTAGAACTCAATGTTCGGAGCAACAGAGAGGGCACGATTTATTTTGACATCATTCTCGAACGCAATGATGATGCCTCGCACGGACTGATTGTCTTCAGCTAATTCTTCTTTCACATACCCCATGTATCGTTGAACTTGTCCCACGACCACATCACTTGCACGACCTTTTTTGAGCTCGATGACAGCTATCTCTTTTTTGTCTTTACTGATAGCGAGAATATCAATGGGACCGGTATCGCTTGGGTATTGTTGCCCAACCTTTTCACCATCCTCTTCATAAATATCGAATCGCTTACCTAACTCTGTGCCATGCCAGTTTTGAACAAGAAAGTCCTCCAAATGTTTTTCAAGCGCGAATTCGCTTGGGTCTTCAATGGTCGCATCAGTCGAAATGATTGAGGCAGGAAGACTGCCGGAAATTAGCGCCTCAATTTCCTCCGCATATTTCGTTATATTGCTGACCGTACCAATCGAACCTGCTGAATTCTTGAGTGGTTCGCTCATTTCGTCACGTGAGATGGCACGAGTGAACCAACGAACCGACCGACGATGCGGCAACGTTTCGCCCTTATGATATTCATACTCGCCAGTAACCTCGCCTGCGTAGTAACTACCCTTACCATCCGGGCAGAGCACTATGTCTCCCACCAAAACCCCCTTAGCGACAGTCCAGAGCATTCCGCACGCGAGACCCGCTGATATCTTTGTCTTTTCAGGATTCTGATCAAGAAATAATGGGATGAATTCTTTATTAAAATCACGCCAATTGTCAGGTAGGTGACGCGTGAGGTCCTTGTCTTTAATGAAGCCCGCCGCAACGAAATTGCCCTTATGTGCCTCATCAGCGTGGCTACTTTTTCGTCCAAGCATTATGCGATAGTAGTTTTTCATAATTATTTTTGTTTTAGCAGCTTAAGTATGTCGCTTTTTCTGTACCGACGATCCTTCCGCGTACCAAAGCGAATGGCCTTCAGGATTCCTTTATTGTCCCAATTCCTCAACGTGTTTGGGTGGCAATTCAGGAGCTTACTGGCTTGCTCTAGTGTCAGAATGTCCGGATTTTCCTCCATATACATGACTTACTATAACTTGACAAAGCGTTAATTACAACGACCTGAACAAAAAGGACTTCGCTGCAACGCAAATGGAACCCTCATACGTGCTTAGTCCTAATTTGCTGGGGAACTTGGACCGTGATTACACTTATCTCCTTCAACTCACTACCTCGCCGTCGCTCGGTAATGGTCTATACCACAAGAGCACTTCAAGTTTCTAATTCGCTTCGCTCATAAGAAACTTTGGTCGAGCACCGCCTCGCCGTTCCATTCTGCTGAATGGAACATGCTCCGGCGTTCGATTCCAAGACACGAGACGTGCAGACGTCTCGCTTCCCCGCACTAAAATCTGCTCCGCACATTTTTGCTGGGGGACTTGGAATCGAACCAAAATTAACGGCTTCAAAGGCCGCTGTCCTACCGTTAGACGATCCCCCAAAATTATCGAACATTTCTATCGTATCACTGGCTTCAAAGGCCGCTGTCCTACCGCCAAGCGAGCGAGGAAAGGATGAGGCTTTGCTTATCCGTTCCGAGCGAGCGCAGGCAGAAAGCTCTGCTTACCGTTAGACGATCCCCCAAATAGCGCACTTCCACTACCATACCAAAAAAATGCGGTGACCGTGAGGGTCTACGAAATCCCGCAGAGGGACTTAAGGGCAGAAACGTCGGTGGCTGTGGGGATTAAGTTTCCGCTTTCGTTGTTGGCGTACATTATGGAGTCGGGGTCGTCGTTGTGATCGAGCCCCACCGCGTGCCCAAGCTCGTGCGCGAGTACGCGCTCCAGCTGATTTTTTCCGACAAATTCAAAAATATTTATGCGTTTTCCGCTTGCATCTTGAACATACTCACCTTCTTTAAACAAATGTCCCGCGGTTTTATTAAATTCTGCAACTTGTGCATTCAGCGCGCGAATGCGGGCGTTAAAGGAAGCAACATCATTATTTAATGTTTCAATACGAAGCTCTAGTGATTGCTGTTCTGCAGTAATGCGCGTGCGGTCGGCAGGGGTTGCGCCGCCGCGCGCGTTTATCGCAGAAATTTCCGCATTCAGTGCATCTTGTTCCGATTTCACCTGTGCGTGCTCTGCATCTACGGTGGCGCGCATAGCATCTGTCGTCACTTGCTCTTTCGCAATTTCAAGTCCCAGCTTTGCCGATTCTTCACGTTCGTCGTAAATAAGATTTACTTTTACACCACCCGAGGGCACAAGCGTGAAAAGAGTCTTCCCTGCCGCTTTATTCCAAATAGCCGCACCAAAAGCAAGGTCGCTCGTGAGTTCACTAGCATTTGTTCCAAACCGCGGATCAACAGCACCAATGGAGTATTCAACTGGGTGCGTACACGGAAGAGTATCAAGATGCTTATAGTACAAAAATCCGCCGGCACTGACGCCAATAACTACAAGAATAATCCAGTAGAAAAAATCTTTCATTATTCAGTCTTAAAAAGCTCAAACACCGCAAGCTCAAGCGGAAGAGACGCAACAGGTGCATAGCGGATACGGGTCGCCGCATCCAAAAATGCCTTGAGTGTTTCGTGGGTGAGTTTTGACTCCTTGTCGCTTGCGAGCTTTTCTATTTCCCCATACTCATCTGCTCCAAGTTCTTCCTGAAACTCTTTACGAAGCTCTGGCGCGTAACGCACCAAAAGCACCGCGCGAATACTGTCGAGCACCAGTGACAAATAGAGTTGCATATCAACACTTCCATCTGCGGCCTTGCGGATGGAAGTGAGTGCTGTGGCGCGCTCGCCTTTGGCGAGCGCGGACACGAGTGAGTGCACCAGCTCGTGCTTTGGCGCTCCTGTTGCCTTCTCTGCCTCTGCTCGTGTGAGTTTTTTATCGCTTCCAGCAGAAAGCGCCCGCTCCAAAACCGAAAGCGCATCGCGATACGAACCTTCCGCAAGAAGCGCGATAAGGTCTGCGGCAGATGGTTCAATCACATATCCTTCTTTTTTCGCGACACTTGAAACAACCTTCGCCAGTTCACTGCGTGTTGGTTTTTTAAAAGTGAACACTTGGCACCGCGACTGCACAGTTTCCGGCACACGAGAAAGCTCGGTGGTGGCAAGAATGAAAATGGCATGCGCTGGCGGTTCTTCAAGGGTTTTCAAAAAAGCATTCCATGCGCCCTTTGAAAGCATGTGTGCTTCGTCCAAAATGTATACCTTATATGGCGACTCAAACGGGAGTGTATATACGTTTTCCGTGAGTGCGCGAATGTCATCTACGCTGTTGTTGCTTGCCGCGTCTATTTCATATAAATCGTTATTTTTGCATCCAAGCTCGTTCGCAAAAATACGCGCCACCGAGGTCTTCCCCAGTCCACGCGAACCAGCAAACAAATAGGCATGCCCCACCTTTTCGGACTTAATCTGCTCCGCAAGCGCTGACGTGATGTGCTCCTGCCCCGCCACATCTTTAAAGGTATGCGGGCGATGCGTGCGGTAGAGAGACTGATGTGCCATAGAGAGATTATAGCCGATGGTCCTCAATCACGCGCGCAAGGGCTTCAGCCGATTCTGTTTCCATAAGCTTGGCACGCAATTCTGCGGCACCGTCAAAACCCGTAACAAATGCCTTTATGTGCTTTTTCAAGATATGAAATGACTTCTGCGGGCGCAGTTTTTCAAATGCTTCTGCAAGTGAAACAAGCGCAGTAAGACGTTCTGCCACCGGCGTGTCTTCTGGCTTCTTTCCTGTGAAAAGCCATGGGTTGCCAAAAATTGCACGACCAAGCATCACGCCATCGGCACCAGATTCTTCTATTTTTATTTTTGCTTCGTCTAAATCTTTCACATCGCCGTTTCCAATAATCAATGTATCGGGCGCAACGGCGTTACGAATTTCTACTATGCGTGGCATAAGCTCCCAATGCGCAGGCACCAGTGACATTTCTTTTCGAGTGCGCAAGTGCACCGTGAGCGCGGCAAGCTCTTCTTCAAGAAGCGCGGGCAACCACTCTTCCATTATGTTGGTGTTGTACCCGATACGCGTTTTTACAGAAATGGGCAATCCTCCCTCTTTGCCGCGCGCCGCGCCGTCACGGGCGGCGCGGATTATTTCTTTTGCTTTTGCGGGCGTCTTTATCATTCCTGCACCCGCGCCTTGTTTTTCAATAGAACGATCAGGACAACCCATATTAATGTCTACACCATCAAAGCCAAGCTTCGCGGCAAGTTCAGAAGCATACGCAATGGTTTCGGGCGTGCTACCAAAAATCTGCGCCACAATCGGATGCTCGTTTTCTGAAAATTGAAAATCGCGCACAAGTGGATTTTCTTCATCCTTCATCTTTTTCATCTCGCGGGTATGGTAGAGCCCGTCAGCAGAGACAAACTCCGTCCACATGACGTCCGGCGGAGCGATACGCGCAATAATCCGACGATACGCAGGGTCGGTGACGTCCGCCATAGGCGCGAGGACAAAAAATGGCCGCTTGAGGCCGCTCCAAAACGAGGTCATATATTCACATTACCCTCCTTTTTTCTTAAAATAAACCTTTCCATCGAAACGTAAATCCACGTAGTTAACCGAACCATCATTCAAATTAATCTGGGGAAATGCCGTAGCCGCGAGTTGTGCCGCCTGTTCTTCGTGCCCGAGCACGTAGGTAATGCGTGTTCCGCTTACCAAAAAGAAATCTGCTTCGTCGTTTCGTATTTGGAGCGAAGAAACATTCGCGCCAAGCGACACTATGGCGCGCTCAAGGCGTAGCGCGGCAGGAATGACCGACGGATTTTGCACAAAGGAATGAATTGGTGTGCCGGAAGAATCAAGTACGGCGGCGGAGTCGAGCGGCGCATATACACGAAGCGTGTGCGGTGTAGTGCTTGCGCCATCGTCAGGAATACCCGCGAGCGATTGCGCAAAAATAAATCCTTCTTCGTCGGTCGAATAGCACGTGGTAATGGCTGTATCTGCGGAAGACCCACACCAATCAAATGCACTCACCCGTTCGGTGGTTTCTATTTTTATGGAATCAAAGCCTGTGCGCGACACGGAGACCGTGGCGATGTCAGGGTAGGCATTCATAACAGCGCCACGAATACGAAGAGCGGAGAAAAAGAAAATGGAGTCGTGCGGGAGTATCCACGCGTAGGTACCAGACAACGTATCCTTCACAATGGGTTCAAGTGTTGAGGCATCAAACCCTGCAATAGAAATATTCTGTACCCGCAGTGCGGGACGCCACAGCACGTACACACTTACACCAAGCAACACAACCAAGAGCACTGAAAACAATATAAGGAGGCGACGCTTCGCTTTTTTACGACGAACCTTAAGCCCCGGACCACGGTCGGCAACGCGCGCGCGTTCCGCAATGATAGGACCGGGGTTAAGTCGCACTACCCGCCCCGGGTTACGACGAATGTCCCAAGACTTCTTTGCCGACATAGGGGATGAGTGCTTCGGGCACTTTTATCGTTCCGTCTTTTTGTTGATAGTTTTCTACGATAGACACCAGAATGCGCGGGGTTGGAATTGCGGTTGAATTTAGGGAGTGCGCAAATTGCATTTTCCCTTCCGTGTCGCGATAACGAATATTCAAACGACGGGTTTGAAAATCGTGGAAATAGGATGCGGAACTGATTTCGCGATAGGTATGTTCCATCGGCACCCACAGTTCAATGTCATACTTTTTCACTTGTCCAAGTCCAAGATCGCCACCACAATTTGCAACAGTGTGATACGGGATGTTGAGCATTTCAATAAGTTCTTCCGTATTACGGTTTAGCCATTCGTGCATTTTCACTGACTCACCGTGCTCGGCTTTACACAAAACCACCTGCTCCCATTTGAAAAATTCGTGTACGCGGATGAGTCCGCGCACGTCTTTGCCGTGCGCACCCGCCTCCCGACGAAAACAGGGCGAGAAGGAGAGAAATTGTACTGGCAGTTTTTCAATATCCAACACTTCGTCCATGTGGTAGCCCATAGTCGCCACCTCAGCGGTGCCAGCAAGATATTCTCCGTCTTGGGTTTTGTACAAATCTTCTTCACCCTGCGGCAAATAGCCGGTGCCCATAAAAGTTTCGCGACGCACCAGAGACGGCACCATAAGCGGTTCCAATCCTTTTGCAGAAAAATGTTTCAGTGCCAACTGCCATACAGCGTTTGCAAGAAGCACTCCGTCACCGCGCAAGAAATAACCGCGAAAGCCCGCAACCTTTGCGCCACGTTCAAAGTCGGCCATGCCTGCCTTCTCCATAAGCGTCACGTGATCTTTCGGTTCAAAATCAAACACGGGAAGCTCCCCCCATTTTTTTACTTCCACATTGTTTTTATCACTTTCACCATCCGGAACAGAAATGTCAGGAAGATTCGGCACTTCAAGCATCAGCTTCTGCCATTCTTCCATCACCTTTTTATACTTTTCTTCAATTTCTCCCATCCCAGCCTTTAGGTGTTGCATTGATTCAATAAGCTTGGCGCGCTCGTCGTCTTTTGCGAGCGAGATGGCACCTGAGGCACGGTTTTGTTCCGCGCGCTTTTCATCAAGCTCTTGGCGCAGTGTTTTGCGTTCGTCGTCTACCGCGATAAGGCGGTCAATGTCTACGGTGATGCGCTTCTTTGCCGCCCCCGCTTTCACCAAATCGGTGTTTTCGCGAATGAAATGGATATCTAACATATATAATTGACAGGATAGTATGGAAAACGCGACACGACAACTTGCGAGGAAGGAACATCCGAGGGGATTGTCTGAAATTCCGGAGCCGCCGCCACACTTGTGGGCACGCGGAACACCCGCACCAGATGGTACAAAACACCTTGTCGTGGTTGGTTCGCGCGCGCTTTCTCGTTATGGGAAGGAAGCATGCGAAAAACTTATTGCCGGACTTGCTGGATATCCCGTTTCTATTGTGTCAGGGCTCGCGCTTGGTGCAGACGCGTGTGCGCACCGCGCGGCACTTTCCGCAGGACTCCACACCATCGCCGTTCCGGGTTCAGGGCTTAGTGATGGGGTGATTGCACCGCGCACGAACCTTGGGCTCGCCCACGACATTCTTTCCGCTGGCGGAATGCTTCTTTCGGAACATCCAGAAGACTATCTGGCGCACCCGTATGACTTCCCCTCTCGTAATAGGATCATGGTTGGTATGTCAGATGCCGTGCTTATTATTGAAGCGAGCGACCGCTCTGGCACCCTTATCACCGCTCGCCTAGCATCGGAATATAATCGCGATTTGCTTTGTATTCCCCACCGTATTAGCGACGCTCACGGGTTTGGTCCACATTTGTTCATTCGTCTTGGTGGGGCGCTCGTAACAGAATCTGAACATATTTTGGAAGCCCTTCACCTTGAGCCAAGACAGAAAGACGCGAAAGAAGTTTCCATACATTTGGACGGCGCAGAGAAAACACTCTATGATCTACTCACGGAACCTATGCCAAAAGATGAACTTATACGCGCATCCAAGCTTTCTGCCGGCGATGCGCTCACGGCACTTGTTGCGCTTGAACTAAAAGGACTCGCCAAGGAAGAATTTAGCGCGTGGCGAAGAGTATGAAAATTTATTCGTGGAATATCTGGTATAGAAGCCAGCACCTTGACCGTGCCTTTGATTTTATTTCAGAAAGCGATTTTGATGTGTGGTGTCTGCAAGAAGTACCTGAGGTGTTTCTTGCTCGACTTAAAACACTTCCCTATCAGCTTTTTTATATGCCGGAAGTAGATCGTATCGTAAAAGGTAAACGCGTGAGCCACTACGTGGTTATCATTTCAAAATTTCCTATTCGCCACACAGGAATGATTCCGCTTCCCTACTGGGAACCAAACGTTCCCCTTAGAACGAGGATGACCGTGAGCATACTGGTTGCGCTTGCGTTCTGGTCGTGGGGGAAAGGCAACCGGCACGGCATTTATGCAGACGTTGAAACACCGTCCGGAATTACCCGTGTGTTCAATTTGCACTTAGTACTTATGTCGCCAAAACAGCGTGAACAAGAATTTGTTATGGCAATGGAACACCTTGATCCAACACTTCCTACTATTGTGTGCGGGGACTTTAATATTATTGAATCTATGGTTACCAGCATGACCAACTGGATCCTTGGTGGGCGGATAAGCGATATGTTTATGGTGAAGCGTGAGCGTAAAAATATTGAAAAACATTTTGCAAACAGAGAACTTACCAATGCCCATCGTGGACGTATCACCCATCGCATATCGCGTTCTCAGCTTGACCACATTCTTGTTTCAAAACATTTAAAAACAGTGCGCGCTGAAGTGCTTTCAGATCCTGTAGGATCCGATCACCGCCCCATTTTTGTTGAAGTACAGTAATAGCGCGTTTGACGAAACGCTCTCATTCGCGTTAACTCTACGAAACCCCGAACCGACGAGAGGAGAAGTGTATGCAGGATAAGCATCCGGCACGCACCCGCCTCGAAGGTTTTTTCGGGGTTGAGGGTGCAGAAAAGTTCATCCAAGCGAAAACGAAGACGGAGCACTACAAGGAGGTCTTGCGGCCACGACTTTCTTGGTGGGTACGTAGGTGGCTTGATTTTCGAGCGCAACGACTCACCGCACCAAAGCTTTCAAACGCGCAATTTGTGGAGGCAACAGAAGCCGTAGAAAAACTGTTTCGAACGCAACTCGAAAAACGGTTTTCTAAAGCGGAAGTTGCCAAAATAGATTCACGGATTGCCGTTATTGAAATCGTAAACAAAAAGATGCAAAAATCGCATCAAAACTGAGCGCTTGGAAGAATATTCCGGCGCTCGTTTCTTATTTCATACAGAGCGAATCGCTTGACGATATATAGTGTCGCGCGGTATGCATAGTCTGTGGCCAACAAACTATTAATAGTGGAGTCGCCCGCAAAGGCGCGCACCATCGGTGGATATCTCGGAAAAGAATACGAGGTTCTTGCTTCTGTGGGGCACGTACGCGACCTACCAAAAAGCGACAAAAACGCTATTGATATTGAAAACGGTTTTAAGCCGAAATACATCGTACCCGCGGAAAAACGTGAGGTTATTGAACGTATCAAGAAAGCGGCCGACAAAGCAAAAGAAGTCTTCCTTGCCACTGACCCCGACCGCGAAGGTGAAGCTATTGCGTGGCATATAAAGGAGGCGGTCGGTTTGAAGAAGCCCCACCGTGTGGTTTTCCATGAAATCACCAAGACGGCGATTGAAGAGGCGCTTGCTCACCCACGCACGATTGACGAGCATTTGCGCCGCGCGCAAGAAGCGCGGCGCGTACTTGACCGCATTGTGGGCTATGACCTATCGGGACTTATTTGGAAAAAAGTGCGCTACGGCCTTTCTGCTGGCCGAGTGCAGTCACCAGCACTTCGTATTCTTGCCGAACGCGAACGCGAAATTAAAGCATTCATTCCGGAAACCTTTTTTGTCATTGGTGCGCTATTTAAAGCAAAGGGCGGCGAATTCGCCACCACGTGCGTGGAAGAACCAAAAACAAAAGAAGAGGCTGAACGCATTGTCGAAGCCGGGAAAAAAGCAACGTGGAAAGTTGCCGACGTGACAGAACGCGACGAAGCACGTGCTCCGCGTCCACCGTTCACTACGTCTACTCTGCAACAAGTTGCGTCAACCCGTCTAGCCTTTTCTCCAAGCCGCACTATGCGTGCCGCACAAAAACTCTATGAAGCTGGGCACATTACCTACATGCGCACCGACTCCGTGAACCTCGCCAAAGAAGCGATTGCGGTTATTGCAGGAGTGGTTGAAACAGAGTTTGGAAAAGACTATTTGGAAACACGCGAATACAAAACAAAAAGCAAAAATGCACAGGAAGCGCACGAGGCAGTGCGTCCCACAAACCCAGGGAAGCAACGTGCGGGCGCAACGGTGGACGAACAAAATCTGTATGAACTTATTCGTGTACGTGCACTCGCTTCACAAATGAAAAGTGCCCAAGCACTGCGCACGAGCGTAAAGGTAACCGGTGGCGACACGATTCCCCTTTTCACCGCATCTGGTTCTCGTATCACTTTTCCCGGCTGGCTTGCCTGTGATACCCGCGCGCGCGGCGAAGACACCGAGCTACCCAAACTCACTAAAGATGAATCTCTTTCTCTTATATCTTTGGAAGGTACGGAAAAACAAACCGAGCCGCCAAATCGCTACACAGAAGCAGGACTGGTGAAGGAACTAGAAAAGCGAGGTATCGGTCGCCCGTCTACCTATGCAAGCATTATGAAAACCATTCAGGATCGCGAGTACGCGATTAAAGAAGGCCGCACACTTATGCCGACAGCAACGGGCATGGTCGTGTCTGGCTGGCTTGAAGAGCATTTTGCCGATTACATCAGCGACACGTTCACGGCAGAAATGGAGGATGAACTCGACGAAATTGCGCGTGGAGAACGTGAATATGAAAAAACACTCGCGGATTTTTATACACCATTCGCAAAGGTAGTGGCGTCAAAAGAAAAACTACCGAAAGCAACCTCACTGGGCGATGCGCCGAAAGAATTTGACTGTCCGCTATGCACCAGCCCAATGGAGATGAAGCTCGGCCGTGGTGGCGTATTTATGAGCTGTAAGCGATACCCAGACTGTATGGGTGCACGTACGGAAAAAGGTGAGGAACTAAAGCCAGACGAGCCAATTGGTATCCATCCAGAAACACATATGCCCATTTACATTCGTACCGGACGATTTGGTCCGTACGTTGAAATGCCCCTTGAACTTCCGAAAAAAGAAGAGGTAGCTGAAGAAGTACCGAAGAAAAAAAGTAAGGGACGAAAGAAAAAAGTAAAAATTGCGGCGAAACGTGCTGGTATTCCTCCAAAAACAGACTTGGGGTCGGTCACCCTTGCTGACGCGGTTAAATATCTTTCCCTTCCCCGCGTGCTTGGAACCCATCCAGAAACGGAGAAGCCAATTTCAGCAGGCATCGGACGTTTTGGTCCGTTTGTCGTGCATGATGGTGAATTTCGTTCACTTAAAGTTCCTGACGATCCGTACACCGTTACGCTTGAACGCGCCATCGCGATTTTTAAAGAACCGAAGAAACCACCCCGTGGTGTGGAAATCGTTCGCGAAATCGGTAAACACCCAAAGACTGGCAAATCGCTCGTGCTTCTTAAGTCCAAACAAGGGTACTTTTTGAAAAAAGGCCTTCGCCGTATCTATCTTCCTGAGTCAGTAAAGCCAGATACGCTGACGCCGGATGAAGCAAGTGAATATCTAAAATAAAAAGCGACGCCGTTTTCGGGTCGTCGCTCTCGCCGCTTTGCGGCGTTTTTTTGGAACCCTTTCAGGTTCGGGAACTTTTTTCACTCTGCGTCTTTCGACACAGCTTTCTTTGGCAGTTTGCGGGTCTTCCGCGGCGGAACAAGGTCTGTCCACCGTGTACCCGCAGTACGTGCATACGCGCATTGTGTCCTCTTTGTTTGCAGCTCCTACGGAATACGAGTATCCTATATACCATGACCACCGTCAAGGAAATCGTGACGGAACTGCACGGCGCAACTCCTGAAGATATTGCGCTCGTAGAAAAGGCATATATCTTTGCTGAAACGGCGCACAAAGACCACAAACGATTTTCCGGCGAACCGTATTTTATTCATCCATCCGCCGTTGCAAAACACCTTGCAATTCTTGGCATGGATTCACATACCGTTGCGGCAGGGCTTCTCCACGACGCCATTGAAGACGGTATGGCAACACCTGAACAGGTAGAAAAAGATTTTGGTAAGGACGTACTGTTTCTCGTTGAGGGTGTTACTAAGCTTGGTAAACACAAATATCGTGGCGCGGAGCGCCACGCAGAATCACTCCGCCGACTACTCGTTGCTACGTCTGCCGACATCCGTGTGCTCATCATTAAACTCATTGACCGCTTTCATAATATGGAAACGCTTGAGCACGTTCCAGAACTAAAACGAAAACGTATTGCTATTGAAACCTTGGAAATTTACGCACCCATTGCCGATCGTTTAGGTATGGGGCGCATTAAGAAAACCCTTGAAGACCTCGCCTTCCCCCATGTTGACCCTGATGCCTATGCGCACACCATTGAAGTGCAAAAACTTGCAAAGAAAGAAACGGAAGAAGGCCTTGTTAAAATTCAGAAGACACTCCAAAAAGAACTCGCAAAGCGTGGCATTACCGCATTTCGTACCGAGATTCGCACAAAAGGTCTTTGGAGTTTGCACCAAAAACTGAAACGCAAACACGATGACATTACGAAAATCCACGACATTGCGGCACTGCGCGTTATTGTTCCAACAATAGAAGACTGCTACAGCACTCTTGGCGTCATTCATTCACTCTGGAAGCCAATGCCGGGTGAATTTAAAGACTACGTTGCGTTTCCTAAACCAAACGGGTATCGCTCACTCCACACCACCCTGCTTACACCAGAAGCGGGTATTGTAGAAATGCAGGTGCGCACTGAAGAAATGCATCGCCGGGCGCAATTTGGTATTGCCTCCCACATGTCATACAAAACCCTTGGAAAGGAAGCGCCAAAAAGCGCCTATGGACGCTTGTCACTTTCATGGATGCGCGACCTTGTTCCGTCACTGCTTAACTTTTCCAAAAAACCGGCAGTAGCTACTGCCGCGCCGGTACCAAAAGAAGCGCACGACATTCCCCAGTGGATTACGGAGCTTGCCGACGCACACGCCCAACAGGCAGGTTCAAAAGAATTTGTGGATGGACTCAAAGAAGATTTCTTTTCCCATCGCGTGTTTGTATTTACTCCCCGAGGAGACGCCATTGACCTTCCTTATGAATCCACACCCGTAGATTTTGCCTATGCCATTCACAGCGATCTTGGCGACCACATGAACGGTGCAAAAGTGAATGGGAAATTGGTTTCGCTTGATACCAAACTTAGGAATGGTGACCAGGTAGATATTATGACGCGCGATTCTGCACACCCAACAAAAAAATGGCTTGATTACGCAAAAACATCGCTCGCGCGACGGCATATACGCATGCGTCTTGATCCTGCAGACATTGGCGTCATTACCGGAAACGCTATCGTTAAAAGTCCGAAAGAAAAGAAACGTGCACCAAGAAAACAAAAGGAATCAAAAGGCTAGACGCTAAAATTACTCACCGAATACAAATCTTCTTCTGGTTTGTCTGAAACCACTGGTGCAGTTGCTGTTTCTTGCGCACTTGTTTCAGCGTCGCTTGCGGCTTGTGCTTCCGGGCCCACAATCTGCGCAACGGCTTCTTCTTCTTTTGCGGCAAACGCGGCAATGATATTGGAAAGGTCTTCGGGAGAGAAAAATTCAATAAGGAGACGGCCGCCTTGTGGGCGGTTTTCAATAACCACACGCGTACCAAGTGTTTCCGTAAGAGATTTTTCAATCTCCATCATTTCCGGTGTTTTGTTGTGCTTCCTAATTTTGTCCTGTGCGATACGACGTGCAAGCTGTTCTGCCATACGAACCGAGGTTTTTCTGAGCACCATATCGCGGAAAAGTGTCTTCATTTCTTCCGGTCGATTGTTCAACATCAGGAGTGCACGGGCGTGCCCTTCTGAAATTTCTTTTCCAACCACCGCTTGCTGAATTTCTTCGGGAAGCCCAAGAAGACGAATAGAGTTACTCACAAATTCACGGCTCTTCCCTACTTTTGCGCCGATTTCTGCGTGCGTAAGTCCAAATTCAGTTGCGAGCTGAGCAAGCGCTTTGGAGCGATCAATCGCATTTAAATCTTCGCGCTGAAGGTTCTCAATAATCGCAAGCTCTAGCTTCATTTTGCTTGACTGTTCGCCTTGGCGAATAACCACGGGCACTTGGCGTAGTCCAATCAATTTTGCCGCGCGAAGACGACGCTCACCGGCAATAAGTTCGTATTCGCTTTGCAGGCCTCCATCTTCTTTAGACACTTCCATTCGCGTGACCGTAAGTGGCTGAAGAATCCCGTACTGACGAATAGATTCAGCGAGCGACTTCAAATGCTCTTCATCAAATTCTTTACGCGGCTGGTACGGGTTTGGCTTAATACGCTCGGTGTCTACCCAGTAGACAGAGTCGTAGCGCGTTGGTTCCTGATATTTCACCGCATCCATAATTACAGAGATTGTATCACGCACTACATGCAAAGTTTTCTAGTGCCGGGGGAGAGACTTGAACTCTCATGCCTTGCGGCGAGGGGTTTTGAATCCCTTGCGTATACCATTTCGCCACCCCGGCGTATTTGGCATCGTACTCTATTTATGTGTTTTTTTAAACAGTCGCGGCGGCCAGTGGCCGCCGCGATATGTTTAGATTTTCCCAACCAAATCCATGCCGGGTTCAAGAGTGTCACCACCCGGTTCCCATGATGCTGGACATACATTGCCCGGATGCGCATCTACAAATTGCGCCGCGTGCAGTTTGCGCAGTGTTTCTTTTGCGGAACGTCCAATGGAATTATCATGAATTTCAATCGTACGAAGCACACCTGTTGGATCAACGATGAACGAACCACGCAGTGACAACCCTTCGTCTACCGTGAGTGCCATGTCACCGCCTTCAACCAAGGTGCCAAAAGCGTAGGAAATTTTTCCTGCTGGGTCAGAACCCATCGGATATTCAATTTGCTTAATAGCTGGCGAGGTATCGTGCCATGCCTTGTGGGTGAACACCGTGTCCGTTGAAAATGAAAGAATTTCTGCGTTTATCTTTTTAAATTCAGGATAGAGTTTTGCAAGGTCTTCAAGCTCTGTGGGACACACAAAGGTGAAGTCGGCGGGATAAAACACTACCGCAAGCCACTTGCCACGAAAGTCCGAAAACTTCATTCGCTTTGCTTCCCCACCCACAAATGCTTCAAATTCGTAGTCAGGCACCGTACCGCCAATGCGGACAAAACAGTGGTGCTCGCTCGGCATTTCGTCGTGAAAATCACCGCAATGCTCACAATAGTTGCTTTTCGTTTCTTTATTCATAGGAATGTCGGTTAGTGGTGCCTATGATACCATTCTGGCCAGTGGCCGACCAATTGAAGATTCTCTGCATCGCGGGGCCAACCGCCTCAGGAAAGTCATCACGAGCAGTCTCTGAAGCACTCGCCCGCAATGGTGAGATTATTTCTGTTGATAGTCGGCAAATCTATACAACCCTTGATATTGGCACTGAAAAAATCACCCCAAATGAAATGCAAGGTGTGCCCCACCACCTTATTGATATTCGTGACCCAAAAAATCCATACAGTGCAGGTGATTTTGTGAAAGATGCAGAACGATTAATTACGGAAATCACCGCACGTGGCAACCTTCCCATTCTTGTCGGTGGAAGCCATTTTTACTTTGACGCACTTCTCTACGGACTACCTGAAGGCACCGACAAAAATGATGCACTTCGCGCGGAGCTTGAACAGGTGTCTGGTGCGGATCTCTTTGCGCGACTTTCTGCTGTTGATCCTAACCGTGCAAAGGTTCTTGACCCCAGGAATCGGCGGCGACTTATTCGCGCGCTTGAAATAGCGGCAGTGCACGGGGTGGTACCGGAACGCGCGCCAAAGGCGCGCGAAGATTACGCAATTGAATGGATAGTAATAAATCCACCGTCAGAAGAATTGCGTAAGCGCATTGGGATACGTCTTGAAAAGGCACTGTCACAAGGCCTTGTTGACGAAGTGCGGCGAGTTCGCGAATACGTGGGCGACACACGCCTGAACGAGCTGGGACTTGAGTACAAAGTAATTGGTGAATACCTGCGAGGTGAACGTATGGAAGCCTCCCTTCTTCCTACACTGTCTTCACGCTTGTGGCACTACGCTCGGCGCCAAAAAGCATGGGTACGCAAACTTCATTCGGCGCGCTAGTGGCCGTCCGGTGACCAGTGCACAGGGTCAGTGGGCACAGCGTTTCTAAAATTCCATCGTCCTCCATTTGTCTTCAACCAGTTATAGGCTGGACTACTGCAGCTCTGTCCATTATGACATCCGTCAGTCAAATCAAGAGCTTCTCCAGAATTATGGTTTGATCCATTTCCTCCGAGCGAGCAGGGCTTCGCCACTTTTGTGGCACCGCAGGTACCAGACGAACAGTATTGATTCCATAATTGAACCTGTGTTGCATCTGAGCGATAAGCGCTAGAAACTTTCAAGTCAAATCCTGCTTGTAGCGCTGCTGCGCGCATAGCAATGTAGTTTTGAACAGTTGCCGGCGTAGCAAGTCCAGTTCCTCCAACGACATCTCCTGATGGGAGCGCGACCATTGCTGAAGGAGCCGCCGCAGGACAATTGGCACCACTACCAGTTTCCGCGGGTGGCGTGCAGGCTTGTGGAGGCGTACACGTTTTCGCTGTTGCGTCACAGGTTTCATTTTTTCCACACGTTTTATCACCACACGTTATGGTGGTCGTTGTCTTGTATTCACAAGTCTTGGTGGTTGCAGAACACTGTTGACCAGATGGACATCCGCCAGGTGGCGTTGTTGTGTCTCCACCACCGCCTCCAAGCGTTCCACCATTATTTACAAGCGGATCACCCTTTGTGCAGTCAGAGCCGCCGCTAAGTAGTTTTGTTGTGCCAGCAATACCGCCCTGTCCGTCAATATTAGCGCCAAGTGCAATAAGAAGGGTGTTCACGATAAGCCACGCAGAAAGTGTAATGAGAAGTCCGATGGCGGCATTCATTAATATCTTCCTTCCCGCCGCGCGATTTTCCGGATTTATGGGATTCAACACCCAAAGGAAGCCGGCATAGGCGAACATTAGTACAGAAATAGTAATACTAAGATAGATTGCGAACTGAATCAGATTTGCCACAACCTTGAGCACACAACCCCATCCAGCCGCTTGCGCAGAATCACTTGCCGGAGGGCAATTACATTCCTTGGGGACAATAGACCAGCCGGAGCTACCGGGATCGGTCACTGCGCCAAAGGCGAAGAATGGAATAATGAGCACGACAGCAAACGCGAGTGTGAAAATATGAGCCCTGTAGTCACGCATATGTATATTGTAGCTCACAAAATCTGAAGAGATGTAGGTTGCCCACAAGGGCGAGCCCAGCAGGACCGCGAGTACGCTTATCAAATCCTGTAGATTCTACGGTTCCGCTTTGCGGTCACGGATATTTTCTTGCTAGAAAATTCCGCGACCCCGCCTCGCGCCGTCGCGCTCCGGCATTCGATTCCTACACGCAGGCGCCCCACGCCTGCTTGGGCCCACCAAAAGAGAAAACGCCTTCCGGCGTTTCTCATTGGCGGGCCCAGTAGGAATCGAACCTACGCTAGCGGATTTGGAGGCCGCTGTACTACCATTATACGATGGACCCGTGCGGGGATTTTAACACAAAACCGCCCTTTCGGGCGGATTTTGCTACTTCTTCACTTCCTTAAAGGTGACTCGTTTGCGGAGCGTTGGGTCATACTTTTTGACTTCAATCTTGCGCTCTACTTTCTTGCGATTCTTACGGCTAAAGTAGATGTAGTCCGATTTCGTGGACTTGAGTTTTATGAGTTGATCCTGAGACATACGTGGACTTTAACAAACAACGGGTATTTGCGCAACGGAGGGAATGATGGCGATTTTGGAGACTCTCGGAGGCAAGCAGCGTGGTAATTCCGGCGCCGGAGGGAGGCTGCGCCGGAATTTGCGAAGCCGAGAGCGAGCGCGTCCGGCGGCTGGGCCGGACGACGCGTGCTCCAAAATCGGTAGCGTGAGTGGAGCTTTACGCGGTCTGTAGTACACGACTGCGAGTAGCCATCTTCTTCTTTACGTCAAAATGAAGCTCGCCATTCTTCAGCGTCACGCTCACTGAACCACCCTCCATAATCCCCTGCCCCACCATAAGCGTGGCAATAGGGGTAAGGATTTTGTCTTGGATGAGTCGCTTCAAGGGGCGAGCGCCATACTGCGGGTTATAACCCTTTTCAGCCAGCCATGCGCGAGCTTCGGGACTAATAGCGAGCGTAATACGTTTGGTTTCAAGACGGGTAATAACTTCCCCAACCTGTGCCTCCACAATTTTTGCGAGCGCTTCTTTTGCAAGCACGTCAAAAATAACAATGTCGTCGAGGCGATTCAAAAACTCCGGACGGAAGTGGTCTTTCAAGGCGCGCATTACTTTTTCTTTCACCTGTTCATACTGCACCGCTTCGTCGGCAGCACCGTGACCAAACCCAATGGACGCCATACGGTCAATAAACTCTGCGCCAATGTTGCTCGTAAGCACAATGATAGTGTTCTTGAAGTTCACCTTTCGTCCCTTGCCATCAGTGAGGTGTCCCGAATCAAGCACTTGAAGCAAGATATTAAAGACTTCGGGATGCGCCTTTTCAATTTCATCGAAAAGAATAACGGCATACGGGCGGTGACGAATGCGCTCGGTGAGTGAGCCCGATTCTTCGTAGCCTACATATCCGGGTGGTGCACCAATAAGTTTGGCTACCGAATGTTTTTCCATAAACTCGGACATGTCCACACGTACCAGTGCATCGATATCGTTGAACATAAACTCCGCGAGTTTACGCGAAAGCTCGGTTTTACCCACGCCCGTTGGCCCCATAAAGAGGAATGAGCCAATAGGGCGATTCGGATCGGCAATACCAACACGTGATCGCTTCACTGCATTACTAACAATCTCAAGTGCCTTGTCCTGACCAATAACCGCCTTGCGCAGTTCTTCGTCCATACGTGCAAGCTTCGACGCTTCTTCTTCAAGCATTTTTGAAACTGGTACACCCGTCCAGCGCGACACTACGCCGGCAATTTCATGCTCGGTTACTTCTTCATGCAAAATGCGGCGTGATTTCTGTAGTGTTTTCAACCGCTTCATTTTGGTTTCCAAATCTTTGCGGAGCGTAGGAATTTTGCCGTAACGAATTTCCGCGACCGTACCAAGGTCTGCCGATGATTCGGCGGCATCGGCCTGATTCTTCAGCTTTTCAAGTTCGGTTTTTGCTTTCCGGATACCATCCAGTACCTCCTTTTCATTCTTCCATTTAAGCTCTAGCTCTGAAGTCTTTTCGCGCAAGTCGGCGATTTCAGTATTAATGGTTTTGAGCCGTTCTTTTATTTCTTTTGTTTCAACCGTTGCTGAAGAACTGCTTTCATCTTTTTTAAGCGCCTGACGTTCAATTTCAAGACGGCGGATTTTACGATCGGTTTCTTCAAGAAGTGGCGGTTTGTTTTCAAGCGCGATACGGAGTCCTGAAGCGGCTTCATCAATAAGGTCGATTGCTTTGTCTGGGAGGAAGCGGTCGCTAATGTAACGACTTGAAAGCTCTACGGCAGAAACAATGGCGCCATCAGTGATACGTACGCCGTGGAAAAGTTCATACTTGTCGCGCAAACCGCGCAAAATCGCAACAGCATCCTCTACCGTTGGCTCCTGCACAAACACCGACTGAAAACGGCGCGTGAGTGCGGTGTCTTTTTCAATATATTTTTGGTACTCCTTCAATGTTGTGGCACCAATAACACGAATTTCACCACGCGCGAGTGCGGGCTTAAGCATGTTGGAAGCATCCATTGCGCCTTCTGCGGCGCCAGCACCCACAAGCGTGTGAAGCTCGTCTACAAACAAAATAACTTTCCCATCTGATTTCTCTACTTCTTTCATTACATTTTTCATTCGCTCTTCAAACTCGCCGCGGTATTTGGTACCGGCAATAAGAAGACCGATGTCGAGCGAAAGCAATTCTTTTGACTTCAGTGATTCTGGTACGTCGTTCGCTACAATACGTGCCGCAAGTCCTTCAGCGATGGCTGTTTTGCCCACGCCCGCTTCACCAATAAGCACCGGATTATTTTTCGTGCGACGTGAAAGAATTTGAATCACACGGTTGATTTCCTGATCACGACCAATAACGGGGTCAAGAGCATTTTCACTTGCGAGCTTGGTTAGATTGCGCGTGTATTTCGCAAGCGCACGGAAACGCTTCGGCTCAGCGGTCTGCCCTTCTTTCATTGATTTAATTTCTTTAAGCACCGCCTGTACCGTATCTTCGTCAATACGAAAACGCCCAAGAACATCTGCGGCAGGACCCGGGTGTTCAAGAATAGCGACAAACAAATGTTCCGTTCCTACAAAAGGATCGTTCATTCTTGCGGCCACTTTTCCTGAAGCTTCAAGTGCTTGCGCCAAGTCTGGGGTGAGGTAGAGCTGATACGACGGTGAAAGAACCGAGGATGTTTCTGGAGCTTCAAGCGTTTCAAGCAGAGTGTCCGCAAGAAGAATGGTGTCTATCTCCATATGGTCGAGCACGGAAAATACCAAGCTTTCTTCTTGGTGAATAAGCGCCGTCAAAAGATGAAGCGGCGACACATGGTTTTGCCCACGCTCAATGGCGAGCTCGTGTGCCTTACGAATGGCTTCTTTTGCTTTAGTGGTGAAATTCTTAAATGGCGGCATATGAAAATGAAATGATTACTCTCCTGCCCGCACGTGCCCCTAGTATATCATTTACGTGTTTTAGAGTCCGGAAGTTGCAGGACCCGAAAGCAGGTCGTTAATATGTTGTGCACTAATGTATACACTTGCCTCTCCGGTACTAATACCAACGAGTCCACCGGAAAGTGAAACTGCGGACGCACCGCGTGGTGTTTGCGGAAGTGTCGTCGTTATTTTGTTACCATCGATTTGCGAAACAATGCCAGTAACGGCGGCGCCAGTTTGAATAACGGCGATAGTTGCTTGCCCCTGCTTCAAATCGTGCGGCGTAAGGAGTACTGTAGCGGGCGCCGCCGGCAGTGCCGCCGAGTCGCTGAACCCGTAGATCATGATTTGATCGTCACCGCGCGAAATAGATACTTGTGCGATAGCACCATTCGGAAAGCTCACAATGGCATTTTTAGGAAGCACGGTATCAGCAAGCACAATAACCGCACGTGACTTTGGAAGATAAATTCCTTGCGCGAGCGCAGGGGACGTAGTCGCCTCTGCATATACATACACTGTTCTTGCCTTATCGCCGGAAATGGCAGAGACAAGCAAATCTTCTTCGGATGGCTGTGTCGCCGTGCTTCCTGTTGTATCTGGCGTTACTGTTTCTACCGTATGCTCCACAATACGGTTTACCGTTTGCGTCACGGTTGCCGGCGCTTGGTCGAGCAAAGAAACGGTTACGATGCCGGTCGCAATAGACATCACAAAGTTCACCAGAAGGGTGAGAAGAAGGAGTTGTGATTTTGTGAGATCGTCAATATTCATAGAAAGAGTATACAACAGGAAGTTTCAAGCACACAAAGCACTACACGTGGTGTGCGTCAATGAATGCAACGGCTTTACCGAGCGCTTTACTGAAGCGTATCAAATCACGTTCGGTCGTATCGTACCCCCACGAAATGCGAAGCGTGGAAAGTGCATGACTTTTTTCACCCGTAAGCGCGAACACGGCGCGCGAACCTTGCGTGGAATCACTTTCACACGCGCTTTTTGTTGAAACAGCGAAGCCAGCTTCATCGAGAAGTGCGGCAAGGTAGTCGGTGTCTCGATCAACAAGTGAAATATTCAAAATGTGAGCGATACCTTTTTTGCCCTGATGTATGGAAATAGCAGACAGGTGCTGAACACGGGAAATAAGGTTGGCACGCGCCACAAGGGCGCGCGCACTAAACGCATCGCGTTCTTTGACACACGCCGTGAGCGCCACAGCGAACGCGACGACACCAGCCACCGATTCAGTACCGGCGCGCATTGCGCGTTCCTGTCCACCACCAAAAAAGAGTGGCGCGACTGAAAGCGTGCGCGGAGCAACAAGCACACCCGTACCGCGTACGGCGCCAATTTTTCCCGAATCAAGCGTGATAAGGTCGCCGCCAAGCCGTGATCGCTCCACCGACTCCTCTAGTGGCGCCTGGCTTGCATCCACATGAAGAAGTACCTGCTTAGGAAGCGCCTGCCGCACTTCGCGAGTATTCCAAATCGTTCCGGTTTCGCTACAAACAAAATCCATAGAAACCAGTGCGGTTTCCGGACGAATCATCGTAGATAGTTTTTTGATATCAATTTCTCCATCCTTTATTGGCATTTCCTCTGCAACTACGCCAAACGCAGTAAGTCCTTGAATCGTTTTTACGGTGGAGGCGTGCGCGCTTCCGAGGTACAGCACATGCGGTTGCGTGTTCGGGTTACTCACTTTCCATTTTTTTATAACCCCTTGAATGGCGAGGTTATTTGCTTCGGTGGCGCCGCTCGTGAAAATAACGTCATCCGGTTTTACCTGTAGTTCGCGAGCAATGCTGGTACGCGCCGTTTCAAGCAGATCTTTTGCGATACGGCCTTCCGTGTGTGCAGACGATGGGTTCCCTGACACTAGCGCGCGCGAGTACGCACGCGCTACCTGCGGTCGGACAGGCGCACTTGCCGCCCAATCAAGATAGATGCGTTTTTTTGAAAACCATTCCATCTCAATAGACTACCAAATAATTATAGAGATGCGATTGCAAACAACCATTTTTCGTGCTGAAATCAGCATATTATGGCGTCTACACCTCGCCCGCCCATAGTGGCGGTAATGGGTCACATCGACCACGGCAAGTCTTCCTTGCTGGACTACATCCGTAAAGCAAACGTAACTGCAGGCGAAGCGGGTGGCATCACTCAACACGTTTCTGCATACGAAGCTCAGCACGAACACGAGGGCAAACTTCGCAACATCACTTTTCTTGATACACCGGGACACGAAGCTTTTCGCGCGCTTCGCGCGCGCGGCGCACAAGCGGCGGATGTCGCCATCCTTGTGGTTGCCGCAGATGAAGGGGTGAAGCCGCAAACGCTCGAAGCACTTTCTGCAATCACCGAAGCAAATATCCCTTTCGTTGTCGCGTTCACTAAAATAGACAAAAACGGTGCCGACGCGGAACGCGCAAAACATTCACTCCTTGAAAACGGCGTGTATCTAGAAGGTCTTGGTGGCGCTATTCCCTTCGCGGCAGTTTCCTCAAAATCAGGTGCTGGCGTACCCGAACTTCTTGACCTTGTACTTCTCACTGCCGATCTTGCAGAATTTACCGCCGACCCGGAACTTCCTGCGTCTGGCTTTATTCTTGAATCAACACAAGACGCACGCCAAGGGCTTGCCGCAACACTCATTGTTAAAAACGGCACGCTCAATACTGGAGACTACGTTGTTGCAGAAGATGCCTATGCTCCCGTACGTTTTATTGAAAACTTCGCAGGCAACCGCGTGAAAGAAGCAGGAGCGTCTTCCCCCGCACGCGTTTCTGGATTCAGTGCCCTTCCCCCAGCTGGTACGCCGTTTGTAACGGTAAAAAATAGAAAAGAGGCCGAAGCATTTGTTGCAAAAAATAAAAAAGATTCATCGCGCGGAGTGACTGCTGAGGTGATTGAAGACGGAAAGACCGTGCTTCCGCTTATCCTAAAAACAGACGTGACGGGAAGTCTTGAAGCTATTAAGCACGAGATTGCAAAAATTACTCATGAAAACGCCGTTATTCGCATCATGTCCGCAGGTATTGGTGCAGTCGGCGAAGGTGACGTAAAAAATGCACAAGCCGCAAACGGTGTTGTTATCGCCTTCTCTGTTGCCACTGACAGTGCCGCACGCGAGCTTGCCGACCGTTCTGGCGTCTCCATTGAATCGTTTAGCATTATTTACGACCTCGGCAAACGCGTTGCAGAGCTTCTTGCCGAACGCGCACCGCAGGTTGCAAAGGAGGTGATGCTTGGCGAAGCCAAAATCCTAAAAGTGTTTAGCGAAACATCAACCAAGCGTGTGCTTGGTGCAAAACTGATAAGCGGTACTCTTGCTGTTGGTGCACTGGTAAAAATGACCCGTCGCGAAGAAGAGATTGGTCGCGGAAAAATAGTGAATCTTCAGCAGGCACGTGTTGATGTGCAAGAAATCCGCGTAGAGGGCGACTTTGGTATGCAAATAGAAACCAAAGCTGAACTCGCCGGTGGTGACGTAGTGATCGCCTTCCATGTCGTAAAATCGTAATATGGACTTCACCCCGCCACCACGACCCGATTCACGCAGTAAACGCCACCACGACCGCGTAGAAGAACTGCTTACGCACCTTGCGGCAGACTTTATTGTGCGCGAATCAAACGGCACGTCACTTATCACTGCCACGCGCGCAGAACTTGGTTCCAAGGGTGAACGGGCGACGGTGTTTGTTACCGTTTTCCCCGATGAAGCAATCACCACCGCACTTGAATTTTTGAATCGCAACGCTGATGCATTTCGTGAATATATGCGTGAGCACGCCCGCACGCGTGAACTTCCTCGCGTGCAGTTTGTTCTTGATGCTGGCGAGCGCAATCGCCAGCACTTGGATGAATTAGGCAAACAGTTATAATCAAACCCAAGGCCTGGTGGTGAAGTGGTAACACTTGGGACTGCAAATCCTACATGCGGGGGTTCGATTCCCCCCCAGGCCTCCTGTGCGTTTTGCCGAGGTGACGGAATGGTAGACGTAGGGGACTTAAAATCCCTAGAGGTCTTTAAACACCTCATGTGAGTTCGAGTCTCACCCTCGGCACAGAGCAAGCGAAGCGCAGTTATGTGCCGAGGAGCACGACGCCTGCGCGTCGTGCGTGTGAGACTCGAAAGGCACAGCCTTGTTGCGAAGCAACGGCGAGCCCGGGTCGAGAGTGCGAGACGGATTGCGAATACTTGGAGCAATCCGTCCGCAACTCGTGACCGAGCCACCTCGTCACATAGTAAACAAAAACAGCACGTACGTGCTGTTTTTGTTTTGGTGGCTAGAAATACTTTGTGCGCCTACCTGGGCTCGAACCAGGGACCTTATCCTTAAGAGGGATCTGCTCTACCAACTGAGCTATAGGCGCGTACCATGCATCGTAGCAAACAACTGAGCTTTTTCAATTACATCTAAGGAATGGTATCGTCAATGGGAAGATCTGTTCCGACCAAAGTGCTGGGGTGGCGAAATTGGTAGACGCACCAGCCTTAGGAGCTGGCCCCGCAAGGGATGGAGGTTCAAGTCCTCTCCCCAGCACTTTGTTTAGAACAGGCTAAAAACCCTGTAGCTACGGGCTATGTGAGCACTTGACATATATACTGTGTAGTAGTATAATAGTCCATGGTGGGCGTTGTGCCCTTGAAAATCTCATAGCACCGCCCTAAGGAGGGGCAAAATCATGGCAACGATCGCAATCATCGTGGCAGTTCTGCTTATGGCAGTTCTGGCACTTCGATATCGCACGGAGGTGCTTGCGTTTGTCCGTATCGCCCCAGGGGCGGCGGCACCAGCGCCTGGCACACTCATTACACCTTGGGAAAGTCTCAAGCGTGTCGGTATCATCTCGGCCATTACTGGGTTCGCAGTTGCGATTCCCTTTGCGGCCGTGATTGCCTTCTACTTCTCAGCCACGATTGCACTTATCGTTTTGATCGTCGTGGGCGGCAACGTCATACGCGTGATCATGCGTGAGTCGTCAAATGCGGCAAACGAGGTACCGCTTGGTAGCGAAGGCGTCTCAACGCGCTTCGGTAAACCGGATGGCGCCCTGCTTACCGCAGGTATTCATCCGCGTATACCGGGAATTGAAGGAAGTGTTCCGGTTGAAATGCGGGAATACCCGGTCAATCCGGAACCGTTCTTCGACCTCGCCGGTGGCGATAACTTGAAGGTGGAGACCAATGCGTTCTTCACCCGCAGGACGGTAAATCCCGTTCTGTCGCTTACAGAAGTCAAGGCCATCGACACACTTCTGGACCTTGAGTTCAAATCAGTTATTCGCTTTTTTGTGAACCAACTCAAAAGAGCGGAGGATTCTGTCGACCTCAAGGACGACGTCAAAGACTGGGTTAATCTTCCAATTGATGACGGAACACTGGAAAGTGCTGAGAGGCACGCCCAGCTCTACAACAGTCTATACGATGACAAAGACAAGTTCGTCGATGGAGAACACAGTGTTCAGATCATCGCCGACCGTGCCGGCCAGTTTCTTTCGTACGCACTCGCAAGAGGCGTACAAATCACTGGCGCGGATGTCGAATATTTTGACATTCCGAAGTCTCGTCGTGAGGCTGCTCTCGCTAAGGCAAACCAAGCCGACGAAATGGCGGCGAAGATAGAGCAGAATCTGGCCATCAAAAAAATGGTCGATGATCAGGTTGCAAGCGGCATAAACATCAAAGACGCACTTACCAGCGTCGAGATGCAAATGGGCTTGGCAACTACTCGAAAAGTCGACGAAACCGTTTTCGGTATCAAAGACCTCGACGCGAACGCCGCCATTAACGGAGTACTCAAGCCCGTTGCAGATGCTTTGGCACGGAAAATCGGTGGCGAACCGCCACCGGCACCCAAGCCAACATTTGAAGCGAGAAAACCAACAGTCAACAACAATCGTCCCGTGAGGAGATAGTCATGTCAACAAGCACACCGGCGGCGCCAACACCGCCACCAACACCAGCAATTTCCCAAAAACAATTCATCGATATGATCATCAAATGGGGAATCATCGGCCTCGTGGCCTTCGTTGTCATTGTGTCGGCTGGGAGCAAATGGTTCGGCTTGCAGGAAGAGTCGCGGCAAGCAATTGTTGCGGCTCAACAGCAGGCACAGCAGGACGCCGTGAATGCGATTGTGGAAGCCGATAGGCAGACACATGTATGCGGCATAAACGGGGAGAAGGCGTGCAAATGCCAAGGCCCCGACAAAGTCATGCGGTACTTGCAGCCGGGTCATTTTGCAAAGTTCAGACCGGTGGGTGCATTCAATTTCACCCCGCCGCCTTCACCCAACACCTTTCGTATCTGCGACAGGGTGGGTGGAACCTGCGTCAATGAACGCGGCAAAAATATCCAGCTGTGGTTGGTCGGATTTGTCGAAAACACATCCAATCAAGTGCAGACGCTCAGCTGCGAGGATGAAACCTCGTCGCCCAACTGATCTTTGACCCAAGTGGGTCAACACCTTGAAGACCTTACGCAACAGCGTCGGGTCTTCTTTTTTTCTACAACCCAAATGTATTTTTTAAAATAGCGATGATAGCGTTTGCCCCAAAGATAATAACGAGACCGGCAATACCCCATATCATATGCTGTTGGCCGGTTCCTCGCTTCTCCGCGTCGTCAGCACTGCGAATAAATTCCACAACGCCCCATATAAACACTACGAATGCGGCAAGTGCGATAAGCGTGATAATAGGGTTAACAATATTTGTTTTTATGTTGTCAAAAAATTGCGAAGCGTTTTCTCCACTAGCCTGCGCAAAGGCGAGCATTGGAAGAGCAAAGGACGCACCGAGATAAGCAAGTTTCTTCATGTCCTTAGTATACGGCGCTAGCCCGCAGGATAAAAGAGGTGCGTGGGTAAAAGAAAATCCCCGCTAAGGCGGGGGTTTTCTTTTCAAAAAACGTTAATTCCCTGACTGAGTGTACGGAGCACCCGGATACTGCACTGGAGCGTTTGAGTTAAGGTTGAAGGTTCCAACAAGGAGGTTCACAATACCCCAAACGGACACCATCACGAAAAAGCCGATGAAGCCGTAGATCATCAACGACTTTCCGCCTTCGCGCTTCTCTTCGTCGCTTGCACCCGCGATGAAGAACTGGAATACGCCCCAAAGGAAAACAATGAAGGCGAGAGCAAACACGAGCGGTACGAGCGTCGTGTTGATAATTCGGATAACAGTATCACCAAGTTGTTGTACGTTCTGTGCCTGCGCAAAGGCGAGCATTGGAAGCGCAAAGGAAGCACCGAGATAAGCAAGTTTCTTCATAATGGTATTTAGGGCTATAGGTATAAGGGTAATCGGCTTTGGTACGAAGTCAATGCAGGTATTACGGTTCTGTGGACAAGATGATTATATTAGATGCTGTTATTGACGGGACTATTTGAACTACTACTGGAATTGCCACTTCCCGTTCCAAACGTCGGTAAATTTGGATGATTTTGTGAACCAAAATCAAGGGAGTAGTAAAACAAATTCACGATTCCCCATATCGAAAGCATCACGACAAAACCAATGATGCTGTAGAGCAAAAACATACGCCCTTCTTTCAGTTTTTCCTCGTTGCCTGAACCGAGAATAAAATACTGAAATATAAAGTACAGAAAGACAATAAACGCTACCGCAAAAATAAGAGGAACAAGGGATGCATTCAAAAAGTTTATGAACGTGGTGATTTTCCCGCCCACGGTGCCACTTGTAGTATCAGCAAACGCTAGAAACGGCACTGCGACGAGCGCAAGTGCGAGCGAACTTTTTAGTGCGATTTTTTTCATATAGTCAAAGGGTAGCAGGGAGCGGTGAAAGCGCAATTCATTATCCCCGTTCTATTGAAGGGCACCTACAAATAGAGTAACGACGCCCCATACCGTAAAAATAACGACAAGTCCGACCATGCCCCAAAGTGCAAACTGCCTTCCCTTCTCGCGATTTTCGTCGCTCTGTGAGAAAAAGAAGCGCACCATACCAATAAGAAAAAACACGAACGCTAGCGCGCCGAGAAGCGGAATAACCGAACCGTCTACAAATGCAACGAGGTTGTTGGTAAGCCCCAAAAAGGTCTGTCCGCTGGTTTGAATCATAGGGTCGCCACCGTAGCGCTAATGATGGTTGAAATTACCTTTGCGCCAAGAAGTATGAGCGCGCCGATGACCGTCCACACAAGCGCGGAACGAGCATCACGCACTTTTTCTTCATTACCTTGCGCAACAACAAAGAGGAACCCACAGTAAACAAGCATGATAGTAACGACCACGGTACCAATAGCGATAACTGCATCAAGCACTTTTCCAAGTAAATCTTGAATGGTGGCACTTTGGAGCGGATTACAAAGTGTGCCATTTGCACAGCTCGTTCCATCCGGACTTGTGGGAAGCGCGTTACCATCAGCTGCAAAAACACTGATTGCAGGGAGTGCGAAAAACGCGAAAAACAGTACCACAAATATATAGGGACGTGCTCGCTTCAGCATGGTATTAAAATGCGGCATTGAGGGATTGATCCGCGGCAGTGAGCGCTTGTGAAGCATCATAGCGGCCAGAAGTTATATTGTTAATCATAGCAGAGAAGATGGTGTCTACCGCAGATGGCGCTGGGGAAAGCCAGCCTGCGGTATTCAGCGCCTCTGGGTAGTACACCGCGGTGTAGGGGTTTGAGGGATCCAATGTAAGGAGCGCTCGCTTTGCCGGCGCCATACCAAGCGAAGCGGAAAGTGACTTTAGCGCAATATCGTCAACAAATGCCGTTGCAAGAAGGTACGCTCCGCTCGTGTTTTTCGAAACTTTTGGAATAGCGAATGCGTACCCAAGACCATAGTTTTTACGCGTGCCACTTGTGCCGGGTTCTGGAATGGGCGCCATATCAAACGAAAGGTTTGGGTTTGCCGCTTTCAGCGACGACAGTTCCGATGCATAGCCAATATAGAGTGCGAGGTCGCCCGTGGTAAACGCTTGTCGCGACGGCGAAAGCGACGGATTCCACGAATAGACCGTCTTCCCCGGGTTTGCAAACTGCGTGTAGAAATTTACCGCCGCTTGTGCCGGCGTTGCGACACCGCCACTCGTTGCCGTTTCGCCAAGGGTAGATCGCATACCTTGTGGCGTAGATTTAGTTACCACTGAACCCGCTTGAAGAAATAGAAGCGAAAGAATCGCTCGTGCGTTTGTTATGTTGCCGTAGCTACCAAGCGCAATCGTACTACGGGAAATAACTTGGCTTCCGTTTTGTTTAGTAATAAGCGGTACAAGCCCCCCCACCGCTTCCCATGTGGCAGGCGGTGTTGGAACTCCCGCAGACGCGAGCAGAGCGCGATTGTAATAGAGCACCAAAGGGTCAACGGTAATAGGGATACCGTAAGTACCTGTTGCGTTTAAGTAGATTTGATCAAGGGAAAGAAAGGTATCAAGAAAGGTACGCTGTGGAATTGATGCGTACGGAATGGTTTGGATTTTTGGAATTTCAGTCAGTAGTTGTTCTTGGTTGATGATGATGAGGTCGGGGCCGACGCCGGAAGCAAGTGCATTTGCGAGTTCGGTATCAAAGGTATCTGCTCGTTTTTCTATGTACGTAACATTTGCATACTCTTTGTGCCCTTGTTTCAATATGTTAAGCGTACTGTCTACCGCAGACTGCGGAAGGGGGCCCCAGATAACCACCGTTCCCACCTGCGCGGCACTGGTGCCAAACCCATTAAAGGTGGAAAACACGTACAGACCAACAAGCGCCGACACCGCAAACACGGCAAGAAGGATTATTTGGAATGGGCGCATGTGCATCATGGCTTTGTGAAAAGTATACCGTAGTGATGGGGACCCGCGCGGAAGCTTTTTGCCTTATGGAACCCTGCGGTAATAAATAACTCTTCGGCTTGGTGCTCGCTCACGACATGGTGAGTTGCAGGACCAAGCCCATTATAGGAACCCGCCCAATCAATCACCAGTATTTTGCCATCTGGTTTCAAGACACGCGAAACTTCGGCGAGCGCGCCTTGGTGGTGTTCAATTTGAAAGAGCACATTGGAGAGAATGACTGCGTCAAGTACACCGTCCTTAAGCTTGGTACCGCCTAGTTTTTCAAAATTTCCCCAAATGGTTTCAATATTTTTTCGTCCCGCGCGCTGTGCCGCGTCTTTTAGGTGTATGAGCACATCTTCCTGTACATCTATTGCGTATACCTTCCCTTCGTCACCCACTGCCGCGGAGGCGGCAAGCGCGTAGTGCCCTACACCAGCGCCAAAATCACCAATTTTCATTCCATCATGGAGCCCGAGCTGGAGTACGTTTGATTTTGGATCGGCAAATTGTTCTTTTGCTTTCATAGCTCTATTCAAAATAGCACGCGACCGCCACAGGTGGTTATGCGTCTGTGTATGAAATCAACACAGGCCGCTCCTTTCGGTAGCGGCCTGCTTATCTAGTTCATGCGGACACAAAGGTACTGCGCAACAACTCAATGATGGTCGCGTTGCCGTAGTCAACCAGCACGACGCGTTTGGTGCGCGGATGAATTGAGTACTGACATGCCCTCACAATTTCTACGCCGATTAGATCGACTGGGATGATTTCATCCAGTCCAATACCAAAACGCGCAGGCTCTGGCAGTGGGAGGCCGCGGGGCTGAATTACCAACAGGCCACCAAAAATGAAGTGGGTCGTCGGTATCACGCGTTTGTCGCTGGATGCACACCAATAAGCATACTCGCGCCGATTGGCATAGATACCAGCAAACAGATCGTTGAGCATTGCACTCCGGTACCCGGGACCATATTTCTTGAGAAAGTGCTCGCGTCCTTTTCGTGAAAACGGAAGGACAAAAAGCAATCGACCAAGAAAGATGAGTACGCGAATCCGGGCAAACTTGTACGCGTTGTTATGCATCAAAAGAACGAATCGGGTACTCCCGTAACCAAAGCGCATTGAATTCCCTCCCTAAAAGCGCTAACTCAAAGTACCACAGATTTTTTGTACGTAAAGTTAGTCAGCGAGTTGGTACACATCTACCACCGGTTCTTCGTATGGGTGTACTGCGCGGATTACTGCGACGACGGACGTCACCAGTGCGTCGTCGCAGGTGATTTCAATCCGTTCTTCTTCCACTTCTTCCAATTTCCCTACCGCTCCGATTGCAGGAATAGCTCCCGTGTTTGGCAAAAACCGCCCGATACCGCGTGTACTAAAACTACAGAACGTATAGTTTCCAATTTTTCCTCCGCCAGCCTTCCCTATCGCTATACGAACCTTGTCTGCGTCAACCACTGGTACCGTAACAACTATCTTTTTCATAACCGTAATGGTAGCATCGCGACAGCCTGAACACAGGAGATGGTGATGGCAGACAGTCGTGAGTGCATTCATTGCGGCTGGTATGAGACACCGCATGTGTACCCAGAAGTTCTCGACGAGCGCAGTGAGGAATCTCAACGGACACGCGTCGTAAAGTGGAACGGAAAGAAGTATCGTTATGCTTTTCGTTCTTGCCCCGGATACGCCGATGGTGTCCGACACTTAAAAATCTGCCCTGGCAAAAAGTATTGCTACGGCAATTGCGAGAAGGCCGCAGCAGATTTAGAGTGGAGCGCTAAAGTTCAAGAAAACCGTATGCAAAATGTCGTATATATGGTTTGGGATCCAAAGACTGGACAGTCCCGGATCGTAGTTGTCGACATGGGTTCCTAAAACCACACTCGGAGCAAGGCCCTGCTAACAACAGGGTCTTGAAATTTATAGTGCGACCATCGAAGCAATGGAGTCGCCCTCGCGAAGTTTCATCACACGGACACCTTGCGTTGCGCGCGACAAGGAAGAAATTTCACCGATCTTGGTGCGGATAACCTGACCCTTCTTTGAAATCACCACGATTTCATCATCTTTAAATTCTCCCGTCAAAACCTTTGCACCGATAATTTCACCCGTCTTTGCGGTTACTTCCGCGGTTTTAATACCGGAACCACCGCGACCTTGGATTTTGTACTCACCAATTGGTGTGCGTTTGCCGTAGCCTTTGCTCATGATTATCAAAAGTGCCGCATCTTTTTCACTCGCCACCGGAATCACTTCTGCAGAAACAACCTCGTCACCCTTTCTGATACTCATACCACGTACGCCGCCTGCAGTGCGCCCCATTTCACGCACGTCTTCTGCGTCAAAACGAATACTCTGACCTTTGCTCGTCACAATAGAGACACTGTCGCCTTCGGCGCAAAGACTTCCTGAAACAAGCTTGTCACCGTCTTTCAAATTAATAGCGATGATGCCTGACTTGCGCACATCGGCAAATGATTTTGCCGCCACCTTCTTTACGGTGCCGTTACTCGTTACAAAAAATACCGAAAGAGCGTCGCGTTCTGCGCCTTTTGGCACGGGAAGCACACTTGTTACTTTTTCATCTCCGGCAAGCGGCAAGAAGTTCATAATGGACTTGCCCTTTGTGGCGCGTTTTCCTTCTGGGATGTCATACATCTTTGTTTGGTATGCCTTGCCGTAGTCGGTGAAGAATAGAAGGTCGGCATGTGCACTTGCTGAAAGGAAGTGCGTTACCACATCCTCTTCTTTAGTGGACATATCAATGACACCCACCCCGCCGCGCTTTTGCGCGCGATATTCGCTTGGATTAGTGCGCTTCACATACCCGCCCGCAGTAATCACCAGCACCGACTCTTCATCTGGAACCAAGTCTTCTACTGACATATTCTGCACACCACCCTTCACGATTTTGGTGCGACGTTCGTCGCCAAATTTCTCGCCAATAGCGATAAGCTCAGCCTTTACCACCGCAAGAATCTTCTTCGGCGAAGAAAGAATGTCTTTCAGTTTTTTGATAAGATCCTGTACTTCGTACAGTTCGTCTTCAATTTTCTTACGTTCAAGACCAGCAAGCTTTGAAAGACGCATTTCAAGAATGGCGACAGCTTGACGTTCAGAAAATCCAAATTTCTTCTGAAGGTTTACCGATGCCGTTGCCACGTCTTGCGCCTTCTTGATGATGGCAATGACTTCGTCGATATGATCGAGTGCTTTTGAAAGGCCAAGCAAAATGTGCTCGCGATCTTCTGCTTTTCGTAAATCAAACTCGGTGCGACGCTTCACTACCACGCGACGGTGCTCTACAAAGTGTTCGAGCATTCCTTTGAGGGAAAGAGTCTGTGGTACGCCGTCCACAAGCGCGAGCATGTTGTAGTGGAACGTCGTTTCCAGTTCGGTGTATTTGTAGATGTTATTCAAAACCGCCTGCGGGTGCGCCGTACCCTTCAGTTCCACCACCACGCGAATATCACTTGTGGACTCGTCACGAAGGTCGCGAATGCCTTCAATCTTTTTGTCTTGCACCAATTCTGCAATGCGCGTGATGAGTTCCGCCTTGTTCACACGGTACGGAATAGACGTGATGATGATTTTTGTATCTTTCTTTCCGTCGTCCACAATTTCAGCTTCACCACGCACCACCACGCCACCACGACCACTTGCGTATGCTTGTTTGATGTCTGCTTGATTAAACGCAACGGCGCCAAGGGGGAAATCGGGTCCTTTAACAAACTGCAGTAAATCTTCGGTGGTTGCTTCTGGCTCCTCAATCAAGTGAACCGTAGCGTCTACCACTTCGCGCAAGTTGTGCGGCGGAATGTTTGTGGCCATACCCACGGCAATACCGAGCGTGCCGTTTAAAAGAAGATTCGGCACGGCCGATGGAAGAACATTCGGCTCTTTGCGCGTGTTGTCATAGTTCGGATTCCACTCCGTTGTTTCTTTTTCAAGGTCGGCAAGAAGTTCTGCCGCAAGACGCGACATTTTTGCTTCGGTGTAACGCATAGCGGCTGGGGAATCGCCGTCGATGGAACCGAAGTTTCCTTGGCCAAGCACGAGCGGATAGCGATAGGAAAATTCTTGCGCCATTTTTGCCATGGAGTCATACACGGCAGTGTCGCCGTGCGGGTGGTACTTACCAAGCACCTCACCCACCACCGTTGCTGATTTACGAAAACGTGCCGATGGTGCAAGACCCATGTCTTGCATGGCGTACAAAATACGGCGGTGCACTGGTTTGAGCCCATCGCGCACATCCGGAAGTGCACGCGACGTGATGACAGTCATTGCGTAGTCGATGTACGACGAACGCATTTCAGAGCTAATGCTCTGTTGTATGACTCGAGCGCCGGCTGGAGCCGGCGCGTCGGTATTCACTTCGTTTTTCCCTCGTGCCATACAGGATTAAAATGGAAGTACGGTGGGTGTGTCCATGGTTGTTGAAGCTGATGTTTCAACCGTAATACCCTGCTCTGGCAATTGTGTTGCGCCGGCGGCGCCAAGAAGCGACGTTACGCCGTCTTTGGTGCGCGCAAGAACCGAACCAATATCTTGACCATCATTTGTTTGCGTTACCGTGGGTGATGGGTTAAGCACAAAGATATTAGAAGTTGCCGTGACCGCAATCCAACCAAGAGCGACAAGTCCGGTCGTGCCAGCGGCAACACCAAAAGCAATCCGTTCGCGGATGTGGCCGGGCTTGAGACGCAGTTGTTCGAGGTATTCAAACATACAGCTAGGGCTTAATCACAATAATAGCACCGTCTTTTGCAAGTGCATCCTTCTTTTTAATAGTAAGCTTCTCAACCGTCTCTGCTTTACCACCCTCTTCTTTAAGAAATGCTTCAAGCGCTTTTGGTGTGCCCATACCACTCCAGTGCATCGGAATAATAATGTGCGGCTCAAGTGATACCGCAAGCTCGTGTGCGGCAGACGCAGAGAGCACGCCATCGCCACCAACCGGCACAAACAAAATATCTATTTCATCAATCGCCTCGCGTGCCGCCGCAGGAAGTGACGTGTCCGAAAGTGCGCCAAGAAACACCAGATTCATATCTTCTAAATCAACCGCATACATGGTGTTCACTGCGCTGGTTTCGCCTTTTTGTAGCCCGTATGCACTCTTGGTAAGAAATCCTTGTACCGTTACACCCGAACGCTCGTATTCGCCGGGACCGTTAATAACAAATGGTTCACGTTCGCCATAGGTTACTTCTGCAATACCATTCATATCCGGATGACTACGCGAAATGAGTGCAATATCGGCACCAAACTTCACTGCAGGAAGCGTGCCACCTTTTGAAATAGGGTCGAAAGCGAGCGTCAAATCACCGAAGGTAACTTTGAAGCATTGGCCGCCAAGGTGGGTGATTACCATTGCACTTATTTTATCATAAATGGCACCCACGAGCGAGCAGTTTCAGGCATGTATTTTAGTTATGCACAGCCCCTTTCTTCCTATTAAAAACCATGGTGGTAGAGTCCGTAAGTCCGAGGAATCATCGCAAGATGTGAACCGGCAAACCCAGCGTTTCGCGACATCGTCGCGAGATCAAATGGAGAAAACCATGCAGACTCGTTCCCCCCGTCTCTTCTCTTCCGGTTCCGCCCTGTTCATCGCGGCGAATACGGCACATCAGTCCGCTATGCTGACCTCGACCGAAACTGCGAACGCGAAGAAGAACGACAACATCGATCTGTCCGCCGCCGGCCACGCCCAAGCGGGCGCCTAGCGACGACAACGAATTGTCTTCACCCCAGCCCCTTCAGTCGGTGAAGGCAGTCGGCGAAAGGCCTCGGTTTCCGTTCGTCTCTCACCCCCCTCAGACGAAAAAAACCGAGGCCCTAGCCTCCACATACGAAACCCGTCACCACCAACTTGCTCTTTCGGTGACAGGGTTTTTTGTTTTATACACTTACCTTCCTTTACGGATTCTTTTTTAATGCTAGATTCAACTGGTCCGTCTGATTCGCTTCGGTGAAGAGGGACGGGACAAGGCAAACAGGGAGATGTGAAATGCCCAATATTCGGGGTGACCCCCATTACATCGGTCAGTTTTTTCCTGATGGCGGCGCCATCAACGATTTGCCCGACGAAGGCGATCGTAAGATCTCGCACCTGAGACCGGAAGACTGACCAAAACCTCGGGAAGGTTTAAGGTTACATTCAAGCAGAACTATCGGCACTTGCGAAACACCAGTCCTTCCTTCCCGGGACTGGTGTTTTTCTTTTCCTTCACAATTTCCGTCATTTTTGGTATAGTTCCCCAGTCGTGTACAGAGAAGTAGGAGTGGACTAATCCTTGGCGCCGAAAGGTTCCAACACCCGCTCCGAAAATCTGCACCGCTTATTTACAATGCAAGAAGAGAAGAAGGTGGCCATCGTGCCTCCGATTGTGCTTCCCGCAGACCATCCGATGGCTGTGTTTGTGAACGATATTCCTACCCCGCCGTCGGCTGGGGATTTGGTAGAAGGCACCATCGTCGCGCTTGGGCGTGGACGTCTCTACATTGACCTTCCTCCCTTTGGTACCGGCCTTATTTACGGTCGCGAGTACTTGAACGCGGCAGACGTTCTGCGCAAAGCAAACGTTGGCGACACTATTACCGCAAAGGTTGTTGAAACTGCAGGACGTGAGGGCTACATTGAGCTTTCCCTTAAAGAAGCTCGTCAGGCCGCAATTTGGGGCGAAGCAGAACAAGCAATTGCCGCAGGCACCATTTATAACCTCACGATTGAGGAAGCAAACAAGGGTGGCCTCATTCTTTCATGGCAAGGCATTCAGGGCTTCCTTCCTGCTTCCCAGCTTGCAAAAGAGCACTACCCACGTGTGCCAGAAGGTGACAAAGATAAAATTTTGGGAGAACTCAAGAAACTCGTTGGTGTGCTCGTACCGGTTCGCATCATCACTGCAGACGCACGTGAAGGAAAACTTATTTTCTCTGAACGTACCGGTGAAGAAGATACCGAGAAAGCATCACTCATTGATAAGTACCAAGTTGGCGACAGTGTTGTTGGTGAAGTCACTGGTGTTGTTGACTTCGGTGTCTTCGTGAAGCTTGAGCAAGGTCTTGAAGGACTCGTGCACATCAGCGAACTTGATTGGGGACTGGTAGAAGATCCGCGCTCAATGTTCAAAGTGGGCGAACAGCTTCAAGTGAAAGTGATTGAAATCAAAGAAGGAAAGATTTCTCTTTCCGTGAAGGCACTCAAAGAAAATCCGTGGAAGACTGCGGGCGATCGTTATGAAAAAGGTAGGGACGTGACGGGCGTTGTTATCAAATACAACAAGCACGGTGCACTCGCTTCTATTGAAGAGGGCGTTGCTGGTCTCGTACACATCTCGGAATTTGAAACTCCGCAAGAACTACGCGAAAACCTTGAGCTTGGCAAGAGCTATCCGTTCAAAATTACTCTGTTTGAGCCAAAGGAACAGCGCATGACGCTTTCCTTCCTCGGAACAAAAAAGAAAAAATAACGAACACCCATATACTCAGTGCAAATGAATAGAAAACGCCCTCAATCGGGCGTTTTCTTATGCAAGTGCGTTCACTCCTCTTTTGATACCAATAAAAGCGTAGCCCCACAGGACAGGAAGCCAGAGCGGCATGATGCCAAAAAGGCTGTGACGATTAAATGTCTCCACACCAGTGGAAATGAAGAAGTATTCCGAAACGAAAAGCCCCACAAGACCGAACAGAAAAATAATACCGTCATTCTTTTCTCGCTTCACAAAAAACGAAATTCCTATAATCACGATATAGATTGCCGTTAAAAGAACGTCGTTTTGTACAAAAGGAATCAGCCCAATCATGACAATAATTGGAATGGCATTACTCAAAATGATACGGGGTGCTTTCATTAGCGCGTATTCGCGAGCATGGTGGCTTTCTGAATCCCATCAGTCACAAATGTTTCAATGGCAAGCGCAGATTTTTTGAGTACTTTTTTCACCGCCGGTTCTTCCGTCGGTTTAAATTTCCCAATCACGTGCTTTACCACTTTTTCGTCTCCACTCACCTTCTTTGCTTGATTCTTTTTGCCTTGCCCACTAATGCCAATTTTTAGTTGGGCGAACGCATCGGTTTTTATAGCGCGCATAATTGATTCCACACCCTTATGACCACCACTACCGCGCGCAAAGGTCATTTTTGTGGCACCAAGCGGCAAGTCCAAGTCGTCGCGGACGACGACCAGTTCTTTTGCCGCTTTCACACTTTTTACAAACGTCATCACCGACTTCCCCGACTTGTTTACATATGTTTCAGGCAAAACGAGTGTCACTTTTTCTTTTCCAATTTTCCCCTCTGAAACCAGCGCCTCCGCTTTCTTATTCAAAACAAACTCTGGAAACCCTGCTTGCTTCGCAAGGAGCAGTACTGCCATGCGCCCCGCGTTGTGCCGCGTTTTTTCATATTCCTTCCCCGTGTTTCCAACGCCCACCACAACAATAGCCATTTCCGTATCATACCAGAGCGCGACACGTGCGTGTTTTGACAAAGAATGGCCGAGCGGTAGGGTAAGGGCGGAACCGCAACGGAGGAATGCTGTGCAGACAACGAACAGAGTACTCACCCTAAACAGGCATACCGGCTATGATGGCGAGTTCATCTGCAATCTCTTTGAACCGCACGATGTATCAGATGTGTGGGGATTTAATGAGGGACAGGAATTCTGGCTTTCATTTTATCTCGATAATATGAACGTGCAGGGATTCAGACGCGTCATTTTTCTCTCCATCATTGAGCCGCCAGAAGATACGGGTGACGACGATGGAGACGAGATCGACGACGATGACGAGAATGAAGACGACGTTTTCGGTCAACGCACCACCATTCATATCAAAAACATGGCGGGTGAACGGAGCACTATCACACTCGACGATTTCGACACGCTTGCGCACAGACTTCCGTCTGAAAAGGAGCCTGAACTGGAAGCCTTCGTGATGAACGAGCCGAAATCGACCTACATCGGCCCATGAGTACGCTTCAAAGGTGCCGCACCTTCGAAAGAAGACGGCACCTTTTGCGTTGGTATTTGGTAAAAAACTTGCGCGCAAAAATAGCGAGCGTACAATACGAGTAATGAAATTTCTTGAGCACGCGTTCAAGGAGATAGTGACATTCGTCATCCTTGCCGTGCTCATTGTGCTCCCTATTCGTTTGTTCCTCGCACAGCCATTTGTCGTGCAGGGCGAATCAATGCATCCAACGTTTGAAAACGGAGATTATCTTATCGTTGATGAATTTTCTTACCACTTCAGTTCGCCAAAACGCGGCGATGTGATTGTGTTTCGTTATCCCGGCAACCCTTCCATCTTCTATATCAAACGCATTATTGGTCTTCCGGGCGAAAGTGTAGCTATCAATCACGGAAAAGTGACCGTAACTAAAAATGACGGCACAAAACTTACGCTTGATGAGTCATATGTGGTTGCAGAAGATGCAACATACTCCGCAAATACGCATCTTGGAGACAATCAGTACTTTGTTCTTGGCGACAATCGTCCAAACAGTTCCGATTCACGCGTATGGGGACCACTTCCTTCAAACGATATTGTCGGAAAACCGTTTGTACGACTCTTGCCACCTACTGTTGCTGGAGTGTTCCCAGGCAGTTCAGCTGAACCACAATGAATAAAGATACTCTGAAGCCTGATGACGTACTTCGCCGTGCTCATGCCGTTGGAAACTACTACGGGTTCACGCCATTTTCTGCACTTGCTCTAGGCAAACGCGGTTCGGGTGCTAAGGCGCCCTATCCGGAAGGGTTTATGCTTGAGTCACTCGACCCTGTTGCGCGCGACGTCGCCGCTTTTTTGAAACAAGTACGTGATGCAAACCTTGAACCATCCACACTGAAGCCACTTTTTGTGTGGCACAGCAATGCCGCCGCAGGCCGCACAGCACCAAAGACTATTACGCTCCAATTCCACGCAATGGGTGTTGACCGTGCGATTGCTGACGCCGTGCTTATCCGCACCGTGCGCTCACTCGTTGGCGATCTTTCTAAAAACGAACCTATGCTCCGGTTAAATTCTATGGGCGACAAAGAAACTCGTGGACGGTTTGCTCGTGAGCTCACTCAGTTTTTCCGTAAACACGGCACCACGCTTCCGGCTGATTGTGTTGCGTGTTCAAAACGCGACGTGTTTGAAGCGGCAGAACTTCTTGCGGCTGACACGTCAAATGATGCACTCCCCTCTCCAACCGACCATCTTTCAGAAACCAGCCGTAAGCACTTTGAAGATTTGCTCGAATATCTTGAATCCACTGACACGCCATACGAGCTTGCGTCCGACCTGCTTTCACGCGGAAGTGCGTGGACAGAAACGTGTTTTGAAATTAAGAGCGACGACCATATTCAAGCGTGGGGCTCGCGCTATGGGGAACTCACCCGCCCATTCTTCAAGGCAAATATTCCTTCAGTCACTGCCGTCGTGCGCATTACGCTTCCAACCCAAGGCTCCATACAGCCATCCAAACAACACAGCAAGCCTCGCTTTATCTTTGTGCACATTGGAAACGAAGCAAAACGCGAAAGCATCAAAATGGTAGACACTCTGCGGCACGCACGTATTCCCATGACCCAAGCCATCGGTGTTGAATCACTGACTGAGCAAATGCGCCTAGCCGAAACGACAAATGCCCCCTACCTTATCATTATGGGTCGTAAAGAGGCACTTGAGCGTTCGGTCATCCTTCGTGAACGCGCCACCCACACGGAAAGCCTTATTCCGTTTGATACCCTTATTGACCGCCTCCGTAAGGTTGCGTAGATACGCCCCACTGTGCTAATCTCATCCCAATGATTAACGCAACACGCGTAGAGGTTAAGCGCGGCAAAAACGAGAGCTCTGCCTCGCTTATTCGCCGTTTCTCGCGCCGCGCACAGGGTCTTGGCCTTGTTCGCGAAATGCGTAAGCGTCGCTATTACGAACGTTCAAAGTCTAAGAACGTAGATCACCGTCGTGCCTTGGTGAAGTCGGCTCGTCGCGCAGACTTCAATGAGAAGGTGAAGCTTGGAAAGATTGACTTGGTTGCTATGGCACTTGCCCGCCGCGGTGGACGCAAGTCCTAGAACACACCAAAAGGTTGATCTGCTACGTTGCTTCGCTCCAGTGCTCCCTCACAATATCAACTCGTATTGCTCGGTACGCGCTTCGCTCGTGCCTTGCATCTGAATCCTTTTGATAGTGTTCTATACTGGGACTATGGCGACTCTCGACATACGAAACCTGACCCGGCGCAAAGCGCCGGTGTTTGCGTTTAAAAAGACACTCGCCGCCGTGCTTCCGGGCTGGGATATTTCGCTCGTGTTTGTGCTTCCTGAAAAAGCACAGGAATTAAATCGCACGCTTCGCAAAAAAACCTACGAACCAAATGTGCTTTCATACGCAACCGGAACAAAGAGCGGCGAGGTGATTATTTGTCTTGCCGTAGCCCAAAAACAAGCACCCGATTACGCAATGCCGTATGCCACATTTGTCGGATATCTGTTTATCCACGCACTACTCCATTTGAAAGGAATGCGTCATGGCTCTACAATGGAAAAAGTAGAGCGGCAAGCGATTGCGCGCACTGCGCCCATTTACCTAAATGAAAAGACAGATCGCAACAGGAATAGACATCGGCACGCACCACGTCAAAGTCGTCGTCGTTGAAAAGGTCAAAGGACCTTCGGGAACTTTGCCGCAGGTTATTGGAACTGGCCTTGCAGAATCCCATGGTCTTCGCCACGGCTATGTGGTAAATAAAGATGAAGTTGCGGAATGTGTGCGACACGCAAAAGCACAGGCAGAAAGTTTTACCCATATGCCCATTCGCAGTGCCTTCCTTTCCGTGGGAGGCATTTCTCTTGACGAAACCCGTGCCTCGGGCGAAACCATCATTTCTCGCGCTGACCAAGAAATCATGGACAGCGACGTAGAAAAAACAAAAGAAGGTGCTCGGCTTGCCGCAGGTGCGGCGTTCGCGAACCGTCGCGTACTCCACGAAATCCCGCTTGAATTTCGCGTCGACGGAGAAAAAGTGCTTGGCGACCCGGTGGGTATGAAAGGACTCCGCCTTGAAGTCGACTATCTTTTTATTACGTGTCTCTCCCAACATGCGGAACTTATGGAAAGCGCTGTGGAAGAAGCAAACATTGAAGTCATTGAATGTATGGCTTCCCCGCTTGCCGGTTCATACGTTACTCTTTCGCGTGACCAAAAAATGAAAGGGTGCGTGCTCGCCAACATCGGTGCTGAAACCGTTTCTATTGTCGTGTACGACGAAGGCATCCCTATTTCTATGAAAGTGTTCCCCATGGGTAGCACAAACGTCACCGATGATCTTGCCCTTGGCTTTAAAGTGTCGCTTGAAGACGCAGAACGACTGAAACTTGGAAAACTGGTCAGCTCTATATATTCACGACGTAAAGTAGAAGACATTATCATCGCGCGCTTTACGCGAATGTTTGAACTCGTTGATAAACATATTAAAGCACTTGGTCGTCGCGGCATGCTTCCTGCTGGCATTATTCTTTCTGGTGGCGGTTCAGGACAAGGGACGATTACCGATATTGCAAAACATGCCATGGCACTGCCTTCGCGCATCGCAATGCTCAATGTTCCCGACCAAGCAAAAATTCGCGACGCTACGTGGTCGGTTGCATACGGTCTTGCTATTTGGGGGCTCACCGGCGATACCGAAACACCAAAACGAAGTGCATTTCCAAAAATCTGGTCATCCATCGAACGATTTTTTCGCCAGTTCATGCCGTAATAGGCAAAGAAATTTTGACACGCTCCTAAAATTGTCAATCTTTGCAAGGGTACTAGTTGGAGTATCATTGCTGGTAAGCCATTATTTTTATCTGTATGTCAAAGCGCGTTGAACCAGCAATTGAAACATTCGCAAGAATTCGCGTCGTCGGCGTCGGCGGCTCAGGAAGCAATGCGGTGAATCACATGATTTCATCCAAAGTACACGGCGTTGAATTCATCGCCGTGAATACTGATGCACAAGACCTGCACGGTTCACTCGCGAAACGCAAAATTCACATCGGCAAGAATCTTACGCGGGGTCTTGGTGCTGGAATGAATGCTGAAGTTGGAAAGCGTGCGGCAGAAGAAACGCGCCAAGAAATTCAGGAAGCACTTCAAGGTTCGGACTTGGTATTTATTACGTGCGGTATGGGAGGCGGTACCGGAACCGGCGGTGCACCAATCGTTGCAAAAATCGCCAAAGAAATTGGCGCGCTCACCGTTGCGGTTGTCACTCGCCCCTTTTCTTTTGAAGGCGCACAGCGCAAAGACATTGCAGAACGCGGACTTACTGAACTTAAAAAAGAAGTAGACGCGTACATCATCATTCCAAACGACAAACTTCTTACGGTGGTAGAACCGGGAGCCAGCGCAAAAAGCGCATTCGCCCTTGCCGACGAAATATTGCGCCAAGCGGTAGAAGGGGTGTCCGACATCATTCAAACCTCGGGTACCATCAATACCGACTTCAACGACATTAAGGCGATTATGGAAGGCGCTGGCCCTGCCCTTATGGGTATTGGTATCGCAGACGGCGACCAGCGCGCCAAGGAAGCGGCACAGCGCGCCGTTAACTCTCCACTCCTTGATGTATCTATCACCGGAGCAAAAGGCATTCTCTTTGTCGTTGCCGGTGAGGACGTCGGTATTTTGGAAGTGCAGGAAGCGGCAAAGATTATCAACGAATCAGTTGATAGAGAGGCGAAAATCATCTTCGGTATGATGAAGGACGAGAAGCTGAAGAAAGGCCAGATTCGCATTATCGTTATCGCCACCGGATTCCCAGAGCGTGCTGGCGAAGCAGTACCCGCGCTCGAACGTTCGCTTTTCTCTCTTCCCCCAAAAGAACAGACGGAAGTTCGCGGAAAAATTTATCATGAAGTCTTGCGACGAGAAGAGCCAACGCCTGCCCCAGAGGAGGTAGCGTCCAAGAAGGAAAAAAATGAACCTATCGTTACTGCACAGCCAATGCGTCGTGAAGAAGCAAAACAACCGACGCCTCCTGAAGTAGAAGAAGACGAAGCGTGGGGTGCCATTCCCAACTTCCTCCGCCGAAACAAAAAGTAGAACCTACAAAATCCCCAAGCATTCGCTTGGGGATTTTGGTATACTGGAAGCAATGTTGGATCTCATTATTATCGGTGGCGGGCCCGCGGGCGTTGCCGCAGGAGTGTACGCATCCCGTAAATATTTAAAAACGGCACTTGTCGCAGAAGAGTTTGGTGGGCAATCCACCGTTTCTGAAGGCATTGAAAACTGGATTGGTACCGTAAAAATTAGCGGTGCAGACCTTTCAAAGTCACTGAAGGCGCATCTTGAAGCATATAAAAGTGACAAGCTGGAAATGTACGACGGCGACCGTGCAGTAAAACTGGAGAAGATCGAAGGCGGGTTCAAACTCACCACCCGTGCCGGTAAAGAGCTTATGGCGCGCGCCGTGCTTATCGCGTCCGGTGCCGCGCGGCGCAAATTAAATGTTCCTGGTGCAGACGTTTTCGAAAACAAAGGCGTTACGTACTGCGCGTCATGCGATGGCCCGCTTTTTGCCGATGCAGATGTTGCGGTGGTTGGCGGTGGCAATGCAGGACTTGAGACAGCGGCGCAACTCCTTGCCTACTGTAAGTCCGTTACTCTTATTCACCGCCACAAAGAGTTTAAGGGTGACCCTATTACTGTTGAGAAAATCCTTTCGCACCCAAACATCAAAACCGTCATGCACAGCGAGCCGGTGGAAGTGAAGGGTGATCCATTTGTTTCTGCGCTTGTTGTAAAAAGTATTGATACGGGCGAACTAACGGAACTTGCGGTCACGGGTGTATTCGTAGAAATCGGTGTAATGCCGAACACTGATTTTGCTACAGACGTCGTGAAGCTTGATGCAGTGAAACGGGTGATAACTGACCCAAAAAACCAGCGTACGAGCGTCGAAGGTATCTGGGCGGCTGGTGACTGCACCGACGAGCTGTACCACCAGAACAACATCGCCGCAGGCGATGCGGTGAAGGCACTTGAAGACATCTACGTTTGGCTTAAGACCCGTTAGATTTTACGTATATAAAAAGAAGAACGCGGCCGATGGTTTGGCCGCGTTCCCAATTTCTGAAGGAAGGAACTTACAGAATCATTTCGGAAATTGAGTGGCCCCGATGAATCCGCATTATTGCTTCCGAGAAAAGTGTGTGCGCCGGAAGAATGGTGATTTCCTTCAGACGTTTTGTGCGCAACTTCTTGGGATCGTGATAGATGGTGTCCGTCACGATAACCCTGTCGATTGCTTCACACGCATCAAGCTTTTGAACAGCGCCGTCACACAACACCCCATGAGTGCCAAACACGGTGACACTCTTCGCTCCTGCACGTCGAGCGGCTTCTGCGTCGGCAATCATGGTGCCGCCGCTTCTGATGATGTCGTCGACGAGCAGGATGTGTTGGTCAGCCACATCGCCGATGATTTGGATACCCTCCTCATCAACAACACCAGGCTCGGGACGTTCACCCTTATCAAAGATGACGTAGCCTTTTGTGCCAAGGAGTTTCGCGAATTTTGAAGCTCGCTTAGTTCCTCCGGTGTCGGGAGACGCCAGCTTGTACGGGTACTGCAGAATTGACTGCAGGTACGGAACCGCAATCCTTGACGCGTAGATTTGGTCTTGGATGAGCGGGTCGAAGTTGGTGATGGTTGCTTCCGCGTGAAGATCGCACACGAGCACCCGGTTGGCACCGGAAGCGGCAATGTGTTTCATCACGACCGCGGCACTGATGGGCACACGCGGCTTGGTCTTCCGATCTTGGCAGTTATAACCAAGATACGGAGCGACGACGGTAATGCGGTGCGCCGAGGATCGGTGCGCCGCATCCACGAGAAGCAATGTCTCCATGAAATGGTCATGGGGATCTTCTTCGGTGGGCGGCGTTATCGAGTTCACGATAAACACATCGCGATCTCTGACATTGCCGACTTCGCCTTCACCAAACTCGACACGTACTTCACCGTCGGGAAACCGCCCGACAACATACTCCGCGGGTTCAACGGCTAAATGTAGGCCGTTGCTCATCATGGCACGCACAAGATGTTTGCTGGCAGTACCAGCAAGAATCTTGATGTTTCTGTCTTGCATTACAAACCCCTACAGTTGAAGCGCCGTAGCGCTTTGGTGAATTGGTGTGAGTGCTTGGGAACCTTGCACTCTGCCGCTAGGGTACTCCCCTGCTTCTTATTGGTCAAAAGCGCCCTTCCTTACTTGCCATGTCCCAAATAGCGCCCGCGACATTGCGAGACTTCCCTTCAAATGGAAGGTGGTGATTATCAAAAAACGGCATGCTGTTGCACTCCAAAAACCCACAGCGTTCTTGTTCTTTCCACGAGCGCGTGGGGTCTTCCATAATGAAATCAATACCGGACACGTCTGCACGAAGCACGCGCGCGGATTCTTCCCAAAGCGCTATGTTGTCTGGGTGCACGTTATCGGTGGCGTCTGCAGTGGTACCGCCAAGGCTCCAATTCACCTTCTGATGAAGCGTTACGCGCCTTCCCTGCTCTGGAACACTTTCGGGAGTCAGGTGTTGCCACGCAAGCTCCTGGAGCGCCGCATCGTCCAGTTTCATTTTAGAAAAATACTCTCCACCACGCGCGGGGTTTTTATTTGCCTCAGCAACAAGTGCAATAACTGTGTGTGTCCCGTCCCCAATAACATGCGGAGGGTCGCGGCGCAGGAGCGCCGCGAATTTCCCATCAACAATGGTTGCCCGAAACACTGGTCCCTTCAGTTCTTCTTCCACCACCGCAAACGGTGCCACTTCTTTGGCGACCGCAAACGCACGGCGCAATTCCGGCACTGTCGTTATGTGAAGAGTGGTGTGGCGGGAAGCAGAACCCGAATGCGGTTTAACAATGACGGTTGTTTGTAGGTCGTTAAACGCACGCTCAGCGCCGTGGCGTGTGAGATAGGCACCACCCTTCGCCACAGGCAATCCAAGCTTTTTAAATTTCTTTTTTAGAATTCCCTTATCGTCCATCCACCACACGCGATCCATCCCGTTGTGCGGAAGCGGGATACCTTCAAAGGAAATGGCGCGTCCATTTAGAAGCGTTGCAAGAAATATATTGCGCGGCAAACCAAAGAGTCGCCATTCCTCCATAACAATTCCGCGCACGTTGGCTTCTTGCCACAACATTTTTGCAAGAAGCAGAGTGTGTTCATCGGGCTCTGTGACTTTCTTCGCAAGCTGAAGACGCACAAACCATTCCATAAACCACGGCGACAGCCGACTGGCGGCCGACTGAAACGGACGCGCAATACCACGCATAAGTGGCCCTGGTGCAAAAAAGGGCTGGGTGATGCTGTCTAAAACAACGGTGGTATAGGTTATGGCGTGCGGCACCGAACTTCCTCCGCACTCCACGCATTCTTTCTTATCCTTTTGCTTCATCGTTGAAAAATACCATGCAAAAACCTCCTAACCCAATCTTCATGAATAGAATGGCATGCTAAACGGCAGAACCAGCGTAGCCGAGTGCTACAGAAGGGTTGTCACGCACCTATTATTTTATTCACTACTATTTACAGCACGTATGGACACGAACAACAACGGTATTTGGTTTGTGCTCGTCGTTATCATTATCGTTTTTGGCGGAGGGTTCCTATTTTGGGATATGACCCAGCCAGGAAATGGCATAACAGCAACTCCTGATGGAACCATCATCAATCCACCACCATCCGGAGCAACCGCGGCGGCGCCAGCAGTAACAACAAACACTACCGCCACTCCTTCAAACTCAACCGCCGTTATTACCGGCACCGTTACGCCAAACGGAGCGCAGACCTCGTACTGGTATGAATACGGAAAGACGACAACACTTGGTTCGAGTACCCCTTCACAAAATATCGGCTCTGGATTCATAAGTATTAGCGCGCCCGCATATATCACGGGACTTGCGCAAAATACGCCGTATTACTTCCGTTTGAGTGCATCAAACGGATTTGGAACCGTGAACGGTTCAACAGCAACATTCACCACCAATACAACACCTCCACCAGTAGCAAAGCCGGCGTCCGCAACCTCTGCGGCAGCAACCGGCGTTACCCGAACCGCCGCAGTACTGAACGGCAGTACGAATCCAAACGGTTCAGCAACGTCGTACTGGTTTGAGTATGGAGACACGACCGACTTTGGAACCGCAACAGGTATTCAGTCAGCCGGAAATGGAAGTACGACAGTCGCTTCTTCCGTAACACTCTCTGGTCTTAGCCCTGCAACCAAGTACTACTTCCGCGTAAACGCACAGAACCAGTTTGGAACGATTAACGGCACAGCCCTCACCTTCACAACGCAGGGTCCTGCCGAAGTCATCGCTCCAAACGCATCAACCAAGCCGGCAACGAGCGTTGCTTCTACGACAGCTTCGCTGAATGGTTTGGTAAATCCAAACGGAGCGGCAACGTCGTACTGGTTTGAGTACAGCGACAACGAGCTCTTGCGCACCATCGTAGGCACTGAAACACCGCACCAGACACTCGCTGTGGGAACCATTTCCATCGCGGTTTCAGTGAATGTAAAAGGGCTTACTAGTGGAACAACACATTACTATCGCGTTGTCGCTTCCAACTCACACGGAAAGACATACGGTGATGTCGTCAGCTTCCAAGCTCAGTAAACGAAGCTCCGAAGAGACACAAAAATCCTCCCAACTGGGCGGATTTTTGTATGGGCGCCGGGGGAGACCGCGATTACGCTTTTCGATCCTTACAGGATCTGTACACGTTGCGGATATTTCAGTTCGCTTCGCTCCTGAACTATGCTTGCAACATCTTCGAATCTCCACACAAGCCGAATTGTCGGCTTGTTCCCTCTCCGCAAAAAGAAAGGCCGCACAAGGCGGCTTTCATTTGCGGGCAGGGTCGGTCTAGAACCCCAGCATACCAAGCCCCCGTTGGTCCCCACGGCGAATTTTGGAATCATTAAAACTATGGGGGTCGGACGCGTTCCAGAATGCTATAAAATGCAACGTCATAAGGCCGATTCTAGCATGTTGCATTTTCTTGATACCATTCAGTAATGAAGGATCCCTACTCCCCTAGAACCATACGGGAATACCTGCCGGTCATAAGCGCTATTTATGCTCTTCTTGAGGTAGATATACAGCGGTACCCACAGCTTGAAGATCGAGAGACGCTTGACGCCATAGGTATTGAAAAGAGCTTCGGTCTTTCGAAAATGAGCTACGCCATGGCCATTATTGATAATTGGTTTCAAGGTACTGACTTCGAAGTTGAGCGACATCTTTATATTCGCAAGAAGCCCGGTGCTCGCTGGAGCGACTTTATACGCATATTTGATGCAAAGATTCTTGAGCATCAAAATACGATACCCGTTATCGTACTGACCGTATCCAAGTCCGGTCACGTCACCCGCACACTCGACCAAAAAGTCTTCGAGCATGATTTTGAGGAAGATAGCCAGAAACTCTTGCTCCTTCAATATCTCGCTGAACAAGAAACTAACGATTATGTGCCGACAGATAAAATACGTAGCGCAATAAGAGCTAAGACCAACCTTGTGGTGAATAAGGCGGTGGATTCGGTACGCACGACTCTCGAAGCGAAGTTGAAACTTCCGCTCAATAAACCGCTCATCGACAGCAAGCGCGGATCAGGGTATCGCATAGACACGTTATATAACGTCGTCCTCGTGGACTAGTTCCACACATCTAGAGTGCATAACCCTTTCAAAGCTTCCGTAAATGGAAGCTTTCTGCGCATGACGCTCTACGTACGCTCTATGTAAATCCGTCACGGAAAGCAGCAATGTTAGTTCTATAGCCCTAATATTGTCGTCATGCCAACCAAACTCTCCTGGACCACCCAGAACCGCAAGATCGCAGATCTTGTACCCAATATCAGAAACCCGCGCACCATGAGCGCAAAGCAGATCGAGGACTTGAAGAAGAGTCTCAAGAAGTTCGATCTCGTAGAACTTCCCGTCATTGATAAAAACAACACCGTGATCGCTGGGCACCAGCGGCTTATGGTGTTGAAACTTCTCGGGCGCGAGAAAGAAACGATTCCTGTCCGTATTCCAAATCGCAAGCTCACAAAGAAGGAGTATGACCAGTACCTTCTTGGTAGCAACCGTATTCATGGAGACTGGGATTGGCAGAAGCTCGTGGATGAGTTCGATGTCGATACGCTTCTTGCGAGCGGCTTCGACGACACTGACCTGTCGCATTTTTTTGATGACCTCGAAGTTGAGGATGACGAATTCGATGTCGAGAAGGAGTTGGCAAAGATAAAGAAGCCGAAGGCAAAGACTGGTGATCTCTATCAGCTTGGTTCGCACCGACTCATCTGCGGAGACAGTACCAACCCCGACATATTCGCTCGTGTCATGAACGGCAAGAAGGCTGATACCATCCTGACCGACCCTCCGTACAACATCGGACTTTCGTACGACAAGGGTGTGGGCGGCAAGAAATCCTATGGCGGCACCGTCGACGATTCCCTAACTGATAAAGCGTACAAAGCATTCCTCGCCTCCTGTCTCAACAATGCGATTGCCGTTACCAAGAAGGACGCACACGTTTTCACCTATTGCGACCAACGATACATCTGGCTCTTGCAGACGCTGTATGAGGAATCAGGCATTGCGAGCAAACGAGTGTGTCTCTGGATCAAGAACAACTCCTCGCCCACACCGCATAGTGCATTCAACAAGCAGTACGAGCCGTGCGTGTACGGCACTATCGGCAAACCACTCCTCTCGGATAAAGTACTCAACCTTTCAGAGATCCTGAATAAAGAAGTCGGCACCGGAAACCAGACTCTTGAGGACATATACGATCTTCTTGATATCTGGCTCGTAAAGCGACTGAATGGCACTGGGTACCAGCACCCGACCGAGAAGCCGCCTATGCTCCATGAGAAGGCCATCAGGCGCTGTACCAAGCCCTCGGATATCATCCTCGACTGCTTCGGTGGGTCAGGGAGCCTCTTGGTCGCGTGCGAGCAGCTGAAGCGATCTGCGTACTTGATTGAGCGCGAGCCGATCTTTGTAGATCTCATCATTCGTCGCTACGAAAATCTAACCGGACAGAAGGCTGTAAAGGTATGAAAAAGTCTGACGCATCAAAAGCTGCGCTTCTTGAGCAGCTTCGCAAGACACCGATTCTCCAGATCGGATGCGAGAAAGTCGGCATTAGCCGCGTGACCTTATACCGGTGGCGAGCTGAGGATATTGAGTTCGCAAAGAGTGTGGACGAAGCCCTGCTCGAAGGACGATTGATGGTGAACGACCTGGCTGAAGGCCAGCTCATTGGTGCTATCAAGGATCGCAATATGACCGCCGTTCTCGGCTGGCTGAAACATCATCATCCGTCATACAAGACTAAGGTACAGGTCGAAGGTGCAGTGAATGTGATTCAGGAAATGTCACCCGAAGACGCGGAGCAGACACTCAAAGCACTCACGCTTGCCGGTCTCATCCTTAAACCTCATGGAGAACAATCCGTTTGACGAAGAAGCGTTCGTTGAGATAACGAAGAATCGTGTTGTGCGCCAGCACGTCACAAGGCAGTCGCATCTCATGTTCTTCTACGTGTACTTCCGGCACTATGTTCAGCACGAAATCGCAGAGTTCCAAAAAGATATCTTTCGCATCACAGAAGATACATCGAATACGCTTGCCGTTATCGTCGCATTTCGTGGCTCGGGAAAGTCCACGCTCGTCACATTCTCCTACTCGCTGTGGTCTATCCTCGGTATCCAACAAAAGAAGTTCGTGCTGATGTTCTTCCAGACTCGTACCCAGGCAAAGCAGCACATGATGAACCTAAAGCGCGAGCTTGAGAGCAACATCCTACTTAAAAGCGATCTCGGACCATTTGAAGAAGAGAGTGACGAGTGGGGTGCGTCGTCTTTGGTGTTTTCCAATACTGGCGCACGTATCACAGTTGCTTCCATGGAGCAGAGTATTCGTGGTCTTCGGCATAATCAACATCGTCCTGATCTCATTATTTGCGACGACGTGGAGGACTTAGCATCAGTAAAAACGTATGAGTCCCGTCAGAAGACCTACAACTGGCTCACGAGCGAAGTTATCCCGGGCGGAGCACTCAACACTCGCGTCATCGTCATCGGGAACCTGCTCCACGAAGACTCGCTCGTGATGCATCTAAAGCATGATATCGACGAAGGCCAACGTGACGGCATATTTCGTAAGTTTCCACTTCTCTCTGAAAGTGGGCAGATCGCCTGGCCAGGGAAATATCCAACCTTGGCTGATATCGAAGTCGAGCGTAAGAAGAGCGGCAACGAATACGCCTGGCAACGTGAGTACCTTTTACACATAATTCCTGACGAAGATCAGGTGATTCACCCTGACTGGATTCATCTCTATGATGAACTTCCACCCACAACCAAAAACTTCATCAATATTGCGGTTGGTGTTGATCTTGCTGTATCTCAAAAAGAAACGGCAGACTATACGGCTATCGTTTCAGGCATCCTGACTGGCTACGAAGAAAACTTCTGCCTATATATCCTTCCACACCCCATCAATAAGCGTCTGACGTTCCCGGAGACTATTGAGCAGATCAAAGCCGTACACAACGCTAACAAGACCATCTATTCGCACGTTGAGATTCTCGTTGAGGACGTGGGATACCAGAAAGCCGTCATCCAACAACTCACGCATGATGTGTTTGAAGTAGAGGGCATCCGGGTATCAGGCGACAAGCGGTCGCGGCTCATGACCGTATCAGCACTTCTTCAGCAAGGCAAAATTAAGTTTGCCCGGCACGGATGCGAGGAGCTTATCCGCCAAATCGTCGGATTCGGGACGGAGCGTCACGACGACCTGGTTGACGCGTTTACCATCGTCGCGCACCACGGCCTCGAGCACTACAGTAAGGCATCACCAGGCTTCACCTATTTCGACTTGGGAAGTAGTTTTTTCGATGACGATGACTTTGATGACGACTTCCACATCTCGCGCGATATGCGCTTCTAGCTACTTCTCTCGAACGATTGCACCGGTGTATCCATCTCCCTTGAGTGCCCTTACGAACTCGATGCTGTAGCGAGAGTCATTCTTCTTAAGATTTCCGACCTTAAGGATATTGCCTGTATCGCTGAACGAGGCGAAAGCAGCATCGGTATTGGTGCCAAGGAAGAGATCTACAACCTCCTTGGTCTGAACATTGTAGGTTGCCATGAGATCGTACTCGCCATTCGTCCAACTCTTTTCCCACGTATCGACGCCAAGAGCGAGCTGTTGCGCGTTCGGTTCCGAGTCCTCACTTGGTGTGCCGAGAGTCTGTTTAAGCTGGCCGATATCTTGTCCAATGAGTGTGGGGATGTCGAAGGTGTATGCGGGTGCAGTCTCGACAGGTGCAGATGTTGCAACCGGTTGCGTGTTCGGGCCACTTGATCCGATAAGTCCAACGATGAAGAAAATAACGATTGCCCAAAACCACCATTTCTTATAGAACGGTTTCGTCTCTGACGCTTTTGGCGTATCCGTATGTAATTGTTTACTGTAGCGGTTTTTAATCTGTTGGAGGGAATTGCAAAAAGCTCCCCACCCGTTGCGGCCAGCCCATATCCCTTTCGAGACACGACCGCTACAGTGGCTCCGGATGAGGAGCTTTTTGCACTGTAGCGGTTTTACTTTTCACCATGCTCTTTGATGTAAATCAAAGAGTTTAGGCTACTTAGGGAACATGATAGCCCCAAAATGACTAACACCCAAGACCCTATCAGACTTCAAGGATTTGCGAAGGACTTTACCAACAGCATCATGTGCGAAGCAAAAAACTCCCAGATGGGAGTTTTTCTCGGAACGAGGCTTTCGCCATTACTTACTTATTTTATCAAATTAATTGAAGGCTTGGCTGGGCTTGCTTCTTGCTGAACCGGAGTAGGGACATCCAGGACTACTGGAGTCAATTTGGCCGCTGACCGCGCAGGAGGAGGGGTGGATAGCACAGGAGACAGAGACGGTAACTCAATAACCATTGCCGACCCCTTTCCTTCGCCTTCAGAAGAAGCCTGAATGATTCCGGAATGCCCATCGATGATTTGCTTTGCGATATACAGACCTAGTCCGTTACCCCACACATAAAACTTGAAGGCATTCTCGGCACGAAGGAATTGTGAAAATAGTTTAGATATCGTATCTGCTGTCATACCGATACCTGTATCTTTCACCTCGAAGCGAATCATCGAGCGATCGCTGCCTGGAGCAAGTTTTATCGAAATTGAACCCTTATCTGGCGTATATCTAATAGCATTATCGATAACAGTCATCAGGGCGCGGTTTATGTAATCCGGATCTCCGTTAACAATAAGCTGGTGGGGATCAATCTCACTTGCTATTTGAAGCTGTTTTGTGGCCGCAAGCGGGCTCAACTTTGCAATCACTCCACGCAAAGATCCTCCCATGTCAAACGGGGTCATATTGAAATGTACGGCATTTGAGGCAAGCGACGAAGCAACAAGAAACTCATCGATCATCGTTTCCATACTGGTAGAGGCTTCATCAATTTTACTTGAAGCTTCTTTGATTGCGTTTAGGTCTGTACCAAACCCTCCTTCCACCATCATTGATGCGTAGCCTCGGATCGATGCGAGTGGACCGCGTAGGCGGTGCGTAGCAAGCTCCAAGAGATTTGATTTCAGCTTATCAAGCTCGGAAAGTTTTGTATTCGCATCAGTAAGCTTTAACGAGAGCTCATTGAGTTCCTGGTTCTTCTGGTTTAGCTCGCGACTCTTTTCATATACCGCAGCACTCGCAATGCGAAGTTGCTCCTCAGTTGAAAGTGGAGACGGTACTCCAGTATTAGTCGTAGCGGAAGAAGGAGGCATGAAATCTCTTAGAGTGAAAAATCCTCCTATTTAAGGCTCGATGGTACTTCCGCTGGGGGAAGATCCGCAATGAGGCTTGCAGCGGCCTCTCGGCAGGCTTCACGTGCAGCACGGCCGAAGAGTTCAACGTACTGACTGACCAAATCATCTATAACCTTGCCGTGATCAGTATCAGAAACAATTTCTACCTTTCCCGTTTTACGGTCTAAAATCTGCAAGTCCGCAACCTGAGCTGCCTCGTCCCACGCAAGAGGGCCGATGACCTTCTCCTGATCCTTGATTATGCTGCTCGCCACTTGGTCTAAGGTGTTCATAAATATTAGGTTGTGGTGATGGTCGGTGACTTCTCAGTAGCTTCACCACGTGGAGACATGAGTACGAGACTGAGTGAGAAGAGGAACATGCCAGTTGCGAAGAGCATATCCGGATAGTAGCCATTAAAGTACGTTTCGTTCGTAGTCGTGTACGAGAATGTGATATCAGCAAAGAAGTTCACAAGGAACGCCAGCATAAGCACAAGAATTGGAGTGCGATATTTCCCGCCAAGAAACCCACTCGACAGACTAAAGAATGTGAGTGTAAGGGCAAAAATCACTGCGCTACCGATCGGATAGAAGAGGTCAAAGAAGAGTTTCCATGCGTTAGTAGGATCAAGCTCAATGACTCCACCACGAGCAAGTGGTACGAGAAGATAGTACGCAAGAGCCATTGCAATAAGTGGGACAATAAACAAGAGGACTTTGCCGCTTGTTTTCTTCAAAGCAAATTTTACGCCAGTCGCCCGAGAAAGATGGAGCACACCCAGTGTCCATAACGGCCAACTAAGAATGAATGCCGCATCAGCAAAGGAAGGATACGGAATCTCAACCTTGGCGATGAAAATGTAGTAGCACCATATAAGCATGCCGATTGCCCAGAACAATGTTCCTGCCGAAACGAATCCAACAGCCTTGCCAAGAGAGCTTTTCAGGCCACCCCAGCGCTTTGCGTTACAGAAACCGACTATCGCTCCGATGAACGGAATCAAGAACAGGAGAAGCTGCATTTGAAGTCCTGAAGTGGCATTCTCAGGACGGCTTGCCAAAAGCGCCCAAAATATCGCCGTGCCTACGTAAATGAGTGTGAGGAGTTTTGCCATGACTTACTCTCAATAGTAAGACTAATTCGTTCAAGATTTTTGTTCGCCGTGGGGATAACTTCTGACCTGTATTTGAAGGAACGCAGGATTTGAGGTATAGTCATACTGTAATTAACACATCTTAAATTAACACATCTTATGGCCACTGAAGAACAATTCGGATACAAGGGAAACTACGGCATGGAGCTTATTGCCGACATTCGTGGTTGTGATTTCTCGGGCCTTACCCAGAAGACACTCGGCGACTTCCTTATTGCTCTCGTTGAGCATGTAAAGATGGTTCGCCACGGCGAACCGCTTATGTGGGAAGATCACTCAGGCATTCCCCATCTCGACGGTATTTCAGCCATTCAGTTCATCGAGACGAGCAATGTCGTATGCCATGCTTTGAACCTTACGAGCACCATGTATCTGAACCTGTTCTCATGCCGCGAGTTCGATCCAGAAAGCGCGCTTAAATTTACTATGGAGTACTGGAAGGCTACCGACGAGAATCACACGGTTATTGCGCGCGTGTAAATAAATCTGCCGATCCCACTAATTCTTGAAGCAATACCTACTATGTCGAGTAGGTATTGCTTTTTTGAGTATAATGTGCCACTATGCTCACAACGGTAATTATTGTGCCGTGTTCCTTGAATCATGGAGTAAATAAATGTGTAATCTCCTAAAAAAGGAGCGTGGTGCTCGTCTGCCCGAAACATCGAAATTGTGGGTTTCTCACAGTTCCTTCGTAGAAGGCGAACTCGGCGTGTTCGCTCGTTGCGATTACGCCAAGGGCGACATCATGTTCCAGGTCATCGGCCCAGTGCTAAAAGATCCGACCAAATATTCGTTTATGGCCGGAATCGATATGCACATCGAGCCTGAACGAGAAGATGGAGTGTCCGATTTCGGGCACTACCTCAACCACTCATGCGATCCGAACGTTATCGTGCGGCCTGTGCATCAGACCGGAAGCGAGCCACGCATCGACGTGATTGCGCGGGACGATATCAAGGTCGGCGATGAACTGGCCTTCGACTACGCGACGCTCGAATACGATGTGACTGTCGCGAACTATCCCTGCAAATGTGGAGCTCGACAATGCCGGGGCACCATACACGGGTACAAAGATCTTCCGAGTGACGCGCGTGAGCAGTACGAACTGGAGGGGCTCATCCCTGACCACCTCCGAAAGCTCGACCTGCAAAATTAGGCCGGTTCTTGTAAACCAACGCTCTTGATTTCCTGCCCGCCGCGAAAACCGGCGGGCAGTTTCTATTGCTTACTTAAACTTAAAAGAAAATGCCGCGCTTTTCAGGGCGTGGCATTGAAGTAGACTATCCCGGCAATGAGTCCATGCCAGAAGAGATAGTTGAAGGGAGTGAACAGAGCTCGATATCCTTTCGTTCCCTCTTGGCGCATGAGCACACAGAGGCACTGTAGGGCGAATCCTATCGTCCACAGGACCCAGGGCCAGAGCGGCTCGTTCGAGGGGTGCTCGAACGTCGATCTGACCAGAGGTATCGCGCTGAAGATGATGACGAACTGGAATGCCACAGTGGCGGGCCACACATCATCGTACTTGAGCGATCTTCGATAGATTACGAACACGATGACGAAGAGAAGAGCGCTGATTCCGTCGACCCATTCAACTGGACCGAGAAGATCGGCATCTGCAAGTGTCGCTCGCGTAACGAGCAGCACCGTGATCGTGCAGCAACCGATTGCAGCTACCAGCTCCTCCGCATACTTTGCGAAGTCGCCGTTGGTCTGCCTTCGGTAGATACTGAAACCGAGAACGGCTTCAAGCGACCACAATCCCCACGTTATAATGTTTGTATCTGCTTCTCCAGACATCAGATACATGCAATACAGGATGTACCCGACTGCACTGATGGTGGCTCCGAGATATCCTAATCCTGCTCCAAAGGAGCGTGTGATATTCCTCACTCGACACCTCCTTTCCGAGGGTTGAAATGTGCTACAGCGGCTTACCCACTGCTTGATATAACTATATCACATATATTGATAATATGCAAGGTCACCTATTGCCTGGTTGGTTCTAAAAGGCTATAACGTCAACGGAACCCAACCCTGGAGGCAAAGATGAATATTGTTCCCGTGGCTGACCATTTGCGTCATGCCCTCAACCTTAAACCTCAGGAGGTAGTTCTTCGAAAAGAATTCGAGGAATGGCTTCCTGAAGTCATTATCGATTGCCATGCACATTGCAATCTAGATACGCACGTTGACTATGTAAGCGACTATGCGTATCGGCACATGATGTCGTCTTTCACGTATCTTAGCCTGGAAGACTCCATCCGACTGCAGGACCTGTTCTACCCCTCGAGGAAGGTCAGATCTCTACGGTTCCCGAAAACATTTCGCGGAATCGATCATCGCGCCGCAAACGACTATCTACTGCAGGAAAGTCCTGAAGACGACCGCGTTGCCGTATTCGGATTGCCAGAAGATTTCGATTATACGGTCGGTATCATGCGACACCCACGAGCATCGGCCCTTAAGATGTACTGGTCGTATGTCGATCCTCCGGCGAAGAAGATCTATGACTTCTTTACACCGGAAATTCTAGAAGAGGCTCAAGCCTTCGACCTGCCGATCATTCTGCATCTACCACGAATGATCGTGCATACCTGCGACGACCTGATGTCGATGCTTTCGGACTTCCCTCGCTTGAGAGTTGTGCTAGCGCATCTCGGATTGTCGAAGCTCCTTGTGCCGGGTCTGGAAGAAGTCTATCGAATGGCCGCACAATCAGAAAATGTGTGGCTCGATACGGCACTAAATCCCTCATCGGAAGTCGTGTCGCTAGCGCTCAAATGCTTCGGACAGGAACGCATCCTATTCGGTTCGGATGAGCCACTGAACTTGCTACGTTCTGTCGCCTACAAACATCCTGAAAAGGGTGAGCGTATCGTGACTGACTATCAGTATCACTGGGTAGATCCGGTCGAATACGCCGAGTACGGCCATCTTGCGAAAGATGCCGTACACGCTCAGTGGCAGTGCTTGTTGGCCATTAAAAGGGCCATCGAGGGCTATCCTCTAGGAGCACAGTGCGGTCTGAAGGAGCGTATATTCCAAAAGAATGCTGAAACCGTCTTTGGTTTCTGAAACTGCACGGCGAGCCAAAAGCTCGCCGTTTTTTATTCTTCTCCTCGTATTCTCTTTGCGAGCGCAGCTAGCTCCTCATCATCTGCCTGCTTGTAGTCGTGTGACGAAATATAACCTTCGTAGGTCTCGAAATATTTGTCGACATTAGACTTTCGCTGTACCCATGTGTCTGACTTAGTTCCATGCATAGGAAATAATTTAGCGTGGATATGGTCTACACCAAATCCTTCAAATATCATTCCGGTACGTCCGACATCATCGAGTTTCTTGTCGAGAAGTTTAGCGACCTTTCCGGCCGCGAGCACGAGCTTGGAAACTATCTCGTCAGAAAGATCAAATAAATAGCTCGGATGATGTTCTTTTGGAATAACGACTGAAAAACCTTCCGTGTTTGGGAAGATAGAGAGGAATGCAACATGATCGTCGTCTTCCCAGATTCTATAGGACGGCGCGTCGCCCGTAACGATTTTACAAAAAATACATTTCTCTTCTTGTTTCATGGTTCAAATAATATCATGAAGTATTTCTTTAGAAAGAAGACCCGAAGCATTGCTGCTTCGGGCCTCTGAGCGTACCTAAGTACTATCTCGCGAAATTCGCTTTGTCTGATAGATTCCCCCACGTGGAAGTTGCAAAAGAACATGGGGATCATCAGCGACTTTCCGATACACTTGAACGAAATAGTTCAGATATTCCCCATTCTCATTGAAGAGCCTGAGATTCTCTTTCCAATCCTCCCGTGTCTCCGGATGAAGATGTTGAAGATACATTTCTGTACGTTCGCACCCACCTGGAAGCACTTCGTACTCAGAATTGTACTCAAGCGTTAATGGAAGACCATCGAATAGACTGATCCAGTATGGTCGGTCTCCATCCACACTTAGCTTTGTACCTATCTTGGCATTGAACTCCTCGACAACCTGCTGCGGCGGAGGTGTGCGGTAGTAATAGAGCGCTATTAACAGATAGCCCCAAGGATGCAGTACCCGTACCGCTTCGGTAATATGAGCTTTTCTCACCTCAGCAGGAACAAACGGGAGATATCCGCTCACAATCACGTGACTGAAGGAGTCCGTGTCGAATGGCAGCGCTGCAGCATCTGCCTGTTTGAACGAGACTCGATGGGCGATATATCCATCGACACTCTCTTCCGCAGTTGCAACACTCTTTCCATGCAGGTCGACGCCGATACAGGTAGCGCCCGTATAGCGCGCTACCTCGGTGGTGATGAACCCAGTTGAACAACCTATCTCCAGGACTGTGGAGTGGGGTCCCATGAATGAGTTCACTCCCCACTCCTTTACAGTCCGATAACTCCCCGGAGGGGTATTCACTTGCCCTGAACGGACAACAGTATCCAGATATTCGGTCATATTCTACTCCTTTCAATCTCGGAATGTTCCCCAGGTCAGTCACATTTACCTGTCCGGTGCAAGCATGCTATGATTTAATTAAATAGTCAATTTTATGCAAAAGCCATACCGACCATTCCAAATTTCTTGTGGACTCCAAGAAGGATATGATTCTTCAAATCCAGTTCACGCAATTGAAGAGGCTCGCGACTGCATACAGAGATGGATAGAGCGACGAATGCATGAGGAGAAAAAATTAGTCGCCGGAACATTGCTACGCGGAGAGTTCATTTATCCTTGGGTTGAAAAAGAACTTATGTCATCGAGTTACGAACCCTCCTTTCAGTACGTCGGTATGGTTAGAGAGGATGCCACTGACGAGGAAGGTATTGAGATGCTTGAAAACTTAGCTCTAGAGTTTTTGCAGAAGTTTAAACAGAAGCGGGTACATATAGTATTTGGTAAGGAATATCATATTATCGAAGGTGTAGAGTAAGTAAAAAAGAAGACCCGAAGCATTGCTGCTTCGGGTCTAGTCTTTCTCCTTACGGAGTCAGACGATTCGGACCTCGATAGAGGTACGTGACTTCACGAACTGTACTGCGGTTCATCATGATCATGAGTAGTCGGGTGAGACCGACGCCCATGCCACCGTGAGGCGGGCATCCGTAGCGGAAGAAGCCGAGATAGTCCCGAATCGAATCCAGATCCACCCCTTTCTCTATCGCCTGTTGCTTCAGTCGTTCGGGTCGGTGCTCACGCTGAGCGCCGGTCGTCACCTCGAGCCCCTTCCAGAGAAGGTCGAAGCTCTTAGTAAGTTCCGGATTATCCTCCTGCCGCATATGGTAGAAGGCCCGCACGCTGACCGGGTAGTTCGTGACGAACACGAACTCGTGGCCGGTCTGCTCGAGGATGTGTCGAGCCAGCATGCGCTCACCTTCAGGGTCCAGATCCTCCTTGTGAGAGATGATATGGCCCTGCTTGGCGAGGATTCCACGCGCCTCCTCGAGGGAAATGCGCGGGAACGGAAGCGTCGGCACCTTCACCTTCACGTCGAACGTCTCCTCGATTTCGGAGCCGTATTCGGTCGAGATACGTTGCAGGCAGTACGCCAGCCACGTCTCCTCGATTTTCATGACGTCTTCGTGCGAATCGATCCACGAAACTTCCATGTCAACGGAGGTGAACTCCGTGTCGTGGCGCGACGTGAATGACGGATTAGCCCGGAAGACCGGGCCAATCTCGAAGATTCGATCGAATCCTGCCGCCATCGCCATTTGCTTGTAAAACTGAGGCGATTGAGCGAGACAGGCTTCCGTCTCGAAGTACGGGACGGTGAATAGCTCCGATCCTGATTCGGTCGCGGCTGGCGTCAGCTTCGGGGAATGAACCTCTAGGAAGCCGTTGTCCGCCCAGAATTCCCGCATCGCCTGCTCGAGCAAGGTTTGTACCTTGAAGATGAGCAGGTTCTCCGGACGTCTGAGCGAGATGTATCGCCAGTCGAGCTGCTTGTCGAGGGAAGAATCGGCAGCGATGGGCAGAGGGGACTCTGCCATCGACGCGATCTGGATATCGGTTGCCCGAATTTCCCTGCCGCCCAGCTTCACCTTTGGGTCGATGATGACCTGCCCGGTGACCTGAATGGCAGAACCTGACGTGATGACGGTGAGGACGCTCGTGAGAGCCTCCTCACCGTCGACCTTGTCGTGAGCAACCTGGACGAGGCCAGTATGATCACGCAGGGTGAGAAACAGCATGCGCTTTTGATCGCGCACCGTTTCCACCAGACCTTGAACCTTCACTTCGCCTTGTGCGAGGCTCAGGTTCTTTATGAGTGTACGTTCCATAGTCTTTCTCCGCGTTGACAGTTGACGGTAGGACACATCGATCGCTTAGGGGTATACCCGCCTGCGAAAGATGCGCGGGAACGGGATTGCATCCCGAACGTGAGGGATATTGAGCATCCAACGGATCATCCGTTCGACACCCATCCCGAAGGCGGCATGCGGCACGCACCCGAGCTGATGGACCTCGCGGACCCATCCATACCGGGGATCGTTTCGCTTACCCTTTTCACCGAGACGCTCATCGAGCATATCGATGTCGTGAATCTTCTCGGCGACACCGAGAAGTTCACCCATCCCGTTGCTGGCGATCAGGTCGGCAACGCGCGTGATGCGCTTATCGGCCGGATCGATGCAGTACGGGAAAGGTTCAACGACACGCGGAATTCCTGTCACCCAGAATGGGGTCGAGGGATAAAGCTCCGAGAGCTTCTTTTCTTCCGCGCCACCCAGCCCTTTGCCGAATTCGATGTCGAAACCGTTTTTCTTGAGATAGATCACGGCGTCTTCATACGAGATACGAGGGAAAGGTATGCGCATTCCGTCCAGGCACATTGAAGTGCCTAACACTTTCGACACATTCGGACTTCTCTTCCAGCACGTTTCCGTGATGTGAGAGATTAGTCCTTCGACGATCCGAATAACGTCTTCGAGATCGGCGAAGGCGATTTCAGCCTTGATGTGGTGGTACTCCATGAGATGCCGAGGACTCCGCGATTCTTCACCGCGGAAACTGGGTCCCATGTTATAGACGCGTTCGAACGCATGAACCGCCGCCTCGAGGTAGTACCCGACGCATTGGGTCATGAAGATATGTTCGCCTGCGATATCGACGCCGACAGCCGATCCGTCATCATAGAGTGGGACCGGCGTAAGAATTGGTGCGTCGATTTCGAGGAAGTGGTTCTGTTCGAACCAGCTCCTCACTTCCGACATCATGAGGCTTCGAAACTTCAAGATTTCCATAATCTTGGGGTTCCGAAGATACAAATGCCGGTTGCTTAGCAGTTGATCGGCCAGTCGTGGATCGAAGATGTCCACATCGCTCCGCGGTTGCGGAGAAACAGGGATACTCGCTCTGCTGATCACGCGGATTCCATCGACAGCGATTTCTCGCGGTCGATTTGCGTGCGACACCACCTTACCGGAGATTTCGAACGCGGACTCGAGCGGAATTCGCCCGATTGCTTCGAACTCGGTTTCACCCACGCGATTGCGCTCAACGATGGCCTGAATCAAGCCAGTCGAGTCCATCACGTCGAGGAAACAGATCCCGCCGCTATGCCTTCTTGACCTGAGCCAGCAAGGCAGTACGACGTCAACACCCGCCTGCCGTTCAAGCAGGTCGGATACATACACGTTTTTCATCACTATTCTCCTTTGGGGACAGTTGGACGTAGGGACAGTGGAGAGACCTTCGCAGTAGTTCGTAAGTTATCAAAGAACTGCTACGAGACAGCCGGCTTTACATTACAACGTATTTATCTATTTGTACAGACTTACCGCTGAATCCTCGTCCAAGCACGTATATCGCCAAGTACTGAAAAATATAGAGCGAAATGAGGAAGAAATTAGGGAGTTCCTGAAGGGTCTAGCAGCCAACTCGGACGCTCTAGACACCTGAGGGATTCTCCGTCATCCATTAGGTATATGAACACTATACAAGTACCGACAGGGTTTCCCGCCAAAAAAATAGAAGCCCCTGTGAGGGTCACGTACTGTTTGTATGCCCGTAAGAGCACCGAGAGTGAGGAGAAGCAGATATTGAGTATAGATAGCCAGATCAAAGAAATGCTCCAGCTCGCAGATCGGGACGGTCTGGAGGTCGTGGTGATGAAGCGTGAATCGCATTCGGCTAAAGAGACGGGCCAGAGACCGATCTTCAACGAGATAATCGAGGAGCTGAATGCCGGGAAATACAACGGAATCCTAACCTGGGCACCAGACCGTATCAGCCGTAATGCCGGAGACCTTGGGAAGATCGTGGATCTCATGGATGCAGGCAAGCTCCATGAGATACGTACATTCGGGCAACGGTTCTCGAATAGTCCGAGTGAGAAATTTCTCTTAATGATTCTCGGGTCGCAGGCAAAGCTCGAAAACGACAACCGAGGCGTGAATGTGAAGCGTGGTCTACGAACGAGATGTGAGATGGGACTACGACCCGGCGTCGCTCCCACAGGATATCTGAACGAGAAGCATGCAGACCGCAAATGCCAAGCGATAGTGGACCCAGTTCGTGCGCCCGTTATCAAGCAGATATTCGAAAAGGCGGCGAATGAGAAGTGGTCTGGCCGGAGGATACATCAGTGGTTAAAGTTCGACCTGAACTTTACCGGACGAGCGAACAAGAATATGACGCTTTCGAGCGTGTACCTGGTTCTCCAGAATCCTTTCTACTACGGAGTGTTCGAGTACCCTGAGAAGAGCGGGAACTGGTACCAAGGCAAGCACGAGCCGCTTATTACCAAAGAACTGTATGACCGAGCTCAAGAGCAGATGAAACGAGATCGCATTATCCGCTCGGATATTAAGGAGTTCGCTTTTACGAAACTCATGACCTGCGGAGAATGCGGCTCAGGGATATCAGCCGACGAGAAGTTCAAGAAGCTGAAAGACGGCACCTCTAATCGCTATGTCTATTATGGATGTACTAAGGCCAGAGACGTTGCTTGTAAGAGCGGGTACATTCGCGAAGAGGAACTGATCGAGCAGCTTGCGAAGATCATGGACGAAATCGACTTGAACCGCATAACCATGCGGCAGAAGTTCGAAGCGGAGGTCGAACGTATGCGGAAATTCCAGCGAAGCTTCGCAGGTGCATCATCCGTATTACCCGAGAAGGATATCGATCTACAGCACTATGCAAAATATCTTCTCAAGGAAGGTAGCGTCACTGAGAAGCGGGAGCTTCTGCTGTGTATCAAGAGTAGGCTGGTGCTGAGTCAGAAACTACTCACACTCGAAAAAGCTATCTAGGTCATTGGGTCGCTTCAAAGAATGTCAAAAGCACCTCTTCGTGAGGTGCTTTTGACATTCAGCTAGTTCGATTTCTACTCGCCCTCCAAGGAGGAACGGACGGTAAACACTAGCGCTCAATCTAGCGGTATGTTCTGGACAAAGTTCGAACTTTTTTTGAAATGAATCCTGACGAAGAAATCTGAGAAAATACGGACAAAGTTTTGGCAAAACAATTTTTTGGGGAAAGGATTTGCCAAAACTTCGACTGATTCCTTTTTTCTGAATTCGGATGTCGCAAGCGGA